>JBBDKG010000021.1:0-9700 GCA_040879435.1 Minisyncoccota bacterium | reverse complement strand
CAGCAGACACAATATACCTTTGTTTTGCAACAAATAATTTTATACCAGTTAACCACTTTGGAACTTTTGGTATACTGATCTTGCATGAGCAAAGTAGTGAGAGGCACTGAAGGATATGCGGAAGCGGCAGAAAGGTTGGTAGCACAATGGCAAGAAAACGATTTTAATCAGAAATATAGGCCTGTTCTACACCTTTTCCCCTCTCAACCATCGAGCATACTTGACGTTGGTTCTGGGATTGGTAGTGACGCTGCTCAATTTGTGTCATATGGACACAGTGTCGTTGCAGTTGAGCCAGTTGATGAGTTACGCGATGCCGGAATAAAACTTCATGATACTCCAAACATCACTTGGGTGAAGGATTCATTACCTAATTTATCAGTAATCACGAGCAAAAATAGCACTTTCGATTTTATAAATGTGATGGGTGTTTTGATGCATTTAGACGCAGAGGAACGACACCATGCTTTAAGTGTGATGTTTAAACTGCTTTCAGAATCTGGCAAAATAGTACTTGCAATCCGGCATGGGGAAGCACCTACAAGCAGGCGAATATTTGATGTTGACATTCAGGAGATAGTTGAGCTTGCTGAAAAGAACCTTTTGAAATGTATTTCAAACATCAAGGCACAGTCGATTCAAGAGTGGAATATTACCAATGGAGTCACATGGACCTGGCTTGCCTTTGAGAAAATGTAAAAGTTCCAACTTCGTCCCAGACTCCCAGCCAATCGTGCGATGGTATCGCACACGAGACACGTCGCTTAGTAAAGTCACCGAAAGCGATATAATAATAAGTCTATGAATTGGTACAAACGTACAATTTTGCCAAGGCTTCTCAATTCAGCCATGGGTCGCGCTGAATTTGCAAAGATTCGTCCACAAGTCATCGGGCAAGCTTTCGGTGTTGTCTTGGAAATTGGTGTCGGTGCGGGCCATAACTTGCCACTTTACAGAAATGTCTCTAAAGTCTTTGCACTCGAGCCTTCTGAGGAGCTGCTGGTCATAGCCAAGCGACAGGATCAAAGTATTCCAGTTGAATTTCTTAATACAGGAGCAGAACAAATACCACTTGCTGACAGCTCTGTTGATACTGTTGTTTCCACTTGGACACTTTGCAGTGTTGGAAACCCACAAGCTGTTTTAAAGGAGATTAAGCGAGTCTTGCGTCCTGGCGGCAAATTTCTATTTGTAGATCACGGAGTATCGCCAAATTTTCTTGTCCGCATCATTCAAAACATTGTTACTCCTATAACCAAGAATTTTACGGGCAACTGTCATCTTAATAGGGATATTGAAGAGTTAGTAAAGAATGCAGGTTTCGATGTCCAAAAGATTGAGCATCCTCACGAGCGTTTCAAACCGTTAGTTTATAACTACCAAGGCATTGCAAGCTAGCGCACGAGACGCGTTCTTTTGGATTCTGAACACTCATCAGACGGAACAAGCTGGGCTTGACCGACCACGGTTCTAACTCGAAACAGCCAGCATAATGACTGCTTTGCTGCTGCATACAGCTTTCTGATCTCATAATAGATAATCAGCATGCTAAACTAGCAACATGCATGATTTCCTCCCTTTCTTCCTCATAGTATTTGCCGGTGTGTTGTTCTCTGTTTTGTCTATTCGAACGCACATTCCCTGGGCGGTGATGTTGGTGGTGGGTGGCGTTATCGTAGGGCCGAGTGTCTTGGGCGTAGTGGAGGTCACTACGACGATCGATTTCTTAGGGCAGGTCGGCCTTATCTTCTTGATGTTCATGGCCGGACTGGAGACCAGGCTGTCTCAGTTTCGTGAGTTTAAATCAGGACTGGCACTTCTCGCATTTCTAAACGGCTTCCTCCCGTTCTTGGTCGGGTTTGGAATTATATGGCTGTTGGGATACTCACTCACCACTGCGATAATTGTGGGGATCATTTTCATATCTTCTTCGATCGCAGTAGTCATCCCATCACTTACCACAAGCGGGATGCTCAATACCAAACTCGGCCAATCGGTGGTGATCACTACAGTTTTGCAAGATATCACCAGTCTGGCATTGCTGTCGCTCGTGTTGCAGCTCGTGAGTCCGGTGACCGAAGTACCGTTGTATGTTTTCTATCCAGTCCTGCTTGGGGTACTGATGTTGCTTCGTTTTGCAATTCCCAAAGTACGAGACTTCCTGCTAGCGCAAGCACAGGAGTCGCCAACGCTCTTCCAACTGCAGTTTCGTGTTACGTTCCTTATCCTTATTGGCACCGTGATCTTCTTTGAGCTACTTGGCTTGCACCCAATTGTTGCCGGTTTCTTCTCAGGGTTGGTACTCGCTGAGTCTATCACCAGCAAGATCCTCAAGGATAAGATCCAAACTATTAGCTACGGGATATTCATTCCCGTGTTCTTTATCGTTGTTGGACTACAAACAGATCTTTCCGCCTTCGCTCAAGTTGGCTCTATGATCGTCATAATGCTCTCACTGATCGTTGGGCTGGTGATCTCGAAGTATGGGAGTGGGTGGCTCGCAGCTCGGTTGGTGGGCTTTTCACCGTCAGAGTCTCACTTCTTTGCCGCTACCTCGCTACCGCAGTTGTCGACGACACTGGGTACAGGATTCGTTGCGTTTCAGTTGGGCTTGCTCGATCAGACGCTTCTGACCTCGCTTGTGATGTTGAGTGTGGTAACAGTTACGCTGAGTCCGTTTTTGATCAACCGGTACTCAGCACAACTTATTGCAGAGAAGGGATGAGGATCTGCTATGAGTGCTGTGTGGTAGGGAGTGCAAGAAACTCGCCCGTAACCTTTGGGCTAAAAAGACGTTCGTAGGCTGCAGTGAGGTCGGTCGGGTTTACGTGGGCTTCGAACCAATCTTTAGCGTATGTTTCGGTCATGATCTCGCCAAACTCAACGAGAAAGTCTCCTGCAGTATCGAGTCGCGAAGCAAGCGTTTCAAACAAAAAGCGGCTTTCTTTCTGAACGCGTATACGGGCGGTGCGGACGCTGTCGGCGTCGGCAAGCGCTGTACGTACACGTTCGTGAAGTTCTGCCCGGATCGCTGCGACCGCGTCGGTATCGTTCACTGGCATGTTGACCATCCAGCCAATTCGATCTTGTGCGAACCATGCAGCGTGCGACACTCCGTATGACCATCCCTTCTCTTTGCGGAGCCAGTTGGTAAGAATGCCCGTGTTCGCGTCGGTGAGGTAGTCGGTGATGAAACTAATGAAAAGCCACGTGTCCAGATTGGGTTGCGCCGTATTCCCGCCCCAGAAGTACTCAGGGATGTCGATATCTTTGAATGTTGCCTCGTGGTACGAACGATTTGCCCAGCCAATTTCGTCCCGTACTTCTTTGAGTTGGTGCATTGGTTTGGTCGGGATTGTTTCAAGTGCAGCGCGTACTGCTGTTTCGTCGAAGGTGCCGCCGACCAGTACCTCTATTTGATCAGACAGGTAGTGCTGCTGGAATGCGGACAGTTGCTCATGCGAGAACGCAGCCAATGCGGCATCGTCACCGAACAACTGTTCCTTCGAGAAGTAGCGACCTTGCATCCACTTGGTGAATTGGTATTCGCCAAGTTCGTTGTCTCCAGGGAAGTATTTCCGTTGCTGACGTTCGTTGCGGACGATTCCACGCTGCAGGTCGATATCCTCTTCAAGAAGCAAGGGGTCGAATACGTGACTTAAGAAGCCTGGAAGAAGTTCTATGAGGTCCTCCGCTGGTGTACGCATATAGAACTCTGTGGCGAACGGACCGGTACACGCATTCCAGTCGCTTCCACGTGAGGAGAGCAGGCGTTCGAAGGCATGCTTTTCCGGGTAAAGTTTTGATCGCTCAAAACACATATGCTCAAGAAAATGTGCGATACCAAGCGCACCCGCTTCATTGCCAGTGTGCGAGTGTACATTCCCAACCGGAATGAGAACACGTACGTTCACGAACGGCACCTCCATTGGGTGGCATCTGAGCGTGATCCCGTTCTTGAGCACCTGGACGATGAATTCTTGCCGATCGCCGAATTGCATATGCCTTCACTCTACGTTGGGGCATGGGAATGTCAATTGGCGTATACTACGCCTATATGAAATTCTTTGTTACGTACCAGATGCCGCATACCGGTCTTGATGCCTGGATGCAGATACCAGAAACTGAGCGAAAGGCGCAGGAAGCGCAAATGGAGTCCGAGTGGAATGTGTGGATGGAAGGGCACAAGGATGCTCTTGTTGAATCGGCTGGTGTGGGAAAGCCAAAGCGCATCACCGCTGATGGAGTGGAAGATGCACGAAACGACATTATGATGTATTCGTTCGTGGAGGCGGATTCTCTTGAAGCAGCAGCTGCTATATTCAAAGATCACCCGCACTTCGGGATTCCGGGAGGATGGATCGAAGTGATGTCTGTAGATAAGATGGGTGGGTAGAACGGACACGATAATGAATTTGCCGTCACGTGAGAAGAAAATTGACCGCTCTCGGTTTTTCTGATTTAGTTATACATGGGACCGTTGACCATCGGTCCTATTGGTACCAATCACTCCAAACATTGAGGGAGCATCGAATGAATACCACTGTTCTTCCACGTCCATCGGCACGCAAGAGCGTTGTTCAGAAGCCGCCGACCGGCAACGATCTCCTCGAGGCAGTCGCATTGGCGCTCGAGGCCCGCGGCTCACAGCAGACCAAGGGCTACGAAGGTATCGAACGCCGTAAGGCGGAGGATGTCCTGGCCGCGTCGGCCGACACCACTGTCTTCGGATGGATCGCTGAGGAAATGGCTGAACTTGGTGTGAAAGCCAGCATGAATACCGTCGGCGAGACGCTCTCGGCACTCGGCGTTCATGGCGGCGAGGGCGGCATTCGCGGATTTGCTGGAGCGATTATGACCGACCAGCATGCCCTGCACCACGCGGCTCACACGATCGGCTGCCACTGCCACGGCGCCGTGATCACCGCGCAAGATGCTGCCGGTCGCGTCCGCAGCCTCAAGATCAAGTCCGACTAAGGTCACGGTCCGGAGCAGATTGCTGCTCCGGACCAACTAACCCAATACGTCCAACATCTGACCATCAGACGTTGGATTTTTTCTTTGGAAACAGCTAGATGTGATTTTGATACAATGGTTCCTATGGAACACACCACACTTGAAACTGCAGTACTACGAAACCGCGTCTACGAACATTATCGTGGCAATCGGTATGTTGTTGTTGATATTGCAAAGGATGCTGATCAGGAGGGTGATGTCTTTCGTGTCGTGTATCGTGCGCTCTATGATCATGGTCAGCTCTACGTCACATCACTTGAACGCTTTGCCGGTACGAACGACGAAGGTAATCTACGGTTCCGCCTGCTTGAGATCAAGGAGGAAAACCGAAACCCTGATCATGTCTATCCGACGATCACGATGTAGTTTCTACGAGCCAGAGCGCGGTTAGTCCATACTACCGATGGTATACTTTTATATATGGGTTTTGAAGGAGCACACAACATTCCGAAGAAGAAAGAAGAAGTGAGTAGCGCCGGTAAACTGGCTCGCGCTGCGGCGCTTGGTGCCATGCTCTCAACGGTCCCAACTGACGCTATTGAAAGCAAAGCCGACCACTTTCAAGCTCGACAGATCGCTGCTGAGCAGTTGGACCAGACCGGCATAACGAGCGAACGAAAGGAAGCCAACCGCCCAACAAGCTTGGCCCTTGAACGCGGGTTCAGTCCCTTTGGATACACCGACCCCAACAGTGACGGACGAGGCTGGGACGCACTATCTGATGCTGCTCGTATCATAAAGGGTTTGGCGGTCGGCACTATCAAAGATGAGAATGAACAAACACGTCATACGTTGGTGGATGAAATGAAGGAGCGGTTCAATATCTCTGAGGAAGCGGCAAATCGATTCTTTGATTCACGAATGGACGCCTTTCGCCTCTATCTGGGGCTACCGCAGGAACACAACACGTTCGGTGTCTCTGAGTATCAACCGTCACAAAGCGAAGACGACAAGTACTACTACAAGATCAACAACTTTGTTGAGAATTTCAGTGACGTGGCGCCGGGAGCATCTGAGGCTGAGGAAATGACACCGGAACGCAAACGGGAAGTGATGCGATGGCTTTGGATGAATGCAAGTGGTGGCTATGATGCAGAGTTCCCGCAGGTAGATCTCGGTTCCGGTGTGATGGGGCGCTACTCGTTGATGCGGGGAGAAGATGAAGAGGGTACATACGTTTCATACTACGACAAATGGGACATGGGAGGTTCCATCGAAGGTATTGCAGAAGATGGGGTTGCCGGGAAACCATTTGAGATATATGACCGAATATATATTGAAGATCCTGCGGTGTATGAAGATATGGAGTTGGAGGTGGTGAGGAGGGACAAGCCAGAAGGTCAGTAGTGGAAGGCTTTTGTCCCACACAGCAGTCCGTTCCGGCGGGCTGCATTTTGTTTTAAACAAAATGAGACGGGCCTTTGCTAAGGTCCGCCTCATGAGCGTAGCGCTTTCTCACACCGTTCGCGGATCTTTCCGCGGGTGAGGTTCGGCCAAGTGTCGAATTCTCCGCAATGCCACTTTTGTTTTGGCGACGAGCCACCGTTCTGTACCAGATACAGGTTGAAACGGTTTTCGCCTTGCATCGTGATGCGGAGATAGAGTCCTCCAGCAGGTCGGGTGAACTCAAGAATAGTGTCGCCCGACCGAATCAGGATATCGTGTGCGGTTTTCTGTTTCTCCAGAAAACCGTGCAATACGTCCATGTCAGTCTCCCAAGCCAAGGTTCAATTTCATGAAGAACTTACCACAGCTAGCTGAATATGCAATAAGGAGTGGCCAAACACAGACCGGCTTAATTTTGGTATCATGTACCTATGAAAGAAACTCCAGAGCAAAGAAGCAGTGCTTTTGAGAGCGTGCAGCTGCGTGAGGACATCACTCCCATCGAACGGCAGCTTGGCGAGTTTCCAGAGGACGAGGACGAACTCCTCTGGATCGACTTTGAAGCCGGTCCGGAATTTGAGGACGACGGAACCAAACACGACGGCCCGAACACGTATCTTATATCACCGATCACTGAACAAAAGTTGTTCTCTGATAAGAATATTAACTGTACTGCCGTGCTCGGTATTGGCCGAAGTCGTGAGACAGGTAAGGAAGTGGCTTTTATCAGCCACCAAAATCCCGAATATTTTTTGAAAGGCGGACCGGAAGCGACCAAGAAATTCACCAACGACCTTACTGACACCTTGAAAGAACTGCAACAGCGATCGGAACAAAAAACCGTCGAGGTGGTCATACTCGGAGGAAACTATGAACCGAGTGACATATCTGCAAAGAAGTCTCGTGAGTACACTGAATCGATAGAGGTATTGGGTGATATCGTTCGGCATACGCTGGGCTATGATCCGAGCGTGTTGACAGGGCCAAATCTGCGGGATGGGGGAACCGATATAAATGTTGACACCCAAACGCGGAAGATCTGGATCACCAGAGATGACCAACCAACGGGAAGCGAAGCATCGTACTTGGCTCGTCAAGTAGCAGAAGCTGAGCGGAAGTGGGTGGCAGAAGATGAGAGTTCAGGCACTCAGTGAGAGGATGGATAGAAAGTAACCGGGTTAACTCGGATGTTCATGAAGATGGTATAGTGAATGTATATGGAAATACTTTTTACGCAATATTTGATCACAGTAGGTTGGGCACTTACAGGAGCTGTATCGATGGCGCTATCACTTAGTATTCTCTTAAAAATATTCACCTGGATCACCCCGGTCAATGAATGGGAGGAGCTTAAGAATGGAAACTACGCAGTAGCTATCGTATTGGCATCAGTTGTGCTCGGGTCAGCACTTGTTATTGGATTTACGGTAATGCCATGAGTCTTTTCCGCTACTTCCTAATGTTCTCAATGTCGTTTTATGTACTCCCGCTTTCTTTGGAGGCACATTCCGGCAGGACAAATGCTGAAGGGTGTCACACGAACCATAAAACTGGTGATTATCATTGCCATTCCAAAGGGAGTGTAGCGAAAGAGGCAAAAGAAGCAGCTCGTACATCTGCTCGTATTTCAGCAAAACACGATTATAATTGTTCAGACTTTGCTACCCATAAAGAAGCACAAATCTTTTACGAGAAAGAGGGAGGTCCGCTGATAGACCCACATGACCTTGATAGAGATCAAGATGGAAAGGCGTGTGAGGCGCTAAGGTAAGGATATTATGGAAGAACTGATCAAACCTATTCTGGTATTCATAATTGGCGTTTGTGTTGCACTTGTGGTGTATGCGACTTTATCTAGGTCGAACGCAGGAAAGTCACAGCAACTACCTCCAAATTCCCACAGGCAAAAAGAAGACCCTCCGTTTACTCTGCGGAACGGACTCGTGTTTGGTTTTGGATTTGGTATCGGATTTGGTATAGCATGTTTTATCCTAGGGGTGATAGCTGTGGTGCTAGGAGCTTCGATATTCAGTGTTCTGACCAGGGCAATTCTTGCTGCTACTGCGGGTCTTTAAATTCGCAATAGGACCAAGACAGACAGCAATTAGTGTATAGCTACCGCCCCTGCCCAAACTCCCGCCGCAAGTTCTGCACATGCTCTTCATACGTGTCACTGCAGATAAAGTTGCTGTAGTCATCGTGGAAGTAGAACATACAGTCGGTCTCGATCGGGTTCAGTGCCGCAAGAATGGCATCAAGTGACGGATTTGCAATCGGCGTAGGCGGCAAGCCTTCATTCTCATACGTATTGAACGGAGACTCGATGTACTTATCAGCAGGCGTTGGTCGTGGCCACCAGGGTCCGCCTTCGGCCTCGTTCGCCTTTGCATATTGAAGGGTAGCGTCGAGCTGGAGGTTCATATCGATGAAGAGTCGGTTCCAGATGATACCGGCGATCTCACGCATGTCGGTGAAGTCATACGCTTCGCGTTCAAGGAGGGATGCGAACACGAGTGCTTGCTCGAGTGGAATCACCGCAGCGACCTCCTCGGGGTAGCGGGTGAGCACTTCCTCGTTAAAGTACGTGGTCACCATGACCGCGATCTCTTCCGGCGTCGCGTCCTTGTGGGTGAGGTACCGTTCAGGGAAGAACATACCTTCAGTGAGCGATGGAGACGCCTCTTCGACACGTGTGAGGAAGGTCTGGCGTTCCTCGTCGCTCCACCCGAGCAGATCGCCAAAATTGTCCGCGACCTGTTCCTTGCGTTCGCCGGGATGGATGACCAAGACGCGGGCAACCGGTGACGCGAGTTGCTGGAACCATTTCGACTGCGTGATCTGTTCAATGGTCTGCCGGAACCAGCCGAGTTTGCGCGTGTGGTCAGTGCGTGACGAGATATGGACGGCAAAGTATGTATCCACCTCAGGGTTCTCTGTGATCAATTTTAGCGTCGGATCAACGCTCACGGGGAACGGCGGCGCGGCAGAACGCCGCGCCTCCTCTTCGATACGCTTCAGCTCATGCTCAGTGACCGCGATGATTGCAGCGCTTGCCAAGACTCCAATGAGGATCAGTGTCACATAGGCGATGCGGACCTTTCGTTTCACTTGCGGTGAGACCATGCACACCTGCTGGCACACCTGTTGCACTTTCTGCACATGTTTTCGCATACGGATAGTATAGCAGTGCGCACACGCTTGAAATCAACAATTATCACAGTACGATGTCTTCCATGCTCTCACACATGCATAATCTCACATACATTTGAGACTCCTTAAGCAATTAAGGAAATGAGAA
>JBBDKG010000020.1:12409-57956 GCA_040879435.1 Minisyncoccota bacterium | reverse complement strand
ACTCGAACCCCCAACCCCTTGTTCCGAAGACAAGTGCTCTATCCGTTGAGCTACGGGTGCAGTGTGGAGCAGTCTACTACCCTTTAGCGTAATGTTCAACGAGTATGTTCTGCCAGAAGCGCATCTTGCATAACAGACCTTTGCTTTTTCGCACCTCTATTCTCAGGCAACCTTTATAATTAGGACGTTTCTTCACCCCCAACGTCGTTGGTTTATACACGGTCTTAAGGAACTGATTTGTTCGGACGCCGATTTTCTTTGCCCACCATTCTTCACAGTTTTCATGTGCGTATGGCTTGTGGACATACAGACGAAAAAACAGCTCGTTTGTGTTGATCTTTCCATATCTATGCAACCATTTGACCATTACAAGTATCATTTCTTCATCAGAATTCATGAAACTCCACTGATTGACCCGTTTTGAACCTTCCGCCCAGTATAAAGCGACCCCAGTATGGAATAGTGGATCAAGTTTATGTGTAAAAAAAGTTTCTCTTGCCTCCTCAAGCCATGATGCTTCTCGCTCTAGCCTACGTTTACGCAACTCTGAGGCAGCTTTAATGCGACCATGAGTTATATTTGCATTCTTGCGATCTTTTAGTACCAGCTTTTCATTCTTGGTTAACGGGAGGTCACCAAGCCACAGTGACAGGGTGCTCTTTGCCACTGGCACCTCTGCAAGAATCTCTTTATAGCTGTACCCCTGCTTACGCAAAGCAATTGCCTTTTCTCTTTCCTGTACTAATGCTCTCATGTATGTACTATTGTATCATAGTTCATATTACTCACAGCATGTGCATATACAAATAGTGGAGAACCCCATACAATGTAGCGAATATGATCGTACGAGCAGACATACCGACCGAAGTCCAGTTCGTTGCAGACACGCTCGAAGCTGCGGGGTATGAAGCGTACCTCGTGGGTGGGTGCGTGCGCGACCTTCTGATCGGCCGAACGCCGAAAGACTGGGATATCACCACGAACGCTGCCCCTGAGCAGATCCAGGAGCTGTTCCCAGACAGCTACTGCAACAACGACTACGGAACGGTGGGGGTCGTGAACGAAGAGGCGAGTGACGAACGGGTGAGAGTGGTTGAGGTCACGCCATACCGGAGTGAATCGGAATACACGGACCGCAGACGACCGGATAAGGTTGAGTTCGGAGTATCGCTCGAAGAAGATCTGAAACGCCGTGATTTCACGGTAAACGCGATCGCGTTCCGTCTGAAGGATGAGTCATTGGTCGACCTCTTTGACGGGGCAGGGGATATCACAAAAAAACGGCTGAAGACGGTAGGGAACCCGACCGACCGTTTTAATGAGGACGCGCTTCGTATGATGCGTGCCGTGCGCCTTGCCGCTGAGCTCAATTTTGCCATCGAAGCGGAGACAATGACCGCAATCAGTGAGAATAGTGATCTTCTTGGCCATATCTCAACAGAACGGATCCGTGATGAGTTTTTTCGTATCCTCAATTCAGACACGCCGATGCAGGGTATTGCGTTTCTCGAGCGCCTTGGCCTCATTTCGCACATCCTACCCGAGATACAAGAGGCGATCGGGTGTGACCAGAACCAGGCACACGCGTTTGACGTATACGAACACCTCCTGCGGACCGCCCAGGCTGCTGCCGACAAGGGTTTCTCGCTTGAGTTGCGCCTTGCAGCGCTGCTTCACGACATCGGCAAACCTGCCTCGAGACAGTGGAGCGACGCTAAGAAAGACTGGACCTTCCATGGACACGAGGTCATCGGTGCGCGTATGACCCGTGCGATCCTGAAACGTTTGAAGGTAAGTCGTGAAATGAGCGATCTCATTGAAAAACTGGTTCGCTTGCATATGTTCTTCTCGGATCCTGATGAGGTCACCCTCGCTGCAGTTCGTCGCACCATAACCAGAGTGGGGCAGGAGCATATCGAGGATCTCTTGAACCTGCGTATCTGCGACCGCATCGGTACCGGACGACCGAAGGAACAGCCGTTCCGCTTCCGGAAATACAAAGCGATGGTGGATCAGGCTATGCGTGATCCAATTTCAGTCAAGATGCTCGCCATAAAAGGGGATACGATCATGGATATCACCGGCGAAAAACCAGGAAAACGCCTAGGATACATGCTACACACACTGCTGGAGGAAGTTTTGGACGATCCGGGAAAGAACACGTATGAAACTCTCAAAGACCGCGTATTAGAGCTACAAAAACTGGATGATTCGACCCTTGCAGAGCTGGCGAACAGAGGGAAGGAACGCCAGGAAGCTGAGGAAGCTGCCGCGATCAAATCAATTGAGCGAAGTCACAAGGTGGGGTAATAAAAAAGGCCCGGGAGTCAAGATCGAAGCGGGTGCTTGTTTCCTGACTTCCGGGCCTTTGGGGTGACTAGAGCCTTACATGTGTGAGGCTGTTGGAGCCTCAAGTGGCGCCCGCTTTTAAGTCCTAAAGGACGGGGTCAGCCTGTTTGTCGGCTCTACGTGTAAGTTCATTTGTGGGAGTTGCGAAGGAGTGAGCCGGGAGGAGGATCGAATGTCTTTTATAATTCGGTTCTCTTCGCGGCTCACGCCATTGCTATGAACTTTTATAAGGGTGGGGTTGTTGTGAACATTTTGTTAGATTAGTGGAGGTATTCTAACACTACTGTGGAACGAACTGTTTTAGGCTTCAATCGAAAACGTTTTGTCGATTGAGTAGCCTGCCTTTCTGGCCTGTCACTATAGTATGTCCTAGAGAGGGGAAGGTAAAGGACAGTTGTGGGGATAACTGTGGATAGTTGTCTTTAAGTGTCCTTGATAAAAGACACCCTTTATTTAGAGCGCTAATTCCACCGATACAGGACAATGGTCGGAGCCAAATACATCCGGATGGATCGCCGCTTTCTTCACCACAGGCACCAGATCCTTTGCGACCATCACATAGTCGATGCGCCACCCGACATTCCGTTCGCGTGCGTGACCGAAGTGTGACCACCATGTGTAGTGTCCATTGCCTTCGTGGAACAAGCGGAAGCTATCCGTAAATCCTGCATCAAGCATACTGTCGATGCCATCGCGTTCCTCTTCAGTGAATCCTTTCTTCCCTTTGTTCTCTTTGGGGCGAGCGAGATCCTGTTCCGTATGTGCCACATTGAGATCCCCGCAGAATATCACTGGTTTCTGCTTAGAAAGCTGTTTCATGTATGCAAGGTACGCAGCGTCCCATCGCTGTCGTACCGGAAGACGGGAGAGGTCGTCCTTTGCGTTCGGTGTATAGACCGAACTTATAAAGAATCCTTCCAATTCAAGTGTTGTTACGCGCCCTTCGGCACTCGTATCTCCGTATGAGTCTGTGAGGTCATACGCTTCTTTCACTTCGTCTGGGAGGCCGTATAGTGCATTTTCAGGGGCTATTTTGGTGAAGATAGCGGTGCCGGAATAGCCCTTTTTCTCTGCAGAATGCCAGTATTCGTCATATTCGGATAGTTCCACGGGAGATTGGTCCTGCTCCGCCTTCGTTTCCTGCAGACACAGGATATCTGGTTGGTGTTCCTTGATAAATGGCTCAAACAAACCCTTTCGATGCACCGCGCGAATGCCGTTTACGTTCCACGAGTATATTTTCATTCTGGTAGTTTACCATTTTTGAGATAGTTCGAGTCTCAGACGGCCAAAGAGGGTGGTACTATCAAGCAATGGAGACAGTACTCGCATTCATGGCTACAATACTCTTTGGACCAGCAGCGTTTTTTGTTTTTACCCGCATTTCCACAAAGAGCACCGCATTCCCATCAAGTGTGACCGGTCTTGTGGGTGACACGGTATTTTTACCACTATTCAATGCGTTGGCAGTCTACTATGGTCTCGTGCAGATTCTTGACTCCCAAAAAGGGCTACTCTGGACCAGTATTCTCCTTACCACTCTCTTTATTATCCTTTATTTTATTTATCGCAAAAAAGTCCGAGAAAAAGGGAGCTGGATGTATGGAGAAAAGGGAAGTTTTAATTTTGCTGGTTGGTATCACCTAGGATACGTTGGAATTCAGTCTTTCGTGGTCACCTTTTCATTGCTACATTTCTACACTCATATTTGGCTGTGGCTGATCTTATTCGGATATGCTGCCACGGCAACTCAGTTTAGAGGTGCCCTCAAAAGTTGGCGCTTATAAAAGTTCCAATTTCGTCCCATACAACATAGTTTGTATCAACGGAATTCTTTGCTATAAATATCTTGTCGAACTTGCTGCCGTTGCTAGCTCAGGCGGTTGGCTTAGAAGCAGCCTTCCGTTAAAGAAAGATTTCGGTCTCACAGAGCAAGCAAGTTGCAATCAGGCAGGGTGAGTGGGAGAGAGACCAACATGGCGATTCCTAAGGAACAGGCCTTTCCTCTCCAAGAATAGGAGTTCCGTGCGTGAATATTCTATCTTGGCAGGTGACTGAACGGAGGAGCGAGTAAGGCGAAGAGCGCAAGCTCTCCGTCTGAACATGGGAGATAGTCCTTCCAAGCCTAAACCCACTCATCTTTTTCTATAGAGCTGCTGGTGGCGGCTCTTTTTTATACAAAAGTTTCAACGTCGTCCCAGACAGCCAACGCTCCTGATATACTGTCCGTATGTTTGAGTCCAATAGCAGACCTGAGGTGACTAATTCTCCAACGTGGGTGATGCCAGACTTTAGATCCTCTCAAGAAGTCGGGGAACTTGAACGAGTTACAAAGTTATTTCGACCTAATGATGTGCACGGGCTAACGCACCGATTCTACGAACGGGTTGCTTCCGCATCGGTCGTACCACTTACCCAAGAATTATTAGCGACACTTGACAATACAGATGCAGCTGACGTGAAACAGGGAGATTTTGAAACGGTTGCTATGCATGTTGACGCTGGTATGTCCGATGATTCAGGGAATAAGCGCGCCTGGGAAGCTTTGAAGCAAAAAATGGAACTGGGTGCTGAAATGGATATGCCTGTTATTGTGAAGATAGACGGAGTGTATCATCTGATGAGCGGTAACACGCGACTTATGGTAACGCAAGCTCTTGGAATTGTACCGGACGTACTAATCGTTGACCTTACAGACGAAGAATAGTTTCGACTTCGTCCCAGAGGGTCGAGTTGCGTAAGATGACAGAGATCCTAAACGCCTGAAGTGGATTGTTTAGCAAATCTCGTAAACACGATAGAATAGTGACTACCATGGTAGCTCTCACATTCATCACCGGAAATGCTGCAAAGGCCGAGCAGCTCGAACGGCATTTAGATCACCCGGTAGCGCATACGAAGCTTGATTTGCCGGAGATACAGTCTTTGGAATTGAAAGAAATTATTGAACACAAAGCAAAGGAGGCACATAAAGAAATTGGTGGAGTAGTGCTGGTCGAAGATACTTCTTTAATTTTCAAAGCGCTCGGTAAATTACCCGGTCCGCTCGTTAAATGGTTCCTTGGTGAACTTGATAATTCCGGACTTTGCAAATTGCTTGATGGATATAGCGACAGAACAGCGCTTGCAGAATGTATGTTCGGTTTATACGACGGACAAACGCTACAAGTATTTGAAGGAAGCGCTGCTGGCTCAATAGCAGAAACTCCTAAAGGAGAGCGAGGTTTCGGTTGGGATCCGATCTTTATTCCGGAAGGTCATACCAAAACGTGGGGCGAGATGGATACCGAGGAACAGAAGGGAACCTCGATGCGCCGTATTGCTCTTAAAAAGCTCGAAGCTCATTTGCATCGTTTGTAGGTTTCTTGATGTGCGCGAGCCACCAGTCAGCTAGCTGGTGAAAGGCGTCTTTGCTGTAGAGCCGTAGCCCTATTCTATGTAGGTTGAAGTATTTTTAACTACACTCTGGTATTGGTAATAGGAACCAAATGCAAATAACAAAGCAGCTAACGCATAGCAGTAGCTCGATAGGTTGTACCAGCCTTCTACAAAGCCGTTACTTTGTAAAATTGCCGAGGTTTGACCGACAACATAGAGCGTGAAGCACACGACGTACAAAAACGATCCCTTCTTGAAATTAGTATCCGTTCCTTTTTTCCAAATCTTGAACCAATAAACTAATGAGATAGAAAGTGCGAGCACAACGATGATACTTGTGATATTGAATGCGATCATACAGAAATTCTATCATGAAAATCTCACAGAGGAGTTCAATACTATCTCACCTTTGGGAGTCGGAACGCTCGTCTTCTTCACGTACGGCGGGCAACTGAAACCTGAAAAGTTGCTGAGGGACTTTTGATATACTTGCCGTATGTCAGAACGCTACAAAATTATTCCAGAAGTATTTCTGCTCCTCATAAAAGAAGAAAAGATACTTCTATCAAGGCGATTTCAAACGGGTTGGGAAGACGGCAATTACGGACTACCCGCTGGGCATGGTGAATACGGAGAAACGATGCGTGAAGGTGTTGCGAGAGAAGCACAAGAGGAAATTGGCATAACTATTCATGCCAATGATCTAGACTTCCAGCTAGTGCAACATCGATGGTGTGATGATCCAGGAAACCCCCATGCACGAATAGGCTTTTATTTTACGACGAGGACATGGAAGGGAGAGCCGACCAACATGGAGCCAAACAAATGTGACGACCTCTCTTGGTTTCCGCTTTCGGCGCTTCCGAATAACACGATAGGCCATATACGAGCTGCCATTGAATCGTACGAGAGGGGTCAAAAGTATTCAGAGTACGATTGGCCAAATCGCTAACAAAGTTCCAACGTCGTCCCAGGCGGTCGGTAACATTTGGATAACAGAGGGGCAAGATAATCGTGAATAACACGCAAAATTGCCTACTTTTCACGATTATCCTTGCTATTTCCGTGAAAAAACGCCGAACTAAGAGAGAGTCTGCTATGCTAAACCCTATGACAGTTCATACTCTTTCTGAAACTGAGATACACGATGCACTGGAAACGCTTCCCAAATGGACGCTCGTTGACGGTCGTCTTTTTGCAACGTACACCTTCAAGGACTTCAACGCGGCGTTCGCCTTCATGATGGCCGTAGCCGTAGAGGCGGAACGAATCAGTCACCATCCGGAGTGGACGAACGTATACAACCGCGTCGACATCACACTCTCAACGCATGACGCTGGGAACACAGTTACCTCTATGGACACAGACCTTGCGCGCATCATCAGCGCGTGTGCGAAAGAGCACACGGGCACGTAGTCACAGAGAAGTGTCCGCATCCACTTTCCATACCGTATACTTCAGGTATGGATATCTATACCATCATTGTCGCCGGCCATGTCATCGGCACCATTCTCGGTACTGGAGGTGCAACCATTGCAGAGTTTCAAATCACACGGGCACTCGCTGACAAGAAGGTGAGTCCTGACGAGCGCGCGCTCATGCATGTGAACTACCGAATGATCCGCGTCGGTATGGCGATACTCCTGCTCTCCGTTATCGGTATGTTCTGGTACCACCTGCGTGAGGGAAATATGTGGATCCTCACCAGTGAGAAACTCTGGATCAAGGATGTGATGTTCGCTATAATCTTTATAAACGCAGTGCTGCTAACGAAACGCTGGATCCCGTTCTGGCTCGGTGCAAGCATCTCGTTCACCTCGTGGTGGGGAGCGACCCTTCTGGGGCTCGCCGGACGACTCCCGTACAGCTTCGAAACCTACCTGATCGGCTACATCATTGCCATCTTCATTGTGGCCGGCATGTCGCATCTGCTCCGCCGCCTGTTCACACCGAACGCTCAGTAGTCTGTGCGGTATACTAGAGCATATGCAAAAGATAAAAGTTGAACACCATACACTATCGGGAGGGGTCTGGCTCGCAGCATGGCTTTTTACGATCGGCTATCTCCAGCTGGGTTTCTGGCAGGGAGTACTGGCGATCCTGATCTGGCCGTACTACCTCGGAGAGGCACACATGCTTGTGCAATAGACCTCATCTTGTTGCTATACTAGTACTGTTAGTACAGGTAACACGCGACCGATGAAAATTTAAATACGAACAAGGATCATTATCATCAGTAACAGTGTAGTGAGTATGGCCAAAGGAATGGACCGAAAGAAGGAGAAGAAGAAGCCGAAGAAGGACAAGACGTTGAAGAAGTAACGTTACGGAAAACACGCGGGCACATACACCCGCGTGTTTTCGTTCGTTGAAACGTGTGGACAGGTAGTGTAGGCTGGGACGCCATGTCACGAAGTGCAGGACTTATCACATTCAATAGCGTGTCGTACGAGCACGACCCGACTAAACCGATCCTCATCGGCGCTGATTTCACTATCCGACGTGGCGCCAAACTGACCCTCATGGGTCAGAACGGAGCCGGGAAGAGCACACTCTTCGCGCTCATCACAGGTGCACTCACGCCAGACGACGGGGACATCAATATCATGCCCCGCACCACGATTGCGGTATCCCGACAGGTCATCTCGCGTGACGAGTTGAAACTCACCGTCCGTGCGTTCTTCGAACAGTGCTTCACTGAGAAGGTGTACGATATCGACCCGAAGATCGATGCCATCCTTGAAGTTGTGAACCTCGCTCCAAGTGATCCTGCGGTCAAAGAAACATTCAAAGACCGGATCGTCGGTAGCTTCTCAGGCGGCCAGCAGGCGCGACTTCTCCTTGCGTCCGCCCTCATTCAGGAACCCGATGTATTACTCTTGGACGAGCCGACCAACAACCTCGATCGCGCAGGGATCGAGCATCTCACCGAATTCCTTCGGCAGTATCGCAAAACCGTGGTCGTGATCTCCCACGATGCCGACTTCCTCAATGCCTTCACTCACGGTGTCCTCTACCTCAATACACAGACCCGCACGATCGAACAGTACGACGGTAACTACCACGACGTGGTTGAGGAGATCGCACTGCGTGTTGAAAAAGAGCGTCGACAGAACGCCCGACTTGAAAAGGAGATCCGGGAGAATAAAGAGAAGGCAAACTACTTCGCGAACAAAGGTGGCGGCATGCGACTGGTTGCCAAACGCATGCGTGAGAAGGTCGATGAACATGAGGAGAACAAGGTCGACGTACGAAAGGAGGACCGCACGATCCGTCCGTTCACCATTCCCGTTGCATCCGGCACGCCGCTTGAGGTACTGAAACTGTCCTCATACAAGGTGATCCGTGACCATAAAGCTAAGGAGGTCTCCTGCGACCTCACCCTCAAACGTGGTGAGCATCTCCAGATCGTCGGTCCGAACGGCATCGGCAAGTCAACACTTCTTGAGTCACTTGCCTCTGGAGAGGCCCCGGGGGAGCAGGTAGCCCCAGGTGTTGTGATCGGCTACTACCGTCAGGACTTCTCAAACCTCGACTTCGACCAGACGGTCTTCGAGTGCCTTATGTCGGTTATGAAAAAGAAGGTCGAGGAGGACATGCGCTCGGTCGCTGCTGGTTTCTTGATCACGCAGGACGTCATCAAGACACGGATCGGGCTGCTCTCGGAAGGACAGAAAGGGCTCGTTGCGTTCGCACGACTTGTTCTTCTGGAACCCAGCCTCCTTATCCTCGACGAACCCACAAACCACATCAACTTTAGACACATCCCTGTGGTCGCTGACGCGCTCAACCGCTACGCCGGTACGATGATCCTCGTGTCACACGTACCTGAATTCGTTGCGCAGATCCGTATTGATCACACACTCGACCTCGAGAAAAAGGTGAAGTGACCCGCTATACCATATCGATCACGAGTCCGCCCCATGTGAAATTGGTGGCACCGATGCCGGCACCGGTGTGCGGGTTGTATTGCTCGCGAAAGCCGGAGCAGGCGAGCAGTTCCTCGGTTCGCGCCTTGATATCTGCCGCAACATCATCGAACCCGTACCGCTGCAGTCCTTTATAGATGAACCAGTTCGGCGCCATCCAGACCGGCCCGCGCCAGAACCCGTCATTCGGATCGAACGATGCTTCATGCACTGACGTTGACGGCACTGGGAAGACCGTCCAGAAACGTTCGGTGTTCAACAACCACGTCCGGATCAGCTCTTCCGCTTCTCTTTCAGATAGCAATCCGCCATAGAGCGGCATGAAAAGTGCCCATGTTGCTGTTTCTATATAGGTCTCCGCATTGAGATCGTACGAGTAGCAGAGCCCGTCGCGACAGAGGAGTGACTTGGTGGTGTCGCGTACGCTACGCGCCGCGTCGGTAAAATACAAGGCGTCGTTTGGAAGCTGCAAGAGCGTGGCGAACGCAGCCATACAGTCAAGCGACTCATATAAGATGATATTGAACGGTACGTCAGCGATCGCAAAGTTGCGCGACATACACTCTCGTGCCTTGAACCTGCACACAGCATGCTCGCGGATGCGGTCGAGCCTACGGTCGAGACTCTCGTTGGCTGTGTGGCGAGGCGGGAGTCCCTGCCCGTTGTCGAAACGTGGGGAATTATCCTCACCGGATTCGTCAGGATTGACAATGAAAGTGAGTGTTCGGTCCTCGAGTGTCCGGTCGTTCAGAAGACATTCGTAGTGGGCTTTCAGAATCGGGTACACCTCTCTAACGAACGTTGTGTCAGCATCTTGTTCGTATATGCGCTGTACCGCATACGCCATGATGGGCGGTTGGGTGATCGCGCTCGTACCTGTCACTCCCCATGCACTGTTGATGACATCCCCGCGCATCTCACGTCCCCAGTTGGTAACCGCGACATCCTGGTCCCAGTAGATGATGTGGGGAAGAAGTCCGTCCGGGAGTGTGTGCGAGAATGCGGCACGAAGTTCATTCTTTGCGCCGGGAAGGTCAAAGTGCGAGAGAATGATCGCGTGGAAGCACGAATCCCAGAGCCACTGGAACGGGTAGAGCTCAGGTGAGGGGAGTGTATAGGTGAAACCATCTGTCTCGCGGCGATTATTGCGCATGAGCGTCTCAACACGGTCGTGAAGTGCCGGCATATCTATAATTCTACGCAGTCACTCTCATTGGTGAACCCCGCCGCCTGCACAACAGGCGCTGCCCTCGTGCTACAGTTACACCGTAATGGAACGATTCTCATTCACACAACCCCTCCTCCGGTTCGGTGTTGCGTTCGCATTCATGTATCCGGCAATATCTGCATGGTTCGATCCCTACGTGTGGATCGGGTATTTCCCGCGTGTGATACATGACCTCGTCGGTACACACGACCTCCTGCTACTGCACGCATTCGGCGTGCTCGAACTTGTCCTTGCGGTATGGATCATATCAGGACGCCGCATCTTTTTCCCGAGCGCCATCGCCTCACTTGTGCTTACGGCGATCATTGTCACCAATCTGAAGCAGATGGACGTGCTCTTCCGCGATGTACCTATCCTGTGCATGTCGCTTGTACTTGCAATTGAGGCGTACCGTATCGAATTCACTGAGTGGTCCCGTTCATATGATACGCTTTAGAGTATGAAAGGATACATTGAAAACATCGAGATGCTAACGCGCGCAAACGAATACTACCGGAAAGTGCTCTATACCGATGAACGCCTGCAACTTGTGCTAATGACACTCAAGCCCGGCGAAGAGATAGGGGCGGAAACACACCAACTCGACCAGTTTATTCGTGTCGAGGAAGGTGAGGGGACGGCGATACTCGACGGCGCAGAGTCGACGATAGGCGATGGATCAGTGGTGATCGTGCCACAAGGTGTCCGACACAACATTATCAACACGTCGGCGACCGATGCCCTGAAACTCTATACGCTCTACGCTCCGCCAAATCACGAGCCTGGGACCATCCACGAAACCAAGACTGAAGCCGATGCTGACGATGAGCATTACGGTCACGAATCCGCCTAGGCACTCTTGTATTTTTTTGTGAATCTGCTTTAATTGCCGGCAACAAAGCGGTTCTCCTTGAGGAGACTTCCAAAAAGTAGTCGATCAGGTGTAGAAGGTTTTGTGGTTAGAAAATAAATAAACAAGATGCAAGGAACAATTGCACGTCTTACCGACCGCGGGTTTGGTTTCATCAAGCCGGCAGAAGGTGACAAGGACGTATTCTTTCACGCTCGCTCGCTCGTCGACGTCATGTACGACGACCTACGCGAAGGCGACGCGGTCACGTTCACACTTGAGGAGGGTCCAAAAGGTCCTGCTGCAGTGGATGTACATCGCGCGTAAGCTGCTGAAACACACAACGCCGCCCGGGGGTTTTGCCCTGGCGGCGTTGTGTGTTGGGACCACGGTTGTGGGCATTTCCCCGTATGTGATAGAGTGGAGTGAAAGTGCACAGGAGCATTTTTGACTTGCATTATCGTTAGTATTCTTTAGGACCCAATAATCTACTTATGGACGAACAAACAAACCCGACCCAGCAGGCACCAGCGGGCGGAAAGAACAAATTTATGCTGTATGCGACGATCGCGATCGTTCTTTTGCTTGCGCTCGGTGCCGGCTATCTCTTCATGACCAATGATTCGCTCTCAAATCTGCCCGGCATACCAACAGACCAGAACACCGACGGCGCAGTAGCGACGGTGAACGGGGAGGAGATCTCGCGCGAGGCATACAACAATGCGACAACACAGCTCCGCACTGCAGCACAAGCTCAGGGAGCAACACTCACAGATGTACAGCTCCGCGATCAGGTGCTTAACTCGCTTATCAACAATCGTCTCCTCGTACAGGCAGCTCGTGACGCAGGGGTTTCCGCTTCGGAGACTGAGATCCAGGCGGAATATGAACTTGTGGTCGAGAACGCAGGTGGTGCCGAGGCATTCAGCCAGCAACTCGAGGCTCTCGACATCACTGACGCTGAAGTACGTACCGAACTTAGTGAACAGCTCACTGTCAACTCGTTTCTCCTTGCAAGTATCAACAGCGAAGGAAATGTGACTGTATCGGATGAGGAAGTGACCGCATTCTATACCGACCTTACCGCAAACAACGAGGACGTGCCGCCGCTTGAAGAGATACGGACGCAGATTGAAGAACAGGTCCGGTTCCAGAAGCAGCAGCAGGCTATCGCAGGACTTGTCGAAACACTGCGCGCGAACGCAGAAATTGAGATCCTGATCTAAAGCAAAGAATACAACCTGCAAAAGGCGGCCACACGGCCGCTTTTTGTGTATCTCTGTGCGGGCTTGCAAGTAGGCTGTATCTGTGGTAAAGTGGTAGCAACCTTCGCAGGTTACTATCTCGGGTGGATGTGTAGACACACACCACTCTTAACACACACTTTTACCGATATGCTCTCGAAGCGACAGAAACAGAATGCGATCAGCGATGTAAAGCGACATGATAGCGACACCGGATCACCTGAATCACAGGTTGCGATCCTTACCCGACGCATTAATGAGCTTTCAACGCACCTAAAGAAGAACCTGAAGGACTTTCATTCACGCCGGGGCTTGCTACAAATGGTGGCGGACCGCCGAAAGCACCTCAAATACCTTGAGAAGAAGAGCCCAAAGGCGTACAGCGCCGTTGTGAAGAAACTCAACCTCAAGCGGTAATGTTTAGTCGCGGCCGGCACGAAATGCCGGCCGCGCATGTTAGAATCAACAGAGCGTGTCCTGCGGAGACAGTTTTTAATATATTCGAACCTTTATATGTCAGTTATACGACACCCAGAACAACGGGTCGCGATTCTTATCGATACCCAGAACCTCTATCACAGTGCAAAGAACCTTTATAAATCAAAAGTAAACTTCGGTGCAGTGGTAAAGACCGCACTCGGCGGTCGCAAACTCGTGCGCGCGCTCTCGTATGTGGTCAACACGGAGAGCGGGGAAGAAGCCCCGTTCTTTGAAGCACTTGAGAAGCTCGGCATCGAGATCAAGACAAAGGACCTGCAGATATTCTACGGCGGCGCAAAAAAGGCCGACTGGGATGTTGGCATGGCCATCGACGCGATAAAACTCGCACAAAAGGTCGATGCTATCGTGATCGCAACCGGTGATGGTGACTTCATCCCGCTCGTTGAGTATGTGAAGGCACAGGGATGCCAGGTGGAAGCGATCTCATTCGGCCGATCGTCCTCATCAAAACTCCGTGAGTCCGTTGATGACTTCATCGATATTGATAAGGATCCCAAATCATTCCTTATCGGGTATCGTGGTGGTACCGCGTCACGTCGGCGCGCGCCTACACGCAAACAAGACCAGAAAGTGGTCGGCACCGATACCGATAACATCTAACAGAACAGCAAATGGCGCCCAAGGGCGCCATTTGCTATGCTCAGTTCATTAGCATCTAGTGATACTACCTATGCAGAGCAAGACGTTCTCAACCGAGTTGGCGGGAAAGACACTGACCGCCGAATTCACGGACCTCACCGAGCAGGCGAATGGCTCCGTCCTGCTCACTTACGGTGAAACGGTTATCCTCGTTACCGCAGTCATGAGCCAGCGTGAAAGTGACATGCCGTACTTTCCGCTTTCGGTCGAGTTCGAAGAGAAATTCTACGCAGCCGGTGCCATCCTCGGCAGCCGATTCATCAGACGGGAAGGACGACCGAGCGAGGAGGCAATCCTTTCGGCACGAATCGTGGACCGGACGATTCGACCGCTGTTTGATCACTCCATCCGAAGCGAGATCCAGGTGGTCGTGACGGTCCTTGCTATGGGCGCGGACGATCCGGACGTGCTTGGCGTGATCGGTGCATCACTTGCATTGTCTGTTTCAGACATTCCGTGGGACGGACCGGTGGGTGCGGTTCGCATCGGGCGCGACCGAACAAGCGGTGCCCTCATTGTGAACCCCACATACACGGAACGCGAAGAGGGGAATCTCGCGTTCGAGGTGCTGTCGTGCGGAAAGGCAGGTACCATCAACATGATCGAAGTGGCAGCTGCAGAAGTTGCAGAGGCGGACATTGTGAGCGTCCTTGAAGCAAGTCTTAGCTTCCATCAGCAGCTCGAAGCATTCCAGAGTGAGATCGTGAGTACGCTTGGCAAGGCGAAACGCGAGCGACCGGAACCACCGACAAGCGACACACTGGCCACACTCTACGAACAGGAGTACCGGCAACAATTGTATGATACGCTCTTTTCAAAACAGGCAGGCAAGGACCACGTACTTGATCTAAAGTCACGATTCATTGACGCCACGCATGAGGCTGACGAGACCGTCTCACGCGGACGGGCAGCCGAGTTCTTTGAACAAGCGCTCGACACGAAGCTGCACCGCGGCATACTTGAGGACGGGGTGCGCCCGGACGGTCGTGGAATGAACGAGGTTCGCCCACTCTTTGCGCGGGCCGGCGGACTCTCACCGATCCTCCACGGCAGTGGTATCTTCTACCGCGGCGGTACGCATATCTTCACTGCACTCACGCTCGGCGGTCCGGAAGCTGCGCAGCTCATCGACACCATCGAGGAACAGTCGGTACACAAGCGGTTCATGCATCACTATAACTTTCCGCCGTTCTCAGTGGGTGAGACTGGCAAGGTGGGTGGATTCAACCGTCGCATGATCGGTCACGGTGCACTTGCCGAGAAGGCACTTGCTCCGGTCATTCCACCGAAGGAACAATTTCCATACACGATCAGGCTCGTTTCAGAAACGCTCTCATCGAACGGTTCGAGTTCTATGGGTTCTGTGTGCGCATCATCGCTCGCTTTGATGGACGGCGGTGTACCGATCACACGACCAGTCGCCGGTATCGCATCCGGACTCATGATGGACGGTGATCGATACGCGATCCTCACCGACATCCAGGGTCCTGAGGACGAACACGGTGACATGGATTTCAAAGTTGCAGGAACGACCGAGGGTGTGACAGCGATCCAGATGGATGTGAAGGTGAACGGCATCCCGGTCGCGATCCTCAGCGAAGCACTCGATCGTGCACGCGATGCGCGTCTTTCAATACTCGACACACTCACCGCTGCGATCGACGTTCCACGCAGTGACATTTCGCCACGTGCACCAAAGATCATCACCATGCAGATCGACCCCACGCAGATCGGACTTGTGATCGGTGGTGGCGGCAAGACCATCAACAAGATCAAAGAGAGCTCCGGTGTTGAAGAGATCTCGATCGAAGACGATGGCACCGTCTATATCACCGGCAAGGACGGTAGCGCCGAGCGGGCACACGAACAGATCGAGGTGCTCACCCGCGTCTACGAGATCGGTGAGAAGCTGTCGGTAACGGTGACACGTATCGCACCGTTCGGAGCGTTCGCTCGTCTCGATGAGCAGAACGAGGGACTGATCCATATCTCGGAGATCGCACCGTTCCGACTTGAGAATCTTGATGGCGTGCTCAGCGAGGGTGACGTTGTACCGGTTGTTGTATCGAAAGTGGAGAATGGGAAGATCGGACTCTCCATCAAGCAAGCCGACCCGAACTGGGCGACGTCGCGTGGCATCACGCCACCGCCGCAGAACTGACGTAAAGTGGAGAGCGCTGGCAGCGCGGCCGAAACAACATGCGATACTATGTACACGCATGCCGACCCCAACGAACAAACCGTCACGTGTGCCACGTCTGCGAACCTACCGTGATGATCTTGCGCGTGCCAAAAGGAGCACGGCCACGCCGACCGAGGAGACCACGATGAAAGCCCCGGCAGTGCCACACGCACCAGCACCAACAAAGCGGCCCCAGCCTGAACGGCAGACCCCTCCTCCAACTGCAAAGCCCACGTCAGCTAAACCGGCACCAACACCTCCTTCCGCACCAGCGTCGACCACTCCGCAAAAGATGTTTCGCACCGAGACGCCAGCCGCTACGCGTGACCTTCAGGCGATCGAGTCGAAGAAGCATCGTATAGAGCAGCCGGAAGGCACGAACGCGCTTGATGAACAGGTGACATCAGGAATAGACGAAGGTATGATCGTCACCGATACCCGCAAGGACGGGTTCAAACTTTTCCCCGCCATCAAAGAAGCGCTGACGGCGTGGTTGTTCAAGAAGAAGGAAGCATTTCAAAAAGAGGACAAACCGAAGCATGCAATCGCTCCTGCCGAAACGCGTCGCGACGTTATCGAACGTGCCGCAACCGGCGGTGTGCTCGCACCGAAGAACGACTACCAGCAAGTGGCGTCTCGTCTCCGGCATGTGCCACGGGTGAAGATATCAACAAAGCCGATCGTGCGTGCTGCGTCTGAAGTGCCGAAACCGGTATGGACACATGAAGTCGGTACAGAACCGCCACCGAAATCAGAACCAGAACCACGACCGGCTCCGCCGCCACCAAAACCGGAACCTGTTCCCGAACCTGCGCCAGAACCAAAACCGCAACCTGCGGTGCAGACAGCTGCTGCACCGGAAAAGTCTTCCCCTCCACCGAAGCCAAAACGGCGGACACGAACCGGGGGCGTTCCTCGCTTCTCGTTCCGTCGCATACTCGCGTATGTTGGTATTGTCTTCGTCGCGCTTGCGGCAGCGGCGGCAGGCTTTGGCATTGTGTCGTGGCTCACCAGTGAACGAACAGATGCGCCGGTCGCAACGGTCGAACGGCAATTCACCGACCCTGGATTCGCCGCGACCGAAACGATCCCCGTTGCTCTCGGCACCACGCGTACCGGACTCTTGACCGCGCTTGCACGTGAGATGACGGGAGGTGATGCGCAGGGCATTACGCATGTTCTGCCAATGGTCACTCAAACTGATGAGGCCACCGCAGGAGAAGTACTCACTGTCCTTGCACCAAATGCACCAGGAGCCTTTCTTCGTGCCGTGACCGACATCGAATTCGGCGCATACAAACGAACACCGTTTGTGATACTCAAGGTGCCAAACTTCGACACCGCCCTTGGTGGAATGCTCGCGTGGGAACAGGCACTCGATGAGGATCTCGAAGAACTGTTCGGCACGCCGGTCACCGCGACGGTACGTCCGACGGCGCGCTCCACCACACCGACCGAACCTGTGTTCGTCGACACAGTGCATGCGAACCGCGATATGCGCGTGCTGTATGACGAATCGGCAGAAGAGCATCTTGTCTATTCATTCCTCAATCGAACGACCGTTCTGATCACAAAAACAAGTGGTGCCCTCACCGACATCGCACCGCTTGTTGAATAGCATTGTCCGTAAACCCGATATGATACAATTTCGGATATGACGTACAACATCGAAACACAGAAAGAGAAACTCGAAGGGATGCTCACCAGCGTGACCGATGAACTGAAGTTACTTGGCATACACAATCCGGGTGTGCCGGAAGACTGGATCGCAACCCCTGCCGAAGCGGTCACCGCGGAAGCAGACGCAAATGTTGCTGCTGATCGTGTTGAGGAGTGGGACGAACGACGTGCAAACCTTTCAGTACTTGAAACACAATACAACAACATCGTTCGTGCACTGAAGAAAATCGAAGCCGGCACGTACGGTGTCTGCGAGGTCTGCGACCAACCGATCGAACCGGAACGACTTGCAGCTGAACCGACCGCCCGCACTTGTATCGCTCACGCTGGCGACACTGCGCAGCTTTCCTCCTAGGACGATCGCTATACAATCCATCTATTTCGCGCTACCGTAGTAGAAGACAGAAACGGAGACTTGAGATGAACATTCTCCTGAAAATACTTGCCTGTCACGGCATTGACGATATCGACGCCTTCTCGGTCTCACCGGAAGGAAAGTGGATGCGATCGTCACGGCATGGAATATTCCGTTCATGTGAAGAGGTCGAGGCGGGTTTTCGCCGGCTTCGGTGGCTTTGAACCTCCATGGAAGCAGCAACGGCAGCTGCCCACAGAATGAAAAGTGTGCTTTCCCAATTGGTGGAGCTTGCAAACCATTCGCGGGAAAATCGGTTCTGGAACATGGTCGGATACACAAGCCAGTACCATTGCGTCTGCGGCGAGACCATCAACATCGACGGATACCGTGGTGTGCCGCATTATGTGAAGTACGGTGCGGAGACCATTGCCGTTCTCACGCTTTGGGAAGGACTTGAAGATCGTTTCGTGATCGGTTCCACTCCGAAACAGGACAGCCCGCACAAAGAATATTTTGCGCAGCTCTGTCACGATCTGAAGGAACGTGGCGTTCGCCTCGAACCCGGCGTCGACTGAATCTTCAGAACACAGAAAGACAAAGGCGCGTGGAGACACGCGCCTTTTTGTTTTCATAACTCCTTCGTAGTTGCATCCACCCTGCAATCCGCTAGACTCTTCCTTATGGGTACGAAGGAAAAGGCGCTGTATTTTGTTGCGGTCAAAATACTACTGCGTGATGGTGACAAACTCTTTTTAATAAAAGATGTCTTTGATGACGGATGGGACCTTCCGGGTGGTCGCATCAAACATGACGAATTTGATACACCGCTGCTTGATATCATTTCGCGAAAAATGAATGAGGAGGTGGGCACTGAGGTGCGATATGAAATTGACCCAACCCCTAAAGTCTACTTTCGCCATCGACGGATAGAGGCTGAGACAGGGGAGCCGGTACAAATATTTGCACTGGGGTATGAAGCCACATACCGTGGCGGTGAACCTGTTATGGGGGACCATATGGATCGGTATGAGTGGGTCGACGTCCACACGTTCACTCCCGAGACGTATCTCCGGGGTGGGTGGCTCAAAGGTGTCCAAGAATACCTTGAACATACAAACGTACGGTGAGGTACATCAAAAAAACCAGCCGGATGCGCTCTACGCATCCGGCTGGTTTTTTATAAAAGTCCTAGAACGGATTACTCGCACCACGAACCTCGAAGTGGAGGTGAATACCTGTAGAGCGTCCACTGTTTCCAACGCCACCGACCGTCTGTCCGGAACTTACATACTCACCAACACCGACCGAGACCGAGTTGAGGTGCGCATACAGTGTCTGG
The DNA here is from genome assembly GCA_040879435.1 of Minisyncoccota bacterium. GTDB lineage: Bacteria > Patescibacteriota > Minisyncoccia > Phycocordibacterales > UBA918 > OLB19. The sequence goes on along the minus strand of JBBDKG010000020.1, from coordinate 38,300 downwards.
GTACCATTGCCGTGCTTGACCACAACATAGTTTCCATACCCGCCGTTCCAACCGGACGAACGTGACACGATGACCTCACCGGCTGCCGCTGCACGGACCGCTGATCCTGCTGCAAGACCCGCGAGGTCGACACCGTTGTATCCGTGGATACCCTGCGTTCGCACCGCACCCGGTAGCGGATGAGTGAAGTACCCGCCGGAGGAACTGCCGCCCGCACTTGCTGTACGTGTGACCGAGGAACTCTGTGGTGCCTGCTTTGGTGCCGCGGTATGCATGTTGCCGCCTGGAATGATGATGGCTTCGCCGACGGCAAGTTGTGATGCTGAGGTGAGTTGATTGAATGAAAGGATCTCGTCGGCATCACCATCGTACTTCTTCGCGATCGATGCCAATGTATCGCCGTCCTTCACGACGTGGCGGACACCGACGATCGGGAGAATGACGAGTGTCTGCCCTTCGTGGATCGTGCCGCTCGTGAGATCGTTCGCCCAAAGAATGGTATTGGCGGTCACGCCGAACATCTCAGCGATCTGCGAAAGTGAGTCACCTTCGCGCACGACATACACACTAATCTCGCCGGACGAATAGTCCTCACTGTATTCGTCCTCGCCGAACGCACCGGCAGGTACGAGTGAACCCTCGTCAACGATGATGTCGCCGCCGCCGAGTGGCGCACTCGGGTCTGGATTGGTACGCGCACTCAAGAGCTTCACGTCACTTGCTGCGACAGTCTCCTTTTCGGCAGTGTATGCGATCACATTGTTGCCGACCATCGAGATCATCGTGGAAAGAACGCCGGCATGGACCGAAAGAGGGAACAGGATAACGAACAAGAGTGGGAGGACCTCCGCTGCCGCGAAAAGGAACGTCCGCTGACGTGTGTGTGCTGTATATGTATGCTGACGTTTGGCAGTTTCTTCGCTGCCGCCGGGATTGGAACTGTCAGTATCTTGTGTCGTTGGTTGAATACGTGTGTGGTTATGGTCTCGCCGCCGTACATCCGCTACAGAAATGATCTTTCTCCATACAAAAGGCGCCTCTGCGCCGTGTATCGTCCATAAACTGTATGAGAGCCATGATACAAATGAACCTCAAATGAAGCAATTGACGCAGTACACTTTTTTCACATAGTTGCTTCATCTTGGTACGGGCTTGAAACAGCGCCCTTTTTTGGCTCTTGACACCGTTCTCTTAGAATGGGGGAATTGAAGGCCGCCTCCGAGGATCTGTGTTTTCCGCCATCTGCTACGGGGCACCTCGGCCTGTCCCCGCCGCTTCTATGCCGTTCGCTATACAGCATGTGTCACATGCGGTAGTATGCCGGTGACATGACGATTCCGCAGTACCTTACGAGTCTCAATGAACCCCAGCGCCGCGCCGCGCTCACGACTGAAGGTCCGCTTCTGGTGCTGGCCGGAGCCGGTTCTGGAAAGACCCGTGTCATCACACACCGCATCGTGCACCTCATCCATCAAGGGATCGCGCCGCACAACATCCTTGCCATAACCTTCACGAACAAGGCTGCGAAAGAAATGCGTGAACGGGCACTCGCGCTCATCGCAGAGTACCCGCCGTCAGAACGAGCAGCCATTGACTCGTCGCCTTTGATCCTCACCTTCCACGCGCTCGGTGTACGTATCCTTCGGGAGCACCACGCCACACTGAACCTTAGGCGACACTTCACCATCTATGATCGGAGCGATAGCATCCGCACCATCAAGAAGGCCCTAGAACTTGCCGGGTACAGTCCAAAACAGTTCGAGCCGCGCAAGATCCTCGGTACCATCTCACGCGCAAAGGGAGATGCACTCTCACGCAGTGAGTTCCTTGAGGCGGCGGCAAGCTACCCTGACCGTGTCGCGGCCGAGGTATGGGAACACTACGAACGCCTCATGCGTGCAGAACATGCGCTTGATTTCGACGATCTGCTTCTTCAGACACGCTACCTGCTGAAGACGTACCCGGTCATCCGCACCGTACTACAGGATCGATGGCGATATATCCATATCGACGAATACCAGGACACGAACAAGGTGCAGTATGAGATCGTGCGATTGCTTGCAGGCGAGAAGCAGAACGTGTGTGCAGTTGGTGATGTCGATCAAAACATCTACTCATGGCGCGGGGCAGACATCGCGAACGTCCTCCAGTTCGAGAAGCACTTCCGTGGCGCGCAGTCTATCTTCCTTGAAGAGAACTACCGCTCCACGCAGACCATCATCGCAGCCTCGAACAGCGTGATCGCGAAGAACCGTAACCGTATCGAGAAGCAGGTGTTTACCAAGAACACCGAGGGTGAACCGATCACCCTCTATACCGCCATGACCGGTACCGAAGAGGCTGAGTACGTCGCACTCCGTGCTAAACGTCTGATCGAGGAAGGGAATCGGCCGTCCTCAATCGCGGTATTGTTTCGTACCAACTTCCAGTCGCGTGTACTCGAGGAGGCTTTCCTTGCATACAACGTCCCGTATCAGGTACTCGGCACACGATTCTTCGAGCGGAAGGAGGTGAAGGACGTACTTTCGTTCCTTAGACTATCTTTGAATCCAGACAGTATCGCTGACCTCGGCCGGGTGGTGAACGTACCGCCGCGCGGTATCGGAAAGGTGACAGTACTGAAACTCATTGAAGGGAACCGCGCTGCCATCACCGGCGCTACCGAGAAGAAGGTTGCGGAATTCGACACGCTCATGATGGATATCGCAAAGGCTGCGCAGACGAAGAAACTTTCCGAGACACTTGCATACATCATGGCGCGCACCGGAATGGAGAAATACTTCAAGGAAAGCGGGACGGAGGACGATCTGGCACGGCTCGAGAACCTGCGGGAGTTAGTGTCACTCGCTATCAGGTACGACGAGTTGTCGCCGGAAGAGGCGGTCGAAGGGCTGCTCGCCGATGCGGCGCTCCAAAGCGACCAGGACGAGATCAAGAGCAAGGAGGAGCAGGACGCGGTCAGGCTCATGACGGTGCATGCAGCGAAAGGGTTGGAGTTCCCGTATGTCTTCGTGACCGGACTTGAGGAAGGATTGTTCCCACACGAGCGGCTCGATGACTCCTCGATCGACCACGAGGAGGAGCGACGGCTTTTCTATGTCGCACTCACCCGCGCGGAACGAAAGGTGTTCCTGACACACGCACACATGCGCACCATCTTCGGTAGCCAACGGGTAAACGTGCCCTCGTCATTCCTCTCCGATATCGACGAAGTACACTTTGAGTTTGAAGGCGTGACCCGCAACCGGCACGATGACGAGCCTGGACTCATCATTGAGATCGACTGACTTGCGGGTACATCGCCTGTAGCATAGAGTGGGCGCATGAACGAACGTTTCGAAACAAAAAAGAGCCTCGGGCAGCATTTTCTCAACAGTCCGCTCGTCCCACAGTGGATGTGCGACGCGGCGGAGCTCAGTGCGGGGGAGCTGGTGGTGGAAGTGGGTCCTGGAACCGGCGCCCTTACCCGCGAGATCCTTGCGCGCGGTGCACGTGTGGTTGCCCTTGAAGCGGACCGGCGTGCAATTGCGGTACTTGAAGATTCCTTCCCTGAGGAGGTCGCCTCCGGGCAGCTCACACTCCATTGCGTTGATATGCGTACCTTCGATCTTGCAACACTTGCACTTCCTGACGGGGGATACAAGGTCGTGGCAAACATTCCATACTATCTGAGCGGCTTTCTGCTTCGAACGTTCCTGGAACACGCAGCACAGCCGCAGATGATTGTATTTTTGATACAAAAGGAGGTTGCCAAGCGTATTACTTCCTCCCTCAAACGCAACGAGAAGGAATCGCTTCTCTCGCTTTCCGTGAAATGCTACGGCACACCGACATATGTACGGACGGTGACGCGGGGTCACTTCACACCGCCACCTAAGGTGGACTCGGCTATTGTGGCGGTGGGTGATATCTCGCGCGAACGCCTCGACGGACTCGATGCTCAAGCGTTCTTTCATGTACTTCATCTCGGATTTGGCAAAAAACGCAAGCAGCTCTTGGGAAATCTCGCTGCCGAGTACCCCCGACCCGAACTTACCCACATCTTTTCCACACTTAGTCTGCCTTTGACGGTCCGTGCTGAGGATATTGACCTTGCCACGTGGCGCGCGCTTGTGAAAAAACTTGTTGGAATAGGGTCTGCGGTCTAGTGCACAGTCCGTGCAGTCGTTATTCGAGCCGAATGCACACACCATTCACACCGTTAACCACACCTCAAGGCACCCCATTCCGCTCTCCGACCCCGCACACTGATATACTGAAGGGAACAAATGAACGGGAAATTAAATCCGCGAATCGTGATCGCTTCGCTCGCCGGGCTTCTTCTGGTATTCGGCGCCTTTTACCTGTCCCCGTACGGACAGGAAACACGTCTGCCCGACCCACGGGTCGAGGTCGTTGCCGGCCCGGCGCCGGAACGGGAGTTCATCGATGTGCGTGATGAAAACGGAGACGGTGTTGCTGACTGGAAGGAGACGCTGTCGCCTAAAGCACCGTGGCTTACCGACCGGCAGACGAGCACCTCCACTGCCACAACGACCGAACGGACCCACACGCAAACGGTGGCCATCGATATGCTCCAACGGATGTTGCAATCAGGGATGCGCGGGGGGACGGGCGATGCCGAGACAGTACTTGATCGCTCCAACGACTATGTCTATATGCTGGCGACCGACAAATTGTATGCGGGCCGGGATGTCAGAACGAGTCCTGATACAGGGACCGCCGCCCTCCGTGCGTACGGAAACGCGTTTGCCGAGATCACATTCGCAAACAGTGTGCAGAAAGAGCTCGAGGATGAGGTCGTGATACTTGATAGGGCAGTGAATGCACGAGACCCCGCAGCGCTCGCTGACCTTGCGCTCATTGCCGAATCATATGAGGGAATGACCCATGACCTGCTTGCGATACCGGTACCGCAGACGCTCGTTGCAGAACACCTTGACCTAATCAATACATTGAATGCGATCGCGATCGACATTCGTGGTTTTGAAAAAGTGTTCGAAGACCCCCTCCTTGCCCTTGCCCGCATCCAACGCTATGAGGACGATGCCCTCGGCCTCTACCAGGCGATTAGTAACCTGTATCTTGCGATCGACGCGGCCGGTGTTGTCTGGACCGACGCCGACGCGGCTGGACGTCTCATTGAGATCAAGTAACACGTATGGAACGCTTCGCCACACAACTTGCACGAACCACCATCTCTGTACTGATTGGTATCATGCTTTTTGCGTCATCTGCTCCCGCAGCGCAGGCATTCGATTTGCGTAGCCTTATCAGTGGGGTTACCGGCGGACAGAACGTGACCATACGCGCAGACATTTCAACGGTCGGTATCACCAACACACTCAAGAACACGCTTTCAGAGATCTCAAACGCGCTTCAGACGAAGTTGCTCACATCGCTCAATATAAAGGAGACGATCCTCGACGGTCTCGCATGGAACATCACCCAAAACGCGCTCAACCAGATAACGGCCGACATGATCAACTGGGCGAACGGGGGATTCAATGGTGAACCGGCCTTCGTGACCGACCTTGAAGGCTTTCTCGTAGATGTCCTCGACGAATCGGCCGGTGAGTTCCTCTTCGGGCAGGAGCTGCAGCGGTTGTGTGAGCCGCTTCGCATCCAAGTGCCGTCAACGCTCGCCATCCAATACAAGAACGTGGGGCGGCCGAACACGAGTGCGGAGACACAGTGTGTGTTCGATGATATGCCGGACACGGATATCGCTGCATTCATGGAAGGTGAGTTCAACCAGGGCAGCTGGAATGCCTTCTTCGAACTCACCATTGGGAATGCGAACGACCCTATCGGTGCGTACCTCGACGGAAAAGTGAAGCTGTATACAGGAAACGTTGAGGATAAAAGGAATGCGGAACGTGAGTACGATGCAGGTGACGGTGTGATGCCGCAAAAAGACTGCGAATACATCCAACTCGCTTCGGGATACTCAAAGAAGAAGTGTACGACACTGACACCAGGCTTCATAGTTCGCGACGCCATGTCATTCAACATCGGGCAGCTGCCTGCGCTCCGCTTGCTTCAGGCAGATGAGCTGAACGAAGTGATCGGCGGCTTTGCGAACAGCCTCACCAATCAGGCGCTTCAGGGAACATTCGGACTGTTGGGGCTCGGCGGAAACGCTCGATACAACAACGCGCAGTTCGGCGAAAACGGTAACCAGTCATACATTGACGTACTCCGCACCGACCAAGGCGGCGCCGGGAATACCAGTACAGCGGAACTCACCGCAGCACTTGCTACGAACGTGAAATACCGTGAGATACAGCAAGAGATCATCGATACGATCGACGACCTCGAGGATCAGCTCGCTGATGGGGAGGCTCGATATCCAAGCTGTTTCAATCTCGAGCTTACCGAGGATCTGGAGTTGGACAAGTCCGATGCGGAGACCAACCTTGCGGTGGTCGAACAGGTGACCTCCATCCTCGAACAAATGAAAGAACTTGCCGAGAGCGGCACTATCAACCAACAGAGTGTCGTGTATCAACAGTATGTCCGACTCCAGGCAGAGGGTCTCATACAAACTGAGTACGACGTCACCCGTCTACGCTCCGAATTCATGAACTTTGAATTCCAGGCTCGTGTGGACGAATTCCAGGATGCGATCGATGCCGAGGAGGCAAGTTGTTCGTGACCCGTTTTGTTATGGAGTATATGATCAGAAAACAGAAACGACAGCTCATACTGATCGGTGCGATCACCGTTGCTGTTTGTGCACTGGTTTTTGCCCTACCTTCCACCACACATGCCCAAACCCAGGAGGTGCAACTCAGTCTCGGGATCGTTGAAGGTATTGTGTATAAGTTTGCGACCGCGCTTGGCGGCGTATTTCTCTGGCTTGCTGGCACACTGTTTGATATCACCATCACGAGCCTGGTGATCGGTATGGGGGACTGGATCAACAACGCATCGCTCGGCGGTACGATCGATGCTCTCTGGATAGTGATCCGCGACATCTTCAACATCCTCTTTATCTTCGGCCTCATATACATCGGCTTTCGGACCATTCTCGGCATTGGGGACAGCAACACGCAACGCGCGGTCGTATTCCTCATCGGCGCGGCGCTTCTCATTAACTTCAGCCTCTACTTCACCAAGGCCATCATTGATTTTTCGAACATCGCAGCGTACCAGATCTATAACATGATCCAGGTCACGCCAGACGGCTCAGCGAACAGCGGGCAGTTGCGCGGCATCAGTGACGCCTTCATGCAATACTCGTCACTCTCTTCATACGCAGACCCGAATACTGCTCTGCTGAACGACTTGAGTGAGGATGCGGGGTGGCTCCCGTCCGGCAGGGTCATCGCCTACGCCTTCCTGATGATGGTCTTCATGCTTGTGGCCGCTTTCATATTCCTTGCCGGTTCCATTCTCCTCATCGCGCGCTTCATCGCGCTTATCCTCTTTATGATCTTCTCACCGATCATGTTCCTTGGCTGGATCATGCCTGGGTTCTCATCCTGGTCGACGAAGTGGTGGAAAGAGTTCTTGAACTATGCCTTTGTGGCGCCAGCATTTCTCTTTATGATCTACCTGTCGTTGCGCGTCTTGCAGCAGTATGACGTTGCGGGTGGGTCATTCGCCGCTGCATTCACCTCGAATTCTACCGATGGCGGTTTCACATCAATCTTCCTGAACTTCTTTGTGATCATGGGATTTCTGTGGGCATCGTTGATGGTGGCGCGGCAAATGGGAACATTCGGTGCAGACCGCGCCATCAGCATAGGACAAGGTTTGGGCAAGAAGATGTCAGGAAGTGTTTCGAGTTGGGCTGGTAGAAATACGGTTGGACGTGGTTCAAGATGGCTACTTGAAAAGTATGACCGCGGCGAAGCCCGTTCACAAGGAAAATTTGCGAAGTGGAGCCGGCGTGGTGCCACTGCACTTTCGTTCGGTGCGCTAAGCGACCGCAATGTTCGTGGCACTCTTGAGAAAGGCCAGAAAACGAAATTTGGTGGATCATACTCTCACGAAGATGATCAGAAATATGCTAAAGAGCAGCGCAAACGCCTTACAGCAGACAAGGCGGCGCAAGACAGGGAAGAGGATATTCAAAAAGGTCTCGCTGAGGCTGGCAATTTGCCCGCAGGCACTACAGCAGTTGACGCACCTACGATGAAGAAACTTGCTGATGCTGTGAAGAATCTTTCCGATACACAACTCACTGAAGGTCTCGAATTCAATCAGCTTACCAATAAGACCTTTGCAGTCCACCTCACGAACAAGCATGTTGAGGCATTGGAGAAGGCTGGTGCGTACTCCGATGCACAACTTGCTGAGATCAAAAAAGCACGAGGTGACGGCTTCAAGGATATTGCTAACGAGGACGATGGAGCTGGTTCGGCATACAATGATGAGCGTCGTCCTGAATGGCTTGCTCAAAAAGGTACGGACGAGGTTGCAAAGATGCCGGTCGAGGTGTTCACCAGTCCTGCGATGGCCAACCATCTCGTCCCTGGTATGGTAGAAGCAAAGATGAAGAGTGGGCTGAGTGGCCAAGAACGTGATGATATTCGTGACAACATTGACGCAGCAATTGCAGCAGACAAGAACGCCAGTCCTCCAGATGGTACTGGATACACGAAACAGTGGAAAAATTGGGTTAATCGTAGCGTAATTGGCCCGCGTCTTGGCCTTACTGAAATACAATAGTTATGCATAGCGACTGGGAAACATTTATCAAAGCGTATGAGACAGCACCCACGGAGGTGCGTACACTTCTTGATTCTGAGACAATACCAGACTATGTATCGGCACTGGTAACAAAACACCAGCTCGATGAAGAAGCTAAGCCGGTACTCATTGCCCAACTGTCCGATATCATCCTTTCCTTATTATCAGTAGACGACTTCCTTGGCCGAGCAACTAAAGAGCAGCGACTTTCAGAAGTTCAACGAGATGGACTTGCGCACGACATCAAACAGTTCCTTGGTTCACCGTACCGACAACTGGAAACTGCAGACCCGGCAGAAAGCACTGTGGTTGATGATCTGGAAGGAGTGCCACTCCGCACCACAAGGTCCGGGGCACCCCCTGGGCAGGACTCTGGAGAAGAAGCTCAGAACGAGGAGCAGGGTGTGGTACCAGTTCCTGAGGTGAAGGCAGCCGAACGATCTGCACCTGCTCCTGAAGAACCCCCGGCCGACCCGTTCGCTGAACGGGTTACACCACTGCGCACAATGCAGAGTGATGCAAATCGCATTCACGGGTACGGTGCATACCGACGGCGTGAAGAGTCGAAGGATACACCCGAGACGAAAGAGAAGCGTGTGGTGGAACCGCCGCGTTATTCCGACAACGAGAACGGGTAGCCAGGGACACTTATCAACGTCCGGATACGAGGAAGTGTCGTATAATAAACTGATAGGACGCGTCCCGCGATGCAGTGAGACGTATACCTATTGTATGCACTATGCGTTTTGAAGTGCCGCAATTCATTGAGGTAGAGGACAAGATCTTCGGACCGCTTACCTGGCGACAGTTCGTCTATATTGGCGGTGGGGTAGGGATCGGTGTGGTCCTGTTCTTCCTGACGCCGTTTTTCATGTTCGTATTGCTTGGTATGCCGGTCGCAGGACTCTCATTCGCGCTCGCGTTCTATCCGGTCAACAACCGTCCGTTTGCAGTGTTCCTCGAATCAGTATTCCGCTACTTTCGCGGTTCGCGGCTCTATCTCTGGCAGAAAAAAGGGACCGGTATCTACTCCGGTGCCTATACGCAGCAGGCAGATGCGCCGGTGCAACTCGGCGCATACGTACCGCCAACCGGCAACGGACATCTTTCGTCGCTTTCACGCAAGCTTGAGCTTGAGGCGATGCAGCGGGACGAGGGCGCGAGCGACATCTAGTACTCATCATGGCAACCACCGGCTCAACACAACATTTCGTACCCGTACAAGACATTCGCGACAACGTCGTGCTATTGAAGAACGGGCAGTTGAATATGGTACTGCTCGCATCCTCGATCAACTTTGCACTCAAATCGGTCGATGAGCAGGAGGCGATACTTCGACAGTTTCAGGCATTTCTGAACACCATCGACTTCTCGATCCAATTCTATATCCAGTCACGACGCCTCAACATCCAACCGTATCTCGATATGCTCGCGGGACGCGAAGCAAAGCAGGATAACGATCTGATGCGCATTCAGCTGCGGGAATACATGCAGTTCGTAAAGACATTCACCGAGGAGGTTGATGTGATGGCGAAGAACTTCTTCATTGTCATCCCGTATACACCCGTCGCCGCGAACCTCCAGTCGAACATCACCGATCTGTTGGGTGTTAAAAAACGGGTATACTTTGATGAAGCGAACTTCAGTGAGCACCGACTGCAGCTTGAGCAGCGTGTGACGCTGGTGGAGCAGGGACTCTCCCGGATCGGTGTACGAACCGTACCGTTGCAAAATGAGGAGCTTGTGGAGTTGTATTACCACATCTTCAACCCGCAAGAGGTAGGGACGTCCGCACCAACAACACAGTAGCTATGGGGGTATTTGATTTTCTAAAACAGAATAAAGGTGAATCGACAGGCGCACACGAGCGGCCGCTCGATATCGAAACAGCGCTCATGACACTTGAGGACGTGATCTCGCCGTCGGCTGTCTCCATCAATCCACGGAGTGTGAACATGAGCGGTATGAACGCACGTGTCTTCTTTGCGGTCTCATACCCACGGTACTTAAACGACGGCTGGCTTGAACCGATCCTGAACCTCGAACGGGAGATGGATATCTCCATCGTCGTCCACCCGATCGACACCGCCGAGACGCTCAAGAAGTTCCAGAAGAAGGTCGCTGAGGTGGAGAGTCAGATCAATATCAACGCCGACAAGGGGATGGTCCGTGACCCCCAACTTGAGGCTGCGTACCGAAACCTTGAAGAGCTGCGCGACAAACTCCAGCAGGCAGAGGAGAAGCTCTTTAACGTCGGTCTCTACTTCGCGATCTACGGTGCAACAGATGACGTACTGAACAAGACCGAATCAGAGATCAAGGGTATCTTGGACTCGCGACTTGTGTATGTGAAGCCGGCGTTGTTCCAGCAGGAGCAGGGGCTCAAGAGCGTACTCCCGACAATGACCGACGAACTGCAGATCCACAGCAAGTTCAACTCATCACCGCTCTCAAGTTTCTTTCCATTCACCTCGTTCGACCTCACCTCGGACAACGGCATCCTCTACGGCGTCAACCGGCACAACTCGTCACTTGTTCTCTTTGACCGGTTCCAGCTCACCAACTACAACTCGGTGACCTTTGCCACCTCCGGCGCCGGCAAGTCGTACGCTGCAAAACTTGAGATCCTTCGCTCCCTCATGTTCGGGACCGAAGTTATCGTCATTGACCCTGAACGGGAATATGAGTATCTCGCAGAAGCGACCGGCGGTCGGTTCTTCAACATCTCACTCTCATCAGACCATCATATCAATCCATTCGATCTCCCGAAGCCTATGGAGAACGAAGCGCCTGAGGACCTCTTGCGTTCACACATCATCGAACTCATCGGTCTCTTCCGCCTCATGCTTGGTGGTCTCTCACCGGAAGAGGAGACCATTGTGGACAGGGCACTCCACGAAGTGTATGCACTGAAGGATATCACCGGGGACACCGACTACACCGAACTTGAATCCCCGCTTCTCTCCGACTTTGAGATGGTACTTGCCGGCATGGAGGGAAGTGACTCACTGATCGCACGACTTCAGAAATATACATCAGGGACGTGGTCCGGATTCATGAATCAGGCGACCAACGTCGATCTTTCGCAGAAGTTCATCGTCTTCTCACTCCGCGACATGGAGGACGAACTCAAGACGATCGCGATGTATATCATCACCAACCACATCTGGACAATGATCCGTCGCCGTCTCCAGAAACGGTTGCTGGTGATCGACGAGGCGTGGTGGATGATGAAATCAGAGGACACCGCCTCGTTCCTTTTCTCGCTTGCAAAGCGCGGACGTAAATACTATCTCGGCCTCGCCACCATCACACAGGACGTGGGTGACTTCCTGCGCTCACCGTATGGTATTCCGATGATCACGAACTCGTCGCTTCAATTCCTTATGAAGCAGTCGCCGACCGCGATCGATAACGTTCAGGACACATTCAATCTGACCGACGAAGAGAAGATGCTCTTGCTTGAATCCAATGTGGGGGAGGGTATCTTCTTTGCCGGCATGAAGCACGTGGCGATCAAAGTGATCGCATCATACACCGAGGACCAAATCATCACCTCCGACCCGTCACAGATCCTTCAGATCCAGAACGCGCGGAAGGAACTGCAGGATGCGCAGGGATAACTCTCTGGCCTTGGATTTGGTAAGCTGTATACATGGTCGCACCACTTATTGCAGTAGGCGCACGCATCGTTGGAAAACGTGCAGCCGCAAAGACGGCTGCCCGGCGGAGTGCGAAAGGTAGTGTACAGAATGCAGCTCGACATACGGCGAGCGCTTCACCACGTACCCCAAGCGCCTACGCCCGCTCGGGGCGCACCGTACCACAACCCTTCGATGAGAATCTCGGGGTTCAGAATGCCGAACGGTATAGCACCGAAGGGACCGCACGCACCTCCAAAGCACACGCACGTCGCAAACAGGCGATTCCTCATCGAGACAACCTCGGGGAAAAAGCGACACGCATACTCCGAAACCGGATACTGACCCACTCCGCGCAAGAGAATCAACTACAATCAAAAGTGCGGTCGCTTACTAAAACGGTTCAGGTGGGAACTGCATCAGCGGCAATTCTTTCCTGGTACACTCCATTTTATTTGTGGCTGCAGCTTCCGTTTGCCATTCTTGCCCTGCTTGCGCTTGCATACGAAGGATTCTTGGAGCAGATCTCATGGGGGCTGCTTAACTACATATCACCGGGAGAAGGGCTCTTTTATATAGGGATGGGTGTGGTGCTCGCTTTCGGATTCGTTTCAATGATGGTGGCGGCTGCCACATACACGCTTCGATACATCTCTGTTTTCAGTGGAAGTATACGGCTTGGTGGAATGATCCTTTGCATGGTCCTCCACGTTATTCCATTTATCCCGGGGACTGGTATATGGGTCGTGATCGTGACCCGGTCGTATAAATAAGTTGAAAACGGGTGTGCTATGCTTTACACAATGAAGCCACTGCTTATATCACTCTCCGTTCTTTCTCTCGTACTTCCGGCCGGAGTATTTGCCCAAACCGTTGAAAGCAGGGTCGATATTATCATTGAGGCCGACACGACCGCACCGGTGTTCTACCGAGGCAGACATGAACCCTCGGTCGGTAGCGATGTGCGCGCAATTGCGGCAGTAAGTGGAATGGCCGGCTCCGAACAAGCCGCCTACCGTTGGGAACTGAACGGCAACCTGTTACCCCAGACAGGGCAGGTGATTCAGTTTCCGGCACCGCTTGGAAACGATTTCCTCATCCGTGTCGACGTCCGTGATGCAGCAGGAAGGGACGTAGGGAACGATGAGCAGTATGTTTCGCAGAGCGAGCCATTGGTCGCATTCTATGAACAGAACCTGCTGCGTGGTATCTCCCGGATTGCGGTGGGTGACACTCACCTGTTCACGGGGGACGAGACGAATGTACGGGCCGAGCCGTTCTTTATGAGTGCTGACATACTTTCAGATCCACACGAACTACTGTGGCGTGTCGACGGTAGCCGTCACACGGGCGGGGAGGGCGACCCGCTTATGCTTACCCTGCGGAGAACCGGTGGATCGGGACAGATCCTTATTGAGTTCTCGCTTCGAAGCGGCTCTGCATTCGGCCAGTATGTGAAGGATCGTTTTTCGCTTACGTTTTGACCATGAAATACCTACCCCACAACATCGCTCTCATCGCACTGGTCATGCTGGTCACGCTCCCGTTCATCGCAGCTGCCCAGGAGACCGGGGGCTTCAAACCGCTCGTCGGTATACCCGGCGTTGACGCGAACGCCAGCACGCAGGACTACATCAGCGCACTGTTCGCGCTTTCGATCGGTGTGGCGTCAGCGCTTGCCGTGCTGCGCATCATCATGGCTGGTGTCAAGTACATGTTCTCGGAGATAGTCACCGACAAGACTGAGGCAAAGGGAGACATCCGGAACGCACTCATCGGCCTCCTGTTGATACTTGGGGCGGTCACGATCCTAAATGAGATCAACCCCGAACTTACAAAATTCGACATCTTCCGGAACGCACCCGCTGTCGACGTGGGGGTAAATTACGACACGACCATTGGTTCTGAGATCGGTGACACTCTGGAGAACACGAACAGCAGACAGCAGAACCGGATCTTCGACCAGAACTGCCGGGGTGGTGGTGGACATACGTCATTTGTTGGTGGTGTTGCCACGTGCAAACCGGCGATAAACCAGACTGATCAACAGCGACAGGAAGCGGAGCAACAGAATGAAGAGGAACAACAGAATATCTTTAATGATGCCGGCGCATAACCTATCCGTGCATAGAAGCGCCGGAACGTCCCGTCTCGTTGCTATACTTAGTCTATGAAGCGGACGTTGCTCACTATACTTGCTGGGACCGTGATCGTTGCGGTCTTTCTCACGTGGGTGTACCTGCTCTTCTGGGGAGTACCCGAAAGTACCCAGGATGTTCTGACCGACCTCCGATTCGGAAACCAGGAATCAGTCGTACGCGATATCGTCACAGAGCCGGTTGAGGAAGTGCAGACAGTCGATATTGGTTCAAAGCAGGTACTTCAACTGACCACACGTCCCGTCGCTGGATTTGGATTTATTTCTACCTCTACCGAGATCATTCACTATGCAGAGCAGGGGACGGGCCACGTGTATGCGATCGATCTTGCGACCGGTGTGGAGACTCGTTTGCTGAACAAGACCTTTACCGCAGTCACTGACGCCGTCTTCTCGCCGGACGGGGCATACGTGGTACTGGTCGCTGAATATGGCACCGGCACGAACGCTGCTATGGAGCGGGTGGGTGAAGGAGACGGTGCAGAGCTTGTGATCCCCACCGACGCGAAACAATTCTCGTTCACTGAGAACGAACTGCGCTATGTCCGTACCACCAACGCCGGTATGGTGGGGTATGCCTATAACTGGAATACTGATACGACCCGGCAGCTCTTCTCTATTCCACTGAGCGACGTGACCGTCGTATGGGGCAAGACCCGTACATTTATATATACGAACCCCGCACCGTTTCTCAAGGGTGGTGTGTATGAGATCGCACAAGGAACACTGGTACGTGTTGGGAACACAGCATACGGTTTGAGTGCAGTAGTGGAGCCTGAGAGCGGCAACGCCCTTGTTACTACTGTGGAGCCAAAGGAGGGTATCCTAACGACCACTACCGCAACGAACCCACCGGACACGCTGCCGCTCGTGCTTCTACCGGAAAAATGTACCTACGACGCTATGGAACCGAATGTACTTTGGTGCGGGGCGGACTTCGGTGAACGCGAGCGCACGTTCCAGCGCGACTGGTATATGGGTATGCAGACAACCAACGACCTGTTGTGGCGGATCGAACCGAACACGGTGACGGCCGACGCGTATGTGAACTTTGAATATGAAATGGGTAGGGTGGTTGACGTGATAGACCCGGCGACAGACCGGTTCGGTACGAACCTTGCGTTCAGGAACAAGATGGACAACACACTCTGGCTCTATCGGATCGGATCACTAGAGGTTGAGGAGTGATCGCTATTTATGGCGGCGAAGGAATAGCTCCTGCGCAATCATTGCGAGGTTGCTCACAACGAAATAGAGTGCGATCGCCGCTGAGATGGTGTATGCGACCACGAAGATAATGATCGGCATCACGTACCGCATCTGGAGCTGCATACTGCGGGCGAAATCGGCCTGCAGACTCGGGGCTTCGCCCTCCTTACGCGGTTCCGGCTTCGGGATCGCAAGCCATGAATGGATGAACTGGGTGATACCCGCAAGCAGCGCGAGCGGGAGACTCTTTGCAGCGATGTTCACCGCACCGAGAAAGATCATATTCACCGTCTCTGGGTTCGGCACGAACGAATAGAGTAGTTCAGTATTGATATTGGGGAGGGGGACGCCGCCGCCGCTATAGACCGAGAGGTACACACTGATGATGATCGGGATCTGGATGAAGAGAAGGAGGATGCTCGCAAACGGGTTGAGGCCTGCTTCCTTATAGAGTGCCATCATCGCTCGTGCCTGTTCCTCACGCTTGTCCTTGAACTTCTGCTTGATCTCACGAAGCTTCGGGTCGAGCTCGCGCATCACACGTTGTGTCCGTGCCGCCTTCAGCGAAAGCGGGAGGAGAATGATCTTCACCAAAAGTGTGATGCCGACGATCGCAACACCGACATCGCCGCCCGGTACCACGTCGATAAAGAACACCAGTCCGTTGTATACCGGATCAAAGAAGAATGTGTGCCAAATATAACTGAACATAGAATGCTGCTACTGCTAACGCGTCATCAGTCTACCGTCATTCGTGTGTTCGTCCAACCAGCTCGCGAAGTTCAGCGGAAAGTATCCGCCCACTTATGTTGGCCGCAGCCGGCTTGGCCACAACAATATACACGCCATTGTGGTCCCCGGCGCGGTGCCACGCATACAGAGCGCTATACAGCTGGCGGCGCAGGCGATTTCGCTTCACTGCGGTCTTGTATACCTTCTTCCCAACAACAGCAGCCCCATGGAATACTGGGTTGGGTGTATGGATAAGCTGCAGATGGTCGCTATGGAATCTCCGTCCGGACGCAAAGAAGCGTGAGAACGCCTCTGTGGTAAGCCGTTTTTTCTTTGGTGGCATGTGCTCAGTGTAAGGTGAAACGAAGAAAGTGCAAAGTAAACGTGAATGCGCGGCCACATGGCCGCGCATTCCTTCTCCTATGTCCCTACTTACTCTTCTGTACCGCAAGACGGGCGCGACCCTTGCGTCGTCGGTTCTTGAGCACGTTCGCGCCGCTCTTCGATTTACCGCGCACCAAAAAACCATGAGTGGTCATGCGTTTTTGCTGGCTCGGTTGATAGGTTCGTTTTGGCATACTCGTACGATTTAAATGTGATTGCGGAACTATACACTAGTTCACGTTTTTTTCAACAGAGCCTGCGGGCAGGGTGGTGTAACAGGGGAGTAGTGTACCTTATACACACCTTATACACACTTGACGTGTATGGAGGTGAGCGCACCTAGCTTTCCCCCCTATTTTTACAAAACGTTTACACCTTTTGTGAGAAGCGTATAATGCTTCGTACTATCAATGGTCAGTGTGATCCTCATGTTCATTTGTGTATGAATCCAATCTCTCAATCCTCCTCTCACAGCATCATGCAAACGGAACATATCGACGTAAAACGGCTCTGGGACGATGCTTTGGTGAGTATTGAGCTCTCGATCACGCCTGCCAACTTTAAGACATGGTTCCGAGACACCCATATCGTCTCCATAGAGGACGGTACGGTGACACTTGGTGTTCCAAGTGTGTTCGTCCGGGACTGGCTTGCCGACAAGTTCCAGCAGATGATCCTGCGCGTCCTTCGGAACCTCACACCACACGTACGGAACATCGAGTATGCGGTGGTACAGCGGAGCGACAAGCGGCAGGAATCGCGACCACAGACTGTGAACGCGGCGCTCCCGCTCGATGAATACTACATCAACAAGAGCGACAACCTGAATCCGAAGTACATCTTCGATACGTTCGTGGTCGGTCCTTTTAACGCGCTGGCTCACGCGGCGGCGAAGACAGTGAGTGAGAAGCCGGGTATCACATACAATCCACTCTTCATCTACGGCAAGACGGGTCACGGTAAGACGCACCTTATCCAGGCTGTGGGGAACCAGTTGAAGCGTGCGGGGAAGAAGGTCTTCTATGTGACCAGTGAACGTTTTGCTGTGGACTACTTCAACTCACTGCAGAGCGGGACCGCGAACAGCTTCAAAGACAAGTATCGACAGTACGATACGCTCATTATGGACGACATCCAGTTCCTCGCGAACAAGGAGAAGACACAGGAGGAGCTGTTTCACCTTTTCAACGCCCTCCACGATACCAACAAGCAGATCGTCTTCTCGAGTGACACACACCCCGCGCTTCTCTCCGGTCTCGAGGAGCGGCTTCAGTCGCGGTTCGCGCAAGGTATGATCGTAGACATCCCGGCGCCTGATGTGGAGTCACGGGCGGCCATTCTCCGCGCCAAAGCGGCCCAGAACAGCATCACGCTCACTGACGAGGTGGTGGACCATCTTGCACATACCATAGAGGGGAACATCCGAGAGCTTGAAGGAGCGTTGAATACGATCATGTGCCAATCGCAGCTTCTTGGACGAACCCTCGCGCTTGATGAAGTGCGTCAGATCATCAAGAACAGCACCCGACCTCGCAAAACACTTGCAGTGTCGGATGTGGTCGATAAGGTGGCCCGATACTTCGATATCGAACCAGCCAGTATCTACGAAAAGACCCGACGGAAGGAGGTGGTGCGACCACGTCAGCTCATCATGTATATCCTGCGTGAGGACTTCGCGGTCTCATACCCAGCGATCGGACAGAAGCTTGGTGGGCGTGACCACACGACCGTTATCCACTCGTGTGAAAAGATTCGTGGAGAACTGAAAGGGAACAGCGACCTTGAGGAGGAGATCTCCCAGATTAGAATGTTGTTGAAGTAGCGGCGTGTGGGGATAAGGTGTGGGTCGGGTGAAGAAGAAGTTCCACACAGGTTACGGACAGGGTGTGAAGAACAGATGAAAATTCGGGGATAAGCGGCTGTGTATTTACGTTGAAACGAAGGGCACTGGATTGTACCCACCTTCGCACACCTGAATACACCCCCTCATCCACACTTCACACAAGAATGTACACTCAAATACACTTATAAATAGGCCATATAATTTGAATATACACACTTCCACACCCCTAATAGTAGAGCGTATAATGGAATCGTCTTAAAAATATAAACACCGGTTATGCACGTCACTCTGGAAACAAAAACCTTCTCTGAAAAACTCGAACTGGTTGGTCGTGTGAGTACCAAACATGTCACCCTCCCGGTTCTCCAGTGTGTACTTATCGAAGCGAAGGGGAATAATGTAGTGCTTCGGACCACAAACCTTGAGATCGGCATGGAAACAACTATGTCGGCTTCTGTAAAGGAGAAAGGAATGATCGCGGTACCCGCCGCCACACTAATTCAAACGACCAATCTTCATACAGAACGGGATATCACACTCCGCGTGGAGGACACCACACTTGTGGTCGAAGGAAGTGGGTCGAGAAGCGAGATCAAGAGCATCCCTCACGAGGAGTTTCCCACCATACCGAAGCTTTCAGGTGCGAGCCAGACGTTTTCCGGGAGTTTGTTCGCACTCGGCATCCGGAGCACGGCGTTCGCCGCATCACAATCATCCATCAAGCCAGAGCTCGGGAGTATCTACGTATATCAAAAAAAGGAACATACCCTCACGTTCGTCACCACCGACTCATTTCGCCTTATGGAGAAGACGGTGCCGCAGAAGGGGGTTGTATTCGACCACTCGGTCCTTATCCCCCAGAAGAATGCTCTGGAGCTTGCGCGGGTGTGTGACGTGAGCGATACCGATCCTGTCTGTCGTGTTGATGAGAATCAGCTCTCATTCGAGTTCGCAGACGGTGTGTATATCACCTCACGACTCACATCAGGAACGTTTCCGGATTACGCCCAGATCATTCCTAAAGAGTTTGCGACATCCGCTACACTCCTTCGGGACGACCTTGCGCACGCATTCAAGAAGAGCGCCATCTTCCTCAACAAATTCTTCCAGGTACGTTTCCATATCACCGAGAAAGGGCTGACGGTATCAGCGGACAGTGGTGAGGTAGGGACCACGACCGATGTGGTAAAGGCGCAGGTAGAGGGTGATGAATTAACACTGAACTTCAACCAACGGTACGTTGCCGAAGCCCTGCAGCACTTTGCAGATGACAGCCTCCTACTCCGATTCGCCGGTATCGGTCGCCCGATGGTGATTACGGGCGTGAATGACGGTGAGGGGTCGATGCGGTACTTGGTCATGCCGATGAACAAGTAGGTTTCGATGCCGTATCTATGCGCAAAGGGCGAGGAGAAATAAAGAAGGTCAGTGACCTGTTTGAAAAATATCGTAAGACGCTCATCGCGCCGCAGCGGACGGTCATCATCACATTCATCGAAGTCGTAGATGAAGTGATCGGCATCAAACTTGATCAGAAGGCGGTTCGGTACGCACCTGCGTCTAGGACGCTCTCTGTGACCGCAGGAGGGCCACTGAAGAGTGAGTTGCGTCTCCACAAAGATGAACTCATTGCACATATGAAAGGACGGCTTGGGGAGAAGAATGCGCCTACGACGATATTGTGAGTATTGAATAAAGAACACCGCACTGGTCTAGACCAGTGCGGTGTTCATTGTGAGGGTGTTAGTCGTCATCTGGGTCGGGCTCCTCGTCCTCGTCTATGTTGTTGTCGAAGGTGTTTCCAAGCGCACCGTACTGTCCGTACTTCCACGCCGTCACGCCATATTCCCAGAGACGGTACTGACCATCACTTGCTGGATTTGACGGGTATGGACCACGTGGGTCGTCTTTGTTTACATAATGAAGGATCGAATGGGTATTGTCGTAGAGTGCTGAGATAATATCTGAAGTGTCGGTCTGGTCCGCGTCGATGAGGTTCTGTGCAAGCGCAGCAGAGTCGACCACCGAACCGTTTGAACGGAGTACCGGTTTGATGTCGTTTGGAACAGCAGCTGGTTGTGGGAAGGATTCGTTGTCCAGTTTTGCAAGCGCCACATCCATGAACTCCCGCCACATTGGCGTCACAATGAGTCCGGAGATCTGATTCATCGGTTCAGGGGTGTTGTTGCCGGCCCACACACCCACAACGATATTGGGTGTATACCCCAAGATCCACGCGTCGATATAGTTGTTGGTGGTACCGGTCTTTGCAGCAACATCGCGGCCGCCGAAATAGAGGAGTGAGTTTGCTCCGTAGAGCGGTGTTCGGGCAACGTTGTCTGAGAGAATATCTGATATCTGAAGTGCTATCTCACGATCCAACACTTTTTCACCCTTCGGCTCATGCTCCTCAATGATGGTCCCGCTCTTGTCCTCGATACGAAGTATACTGGTCATTTTTTGCTTTTCGCCTTCGTTTGCAAACACCCCATACGCGCCAACCATCTCAAGGAGTCGAACTTCACCACCACCAAGCACGAGCGTGAGGCCGTACCGGTCAGGGTCGGTGAGGGTAGTGATACCAACATCTCGTGCAAGTTTCAGCGCATCCCTGACACCCGTAAGGTAGAGGGTCTTCACCGCCGGGATGTTCAGTGACTGCGCAAGGGCGTTCTTCATCGATACCGGCCCACGGAACCGGTCGTCGTAGTTTGATGGCGCATAGCATCCGTCGTTGGATGTGAAATTGTTCGACTCACACGTCGTGGAGAACTGTGTCTGAACGTCAAAAAGGGTAGTGAGAGGCGTATATCCTTCAGTAAATGCTGACGCATATACAAATGGTTTGAATGACGAACCTGGCTGCCGATCGGCAAGTGTCGCATTGAAGTTGCCGTCGATGTCCTCATCGAAGTAGTCGCGCGAGCCGACCATCACCAGTATCTCACCAGTATTTGGGTCCACAGCTGCCATCGCTGCGTTCTCCGCGTTGAATCGTGTTTCGTTGCTGAGCGCATGCTCGTTCACGATACGTTCAGCCTCTGCCTGCAGTTCGTAGTCAAGGGTGGTGATGACACGGAATCCGCGTTCTGAGAGAGACTCTTCACCATACTGTTCTGCGAGTTGCTCTCGAATATACATGACGAAGTGCGGGGCGCGGATGCCGGTCGCCGCCTGGGGAAGGAACTCAACTTCCGCCGAGACAGCTTCGTTGTACTCATCTTCAGTGATGAAATCGTTCTTAAGCATTTGTCGCAGTACCTGGTTCTTGCGGGCAGCGAGCGCTTCACGATTGTTTCCGTACGGAGAGAAGTATGTCGGTGCCTGCGGCAATGCGGCGAGGTATGCAGCTTCGGGTAGCGTGATGTCAGCCGCGGACTTTCCGAAGAATGACTGACTTGCTTCTTCAACACCATAGATCGTACCGCCGTACGGTGATTCGTTCAGGTAGTGGCCGAGGATCTCGTCCTTTGTGAGGATCTGTTCCAGGCGGACCGCTAGGATAGCCTCTTTAATCTTGCGGGTGATTTTCTTTTCCTGTTCGAGGAGGGCGTTCTTAATTACTTGCTGGGTGATGGTGGAACCACCTTGTCCACCGAAGAGGTCGCCACCCTGCAGGTTTATGAGTGCGGCGCGAAGGATCGCAAGAGGTCGCACACCCCAGTGCTCAAAGAATGAATCGTCTTCGATCGCGACCGTCGCGTTCTTGATGTGTCGGGAGATATCCTCGTATGGCACAATCGTGCGCTTCACATCCTGGTGGAGGTCGTAGAGGAGGATCTCCCCGGTGCGGTCGTAGATGCGTGTGGATTGCAGCACCCGGCGCTCCTCAAAGGTTGAAAGGTCAGGTATCTCAAGGGTGGAGATCCACAAAAAAAGCCCGCCGGCACAGACGAGTGCGAATGCGAACCCGACGATCGTCACGTCGGTCAAGAGCTCCTTATGTCGTTTTATCCAGGAACGCGCCCATTTCATAGCTTTTCTATGCCTCTATACTATCACGTGCACGTTATATATACACTTGCCCAGTCTATGGTAGAGTAAATCATCATGACGCTATCAGAAGAGTTGACGGCACGGGGTTTTATTCACCAACACACCGGCGCAGAGCTTGCTGAGATCCTCGATGGGGAGAAACGTACGATATACCACGGTATCGATCCGTCTGCTGACTCTGCACATGCGGGAAATATGGTCATCTGGATGTTGCTTCGGCATCTTTCAGACGCTGGCCACAAGGTTATCTTTCTCGTAGGTGGCGGGACCGGAATGATCGGCGACCCGAAGCCTGACGCAGAGCGGACACTACAGGACGAATCGGTGGTGGCGGTGAATGTGGGGAAGATCCAGGAGCAGGCACAACGGCTTATCGGTGGAGACAGTATGGTGACCTTTGTGAACAACGCCGATTGGCTGCTTGCACAACCACTCGTTGGTTTTTTGCGCGACATCGGCAAGCACTTTACAGTCAACGAGCTCGTCAAAAAGGATGCCATTGCTGCTCGCATGAAAAGCGAGCAGGGCATCTCATACACAGAATTTGCATACCCGATACTACAGGCATTCGACTACCTCCAGCTACACGAAACATACGGCTGCGATCTGCAGATCGGTGGTTCGGACCAGTGGGGCAACATCGTTGCCGGCGTTGACCTTGTGAGACGCAAGAAACAACAGACCGTTCACGCTATCACCGTTCCACTGGTGACCGATAAGAGTACCGGCAAGAAGTTTGGTAAGAGTGAAGGGAATGCGATATGGCTCGACCCTGAAAAGACGACACCGTATCAGTTCTATCAATTCTGGCTTAATACGTCAGACGAGAGCGTTATCGAATATCTGAAACTGTTCACGTTCATCACGCTCGATGATATCAATGATATCGGCGCAGAAACAGAACAAGATCCGGCGGCGCGGGTGGCACAAAAACGGCTTGCGGAGGAAGTGACGACATTTGTACACGGCGCAGAAACAACGGCAGACATACAGCGGGTCACCGCAGTACTCTTTAGTGGTGATGCACCGGACGCCGATGCTATCGCCCTGCTCCGTGCTCATGCACCACAAACGGGCGTGAAAGACGGGGACTCCATTGTTGCAGTACTGGTCGCGGGAGGTCTTGCAAGCAGTAACCGGGAAGCCCGTACATTCATTGAAGATGGTGCGGTGACACTGAATGGGGAAAAGGTGACGGACGCTGGTGCAACACTTGCGTCGGCACAGTTCACTGACGGTATTGCCCTCCTCCGTCGCGGCAAGAAGCAGGTGTGTGTCCTTAGTCTCGCTGGGTAACTATGCAGCAAATCGACCTCACCCTCACTATTGTCACTGATACACAGAGGGTGTTGTTGGGTATGAAGAAGCGTGGGTTCGGCGCGGGGAAATGGAACGGTTTTGGTGGGAAGGTCGAAGCTGGTGAAGATTTTGCGTCAGCAGCACATCGGGAACTACAGGAAGAGGTCGGTGTTGTCGCACGTGATCTCCAGAAATGTGGCACACTTGAGTTTGTATACGAGCACACGCGAAAGACACACAATGTCACTGTCTTTTGCGTGAGTGACATTCAAGGTACGCCGATCGAGACGGACGAGATGCGTCCGCAGTGGTTTCCATATAAGGATATTCCGTATGATGCGATGTGGGCTGACGATCCGTTCTGGCTACCGCTCGCACTCGCTGGGGTGCGCTTCAAAGGGAGATTTGTGTTTAAGGACGACCAGACGATCCTGACGCACGAGGTCGTTGAGTTATGAACGAAAAAAGGCCGGAACGTACGCGTTCCGGCCTTTTTCAATACAACCTAGAGCTCGTCGATGTCGTCAAACGTATCAAAATCAACATCCTCCGCATCTTCCTCTAGTGATCCCTCAGTGTCCTCGGCCTCATCATCCTTTTCTTTCTCCTTTGTCTCGTCAATGTGGCCGAATCCTTCAGTGTCGTCGGTCTCAGTATCAGCGTCATCGGTGATTTCGTCGAGCATTGATTCGTCAATACCAGCTTCAGTGTCCTCTGATTCTTCCGGCACTCCCTCTTCAAGGGGCTTTTCGTTGTGATCGAACTCGTTCATATTTACCTACTATAAAAATTGGTACTAACGTTGTAGCAAAGTGTTCCGTATCGTGCAAGAAATGCAGTGGCACATCACGTACGGAAAGGCATTGTACGGTATCAGCGATGATGTGCAAGTGCAGTAACACCCACAGCGATCGCATCGTACTCGTCGTCGTGCGCTTTCTTGGGAATATCGGGCACTAAGCGGTGCAGCATGTCGAATACCGCGGTCTTGTCGCTCTTTCCATACCCAGTGACTGCGACCTTCACTTCTTGTGGCCCGAACTCGCGGACACTGCACCCGCGCTGTTTTGCAAGAAAGAGCACCACACCACGCGCTTCAGCCACCGCTATCGCCGTCTTCTGATTCTGATTGAAGAAGAGGGTCTCGATCGCAAGACAGTCAGGCGTGTATGTACTAAGTAGCTCAGAAAATCGGATACCGATCGTTGTGAGCCGTTCAGGGATGTCAGCAGTGCGGTCGGTCTCGATGCACTCGGAGTGGAGCAAGTGCTCTTTGTTGTCGGTATGTTCGAGCACCGCAACGCCCATTCGATCATACCCAGGGTCTACGGCAATTACTCGCATGATGTCATTATTCACTGTCCGCTGTGGTGTATACGTCCTGTACGTCCTCCTGCTCTTCGAGTGTTTCAATAAGTTCGGCAAGTTTCTCGCCATCGCTGTCGGAAAGTTCCACTGGTGCCGTCGGTTTGTATCCTTCATCAGACTTGGCGAATGCCCACGCGGCTGAACCAGGTGTCCCAAGCTGGAGCCCGGCTTTTGTGAAGATGTGACGGATCTCCGGGGCGGTGCGGTTGTTGTTGTCTGTCACAGCGGTAATGAGCATCGCTACACCGCCCGGGCCGTATCCTTCGAACGTTATTTCTTCGAGCGCTGCGCCTCCCGCACCACCTCCTTTAGCGACTGCCCGGTCGATATTTTCCTTCGGCATTGAATCTTTCTTGGCGCGTTCGATCGCTGCTGCAAGTCCGGGGGACGCCGTGTTTCCACCCGCTTTGCGTGATTCCATCGCGATGGTCGCCGCATGTTTTGAAAAGACCCGGCTCTTTGCTGCGTCGGTCACTGCTTTCTTGTTCTTTATCTTGCTCCACTTATTATGTCCGCTCATGGTGTGTGTTGTATTACCTATAATCTTTCCAGATGACCGTA
>JBBDKG010000020.1:0-12309 GCA_040879435.1 Minisyncoccota bacterium | reverse complement strand
TAGTACTCAAGGCGGAAGGTACCGCCGGAGAATCGTGAACGGAGCGGCGCGGACAGGAGTGAGATACGGGTTGTGGCCGCCACAAGCGTGAACGGCGGCAGTTCAAGCTGCACTGTCCGTGCTGACGGGCCTTTTCCGATGATGATGTCGAGAACACCGGATTCCATGGCGGGATACAGCACTTCCTCGATCGATTTTGAGAGCCGGTGGATCTCGTCAATGAACAGGACGTCTCCGGGTGAGAGGTTGGTAAGGATCGCGGCAAGGTCACCGATGCGTTCGATGGCAGGACCGGAGGTCGTACGCATATTGGTGCCGAGGGTCTTGGAGATAAGGTGGGCAAGGGTGGTCTTCCCGAGTCCAGGCGGGCCGTAGAGAAGAATGTGCTCCGCTGCGTGTCCGCGTTCACGTGCCGCAGTGAGGAGAATGCGAAGATTTTCCTTGGTTTTCGCCTGCCCGATGTATTCATCCCAATGTTGTGGGCGCAGGGTCTGGTCAAGGTTGCCCGCGCCGTCCTTGCTGAACACTTTTTCCTTCGTAGTGGGCTCTTGCATGTACCTATTATATAGAAAGGGGAGAGGTCACACAAAAAACCCTACAGGTTGACAAAAATTCATACTATGTTAGTATAGCTGACATATTGTTCTCCGCTCCTGGTCTCCTTATTCTAAATATTGAAAAAAGCCCTGTATGGGGCTGTGTTTTGTGCGGCATATTCGTCGTTCAAGATGATAATTCTCTAAGCAACTTGAGTAACGTTGCGAGGATGTCGTGGTACTCACCATTGAGTGAGTGCGCTGGGACACCCCTTGGCGCATTATTCACTTTCTATGCGGAAAGCCTTGCTTAGAGAATTATCTTCTGGAACTCACCTTTCAATGAACGTATTCCGACTATAGCACAGCACATACGAAACCTCTCTTGACCCGTCCCATACTTTATTCTGAAACAGCCTGCGTGTATACGCAGGCTGTTTCGTATCTATCACACAGTGTGTTGCGTGACCGCGTCGTCGTCTGGTGTGGCGGGCGCATTTCGGGTCGCAGTGAGGTCAATCACACGACGTAGCTCATCTAAGGACGTGGTCCCCTGAAGTACTTTTTCAATTCCGTCCTCCGGCATGGTCGGGATACCTTGTGCGCTGGCAGCCTCGAGGATGACATGCTCGCGCGGGTCGCGAATGACGGCTTCTTCAACAGCAGTGTCGATCTTGATCGCTTCAAAGATTCCCTGTCGGCCGAGGAAGCCAGTGTCGCTGCATTTCACACATCCTGCCGGTTTGTATAAGGTGAGGGGTTCCGGGACCTGCGGCGGATGCGGATGACCGGCAAGTATGGTTTCGATAAGCGTGCGCTCATCGGGGGATGCCTCATACGTTGTCTTGCAGTGCGGACAGAGGATGCGGACGAGTCGCTGGCCGAGCACCACGTTGATCGAGTTACCGATCATTCGATCGTCCACACCGAGGTCAATAAGTCGGGAGAACGCACCAGCCGCGTTGTTGGTATGGAGGGTTGAGAACACAAGGTGACCGGTCTGTGCAGCCTGTACGGCGGTCTCAGCAACCTCCGAATCCCGGATCTCACCGACCATGATGATATCGGGGTCCTGACGGAGTACTGACCGGAGACCGCTTGCGAACGTATAGTCCTCTTCGACCTGGGTCTGCACGATGTTGTCCACTTTGTATTCGACCGGGTCCTCAATGGTGATGATCTTCACCTCTGGAGTATGCGCTTCACGCAGGAAGGCGTAGAGTGCTGTCGTCTTTCCCGATCCGGTCGGTCCCGTCGTGATGATCATGCCGTTCGGCCGTGCGAGCTCGCGTTTCATGAGGTCATAGAGGGTCTGATTGAGACCAAGCTGATCCATACTGAAACTGGCGACAGTGGGGTCGAGAAGTCGCATTACGATGGATTCTCCTGACGAGCCCGGGATCACCGAGGTACGTACCTCGATCTTCTTTTCCCCGAGTTCGAATGTGAAGCGGCCATCCTGCGCTTCATTCTTCACATTCAACAACAACCCGGCGAGTAGTTTGAGTCTTGAGGCGAGCCGGTCGTAGATACTTCGGTCGAGATCGACCACGTCATGCAGTACCCCGTCGAGCCGGTACCTAAGGCGAATGCCGGTCTCCTCCGGCTCGATGTGGATGTCGGATGCAGAGAGAGCGATCGCACCGGCGAAGATCGCTTCGAGCGTAGTGGAGATACGTCGCGCAGTGTTCACCGTACGGATCTCTTTGATGAATTCAGTGACCTTGTCGCGAGAGGTGAGCTTGCTTGTGAGGCCAACGATCTCGGTTGGATCGATATCGAGCACACCCTGCTTGACCGCCACGGTCGTACGGTGGTCGGCGTAACGTTTCCATGCGTGTTCAAGGCTCTTGGTCGAGCACATGTATACGGTGACCTGCCACTGGTCATTGAGCCCTTCAAGCACCCGCTTCGTCTCCGGATTATTGGGGTTGCGGACCGCGACCGAGAGCTTCTTTTGTTGTTTGTCGAATGCGACCAGCATGGCCGCCTTTGCGGCCTCCTCAGGAATGACCGTGATCGCCTCGGGGTTGAGTGAGAGTCCTTTGAGATCGATGTATCGGTATCCGTTCTGTTCTGCAAGCGCGCTCAACAAACGCTCCTCCTCATTGTCTTGAAAGGCACGAAGACGCTTGTTGGTAGAAAGTCTGTCGTCGAATTGCGGCATACCACCATTGTAAAGTCAAAAGGCAAAAGTAAAAAGGCAAAAGTACAGTTTAAAAATCAAAAGTGGTAGGATTGGTCCATGGAACGCTACGCGGTAACCCATATGGCAGACCTCAAAGCGGCGTCCCGATCCATTCTTACGGAGGCAGCGAGTCGTACAGAACGACCTGCGGTCATCACACTTTCCGGTGACCTCGGCGCCGGAAAGACGACGTTCGTGCAGGAGCTTGCGCGTGAACTTGGCGTGACCGAGTCGGTTACCAGCCCAACATTCGTCATCATGAAGCGATATGAGACTGCGCACGTAGCATTCTCTTCGCTCATACACATCGATGCGTATCGGCTGGAGGAAGCGAGTGAACTGTCGGTGCTGGGGTTTACCGAGGTGCTAAACGAAACGGGAGCTATCGTATGCATTGAGTGGCCGGAGCACGTCGCCTCGTTGATGCCGGTGGATGCTATCCAGCTTGTGTTTACCTTCGACGGGGACGAACGAACCCTTACTGTGACCTATGGCAACAAAAACTAACACACAGACATTGGTGCTGCTTGATACACACGCGATCCTGCATCGTGCGTACCATGCACTTCCTGACTTCTCGTCACCTTCAGGCGAGCCGACGGGCGCCCTCTACGGGCTGGTGACCATGCTCCTGAAGATTAGCGAGGAATTGAAGCCCGATTACGTGGTCGCCTGTTACGACCTTGCGGAACCGACGTACCGCCATATTGCATACGAAGCATACAAAGGTACACGACAAAAGACCGACGACGAGCTTGTCCGCCAGATCGACCGCTCACGTGACCTTTTTGCGGCGTTCAACATCCCGATCTATGAGGCATCAGGCTTTGAGGCGGACGACATGCTCGGCACCATTGTTGAGCAGACGAAAGATCGCACGGACCTTTCGGTCGTTATCGCCTCAGGTGATATGGACACAATGCAATTGGTCGAGAAGAAGCGTGTGCAGGTATATACGCTACGAAAAGGTATTAAGGATACCGTGCTCTACGACGAGAAGGCGGTGCGTGAGCGGTTCGGGTTTGGTCCGGAACTCATGCCGGACTACAAAGGGCTTCGCGGGGACCCCTCAGACAACATCCCCGGCATCGCCGGTATTGGCGAGAAGACAGCGACCGAACTGATCATGCACTTCGGTTCGATCGAGTCGATCTATACAAAGCTCAAAAAGAGTGAGAAGCCGTTTCTCACGAAAGGCGTCAAGGCACGCATGATCACCCTCCTGCGAGAGCAGGAGGAGGAGGCGCGGTTCTCGAAGATGCTCGCCACTATCCGCCGCGACGCTCCGATCACTTTCACACTCCCTAAGGAGGAGTGGCGTTCGTCGGTTGATGGAGAGAAGCTACTTTCGCTTTTTAGTGAATTGGGATTTCGGTCGCTTTCGGCGCGCATCAAGACGTTCTTCAATGTGGAGGCGACGGCAGAGGCAGGAGCGGAGGGTATTCCGGAGACGGAGGTGCACCGTGCGGCGGTGATGCTCTGGCTCATCGAGTCCGACCGTACCAACCCCACCTATGAGGATATCGTTGAGTACGGCCGGTCATATTTCAAAACAGATACATTCGATGAGACAGTGAAGGCGCTTGAGAAGGAGATCGATGCGCGTGACCTCCGTCGCATCTATGAAACGATCGAAGTGCCGCTCATGGAGGTCATTGCGCATATGAACGGAGTGGGTATCACGCTCGACACCGGGTACCTGAAGCGTTTGTCCAAAACGTTCCATACTGAATTGACCAAACTCGAAGCCGATATATACAAGCACGCTGGCACCGAATTCAATATCAATTCACCAAAACAGCTCGGTGAGGTGCTCTATGATACGCTCGGGCTGAAGCCGAAGAACCAGAAGAAGACCGCGACCGGACAGCGTTCGACTCGCGAATCGGAGTTGGTGAAGCTCGAGAACGACCATCCGATCGTTGCAGCGATCCTACGGTACCGTGAGCTGCAGAAGCTTGCCTCGACCTACGTGGACAATCTGCCGACTATGGTAGGGGATGATGGTCGTCTGCATACCACCTTCCTGCAGACCGGCACTACGACTGGTCGTGTGGCATCAAAGGACCCGAACCTGCAGAACATTCCGATCCGGAGCGAGGAGGGACGCGCTGTCCGGAAGGGGTTTGTGGCGAGCAAGGGATATCGGCTCGTATCGATCGACTATTCGCAGATCGACCTGCGTATGGCGGCGATTCTTTCAAAGGACGAGAAACTCGTCGAGATCTTCCGGCGTGGTGAGGACGTCCATAGCGGTGTGGCAGCGCGGGTGTTCAATGTGGCGCCTGATGCGATCACAAAGGAGATGCGCCGGCGCGCGAAGATCATCAACTTCGGCATCCTCTACGGCATGGGTGTGAATGCACTTCGTGGGAATCTTGGCGCGGATACCAGTCGCGAGGAAGCGCAGGAGTTTTTGAACGCGTACTTCAATACCTTCACACGGCTCGCTGAGTATCTTGAGGAGGTGAAGGCTTTCGCGCGGACACACGGATACACCACGACACTCTTCGGCCGCAGGCGGTACTTTCCTGGCATCACATCTGGCGCACCGTTCATCCGGGCGAGTGCTGAACGTATGGCGATCAATGCGCCGGTACAGGGGACAGCGGCGGATGCGGTGCGCATCGCCATGAATCGCGTCTATGCGTACCTCAAGGAGCAGAAGCTCTTGGATGACGTACGGATGCTGCTTCAGGTACACGATGAGATCGTATTCGAGGTGGTCGAATCGAGGGTCGATGAGATCGTTCCGGAGCTGGTGTCACTCATGGAAGGTGTGCTTGAAGGGGAGGAGACGCATGGTGTGCCGGTCACTGTCTCGGTCGCGACCGGTGTGAACTGGACAGAGGTAGAGGAGTGGAGAAAATAGTATGCTAGCGCTTTTCTACGGCACAGATACAGGTTCGGTACGGAACGCAGCACATGCGCACCTTCCTAAGGAAGTATCGCAGCCCACAACCATTGACGCTGAGGTATATCAGCGGGGTATGCTTGCTGACGCGGTGGAAGCCGTGTCGCTCTTTGGTGGGGTGAACGCATATGTGCTCGATACGCCATCAGACGATGAGGACTTTCAGGAAGAAGTGATGGGTCTGCTCTCGGCACTTGCCGCGTCTGCTCATCTGTTTGTGGTCATCGAGGGAAAGTTGCTTGCGGCGGAGCGGAAGAAGTATGAGAAATACGCGGAGGTGGTATCGGAGTTCACCGCACCTGCAGTGGAACGGTTCAACACCTTCGCACTCTCGGATGCTCTTGCCGACCGGAACAAGAAAAAGCTTTGGTTGCTATGCAGTGACGCGACGCGTGCCGGCGTTTCAAGCGAAGAGCTGATCGGGATGATGTGGTGGCAATTGAAGACACTGCGTCTCGCTACCGTAACAAGCTCAGCCGCCGAAGCTGGTATGAAGGATTTTCCATACAATAAAGCGAAGCGTGCGCTTGGGAATTTCAAGGAGGGGGAACTTATATCACTCTCGCACAGTTTGCTTGCGTTGCACCACGATGCGCGGCGTGGGAAGCATGATCTGGATCTGGCGCTTGAGCGGTGGGTGTTGTCGCTATAATTCAGGTGCAAATAGAGTGTCTTTTCTTTTCTCTACTTTTTTGAGCAACTCTTCCCAGTATGGAAGTACATGAGGTGACTTCGCTATTTTCTCATCTTTATACTTACGGACTGCTGAGTACGAAATGCCCTGTTCCTTACACAAGGCACCGATCGTTTCCATGCTGCAGTTCAGGGGGTCGATAAATTTATCAAGGGCATAGACAAACCTACTTTCAGCATCCTCGCGTTTCTCGTAAGCGTGGATGGTCGCGATAAGCTCGGGGAAGTCACTAAACTCGTTCTCAATTTGCTGAAGTGCATCTTGTTCTCGTTTTAATTTGGTCTCCTGGCCGTCTGCGTCATATGCACAGGTATCACCCGCGTACCCTTCGATGACGTCATGCGCCAGTGCGTACTTCAGGATCTTTCCAGAGTCGAGGTCCAGCTCATTCGCGCTTGCGATATACCAACATAACAGCGCAACCTCGAATGTATGTTCGGCAGTGTTTCGGTATTCAGTTTCATCCGGTACACGAGCAACACGCTTCACGTTCTGAACCTTATGCAGAAGTCGCATGAAGTTCTCCAGGTTCTCGAGTGGGATCATGTGCATATGATAGCACTGGCAGCACGTATGCACTGTCGACACGAAATCCGAATATGGTATAGTCACGCGCAGTTCCTCGGTGTATCAGCGAGTACCAGAACCTTCGTATGATACAATATTAAGGCAATCCGCCCATAGCTCAGTTGGTAGAGCAGGGGACTTTTAATCCCAAGGTCGCACGTTCGAGCCGTGCTGGGCGGACATGAATGCTTTCAAACAGCAATGTATTGAATTACGAAAGCGGGACCTTACACTCAATGAGATAATGCAAATTACTGGTAGATCGAAAACTTCGATCTATACCCACATTCGACAAATACCGTTAAGCTCAAGAAAGCAAAAACAAATTTCAGAAAATTCACGTCAACTTGCATTACGTATAGCCGACTCCAGGAGAGGAAAGGCTCTGCGGCCGATCAAACCTTTCACTGAGTGGACTCCAGAGCTCGTCCTGCTTGTCGGCCACTTAATGTTCGATGGTGAGTTCAAAAAGTCATGTGTGTACAACAATCGCAGTAAGGCACTTATAACGAGGGTTGAGCGACTTATGAAGGTTGTCTATAAATTTGCTCCACATACACACCTCAATCCCAAGACTGGTGTACACAGGATTAGTTACCACAATGTTGAACTCTCGGCTTTTTTAAAGTCGCGTTCGCTTGAACTACTGACGATTATTTCAGATCTACCACGTAGCTTTCAACGTGAATTTTTACGAGCTTTCTTTGATGATGAGGGTTGTATGGACTTCCGCATCGATCGCAATTTGCGAAGAGTTCGAGGATATCAGAATGATAGAAAGATTCTTGTGCTCATACAAAGACTGTTGTCACACTTCGGCATCCGAGCGATCCTTCAGGGGAAAAATGAAGTCGTTATCTCAGGAAAAGAGAACTTGAAGAAGTTTCAAAAGGAGATCAATTTCTCAAAAGGCGTTCGTATCAATCCAAAGCGTACCAATAGTATCTGGAAAAAGAACCTTGAAAAACGAAAGTTGCTCGATATGGCAATCACTTCGTTCAAACACTGAGCCGCCTAATGTACAGGGGACAGACACCCTTGACACACTCCCCACAAAAGGTAATATAGTATATATCTAAATATATACTTAAATATGCAAAAACTACTCACCACAAAGACCATTTCGCTGACCGAGCTTCGTGATCCGAAGAAGTTTATCGAGGCAGCAGGCGATTCACCGGTCGCGATCATGAACCGCAACAAAGTGGTCGGATACTTCGTGCCTGAAGCCGCGGCAGGGAAGCAAGACCACATCTATGCTGATAAGGCTGCTGTGGTGAAGGCTTTTGTTGCAAATAAAAAGAAAATGCAGCCTGTCCTTGATTACCTTAAAGATAAGTGATCATGGTGTTGCAACTATTTACCACCGATACGGTGATCGAAATACATGAGGGTGTCATTAATTCTGTTGAACTGCAGGGTCTTGCAAAAGATAAATCACTAGAAGGTGCACTCGGACGAATTGACCACCGTATTCAGTACGGTGTTATTCGAGATGTGTATGATCTTGCTGCCACATATGCAGTCGTGATCGCACAAGGTCACATATTCAATGATGCGAATAAACGTACTGCATACGCTTGTATGGAAACATGTCTTTCTCTGCACGATATTCATATCCCGTTTGATACAGAAGAGGTCGGCGACCTCGTTATCAAGGTCGCACAAGGGCATGTGGACGAAGATGAATCAGCTACATGGCTTCGGAGAAAGAAGATCAGTGATTCGTGAGGTTCCGCACGGTAGCGAGAATGAGTATGATGCCAAGCACCAACAATCCTTCTCCAGCGAGAAGAAAGAGTGTGCTGTTGTGCAATAGTGTGAGCGGAAGGGAGAGTGCGCCGAGCGCGGAGATGAGTAGTAGTCCTGCGAGTGCGCCGCACGAAAGGCAGGCAACGCCGAGTGTGATGCCGAACACACCGGCGACGCTGATACCGATGCTCCTCAGTGAGATGAAGTGCATGGTCACGAACATGTATCGAAGTATTGTGAGGTAGAGTGCGAGTAGGAGCGAAATGGTGAGGTAGTGTAGAAGCATCGTAATGTCGCTCGTGGCGAATTCACTGAAGATGGTCGGCAGAATCTTTAGGAAGAGCCAGAGCGGGAAGTCACCGGTGAACACGTTAATGAAAAACGATCGTTCAACAAATACAAAGAGCGTGAGGAATGAAATTACCCACAGCACACACATGAAGCGAAGCGTGCCGGGCGAGTGGAGGATGGTGTTGAGTGTGCGAAGCATCGCTTCTATGGTAGCGTAGCTGGCATGAAGAGGCGAGTGTTGTTACATAACATCCGGAGTGCATACAACGTCGGATCTATATTCCGAACCGCTGACGGCGCTGGTGTTGATCACATCTATTTCTCGGGATACACACCACGGCCGACCGATCGCTTCGGCCGTACGCAGCCGGAGATCGAAAAGACGTCACTCGGTGCGAGTAAAAGTGTTCCGTGGACTGATTGGGGTGATGATCCAGTTGGTCAGCTTACACAACTGAAAGCAGATGGGTGGTATGTGGTGGCGGTCGAACAGGATTCGTCTTCGGTTTCGGTCTATGAATACCGACCGAAAGATAGAACGATCTATATCTTCGGGAACGAAGTCGAGGGAGTGTCGCACGATCTCCTTGAGGAGGCGGATGAGATCGTCGAGATCCCAATGCATGGGACCAAAGAATCGCTCAACGTAGCGGTATCCGCGGGGGTTGTGTTGTTCCGCACATAGGGGTTAAGTGGACAAGAGTTGATATTTGTGGTAGTATATAAACAGAGAATCGTGATCGTTGAAAGGATATCCTCATGATTCGTTTGCTTGGAGCGACGCTGCTCCTTTTCATCGCTTCGGTACATGCCGGAGCAGTCGAAGCCGACTTCCAGTTCAGACCGGCGGAGTTCGATCTACGGATCGCTCCCCAGGAGGTGGTCGAAGATGCGCAAGAGGCGCTCTATCGGCTCGACCTCCTTCCTACGGTCGACGGGGTCTACGGCCCCGCCACCGAGCGCGCGATCGCCAAGTTTCAACGCGGGATCGAGCGGGAAGAAACCGGGAGGCTTACGCGCCTTCAGTTTGACTCACTGGTCAGTCTTCTGCCGAAAGAACGGTGGGGCGCAGTGAGCATCTCACCTTCGTCCGGCGTCTCCAGTGAGGCGCACGGACGTGGTGACCCTGGTTTGGCCGAAGAAATGGCGCTTCGCCGCTGCGAGAGGTACTCGCTGGCGGCCGATTGTGTCACCTTCATGGTCGACCAGAACAACTGGCTCGTTGTCCTGCGGTGCGTGTGGGACGAGCCATATATCATCGCTATGAAGGCCCCGGACATGATCGTTGCCGAGAAGGCGGCGGTCCACCAGGCCTCCATACACAACACCACCAACCAGTGTCAGGTGGAAGCGGTCATACATGCGACGTGGGGTCCTGAAGTAGATTGATCCCAGTCGCTGCAGAAAACTAAAAGCTGGCGCACTCTCGCGTCGGCTTTTTCTATACATCTGCAAGACGTTCCAGTTCATCCTTCACCACCTCCGCGTCACTCCACTTCTGCTTCGTATTGTGTGGTCCCATGATGTACGGGTCCGTGCCCTTGCCGGAGACGATCACGTAGCCGTTATCTGGGGCTTGCTCTATCGCTTCACGGATTGCAAGTCTGCGGTCCATGATGATCTCGTATTTTGTTTTGTCGGTGATACCGTTTGCCATCTCCTCCACAATGCTTCGGGGGTCCTCATCGTATGGGTCTTCATTTGTGAGGATGATGTAGTCACAGTACCGTTCGGCGATCGATGCCATCTCAGGTCGCTTCCAAGTATCGCGGCCGCCACCGGTATTGCCGAGGATGCATACTTTCGGCACGTCCTTGTATGCTTGGTAGAGCTTCTCAAGCGAATCGGGGGTGTGTGCGTAGTCGACGACCGCCGTCACGTGCTTTGTTGCTGTTTCAGGACTTTCGAACTGCTCAACACGACCATGGATTGCTGGGAGCGTTCGGAAGGCCTTCTCGATCGTGGTGAAGGGTATCTCAAATGCACGGGCGAGTGTGATTGCTGCAAGTGCATTGTATACATTGAAGAGACCAACAAGCGGCACACGAACGGTCACTTCGTCATTTCCGTCTTGGAACACAAGTCCGACACCATCGCGGTGGAGTGTGTGGAGTTTCAATGAGGACAGTCCATACGGAAGAGCCTCTTCCACTTCAATTGCAAGAAAGTCCTTTCCATGTTCGTCGTCCGTGTTCGCAACCATGTACCGCGGACGTTTTGTTGACTGTGCAAGACGTTTCGCGATCGAAAGTTTTGCTTCCTTGTATTTCTCGAACGAACCGTGTGATTCGATGTGTTCAGGAGAGAGGTTTGTGAACACGAGTGCGTCGAGTTCAAGGAACGTGTGTCGAAACTGCTTCGCGCCTTCCGATGTCATCTCAATGACCGCGTGTGTGCAGCCTGCATCCACCGCATCACGTAGAAACTTCTGCACGAAGAAACGGCCTGGCATGGTCATTTTGTATAGGTTACGACGGATGTCTGTGTCGATTCGGAACTGAATGGTCGAAAGGGAAGCAACCTTCAGCCCGTGCGCTGCAAGAATCGCCGAGGTCATCTCAACGGTCGTCGACTTTCCTTTGGTGCCGGTGACTGCGATGAGCACGATGTCCTTTGAGGGGTTGTGGTAGAGAATAGACCCGAGCCATGAGAGCACATAGTGATACGGCGGCCGTATAAGCTCAAGCGCCTGTCGCGGCACGAGTCGTTTGATCCAGTAGAGCGCAGTTCCCATATAGATAGTATACGCAACAAACTCTAGTCGCGCACGGCAGTGTTTTTGCTTCGAGCGTCATTATTAAAAGCCTAATAGCGGTACAGAAAAAGGCCGCTGCGGCTGCAGCGGCCTCATAGAAGGAGAGGGAATGTCAAGGGGCGCGGAGGTGGGCAGCGAAAATCATGCCAGCACGTTCCGAATTTTCGCCGTGAACGAAGCGGAGAATGTAGACTTCCTTTCCTCCACGAATGACCTTGACGGCCTCGATGATGTTGCCGTCAGGCAACTCCACCGTGAGGTCCTCAGCGTCTCCTTCGGCTGTGTATTTCCAGCAGTTGCCGGGCTTCTCGTAGCAGTACTCGATTTTCAGAGGCTGAAAATCGATGAACTCCAGAGATGCGTATTCGCCAGTCGAATACTCGCCGATATACTTGACGGGCTCTGCGCCGACGGAAGCAACGCTGCAGGTAAGCGCGCCTGCGACCGCAACTGCGAATAAAGAATGTTTCATGGGGCTCTCCTTGGTTGGAACAGGCAGGGCTCAGCATGAGCTGCCGCTGGCTAAACTGTAGCACAGAATCTATACTATGGCAAGTTATTGTACTAGTCCAGCACCTTTGAGACTCCCGTTTGGGTAATTGGTTGCAAATA
>JBBDKG010000019.1:2496-10711 GCA_040879435.1 Minisyncoccota bacterium | reverse complement strand
TATTTGCAACCAATTACCCAAACGGGAGTCTCAAAGGTGCTGGACTAGTACAATACCTTTACACTTATAACAGCATATGGTAATCATGGCACTGGCATAGGTAACTTCAAAGGAGTCTCAGATGACCGTAGTCGCTGCTCTCGTTCATGAAGGTAAGGTCTGGATGGGGTCAGACAGCCTGTATGTTCACTCCAATGGAACGAAGCATTTCTTCTCCAAAATTTGGCTGGACGAAACTTCCACGTGGGTCTTCGGTATCGCGGGGAGCCTGAGTTACAGACAGGCAGTCCAGTATGCGGAATTGCCGAAAAGCCCTGCCGATACCGAACCGTACGAGTATCTTGTTCGCACATGGATGCCCGCCTTGCGTGAAAAGCTCACGGCACGTAAGGAGCTATTTGATAGTGATTGGGATGTGCGGGGAGGAGGACAGATCCTTCTTGGGTCACAAGGTAAACTTTTCAAAGTGGTCGGATTTGCCGTAGTGCCGATAGAGGAACCTTTCTTCGCCATCGGCTCGGGCGAAGGAGCAGCCTATGGCGTGCTGCACTTCTGCCACAACAGCAAGTCGTCGATCGGCCCTAAAGGCCGTCTCCGCCACGCCATTACAGCTGCTGCAGATCACTATGAGGGTGTAGGAGGCTCCCACAACGTTCTTTCGGTTTGAGTTGAGTCAAGGGCGAATCAGAGTCAGCAGGAATGCTGACTCTGACTTTTTAAAATATCCTCGAGTGTCCAATCTTTATTTATTTCTCCCTACAGAAAATACCCTTGCGAAGCAAGGGTATTTTACAATGTGCGCCGGGGAGGATTCGAACCTCCGAAGGGCTGAGCCCGACAGATTTACAGTCTGTTGCGATTGACCACTCCGCCACCGACGCATATATGAGTTGTGCCGATATAAACTATCACACATTGCATAGGGAGAAAAGCACGCAGCATGCTACCATTTACGCTATGAAGTATGTAATTCCGTTCGTTGCATTCGGAGTGCTGTGTATGCCGCTTGTCGTCGGTGCACAGGACACCGGACTTGTGCCGGCATGTGGGGCAAACTGTAACTGGTGTGATTTTATAACACTCATCAACAACGTCGTCCGATGGCTTATCATCTTCCTCTCGGTCATTGCCGTCATCGTACTCGTAATCGCTGGATTCAAAATGGTGACGTCTGGCGGTGATGTGTCTGCATGGACATCTGCAAAATCAATGTTCACGAACGTTATACTCGGCATCATCATCGTGCTTGCCGCGTGGCTCATTGTGGACACTGGGCTCGTCATGCTCACTGGCGGCGGTATAAACTTCTGGTTGCCGAGCGATTGTGGTGCAGCAGAACGTATCCTTGAGGATCGTATTGTTTGACGCACTGCACGCTTTCCCATACTATTGGAACGCTGTTATACGGGCCCATAGTTTAATGGTAAAACAGCCGCCTCCAAAGCGGCCGTTCTCCGTTCGAGTCGGAGTGGGCCCGCCAAGTCTTACGAGCATGAGATGCTAAATATCTGTACACAACGCATTGCAAACTATGAAAAGGGCAATTATTTTTGATTTCGATGGTGTTATTGCAGACACAGCAGATATTCTCTTCGCACTCTCAAGAGATTTTGATCCAACTATTTCTGAAGAAGATTTTGCTGCTCATCATGATGGAAATGTCTACGAAGAGCCACGAATTAAATTTACACCGGAGGGCGCAGAAAGACTCTACAACGAATATTGTGATCGGCTAACCATCAGTCATGTTGAAGCGGCGATCGACCCGATAAAACGTTTACACACTGACTATAGACTATTTATCATATCCAGTAACGAAGAACGAGGCATACTTAGTGTTTTAGAAAATGCTGGAATCAAAGATTGTTTTGAAGCAGTGTATGGATACAACACTCACAAATCTAAGATCATTAAATTTGAGATGATCAGAGACAAGTTTAATGTTGTGTTGGAAGATTCGATCTTTATTACGGACACGTTAGGTGATGTGCGAGAGGCTAAAAAACTCAATATAAAAACAATCGCCGAGACATTCGGATTTCATAATCGAGAAAGACTGGAACAGGGTGAGCCGTATGCGATTGTTGATACATGGGACGAAATCGAAGAAGAAATACAGAGGTTGAAATAATACACAAAGTGCCACTAATGGAAAAACTAGTATAGCTATCCCGTTCAATATGGATCAGGCTTCTAGCCCGAAACGGCCCGCAACAGCTATTCCTCCGTCACAAACTGTTGCACTGCAGATACCGCCGCATCAATGTCGCTTCGTCCAACCAAATGCAGATTGGTATACCGCTTCAACCACGAAAGTTGCCGCTTTGCATATTGCCGGATCTTTATCGCAAGCTCATCGACCATCTCGTCGTATGATACTTCGTTTCGAAGATAGCGAGATACGTACCGGTATTCGAGTCCGAGTCCTTCCAGTCGTTCGTGTGGGACACCTCGGGCCAGTAGTCCTTCCACTTCTCCAACAAGACCTTGGTCGAACCGAGCGAGAAGGCGCTTTTTGGTCACATCACCGTGCGTTTCCATATCGACACCAATGCCGATCATGAGCACGTCATAGTGGTCACTCAGTTGTTTCAAAACAGGTACGGTACCGAGCGTCCGTACGACCTCAAGCGCGCGCACGAGTCGCCGCTTGTTGTGCGGGTCAATGGCAGCGGCACGTTCCGGGTCGAGTGTCCGGAGCGCTGCAAAAAGTGCTTCAGGGGATTTTGTCTCAAGCTCAGTGCGCAGTTCAGGATCGGGTTCGACCTCCGGCAGTTGGGCAGTACCGAGTAGTGCATCGATATAGAAAAAAGTGCCGCCGGCAATAATAGGGAGTTTGTCTCGCTCGGCAATGTCTGCAATGGCACGTTCCGCATCGCGTTTGAAGTCCGCTGCCGTGTACACGTCTTCGACGTCCGCAATATCAAGCAGGTGGTGCGGCACGCCGTCCATCTCTTCTTCGGTCACTTTCGCCGTACCGATATCAAGTCCGCGATAGACTTGCCTGGAATCGGCGGAGATCACTTCGCCGTCAAAGCGTTTTGCAAGTTCGATCGCGAGACCCGTTTTCCCTGATGCTGTGGGTCCGACGATCACAATTATTTTTGATCGTGCGTTCACGAAGCGACTATAGCATGGAGTATGAAAATGAGTGAACCCGCGGCACGCATGCGCGCCGCGGGTCGTTTTATGTCGTGAGCAGGCTGGTCGTTGGGCCGGGGTAGTCAGGGTAGTACTCCGGGTGCCCGACGTTCTGCACGAGCGGGAGAGTACCCCAGTCCGGCTGTTCGTGTGGCTCCCAGGATTCGGCGTGTTCCGTCACGAGCGATTGCGTCTCGCTCACACCAAGGGTCTCTGCGGTGACCGATCCGTGATTCCAAATGAAAGTGACACCAACGACGGTCCCTCCGGCTTTGCGAACGAGATCGACAACGGCTTTGGCCGACCCACCAGTCATCGTCGCATCCTCCACCACAAGGACGTCACGACCGACGAGTGATGAGACAAATCCCATCCTCTCAAACTGGAAAGAGCCATCTGCTTGTTTTTCCGCGAACGCCGTTCGCAGATCGAGACTGGTATTCCCGATACGAAGCGCACGGGCGGCGGCGTAGACGAATGGGATGCCACTTATGGCAGGCCCCACTACCGCATTGCAGCGCCGGTCGTATCCTCGCACCAGTTTGCTCCCGATAGCGTCCACGAGCGTTGGTCGTGTGAGGACAGGGTCCATGTTCACGT
Organism: Minisyncoccota bacterium; assembly: GCA_040879435.1. Taxonomy (GTDB): domain Bacteria; phylum Patescibacteriota; class Minisyncoccia; order Phycocordibacterales; family UBA918; genus OLB19. Next base: position 6,970 of record JBBDKG010000019.1, on the reverse strand, counting down.
ACTTCTTTGCGACTCGTCGGCTCGTGAGCGCAACCAGGAACTCACCCTCAAGTACAGCGCCGCACTTGGCGATGGCGTCTCGGATACTACTCATCGTCGTACCTCTCCTTTAATCTTTGTCTGCACGAACACTACCTGAGAATTCTGAAAAAGAAAAGACCGAGTTATGTCGGCCGAGGTAGAAGCGGGCGTGTCAATTCTAGGAACCACCCTATGCGTATCAGGAAATCGCGGTACCCGAGTTCAGATTCATCGAGGATGTGAAGAAGTACCGCGCCGCACTTGGCACAGAGTTCCCGTACCTGCTCCGGTTCGATGCGGTCTTCTTTCAAGGCGATCAGATCACCGGCCTTAACGAATCCGAAGCATTCCTCTATCGGTCTACGGCATTGTGGATTTGAGCAACAACGCATTACAGTCTCCCGTAGGTTTATCTACCTGCAATATAACACAAAGAAAGAAGCCGAGCGGTGCTGCCCGGCTTCTAAAGGCTTAGCGCCTGAGAGAGAGGAAACTTTTGAACTGTTGCCACAGCAGAAAGCCTCTCAGCGCGTTTCGGAGGTTTTTGACATGCCGGTCCGCTTGGCGAGACCGCCGCATGAGTTCCGTCCGCTCCAGTGTCGGGCGAAACATATGAGCGCGTATTCTCATTTCAGACTCCAAGGGTTGATTCTTCTATTCGATACAGTACCCAAACGGTTGGGAAAGTAAAGCTCAGCTAACACTTCGTGAATTTGATATCTTCAAGAAATGCAGCCACGTTCCGTGACAAACGAACAGTGTATTTTGGATTACCGCTCTGCTGCTTTGCCTCGTATAAATGAGGCATGTAACCAAGCTTCTTGATCATTTGTTCTACGGCTTTCGCAAGCGGTAAAATGTTATTACAAAAATTGATCATACAATATCCACGGTCAGTGTAGATGCTCCCGTCAGTTTGCAAAAGACCACGTAAACATGCGCGCATATAGCTTGGTTGCTTGAAGATCCACAGTGGTACCGTTGCACCTTGTTCAATTTTTGTTCCGCACCCCACTTTCCATGGCAAATAGGCATCAAGTTTGTTCGAGTATACGCTGATATTAAAATATGTTTCCTTTGGCCCGGGAACTTGCGAGACTTTGTTGTTTGGAAATAAAAAGGCAAGCGAACGTGTGATTTCTTTTGCTATCGTGGGGTAGCGTTGGTCGCATGTGACGCGAAGCCTTGTGGCCCGTTTGTTTGGGCGAGACAGATTACCGTCACCCAGCGCAACGCCAACCACATATGCAAGAATGAGTGTTCGCTTCTGGTCCACATATTCTATTGTACATTAGTGCCGCGGGAGAGACTTGAACTCTCAAGACCTTTCGGTCAATGGGTTTTGAATCCATCGCGTCTACCGATTCCGCCACCGCGGCAAGCAAGAGGAGTGTAGCAGATTTCCACTCCGTTATAAACATAGGCTCGGTGGGGTCGTATGGTACCATGTACGCATGATGCCTTCGGGCATAAGGAGGTAATTCTGCTTTCAGATATGGCATTTCATGGTGATTCAATCTTTTGGGTCGAGGTGGAGAAGATCGTCCCGAATCCGTACCAACCGCGACGGGATTTCGACGAGGGGCGGCTCAAAGAGCTTGCGGAGTCTGTCCGCATGTACGGTATCTTGCAGCCACTCACTGTCACACGGAAGGAGGTGTGGCGTGATGACGGTGCGTTCCATTCGGAGTACGAGCTCATCGCCGGTGAGCGCCGTTTGCGTGCTTCAAAACTTGCAGGACTTTCGCAGGTTCCGGTCATTATCCGTGAAGGTGAGGATAATGAGCAGGAGAAACTTGAGCTTGCCATCATCGAGAACCTGCAGCGTGAGGACCTGAATGCCGTCGACCGGGCACTCGCGTTCAAACAGCTCGCCGACACCTTCAGCCTGTCACACACGAAGGTGGCAAAGAAGGTCGGCAGGAGTCGCGAGTATGTCTCGAACACGCTTCGTCTTCTGCTGCTTCCGGAGAACATCCTTGACGCACTCAAGCGCGGTGACGTCAGCGAAGGACATGCCCGTACACTCTTGATGCTCTCGGATAAACCCGAGGAACTTGATACGCTCTTTCGGGAGATCCTTCTGAAAAAACTTTCGGTCCGCGAGGTGGAACGTATCGCACGTAAGATCGCCACAGACAAAGTGCGCGGTGAGAAGTGGAAGAACATCGACCCGGGACTGATCGAATTTGAAAAGAAGTTCACGGAGACACTCGGTACCCGTGTGCAGATACAGAAGACCGACTTCGGCGGGAAGCTCACCATCGACTATTTCTCGGACGACGACCTGAAGAAGTTGTGGGATCTGATCACAACCGGTGGGTCCGACGGCAATACGGTCATCACTGAAACGGTGCTGCATAAGGTGGCAGCTACACAGATGGATTCACTTGAGGAGCACACGCCACTTGAGACCGTACCAACTCCCGAAGAACAGGAGAATGAGCCTGCACCACAACAGGAATCAGAACCGGTCTCTGATGAGCCGCCGATCGACGATACATCCCCGAGCGAACGGCGTGATGAGCAGGACGACAGTGACCTCTATTCGATCAAAAGTTTCAGTATTTAGGAGGTCTATCCGTATTCCTCAGCGAGAGCGGATTTGATGTGCCTCTTTGCCAGTGATGTCTTTGCAGCCTGCAGCCACTTTCGGGACGGGTGGGCGGTCTTGCGTGTTTCGATCGCCACAATGTCACCGTTCTTGAGTTTGGTGTCGAGTCCGACAAGCTTATTGTTCACTTTTGCGCCGAAGGTGTGATTCCCAACCTCCGAGTGGATGGCATATGCAAAGTCGATCGGACTGGCGCCGATCGGCAGATCCACAACGTCACCATCCGGCGTGAAGACAAAGATGCGGTTTTCGAAGAAGTCGGACCGCATGTCGTCAACGAACTCCTTCACCGATGATTTATCCGAAGTATACATCTCACCGATCTCACTGATCCATTGCGGGATTCCGGTTGCTTGGGTGTTTTCCTTCGCAACGGCAGGGGAGTCGGTCTTTGCCTGCCGCCACGCGAACGGTCGGAAGAGTTGCGGAACAAGATTCGCAAACCATCGTTGGCTCGCCTGCTCGCCACCCCGCCGTTCCAGCCGCTGCTTGTATGTGATGTGTGACGCGACTCCGTATTCGGCCTCGTGATGCATCTGCTGCGTTCTGATCTGGATCTCGAGAATGGTCCCCGAGTGGGTCGCAACGGTTGTATGGATCGATTTGTATCCGTTGGGTTTTGGGAAGGCGATATAGTCCTTCATTCGTTTCGGCAATGGCCGCCACATATCGTGGATGATCCCGAGCGCCTTATAGCAATCTTCGAGCGTTGGAACCACCACGCGAAGCGCCAGAAGGTCATAGATCCGATCGATATCCCACTCTTTACGGGTCAATTTCTGAAAGAGGCTATAGTAGCCTTTCACGCGGTACGAGGTAGAAAAGTCACGCATGTTCGCTTCTGCCAGTCGTTTTTGAAGGATCTTTCGCTCCTTCTCGAGAATGACCTGTGCCTTTCCGGCTTTTGCTGTGACGAGTTTTGAGACACGCTCGTGTTCTTTTGGATACACGTAGGGGAAGGCAAGGTCCTCAAGTTCCTTGCGGATCCGGCCCATACCGAGGCGGTATGCGACCGGCACATAGATCTCGAGCGTCTCACGCGCAATGCGGAGTCGCTTCTTCTCTGGCACATGCTCGAGCGTCTGCATGTTGTGCAGCCGGTCGACCAGTTTAATTATCAACACACGGATGTCCTGTGATGTTGCGACGAAGAGTTTCCGGAGGCTCTCGTTGTGCCGGTCGGTACCGTGGTATCGGACGGAGGAAAGCTTGGTGACGCCTTCGACGAGAAACAGGATCTCGTCACCGAATTCCTCACGGATCTGTTCCGCCTTCACCTCAGTGTCCTCGATAGTATCGTGGAGAAGGCTGGCTGAGATCGTTCGTGGCCCCATACCCATTTCGGCGAGCCGGTATGCCACAGCGGCAACGTGGGTCATATACGGTTCGCCGGAATAGCGGGTGTGACCCTCGTGTGCCTTTTCCGCAAATGCATACGCACGCTCAACAAGCGCGATGTCCGCAGCTGTGGGGTGAGTGATGAGCGCAATGATATTCTTTGCAGTGTACATAGAGGACATTGTATGGAGAGAACGCACAACTTACAAGCAGACCCCTGTATTGACACCCCTCAACGGAGGCGTTAGCGTGATCCTAGAACTGAACCTCGAGGAGGACGATATGACGGCACGATGCACAGACAAGGAAAGCGGAACGAACGCGTTCGTTGCTGCACCGGAGGAGCCGGAGAGGGCGGAGTATTGTCCGTATTGTGAAACTACACCGCCGGACGGTGCATGTATCACCGAAGAGGAGGCTGCATTCTGCTTGGAAAATCCGAATTCGAATTTGCAGGTCTCTCCGGACTGAACGAAGCGGGGGGGGGGGGGGCGGGGGGGG
>JBBDKG010000019.1:0-2486 GCA_040879435.1 Minisyncoccota bacterium | reverse complement strand
TTGCCTCATGCGCCGCGTTTTGCATCCACCTATTTCAACAGCTCCACTGCATCCTCGATCGTGAACTTCTCGATATCAACGGAATCGGGTATCGAAATGCGCTTGAATCCCTTCTTCAGATATTTACCCGACTTTGATTCATATATATTGATCATCTTCCGTGTCTTGGGGTGGATACCGATCTCACGTACCAGCGACTCACCCTTGCGCAGCTGTTTCGGCTCTTTGAATATCTCAAGCGCGCGTTTCAGTGTGACATCGTATGGGTTGTCGCTACCCTTGAGGGAACGGTAGTCTCCGGCGTGCACGACGTATGGACCGAACTTGCCGGCGTTCGCCTGGATTGGTTCGCCGGTCTCAGGGTGCTCGCCCAGGTCTCGCGGGAGCAACAGGTATCTGACCGCTTCCTCAAGCGTCACCTCGTCTGGCTTCACGTCGTCCGGAAGAGTAGCGCGGCGGGGTTTCGGTGCCTTCTTATCTCCTTTCTTCGGCGTCTCTCCCATCTGTACATACGGACCGAAGCGACCGGTGAGCACATAGACGGGCTCTCCGGTCTCTGGATGCATACCGAGCGGTTCGTCCGCCTTGAGTTCGGTGCCGTCGATCATACGCGCCCCCTCACACTCCGGAAAGCGGTCGCAGGAGAGGAACTTGCCGCCTCGTCCAAGCTTGATCACCATAGCACTGCCGCATGAGGGACATGGGAATTCCTTCGGGGCCGGACCAAGGTTTGTGAGTTTCTCGATGTCTTCCTTTGCGGCAATGTCCTTGGTGAACGGAGTATAGAAATCACTGAGTGTCTTTTTGTATGTTCGCGTACCTTCCGCGATCTCGTCGAGCTCATTCTCCATTTCGCTCGTGAACGTGTCTGAAATGTATGTGGGGAAGTGTTCCTCGAGGAAGGTCGATACCACATCACCGGTATCGGTCGGCGTGAGCGTCTTCCCGACCTTCTCGACGTAGCCACGGTCGCCGATGGTCTTCATGATGGATGCGTATGTGGATGGCCGGCCGATGCCGCGCTTCTCAAGTTCCTTGATGAGACCTGCTTCGGTGTATCGGCTTGGCGGTTGGGTCTGTTTCGCTTCGACCTCGATCTCTTTAAGGGTGAGCGGATCACCGCTTTTCAGTTTCGGCACCTCGGTGTCTTCGCCGCGGGCGCGGGTATCGACGGCAAGCCATCCGTCAAACAAGACACGCGAACCATTCGCGGCAAAGTCAGGGATGACCTCCGCTGCGCCGGTGATGTTCGCCGTGATCTTCGTTCGCTTTATCTTCGCATCAGCAGCCTGGGACGCGACCGCACGTGTCCAGATGAGTTCATACAGTGCCTTCTGGTCAGCGGTCGTTCCCGCCTGCCGCACCCCCGCATTCGTCGGACGGATCGCCTCGTGCGCCTCTTGTGCGGATTTGCTTCGGGTCTTGTATACACGGGGAGTGGCATACTCCTTGCCGTAGTCGGTGTTGAGGAGTGCAATGATCTGCTTTTGTGCCGCCGCACCCATGTTCGTCGAGTCGGTTCGCATGTATGTAATGTGTCCGGCCTCGTAGAGCTTCTGTGCCGCTCCCATGGTACGGCTCGGTGAGAAGCCAAGGCGCGTGGAGGCGGTCTGTTGCATGGTCGAGGTGGTGAAGGGCGGGCGGGGACTACGCTTCGCTTCGCTCTCCTTTACACTTGCAACCTTCCAGTCATGGGCTTCACCAACACGTTTGATCCGCGTCGCTTCGCTCTCCGCACGCGGTTCCTCGACACACACGAGCGGCAGTGCCGTTTTCTCGGCAGTGGTGGTGTGTGCGGTGAGGACGAAGTAGTCTTCGGGGATGAACGCACGGATCTCCCGCTCACGTTCCATGAGAATACGAAGTGCCGGGGATTGTACGCGTCCTGCAGAGAGTCCGTAGCGGACCTTTTTCCAGATAAGGCCGGAAAGGTCGTACCCCACCAGCCGGTCGAGTACGCGTCGTGCTTCCTGCGCTTCTTTGAGATTGAGGTCGATCGCGCGCGGATGCTTCAAGGCCTCCTTCACCGCATCCTCCGTGATCTCATGAAAGACGATACGTTTCAGATTCTTGTTCTCGCCTTTGACCAGTTCCGCAACGTGCCATGCAATTGCTTCACCTTCGCGGTCGGGGTCGGATGCGAGCAGCACCACGTCAGCGTCCTTCGCCGCCTTCTGCAGCTCCTCGATGACCTTTTCCTTGCCGGGTGAGACGATGTATCGCGGCACGAAGCCGCCGTCAATATCGACAGCGTCCTTGTTGCTTTTCGGGAGGTCACGCACGTGGCCAACCGATGATTTCACGGTATAGCCGTCGCCAAGATACTTCTTGATGGTCTTGGCCTTTGCGGGTGACTCCACGATCACGAGTGTGTTCTTTGCCATATAGATCCGTACCACAAATACGCGGGAACGAAGGTTCTGTCAAATGATTGTACGAACTCACCACTTATGAGACTCCAACAGATAATGACCTATAATACTCCA
>JBBDKG010000018.1:0-13173 GCA_040879435.1 Minisyncoccota bacterium | reverse complement strand
CTGCGGCCTCCCGTAGGAGTATGGACCGTGTCGCAGTTCCATCGGTGGGGGTCAGGCTCTCACCTCCCCTATCCGTCGTAGCCATGGTAAGCCGTTACCTTACCATCAAGCTGATAGAACGCAGGCCGTTCCCAAAGCGATAAATCTTTACTCCGAAGAGACTATCAAGTATTACTCCGACTTTCGCCGGGTTATCCCTGACTTTGGGGTACGTAACCTACGTGTTCCTACCTCGTCTGCCATGGGTCTAAACCCATTCGACTTGCATGCCTCATCCACGCCGCCAGCATTCACCCTGAGCTAGGATCAAACTCTAATTATAGACAGGATCACTGTCGTCCGAAGACAACGTGCGATCTTGTTTGTTTGTGATATATGTGCCGAGTGTACTTTTTCTCGAAGCACTCACAAACGATCCAAGGATAAGGCAAAAGAAAATGTACGAACGTATATTCGCTTTTGCCTTTGTGCTGATGCGTACCGTTGTATGTTTATACAACTATACGTATTTACCGAACCGGCCATAAGGTACAACCGATCCGGTACTCTGTAGCTGCCCGAAGGCAACATTTTCAAACAACTTCCACCCATCGCTGAGCGCATGAAAACTGCGTTTCCACGAGCCAACCGACAAGTGGCGCCTATTATACAGATAGACAATTAAAGTGCAAGGGGGTCTTCAACGTCAGGCCGAGCGTGTGGAAACACAATTACATTCCTTTGATACAATACCCTCATATGACCACATACTCAGAAACCATCGTCATGTCAGTCGGCGGATCACTGATCGTCCCTGACGCCATCGATACCGACTTTCTAGGCCGCCTCACACAGCTTATCGAAACGCAGATACAGAGCGGTCGCCGTTTCATTATCATTTGTGGTGGTGGAAAAACAGCCCGACGATACCAGGATGCAGCAACGGAGGTCACCGATCTCTCGGCAGATGACCTCGACTGGCTCGGTATCCATGCGACGCGTCTCAACGGCCATCTGCTCCGCACGGTCTTCAAGAACGTAGCGCACCCTGCAATGATCACGAACCCTGACGACATTCTCGATGTACCTGAGGATACACCACTTACAATCGCGGCCGGCTACCGCCCGGGCAGCAGTACGGACTATCGCGCCGTCCAGATCGCTGGGAATGTCGGAGCACAGAAGATGATTAACCTTTCTAACATTGACTACGTATACACCGCAGACCCGAAGAAGGACCCTGATGCCAAAAAGATCGAAGATGTCACCTGGTCTGAATTCAGAAAACTCATCCCAGCAGAATGGGACCCCGGCCTCTCTTCCCCGTTCGATCCGATTGCTGCCAAAGAAGCGGAGCGCTTAGGTCTTGAGGTCGCAATATTGAATGGCGCGAACCTCACCGAACTCGAACACTACCTAAACAACGAATCATTCATTGGCACCCGCATTCACCCCTCGGTCTGAGATTTGAGCTTCGCCAGCACCTCCTCCTGCGCAGCATGGAATCGTTCCGCTGCATCGTTGCAGTATGGATTATAGCGATACACATCCATAAACAGTTGCTCGTCGTGTGCGACACTCTCAACCGCATTCATCAAAGACTGAAATGAGACCGTATCGATATCGGTACGGAGAAAGCCGGCGTGTTTCATCGTCTGGCCAATATAGTGGGTGAGGAACAATGTGTCGGCTAGCAATTTGTCGTGCTCATCCGGCGTCATCTCAATGATCACAAACCCGCACGCCTTCACGAACGCAACAAGAGACGTGTACGTTTCCGATGAGAGCGTGTGCCCGGCGACGACAATGCGATACCCGGATACATCACCTGTGGTCTTCTTGTAGCTCTCCGGCCCGAACATCGGATGCGTCGCCAGATACTGACGGCCGCCTGCGTATTTCTGAAATATCTTCACCGTGTGTGTTTTCACCGTCGCCACATCAACGATAACCGTCGTCTCTGGGATAAGCGGCAAAAGTCGCTCAAGTTCAGCCTCGAAATCCCGGATCGAGCAACACAGCACGACCGCGTCACACGCACATACTTCCGCTTCAGGAAAAAAGAGACGACCGTCTGGCTCGTACCGTCTGGATGCCACCTTCACTACAACATTCGGTGCAAATCGCTGTATCAGCTCGACCATGTGCGTACCAAACGCACCATACCCGATGATACCTATACTATGAATTGCCATACTGCGTTAAAAAATCATCTACCAGAGCATGGAGATCCTCGAGCGTCCCATTGTTCAAAATAACGTGATCCGCCATAGCGATCACCTCCTGTTTCTGCATACCATGCGGGTCCGGGTCGTTGCTCTCAAGTTCCTCATGTTCTCTGAACTCGTCAAACGAGACCTGATCGGATGATGACCGACGCGCCTGAACGCGTTCGTATCGAAGCTTCTGATCGGCATCGACCGCGAGCAGGATGCCGCCTTTCGTTTTGAGCGTTTCCGCCTCAGCACGTGCCCGAAGTGAGTCAATGATGACATGTTTGTCGCCTGACTCCTTCGCCCGTTCAAGGAACATCCGTACGATATAGTCATTACCGTGTTTCCCACGGAGCTGGTTGCCTACGATACGCATATTGGCGCGTGTTGGTTCGAGCTCCTGCCGTGCGATCTCCTCGAGGAAGAGCGTTCGTGCATGGTAGCGCACAAAGCCTTTCTCATTCACGAGGTACTCAACGACCGTGCCCTTACCTGCTCCGTCGGTTCCAGTGATCCCTATTATCATAACTTACGCTGAACGCTTTCGTTTCCACTCTTCAAATGCGACCAGAAGTGGTGACGCGAAGAAGATCGAGGAGTATGCTCCTGCGAAGATCCCCACAAGGAGCATCAGTGCGAACATTTGGGTTACCTCCCCGCCGAAAATATACAACGCTGCAACGGCAAGAGCTGTTGTGGCGGAGGTATTGATGGAACGAAGAAGCGTATCATTCACCGACTCGTTCACTACCTCATCGAACGGTTTGGTAAAGGTGTACTCAATTCGCTCGATCGGCATCCCATCACTATCCTTATCCTTCACTGTGTGCTCGGTACGGTACTTCACTAGATTCTCCCGCACGCGATCGAACACCACAATGGTGTCGTTCACTGAGTAGCCCAGCACGGCGAGAATAGCCATCACGAACAGTACGTCGACCTCAACGCCCAGCAAATACCCCAGTACGCCCATCAGTGCTGCTGGAACCAGCACATCGTGAAGCAGTGCGACGATCGTGATACCGCCATATACGAACGAGCCGACCGGTTTCCTGACACCGCGGAACGCGAACGCTACATACAGCACGATGATTACGACCACAGCACCAATCGCCCAGATCGCCTTATCCTTGAGCTCTTCACCAATGACCGGACCGATCGACGTGAAGCGGGTTACCTCACCACCCATATCCCCACCCGCAACGACCGCACTGACCTGCTGGCGTTCTGCTTCGCTAAGGTCACGAGTGCGCAGGAGGTAGCCATCGCGTCCTGCATCATCTACGGTCTCGCGAAGCGAATAGCCGCCCAGTGCAAGCGTATTGAGCTGCGCTTCCAACTCGCTCTGCGCCGGACGTTCCTCGTACGCAACTTCGGTGAGTGCGCCTCCGGTGAAATCGATTCCTAGGTTGAGTCCGAGTATGCCAAGAACAGCAACGGAGGTGAGTATGGTTCCGGTGCCAATGGCGATGTATAGATTTTTGTGCGCGATTATATTCATACGTATTATCGGAGTCCGGAATTATAGAGCTTGCCGAGTGTTCCTTGATCCTTCTGCGTTTCCGGTAGTGCCAGCAGAAGCGTACGCGTGACAGTGAGCGCTGAGACCATGGAAAGGATCACACCGATCCCAAACACTAACGCGAACCCCTGCACCATTGACGTACCAAACCAGAAGAGAATGACCGCCGACAACAGACTCGTCACGTTTCCGTCCCGGATAGCCCCCCACGCACGCACAAACCCCTCGCGTGCTGCCTCGCGGCTGTTCTTGCCGGCACGGTATTCTTCTTTCATGCGTTCAAAGACGAGCACGTTTGCGTCAACGGCCATACCGATCGAGAGCACGAACCCGGCGAGTCCGGCTGCGGTGAGGGTGACCGGGATGAGCTGGAAGAGCGCGAGCATTATCGCTACATATATCAGCAGAGCGGCCGCTGCCACCAACCCCGGTATGCGGTACCACAGCAGCATAAATGTGATGACGAACGCAAGTCCGGCGATTCCGGCGGCAACTCCCTTTCCAAGCAATTCACTTCCGAGCGAAGCTCCGATGGTCTGGGTACTCGCCAACTCGATCGGCACCGGCAGTGCACCAAAGTTCAGGTTCTCAGCCAGCGCCCGCGCCTCGTCCGGCGTGAAGCTGCCGGAGATGATGGCACTTCCCCCACTGATCGCTTCATTGATACGCGGCGCGGAGATCATCTCGCCGTCAAGAAAGATCGCAAGTTGTTCACCCACGTTGTTCCGAGTGATCTCTTCAAAGAGTTTCGCACCTTCGTCATTGAACGTGATCGCCACAATCGGTTCATTTGATACCGCTGATTGTCCGCTCTGCCCTGCAAACTCAAGGCTGGCGCTTGCAAGGTAGCGGCCGGTGAGGCCGGTGTCGATGTATGGGTCGCCGACCTCCCGGCCATTCACAGAAACATTACTGACCCCTATCGATTCAGTTGAAAGCGATTCCGCCGCCTCTTGTGCTGCGAGTGCTTCGCGGTCGAGGAGCTTGAACTCCAAAAGCGGTGTCCGGCCGATCTCCTCTACCGCGGCTGACACGTCCGTCACGCCCGGCAGCTCAACAACCAACCGATGGCTCGGATTCTCGGATACGAAGCTGCTCTCCTCTACCTGCACGATCGGTTCCGATACGCCAAAGATATTCACCCGCCGCTCAATGACGTCACGCAACACGTTCATCAACTGCGACACCTCCTCAGGTGCAATGCTGCTCACATCAGCTTCATACACAAGGTGACTGCCGCCCGCGAGATCGAGACCGAGCTTGAACGGGAACCGCGCATTCTCGTTTGTTGTATTGGTGAATACAAAGAACGCGATGGCGGCACCGCAGGCCAGGACCACGAGTGCGTAGAAAACCCGAATGAAACTATTCATACCGCTTTTTTCAGTCTGCGTTTCCATAAAGAATTCGCCGTACTATACCCCAACACACCTGTTTTGTCAGTTGCTATCGCTTTCCTGTTTGGGCGAGCAGAAATACGTTCCGCAATAGCACAATGATCGTGATCGGACCGATTCCACCCGGTACCGGTGTCATGTACAGTGCTTTTTCGGCGCACCGCGGGTCTGCGTCCCCTACAAGAACACCGTTGGCTTCCGATGTACCAGCGTCGAAGATGACCGCCCCGTCCTTTACCAGCTCGGGCGTGATCAGGTTCGCCCGGCCGGCTCCCAGAATGAGTATGTCGGCTTCGCGAACCCGCAGATCAAGGTCATTCGTCTCCCGTGTAACAACAGACACCTGCGCGCCCATGTGTGACGCCCACGCCGCCGCGGGCCTCCCCACAAGCCGCCCTTTCCCCACAACCACCACTGACCGGCCTGCAAATGGTATTCCGTAGCGTTTTGCGATCTCATCGATCGCCCCCACTACTGGCGGCAGGACGTTCGCGGCTTCACCAGCATAGTGTGCTGCATCTGCGTCATATCCTTCCGGGATCGCCGCTAGCACCTCGTCGATCTTGATGTGGGGCGGGAATGGGAGCTGTACGATCATACCGTCCGTTTGTATGGCGGCGTGGTTGATCGACTGGACCACCTCGTCAGTTGTGATCATTTCAGGGAATTCGATGACATTGATGCCGATACCAACCTCGTCTGCAATTCGCTTCTTCAGTGCGAGAAACTTTTGCGTTTCGAAGTTCGGCTCACAGGTAAATACCGTCAGGTGCGGTCGGATGTTGGTATGGCTCAGTGCATTTTTGAGCTCGCGCTTCAGCTCTCTCGCGATCGCTCGTCCATCGATAAGCATGACGGGCAGTATAGCAGACTGTACACAAAAAACATGTACTAAGCGCCCGTACGTCGGATGAGCGTATTCACGGTCTTGAGCGCGATCTCAAGGTCGAGAAACAGCGATCGGTGCCGGAGATAGAAAAGGTCGTATGAGAGTTTTTTGCTGGTGCGCACAAGATCAACGCCCCCACGCGGCGCGTCATAGTCGTTGATCTGTGCCCAACCCGAAAGACCCGGCTTGATGAAGTGTCGCGCGTTATAGTATGGGATCTCTGTTTTGTATACGTCCGCAAGTGCCGGCAGTTCGGGTCGCGGCCCGATGAACGAGAGGTCTCCGCGTACGACATTCACTAGCTGCGGCAACTCATCGATACGTGTCCTTCTGAGAAACCTGCCGACGCGTGTATCAACGAGTGTGCTATTGAGTACCGCAGAGCCTGCGTCAGCACCGGTCTTCGTCCGAAACTTATACAACGTGAACGGACGGTTGTACTGACCGATGCGTTCGGCACGGTAGAAGAGCGGGCCACCATCGTCCAGACGGATGGCGAGCGCGGCAAACGGCACGATCACGACACACGGAATTGCGAGCAGTACCGCACCGATGATATCAGCGGTTCGTTTTGAAATATCATAGAGCAGACTCTTCGACTGCGAGACGTGCGTCACAAACCAGTCATACTTCACCGCTGAAAGTGGCACTCGATCGAACAGGTCCTCATACACACGATAGAAATCAAGGAAGGTGAACTCGAATTTGGCGAACGAGAGCTCGAACAGCTTTGGTAGTACCTGCTCGATATATGCACCACGCGGGTTTGCGACCACGATACGAATCTGCTCCCTCTCTATGAACGCAAGAAGCTTTGATTCGAACTCTGGTGTCCCTATAGCGGTCTGCTCATCGATGATACGCACGAACGAATAGTTGTACCGATCATTATTATTGATCTCGTCAGCCAGCTCGACCGCCTCCTCTCCATCAGCGATCAGGATCGCCTTATGGGTGTTCTTTGGTGAGAGGTAGTTGTATCCCATCACACGCCAAAGCGTGATGAGTGTGACCGAGATGACCAGATAGATCACTAGGTTCGTCTTCGGTGCGATACCGAACGGAATGATGAGAAACAGGAAGGCAGCGATAATGATGTTCGCAACCTGCGTATGCATGATGCGTGCGACCAGCACGTTCTTTAGGAAGACCGTGTGTTTGTCGTACAGGCCAGCGATATAGAAGATGAAGACCCAGACGCCGGTCAGGATGGCGAACGGTCCAATGTGCGCAGCAAGCAGTTCTGCGGTCGGGAGCTCCACATACCGCACGGTCAACGTCAAAAACAGCGCCAGCAAGAAACACAGGATATCACCGGTGATAAGGAGTGAGAGTTCGCGGGTTCGTTCGCCCATATGAGTCCACTCATCCTACAAAACCCCTGCGATTTCGCAACTAAACGACCGAGGAGACAGTGCCAATAAGCGTGGTATAGTGACCCTCATGGAGAAGACGAAGATCCTGTTTCTCATCACCAAAAGTAACTTTGGAGGCGCACAACGCTACGTTTTTGAGCTTGCCACCAACCTTCCTAAAGAGCGATATGATGTGACCGTCGCATTCGGAGGGTCAGGTATCCTGAAGAAGAAACTGGAATCAGCCGGCATCCGTACCTGCGAGATCAAGAGCTTCCAGCGAGATATTAGCCTCCTCAAGGAGCTCCGTTCACTTCTCGAGTTGTGGCGCCTCTTTCGGAGTGAGCGTCCCGACATCATTCACCTCAACAGCACCAAGGCAGTTGGACTCGGTGCGCTGGTCGGCCGTCTGACCGGTGTGCCGTTCATTGTGAGTACGATCCATGGATGGCCGTTCTTAGAACCCAGACACAGACTATGGAGGGCAGGTGCATGGTTCGTATCATGGATCTCAGCACTCCTTGCGCACCGCATCATTCTCGTTTCGGAACACGACGCAGCAAAACGCATGCCCTTTGTTCACCATTCGGTGAGTGTCATACACACGTCAGTCCCCGCCTTTACCACCATTGATCGTGAGGCAGCACGTGCCGCCCTCTTTGACGAGCAGACGATCGAACAACACCGCTCGCACGTATGGCTCGTTAGTGTCGCTGAACTCACCCCGAACAAGAACCTCATTACCGCTCTTCAGGCAATTCGTGCATACAACGAAACGGCCCACCAGCCGATCTTCTATACCCTGATCGGCGACGGTGAGTTGCAGGCGGAACTTATGGCATACGTCCGTGAACACGCTCTCGAATCCTCTGTAGCATTCGCCGGCTATGTCGAGGATGCACGTCGGCATCTTTCAGCATTTGACCTCTTTCTCCTGCCGTCACATAAGGAGGGACTCCCGTACGCCATACTTGAGGCAGGTGCAGCAGGACTCCCGGTCATCGCCAGTAATGTCGGTGGCATACCCGAAGTAGTGCGAGACGGATACAGCGGTATTCTCATTGACCCCAATCAACCGGACGAAATCGTGCACGCACTCAAAACACTCATCAGTTCTCCGGAACTTCGCTCCACCTATGAGCGGAATCTCATACAGGACATCCACCAGCAATTCTCACTTGAACGTATGCTCGCGAATACAATAGCGGTCTACCAACTCGATCATTCCTGAATGAGCACATCCTCGGTCGTGTACCGGGTTCTCGTGTATCGCATCATACCCATCGCAATGCCGATCGCGACGAATTCGGTCAAGAGATGCGTACCGCCATACGAGAGGAACGGGATCGTCGTGCCGGTTACCGGCAGAACACCGATGTTCATCCCGATGTGCACAAAGAAGTGGCTCGTGAGCAGGATCGCCACACCGGTCGTGAAGAGCCGTTCGAAGTTCGTTGCACCAAAGACCGCATACCACAACAAGCGCCACACGACGAAACTAAAGAGTGCAAAGAGGACGAGTACGCCGATAAGGCCCCACTCCTCTGCGAACGCAGCGAAGATGAAGTCAGTTTCATACTCCGGCAGGAACTGGAGCTTTGACTGCGTACCGTACCCTACCCCTTTCCCCCACAATTGCCCTGAACCGACGGCGATGGTCGACTGGTACGCGTTATACCCCGCACCTTGAATATCGGCGAGCGGATGCAGGAAGGTCAGGATACGGTCCTTCTGGTAGTCCTGGAATCCGAAACTCCACATACCCCCGAATGCGAGAGCCCCAAGCAAGAACACGAGTCCGAGGTGTGTCGGCCGGATGCCCGCCACAAGCACCATGCCGAACCATACAAAGAAGATAATGATCGCGGACCCGAAGTCCGGTTGAATGAAGAGGAGTCCGAAGATACCGAGTGCATAGAGACCGGAGACAATGATGTGCCGAAAGTCCCCGATCAACACATGTCGTTTCGAGAAGTACTTTGCAAGCACCGCAATGAGTATGAGCTTTGCGGGCTCGGACGGCTGCAACGCAAAGAAACCGAGGTCAAAACGGCTCTGCGCCCCTTTCACCACCTCGCCGAAGAACAGTACGGCAATGAGTGACAGGATGGAGAGTACATATAAAATGAAGACAGTGTTGCCTGATCGCAGGAACCGGTAGTCCGGAACGAGTGCAAGCAGGAGGAGTGCCATCGAAAGACCGATCCAGATGCACTGCCGCTCGAAATAGAAATTGTCTCCCTGAAAGGTATACATGGTCACCAGCCCCATGAACGAGAGCATGACGACAGCAGAAAAAAGCCAGGGATCGAAACCACTCAATAGACCGCGCACGTGCCGCATCTGAATAGTTTAAACCACTTCGCTATGGACCGCGATTGACACGCGGCTATCCCCTTGGCGCATCAATTCGTTTGATCTTTGGGATGATCTCTATGATCGCCGCACCATCCTCACAGATCGACCCGGTGATGTCCTGATATATCCGATCGATATCGGCGGTGTTGAGTGCCTGATACGCATTTGCATCATCGCCGGCAATGGCTTTAATGAAATCAAAGTTCACGTTCTCACCCAATCCGATCGCATACACCTCGATCTCGGCAGCGTGGGTGGACGAGGCCTGCTCAAGAGCATATATCTCCGGCTCTTCATCAGGCGCTGTCGGTCGGCCATCAGTGAGAATGACAAGCACTTTTCGAGCGTCTTCGTTATGCAGACCACTTTCAAGCGCTTCACGGGCGCGGGCGAATGCGTCGCCGGTATTCGTCGAACCGGTCTCCTCTTTTGGTGCGATGGAAAGGTTCGCGACCATGTTCTGTACCGCAGTGATGTTTGTGGTGAGCGGCGCGTCGAGCGTTGCATCGGTCGCAAAGGTCACCAGCCCGACCTGGTCACCCTGTCGCATACGGGAGACGAACTGCTCAGCGGCGCGGACAACTGACGAGACCGGTTGTGGCGGATCACCGCCGTCGTCATTCATACTGCCCGAAAGGTCGATAGCGAGCACAACGTCGGTCGGAATCTCACAACTACGTACGGTCTTCGCGATCGGAAGCGGCCAGGTGAATACGATGTCGGTATCCGTCCGTGGAGCAAAGTACTCGATCAGGGTACGGGAGGATGTGAGAGCATTGCGTTCCTTATCAAAGATCGTCGCAACTACCTCTACGTCCCGCGCTTCCTCAAGCCCGTTGTTCCGGACCACCGCTTCAAGTCGCGGCAATGAGTCTGCGTCGGAAAGCGTACGCTCTACCACCGTGAACTGACCACGATCATTCGGTGTTGGGATCCAGACGTCGGGAGACTCAATATCAAGGAACGTGCGTGTCGGAATACGCCCGCCAGTGAGAATCCGGCCTTCAAAGATCGGATACACACTGTCCGGTGGCAGGCTCGCGGTGCCGGACCGCTCCACGATCAGCCCCTGTGCGTCGTAGAGGGAGAATGTGTACGCAAGCTCGGGTGTTGCTGCCGTGCGGTTACGGTTCTCAACGTACGCGACCGCGTTATACTGACCGTCCGCGATCTTGAAACTCCGTGCCCATAGTACTGATGGGGCATTCACGTCGGCCGCACAGATACGCTCACACCCGCCGCCGCAGTCGATACCAAGCTCGTCGCCGTTCTGTTTGCCATCAAAGCATGTTGGCGCAGTATATAGATAATTGAAATACAAAAACACAAGCACCAGAAGTGCCAGAGAACCGAAGAGTGAAAAATACTGTGCGCGTCGCCAGAATGCCCAGCGTGCCGTGGTTCGCATGGGTATATTGTATCAGAGCGGGTGCGTCATACTGCAGCACACACTTCACAAACAAAAAAGCACTTAAAGTTGGCGGTGACCTACTCTCCCTTCAAAGAAAGTACCATCGGCGCGATCGGGCTTAACTACCGAGTTCGGAATGAGATCGGGTGTACCCCCAATGCTAACCCACCAACTTTAAGTGCTCTTTTAGCACCTTGCATATCCTATTGTGTTTGTGAACTGTGTTAGAGGGTCGAACTTGTGTTCGACCACGCCTGCTCGAAAGAACAGGAGGAGGGGCGTGGGTTGATTACCACCTTTTTCATAATGGCGCAGCACAGTAAGCTGGGAACCTCGTGAGGTACGATCTTAAACCGACCTCGAACAAGCCACCATTATCAATCGGAAGGCAGACTTTCGTCCCGGTCGTTCCGGTTGCCTCCGCTTCGGGTTTCGCGTGCACACTACCGCCCTTTCCCCTCTCCAACACAGTCCACAAACTCGACATACACACTCAAACAATTGTATCGATGTACAACATTCCCTACGGGAAATACGTCTTATTAGTACACCTCGGCTCCGCCCGTCACCGGACTTCCACCTAGTGCCTATCAACCAGATAATCTTTCTGGAGACTTAATGATACCTAATCTTAGAGTTGGCTTCCCGCTTAGATGCTTTCAGCGGTTATCCATTCCCAACATAGCTACTCGGCAGTGCCACTGGCGTGACAGCCGACAGACCAGAGGTCAGTTCATCCCGGTCCTCTCGTACTAGGGACAAATCTCTTCAAGTATCGACGCCTGCAGCAGATAGGAGACCAACCTGTCTCACGCATGTTCTCACACATTACTGTGTGCATTGGACTGTAGCTTCATCGGTTCTCGATGACTGACGTTCAGTCTCTACGGGCACATACTTGCGTATGATTCCCTCGGTATTGCCCGTTCACTCAAAGTGACGAGGGTTCTACCGATATAAGTCAGTTTGTTCGTACACATTCCTGTGCACGACCGCCGTGATTGGTTGGTTCTATTCTTTAAAGACGAATCTCGATTGTGTCGTTATGTGCCGGATTTAGACTGCTCATGCTCCGAAATTGCTTCCGAACCTGAACGGTCTAAACCCAGCTCGCGTGACTTTTTAATTGGCGAACAGCCAAACCCTTGGGACCTCATTTTCTGTTAACTATGCGTTCCCGCATAGATCAGACTATTCCATCACCGTAGTACGTATGTCGCCATACGCACCGTAGGTGCAAGCCGTGTTATACCCCGCTTTCGCGGGCATATCTCTTGACACACCAAACAATATGTCAATCAGTCGTTAGAGGAGAGATGTTCTTGGATCATTGCCACATGGTTCTTCCGTCGGTTGTTTGACCGAACGTTGAACCGAGACAATGCATCTGCGAATCGAGCTACCTTCAGCAGGTCACCCCTTGAAACGACGTTCGTTTCAAGGATCTTTATTGCCAAAGTTATTTGCCGTTTTTTCGCTCTAGAGTACAAGAGCAACAGTTTCAAGATGATCAGCAGCGATTCTTGATCGCGCAATAACCAATCAAACGTTGTTCTATTCGGCCGCACTCCGCCACAACCGAGAAGCTTGGTAAGAAAGAACACGTCTTTCTTATGCTTCTGTGTGACCTTGAGTGAGACACGTACCCTAAAGCGGAATTTCTTCTCGTTATGTGGTTCGATATGCGCCATCACAGCGCCATCTCCATCAACGAGACCGGCAACATACGCCAGATCCACTTCAGTACATCCCTTTCCTACGGAATTAGCTCTCATACCCCAAGTATATTGTATACCTGGGACCTCCGAAACCAGAGGTTGTGGTCACCCTTGACCGTATGAGTCAGCCTTCTCCGTTTTGAGCTTGTTTACCATACCACGCCGGGTAGCGATGGTAGGTCACCACACACGAGTGTGTGGTGTTACCCTGCCGTTTCCGGCAGGGAGAGCAGATATTGGTTTGCTCCAGCCCCAGGATAAGTCGAGCCGACATCGAGGTGCCGAACCGTGCCGTCGCTTTGGACGCTTGGGCACGACTAGCCTGTTATCC
>JBBDKG010000017.1:0-73776 GCA_040879435.1 Minisyncoccota bacterium | reverse complement strand
GAGTGGGGGTATCACAGGTCGCCCCTCCGGACGAACCGATATTATCCGGGAAGAAATCTGAGCCGCCGGAAACGGAGGGAAATGAGGCGTCGTCACCGCCAACGCTGTCTCGATAGCCAGCGGAGGAAGAAACGCGCTGTCTGAAGAAAACAACCGCCGGTCATTTGACCGGCGGTCTTTCATTTTTTAGCTGCAACTAGGCAGAAACACCGAGGAGTGAGAGGAATTCTTCCAGCTCAGAACCTTTCAGTTGACGGTATTGGTTCGGTTTCAAAGCGCCCAGTTCGATATTCATAATACGTACACGCTTGAGGGATTGTATCTGGTAGCCGAGCGCGGCACACATGCGGCGAATCTGGTGCTTCTTGCCTTCGGTGAGGATGATACGGAACTTTGTGTCTGTGATCTTCTCCACCTGCGCCGGCTTTGTCATATATCCTTCAATGTCTACGCCACCAGCCATTGTCTTCACGAATGGGCTGTTGATCCGCTTGTCAACGACCACTTCGTATTCCTTTTCGTGGGCTGCATCAGGGTCAAGGAGTGGGCCGGTGATACGACCGTCGTTTGAGAGGATGATGAGACCTTCCGAGTCCTTATCAAGCCGGCCGACCGGTGCAACACCGGTCACACCGTAGTGTTCCTTGATGTGTGTGGCGATATCAAGTTCACCCTCCTCTGGTGAGTGGGTGATGATACCGCGGCCTTTATAGAAAGCGAGGTACTGGCGGTCTTTGGCCGAACCGGACTTCATCTCCACCGTGTCCGTCTCTTCGACCTGCTGACCGAGGATGGCCTTTTTGCCGTTCACAAAGATCTTTCCGGCAGCGATAAGTTCATCCGCCTCACGGCGGGACGCAATACCACTGTCTGCGAGGTATTTGTTTATCCGGATACTCATAATGAGGCCACTATACCTGAAATACGCTAAAACAACAGGTATACAATGACCGTTAGTCAACAATAGAATACGTGATGTCCTTCACCTCAACCTTGATGTTGAACGGGGGGGTCGTTGTCGCTATTGAGTTCGATCTCCGGAGTGACGTAGTACTGCAGTTCAGAAGGGTTGAGGTGCATGTATTCCATGTCGTCACCACGATAGAACGGAAGGTCGGTCACCTGTACGACGTAGTCACCCTCGATGAGTGCTTTGTCTGTTGTATAGACCACAGCAAGTGTGAAGGGTGCTTTGTATCCCTTCGGCACCTTATACATCCCGTTCTCGATCTTTGTTTTGCCCAAGACAAGTGCTTGAACGTTCCCACGGTCTGTGGGTTCTTCACGATCCTCGAGTATTTCAAATCCAAGCGTCTTAGCCTTCGTGCCGTGTTCCTGACCCCGTTTAGTGAGGATTGGGATGTATAGGTCGTAGTTTTCGTGGCCAAAGGCAAAATCGATAAAGAAGATGGCGGTCGTTTCGTTGATCTTCTGCACCCGTTGTTCGGTAGTGGTGTATGCGGATGCGGTCTCACTCACCAGTACGCCAACGATGATTATGAGTGCAAAGAAAAGGATGGAACGTGTCATATACCCCTATCTTACCGCAACTTGACGATATATGGCTGGGGATAGGGAGAATTTGTGAAAAATGCTTCATGAATGCACAGCACACGGCTCAGCTTTGTACATCTTGACTTCCCGTATACAGGGTGTATGGTTGGCCTCAATCATGAAAGGGTACAACCAACTGCTGGAGGGTTCATGAGCGGGCGCACACGTTTTTCGTGTGCGCCCGCTCATGTATATGGTAATTGGTTCGTTCTTCATGTGGTTGGTGGTCTTTCGTTACTTCATGAGTCATTCATTCATGAACAGTTACGATCGTACGCATCAGCGACATACCGAGTGAAAACTCATCGGGAGTCGTGTGAACATTATTGGTTACTACAAATAGTTAGATTATATGAATATATTAAAAACGATCGACCTAAAGCGTGCAGTGCTCGCACTTGCGATGCTTGCGCTTGTGGCATCTGCAGGCTTCCTCGGAACCCGTGCGTTCTTCTCAGACACTGAGACATCGCAGGGTAACGTATTTGCTGCGGGGTCACTTGACCTTGAGGTGGGTATTGAGAACCGTGGTACAGAAGGTGGTCCAGATCCACTTGCTCCACAGAACCTACCGAACAACGGCGCCCTCTTCGTGTTTGAAGACCTAATTCCTGGAGACATGGACAATGGTCACTTCAAGCTTCAGTCATCACAGGATGCATGGGCATGTATCGCTGGAGATGTGACAGCAAATTACGAAAACACCCGACTTGATGCTGAGCAGGCAGCTGGAGACAGCTCTGCTGGTACGGGACCAAACGGTGGCGAACTTAGTCAGTTCATGCAGATTGCAATCTGGGAAGCGAACGGAACCGCAAATGCAGATGGTCTTGTAGGTCCAAACGAAGTGGAAACCCTTCAAATTATGTCTCTTGAGGACTTTGCGAACGGTGACTACCACACACTTCAAGATAGTTCTGCAAACGGTGGAGATAACCCACTGGTGAATGGTGATGAATACAATCATGAGTTCGCATACTGTTTCGGTGAAATGACACTGAACGGCACTACACTTGAATGTGATGGAGGTGCATTCGGTGGCGATTCAAACCAAGCTCAGACTGACTCTGCTGAAGTGACTATTCACTTCTACGCAGAACAGATGGAGAACAATGATAACTTCGTTTGTTCTAGTTTGAACGCGACTTCAACTTCAACTCCTACAGTAGCTTCTACTTATGGAACTGGATTTGAACCAGCAACTTTCTCAGTTGGAAACATTGATGGACAAGATGGCTGGAGTAAGACTGGTCCTTTCGACTCAGAAGTCGTCGCTAGTCCAGTAATTGACGGTGTTCAATCACTTCGCATCTCTAACTCTGTAACGAGTGGTTCATTCGGAGATCAAACCTTTACTCCTGAACTCGCTAGCGGAGCTGGAGAGACAGGAATTGGTTCTGAAAACTACTTCGAGGCTGAGTTCGAAATTGAGTCAGCTACAGGCGCTCAGCAGTCGGGACTTGCCCTATCAGTTTCTCCGGATGATGGCAATGGTTCTCGTATGAGTTACTTGAGCTTTGCGGATGAGGCTGGAGGTATTCGTGTGACGTTCTATGACGTTACGAACGCAGGCCCTCTTCCAACGGTATCAAGTTTCGACGCTACCGATCTTGGCTTGCTTGACTACAGTAGTCCACACACAATCAAGTTCGAGATGGAATTTGTTGATGGTCCTGGGAACGACATCGTCAGAATCTACATTGACGGTTCTCTAGCCCACACAGGTACAAGTTGGGAAGACTACTATCGCTACGACCCTGAGCAGACCGGTAACGGTAATCAGCTATTCTCAGTTGATTCAGTTATCTTCCGTGCTGCAGGCACAGCAGTTCCAGCAAACGCAGGAAATGGATATATCTTCGATAACGTTGATCTATCATCAGGCACTCTCTAGGTCTAACACCTAACCGTTCAAAAGCTTACACCCGTAAGCTTTTGCGGGTTGGGTGGTAGCAAATACCAAGCAACACGAACAGAAATGTATCGGTTCCTTCACATCGCATACACCATCCTGGTGACATTCATCGGTGGCTCAGCACTCTTCGTGCTCGGCTCGTTCATCCCGGTCGACGGAAACTACTCATTCCACATCGTGGAGAGTGGCTCCATGGAACCGGCGATCAAAACGGGTTCAGTGATCGCGATCATTCCTCGCGATTCATACAACACCGGTGACGTTGTTCTCTTCGAGGGGACGAGCATAAATCCTCAACCGACAACGCATCGTATTGTCGGGAGAGAGGATGACAGCTTCGTAACCAAAGGGGACGCCAACGAGGAACCTGACTATCGACGCATCAGAGAAGATGAGATCGTCGGGCAGGTCTTCCTTGATGTACCGTACGCCGGTTTCGCTGCCCGATTCTTCGCATCACCGACAGGGAAGGCGACACTCATGGTGCTGGGCATCATGCTCGTAACGAGCGTGTTCATCCCATGGGGCAGGATAGTGCGACGTGAAGACCAAAAGAATGCGACCGTATGACACACAATCTGATACACACAATTTCATACCGTACGTTTGCAGCACTCATGCTGCTGTTCGTGTTGGGCGGAATGCCGAATACTGCGCAGGCATACTTTGGAGACCAAGAGACATCAGAAGAAAATGTGTTCAGTGCAAGCTCGCTCGGTATCGCCGCTGCGGTGCTTGATGAGGATGACGACTTTCGAGAGGTCGAGATAGTCGTCGACGAGGACTCTGACGTTGAATACCGTCTTACCGGTTCATACTCAGGTTCGTTTTGTGGTAATGCTGATGTTTTGATTCAACAGAATGGAAACGAAGTATATAACGGACCGCTTATAGGGTTCTCTGCATCAGCGCCCACACTACTTGCATCGTCTGGTTCAGACCAGTGGCGTTTCAATTTCTCGCCGATCGACGGGAACGGCGATGATGGTGACTGCATAGTGACATGGAGTTATGAAGCGAACCAGAATGGCTATGCGTATGGGCAGGCGTTCTTTGACGTTGAGACCGATCAGCATACGATCAACGGCGCAGCACTTGGTGTGGTACCGCCGCCGGCACCATCACCAACCGGTCCGTCTAGCGTGACCATAAACGAGGTTATGTATGATCTTGCGACCGGTGACGATACTGCTCGCGAGTGGGTCGAGGTATACAACGGTTCAGGTGCGCCTGTTGACCTTTCTGGTTGGACCTTTGTAGAGAATGGCACGCAGCACGGAATGACACTTGATTCCGGTACTACCACACTTGCTTCGGGCGAGTACGCACTCATTGTCGACGATCCTGCTGGATTTGCAGGTGACCACAGCGTGAGCGGAGTTTCTATCTTTGACAGTTCGTTCGAGATGGCGAATAGCGCCACAAGCACACTTGAACTACGTGACTCTACCGATACGGTGATCGATACGATTGACCTCACGCCAGCAAGCGGGGGGAATGGAGATGGAAACTCGCTTGGACGTACTGGAATAACGTGGTGTGCAACAGTCCCAACTCCTGGTGATGCGAACGATGTATGTGTAGGTCCGTAATGAACAGTAACCGGCAATAGCAATATGAAACTCACTCTGAATATCAATATCATCAGCATCGCAGCCCTCGCTATTTTGACGCTTGGTTTTGCTACGCCTGCAGCCGCGCAGACCATCGATGTGGAGTTCGAGAGCGATCCACTGTTCACAGCCACCAGTACAGGGCCACTCATGCCGGGTGATTCGATCACACGTTGGTTCACGGTCACAAACGATGGCGCCAATACACAAACGGTATACATCCGTACCTTAAACGACAGCGACACGAACAACCTTGCTGATGCGCTGTTGGTCTCAATCACAGATGGTAGTACCGAAGTATATGGAAACCAGCTGTCTGACCTTTTCAGTCGTGATAATAAAAGTGACTCTCCGCCGATCGGCAGCCTTGCCCCAAGTGAATCACGCACATACGATTTTGAGGTAACGTTTGCGCCAGAGGCTGGGAATACGTATCAAGATGGCTCTGCAGCATTCGACTTCTGTGTTGGTTTTGACGGAGGCAACGAGAACTGTATCACCGGAACCGGCACAACCGATCCTGACGATGACGATGATGACAATGGTGGGGGAGGCGGCGGAGGTGGTGGAGGTGGTGGAAGCGACAACCCAGACGACGACAACGACCCGCCACCGGGACTCATTGCCGGTGAGAGCACATCACTTCCAGCATCAGTAATCGGAGCAGTGAACGATTTTGTACGCGGACTTGTGCGTGGGGACAGCACAACAACCGACGACGAAGGCGCAACCACGACTGACGACGATGGCATTACCGACACGATCGGTGAGCCGAACCGGACATCGTCACCGGCTGCAATACTTTTTGATGAAACATACTGCACGCTCTGGTGGCTGCTACTCCTTGGTTTCATGCTCCTCGGCTGGAGTGCGTATGAGGACAAGTTCCGTTTTAGCGGCCAAGCATTCAATACGTTCTTCCTCCGCAACGCGATCTTCGTCGGCGTATATTCAGCACTCCTCGTTCTCTTCCATGTCCTCGGACTCCTTAGCGGCTTCTGGTGGATCTTTGCGGGCGCGTGGGTCATCATGGCCGCACTCGACTATCGTGCACACGATATGCTGCTACCACTCTACGACACCACCTATCGCACGGCATTCTATGGCGGCGTGAGTGCGATCCTGATCCTCACCTCATTCCTCTTTGGATTTCCGTGTGACTGGTGGCCATTCCTCATCGTGATGGTCGCCTCGGGCCTCCTCTATATCTTCAACGAGACCTAAGAAACAGAAAGCGCCCCGTCCTCACGGGGCGTTTTTGCGTATTGGGGAGTGGTGTATGATTAGGGGATGCGAATGCCCCGTATACCACAGAACAAGGCACGTACCACGCGAGCTGACCGTCTGCGTAAGGCGGCGATCTTTAGCATGACACTCATGGTCATGCTCTCATTCGCAGCCGCGAACTTCCAGTCGGTGTTCTGGATCAGCTCCGAGTGGATGGTCTCAACCATTCTGCCCGCGGTGATCGTAACGGAAACGAACAAAGAACGTGAGCAGAGTAGTCTCACACCGCTTGTGCGAAGCAGTACCCTTGATGAGGCGGCGGCACTCAAAGCTGCACACATGGCGGAGAACGAATACTTCGCGCACTTTAGTCCGGACGGAACGTCGCCATGGCACTGGTTCGATGAGAGCGGATACGAGTTCGTCCACGCCGGTGAGAATCTCGCGGTATACTTCACCGACTCAAGCGAGATCGTGGATGCGTGGATGGGTTCGCCCACTCACCGCGCCAATATTCTCGACCACAAGTATCAGGAGATCGGGATCGGCATAGCGCAAGGTGAGTATGAAGGGTATCAGACCGTGTATGTGGTGCAGCTTTTCGGTACACCAGTCGCTGGTTCAGCGACTGCGCGAGCAACAGGCAATGCTGATGTCTCAGCAGCGCCTGAGCAGACAGACACATCGCCGGTGGTCGCCGGTATCACTGACACCACACCGTCAGTGAGTGAACCACAGGTTGAAATGGAAGGGGACACCGTGAAGCTCTCGCTTGTACACATGGCAACCACGCGCGAAGGAACACCGCGACCAGCAGTGGAGGCAGGGGTGTATGACAGCTCCTCGGAACCGTCGTCACTCTCTGCGCTCCTCACACAACCGCGTGTGGCGCTCCAGATCATATACATCGGCCTTGCGATTTTTGTCTGTTTCGCCCTCCTCTATTCACTCCTTGCAGAGGTCAGACAGCGCCAGCCGAGGGATATTGCGTTTGGCATCGGGCTCCTTGCGGTGATGTTGTTGTTGTTTAAGGTACACATTGCAATCACGAGTGGCGGTACGATCATATGAGTCACGCAACAGAAACAAAAGTATCAGATATCGCACCGTTGCGGCGTGGCGCGCGCCAGGAAGCGATACTGTTCGCCGCACACCCAGCGGCCGGTTTCCCTGCGCCGGCGGATGATCTTGTTGAGCGGGCGCTCGACATTAACGATCTTGTGGTGAAGAATCCGGCCTCAACGTTCTTTGTACGGGTGCAGGGGGATTCAATGGAAGGTGCAGGGATATTCTCGGGTGACGTACTGGTGGTCGACCGTTCGATTGAACCAAAGGACGGCACTATCGTAGTCGCTGCGGTATACGGGGAACTGGTGGTGAAGCGGTTGCGCAAGAACGGTACCATCCACACACTCGTTTCAGAGAACGAGGAATATGAACCGATCGTTGTGTCGGAGAACGATGACTGCTATATCTGGGGCGCAGTGGTCGGGAGTGTACGTCAGTTCTGACCATTTTTGCATACAAAACCCTTATTTTAGGCCATATAGTGCGTTTGTGGTAGAATGGGTGTATGAGAAACTATATATTGATCGCAGTCGGGGTCGCTGTTCTTCTTGGTGGCGTATTCTATTTCCTTAACAAGCAATCTTCGGAAGGGGACATGAACACCACGGATCAGGAGAATACAGAACAGACACCGGATACCACGGAAGGAGAGACAGATGAGTTCGAACCAGAGACCGTTATCGGTACTTCGGTAGAGTCGCGGAATATCGTCGCGTACCACTACGGGACCGGAGACACCGAACTCTTGTTCATTGGTGGCATTCACGGCGGGTACTCGTGGAATACGTCGCTGGTCGCGTATGAGCTCATGGACTACCTTGCGGCAAATCCAGAGAACATCCCGGACAACGTGACCGTTACTGTCATTCCGGTCATGAACCCAGACGGGCTTGAGCAAACGGTCGGTACTGCCGAACGATTCTCACCATCTGATGTTCCCTCGTCAGCATCTGAGCGTATCGCCGGACGGTTCAACGCGAACAACGTCGACCTGAACCGCAACTTTGAGTGTGACTGGTCAGAAGAGAGCATGTGGCAGAGCCAAACGGTCAGTGGCGGCTCCGCTGCGTTCTCCGAGCCTGAAAGCGCTGCTGTGCGGGACTACGTGAACGAGAACGACCCACATGCTGTGGTGGTCTGGTACAGTGCTGCAGGCGGTGTGTTCGCATCGAATTGCCACAAGAGCGTGCTGCCGGAGACCGCTGCCCTCACAAACCTCTACGCACAGGCAGCCGGATATCGCGCCTATGAATCATTCGATTTCTACGATATCACCGGCGACATGGTGAACTGGATGGCAAAGGAAGGTATCCCTGCGGTGAGTGTTCTTCTCACCACACACGACGATGTGGAATGGGAAAAGAATCGTGCAGGTGTTGAGGCGATGTTCGAGCTCTACGGTTCAGATGAAGAGGAAACTAACGAAGACTCAACCAACGAATAATGCTTTTTCGGAATCGGATCATATTGGTGATAGCTGTGGCCGCACTCATCGGGGGTGCGGTCATGCTATGGGTCACCACACGACCTGCAGATGTCCCTGATTATATCGCTCCGGTAGAAGAGACCCCAGAGTTCGAACGTACGGTGATCGGCTCGTCAGTTGAAGGGCGTGCAATTGAAGCATACACACTTGGTGATGGTGACACGCACCTGGTGTTCGTCGGTGGCATTCACGGGGGATATGAATGGAACAGTGTTTTGCTGGCATATACCGCCATTGACCACATTACCGAGAACACTGAGATGATACCCAAAGATATGACCGTGACGATCATACCGGTAGCGAACCCGGACGGCCTCTACACTGTTACGGGCATGGAAGGTCGCTTCACCCGAGCGGACGTAAATGATCCCGGTGACGGGACCGGCCGGTTCAACGCGAACGATGTCGACCTGAACCGCAACTTCGACTGCAAGTGGGCACCAGAAAGTACGTGGCGCAGTCAGCCCGTGTCTGCCGGTACTGCAGCGTTCTCGGAACCTGAAGCGGCAGCGCTTCGCGATTTTGTATACCAACATGAACCTGATGCAGTGGTGTTCTGGCACAGTCAGTCGAACGCGGTCTATGCATCTGAGTGTCACGAAGGCGTTCTCCCACAGACGCGTGCGGTGATGAATGCCTACGCGACGGCGGCGGGATATCCGGCGATTGAGTCATTCGACGCGTATCCAATTACCGGTGATGCGGAAGGTTGGCTCGCAACACTCGGTATACCGGCGATCACGGTTGAGCTCTCAACACACGAGACTATTGAGTGGGAGCAGAACTGGGCTGGTGTGGAAGCGTTGTTTGAATACTACAACAACTAAAGAGTGCGATACAATAGGCGTATGAAGTACGTCTGCCTCCTCGATTGCAACAATTTTTTTGTATCGTGTGAACGGTTGTTCCGTCCTGACCTCGCCGCAAAACCGGTCGTTGTGCTCTCCTCGAACGACGGGTGTGTTGTGGCGCGTTCGAAAGAGGTGAAGGCGCTCGGCATTCCGATGGGCGTCCCTCACTTTCAGGTCCGGAACGAATTCAGGAAAGCGGGTGTGGAGGTGTTCTCTTCGAACTTCCCGTTGTATCGGGACATCTCTGCACGGGTGATGCGGGTACTGAAGGACGAGGTTGCCGATATTGAGCAGTACTCAGTGGACGAAGCATTCTTTTCATTCACTGCGACCGATAACGCAGTTGCGGAGAGTATGCTGAGAGATCTAAAGCGCACGGTCGAACGTTGTGTTGGGGTTCCGGTGACTGTTGGTGCGGCTGCGACCAAGACCATCGCAAAATGTGCGACCGAGCTTGGTAAGAAGGAGAACGGTGTCTGCGTGTTAACGGGAGAAGCATGGCGCGAGACAGCACAGAGCTTTCCGCTTGCCGATGTGTGGGGGGTCGGTGGCAAGTCCGCAGCAAAGATGAAGGAGTATGCTCTCCATACCGCACACGACCTCATGTATGCAGACTCGGGGTCCATACAACGTCAGTTCGGCGTGCACGGGGCACGGTTGCAGATGGAATTGAACGAGCATCAGGCGGTCGCTCACGATAGCGGAGAACTTCAGCACAGTATTATGAGTACTCGTTCGTTCAAGTCTGCGACCACGGACCTTCGCGTGCTTGAGGATGCCATCGGGTACCACATCGCCCACGCTGCTGAAGAACTGCGTGGTATGGACGCAGTTGCCGGCGAGGTACGAGTGCTCATTCGGCCAAGTCGACATGGTGACTGGGTACTGCGTGGTGGTACGAAGGAGTATCGACTTTCGGTACCAGCAGACGACACGCGTACGCTTTTGAAGGCAGCGCTTGCCCTCACGCGTGAACTCTACGAAGCAGAGGTTCCATACAAGAAGGCGGGGGTAGTACTCTCGCATATCATACCCAAGGCACAACAGGCAGGATCTTTGTTCGACACCAGTGTGACCGACGACACGATATTCAGAACAGTTGACGCGCTCAACCAGAGGTATGGGGCACAGACGCTGACGATCGGACGGGTTGGGAACGGAAGTGCGTGGCAGTCGAGCAAGATGCATGTATCCCCACATTACACAACCAAGTGGGGTGAGGTGCCAACGGTCATGGCATAATGAATGCGTATGGTTCTTCGTTCTGGGTTCATTCTTTTCATACTCACACTTGCGTTTGCCGGAGGTGCTATTTCCGTGAGTGCGCAGGAGGCTCCAGATGCTCCGGTGATCACTTCTTCCACGTATACCGATCCTGAACAGTGGTATCGCGCGGGTATCGGTTCGTTCACGTGGGAGCTGCCGGATGATGTGACGTCAGTGGCGGTCGAGATGGCAACATCCACTGACGCGGAACCAATGCGGGTATTCACCCCCGCCATCACTTCATACACTCCTGATCCTGATGACCTGTATAATGGGGCGCAGTTTATCGCGGTGCAGTTCCGCAACCAATACGGATGGGGCGAGGTCGCGTATCGAAAACTAAAGATCGACATGTTGCCGCCGACCGATCTCAGTATCACACTCACACCGGAACCTGACTATCCGTACGTTTCCACTATCACCTTCTCAGCCCGCGACCAGCTGTCCGGGATCGCCGGCTACTCACTGTATATCGGCAACTCAGCACCGATCCACCTCACACCGCATGAAGCGCAACTGGGGTATCGATTTACACAAACAGAAGAGGGGACGTATCGGGTCATTACTGTCGCACATGACATGGCCGGAAACAGTACGGCAAATCATTTCCCGGTCTTTGTCTTTGACGTTGACGGGTTGATCGCACAGGATTCGCTTGTACTTGGGGTCATCACCCGTGACGGGTTCATCTATTCGGCACTGACCCTCGTCACACTCCTTTCACTCTGGTTCGCGTTTAGAACCTATCGGCGGCATCGTCGTGCGAACGCACTCCTGCGCGAGGAGGTCAAGGAAGTGAAGGAACAGCTGGTGAAGGTCTTCAAAGCGCTCCGCGATGAGATACGTGAGCAGGTACAGAACTTGCGCGCACAAAAGCGACTCACCAAAGGCGAGAAAGCGGTGGTGGATAACCTCACACAGGTCCTCGAGGTCTCTGAAACACTTGTGAAGAAGGAGATGAAGGATGTTGAAAAGCTTCTGAAGTGAACTTCATACGAATACCATATAAAATGGTATAATGTTTGGTAGGAACATGAAAACGCTCATGAAGAGCGTATTTTGGCAGTTAACGCATTAGTTATGGAACAGCAACATCAAGACCAGACACCACGAGACGAACAGACGACCATGCAATCGTCGAAGCAAAGGATGAACCGCAGAACGGTAATTCTTGCAGTGGCACTCTTCGTTGCGGTCGTGCTCGGTATGTTCGCGTTCGCCTTTTTGTCACAAACCGAAGAAAATGGTGACGAGAACGGCTTGAACGAGCAGGAGACGGATGAGCGTTATACAAGTATCGACCGTATCGACGGCAAACATTTCTACATCGATGGCGTACACACAGTGGTGGGAGAGATTCCAATGCCAACACCGTGCGACCTGCTTGAAAGCTCAGCTCGGGTCGCTGAATCAATGCCGGAGCAGATCACACTTGAGTTTGAAGTGGTGAACAACGCTGAATTCTGTGCACAGGTCATCACACCACAGCGCTTCAAGGTGAGTGCTACAGCCTCATCAGAAGCTGCTATCACTGCTGAATTTCAGGGACGGCCTGTTGAGTTGAACCTCATTGAAGCAGAGGAAGGGGAGACACCTGATGAGTTCGAACTGTATATAAAGGGGTAGGGAGGGGTGAGAACAACAAACGCCGTCACATGACGGCGTTTGTAGTTTTCGGGATGCGTTGTACTATGTATTCATGAATTCCAATCGAATAGTCGAATACGTGTTCTTTTTCGGCGTGATGGGTGTTGTGGGGTACCTGGTTTGGCAGATGTTCTCTCCCTTTATCTCAGCGCTTGCACTCGCGGCGGTCATTGTGACCATCTGTTACCCAATGTATGAGCGTGTTGTGCGATACATGCCCCGCAACAACACAACGCTTGCTGCACTGGTCACCACACTTCTCGTACTCGTCATCGTCATCCTCCCGGTGCTCCTGCTCTCGTCGCTCATCTTGCGGGAGGCGGTCGCTATCTACCAACTTTTGGGAAGTAGTGAGGACTTTTCTGTTGTGCAGTATGTGGAAGCGATCGAAGCTGCGGGTCGGCAGTACGTGCCAGGGCTTGAACTGAACCTCACTGAATATTTGCGCCAGGGTGCGCAGTGGCTGGCTTCACACCTGGGTGCCATCTTTGCAGGTACTGCATCGACCATATTCCTGTTCTTCATTGCCATCATCGCTTCGTTCTACTTCTTCAGGGATGGAAAGATCTTTACCAAGCGTCTGGTGCAGATCAGTCCGCTGCCCGACTCACAGGATGAGTTGATCCTTCGGCGGTTGAGTGTAGCTGTCCGTTCGGTCGCGACCGGCACTATTCTCGTCGCTCTGATCCAGGGAACACTGACAGCCCTTGGGCTCACCTTGTTCGGTTTTGAACGCGCAATTCTCCTTGGTGCCATTGCTGCATTCGGAGCGCTTATTCCGAGCGTGGGTACCTCGATCGTTTTTATCCCGTCCGTCCTCTATCTTCTCTTTACCGGAAGCTACATTGAAGCCATTGGTCTTGCGGTCTGGGGAACGCTTGCGGTCGGATTGATCGACAACCTGCTTGGCCCGTATCTTATGAGCCGGGGGAATGTGATCCACCCGTTCTTGATCCTGCTTTCGGTACTTGGCGGCGTGATCTTCTTTGGCCCGATTGGTTTCGTGGTTGGTCCGGTGTTGGTAAGTTTCTTTATCGTACTCTTGGAGTTGTATAATCAACATATAGCCAAGAACGTTTCGAGCTAGAGAACGATCACTATGTATACGAAAGGCCACATTGAAAAGATCCTCCGCATTAATGGGCTTTCACCAACCGCCACCGATGAGGAGATCAAGTCGGTACTCCTCTACGCACGGTGTGAAGACACGGAGAGTATCATTGCAGCACTTCGCAATGAAAATGTTGATGAGAATAAAGACCTCTGCGGTGTACAGCGTCCGAGTACGCGCTGCAACGTGTTGCTTGCTGATGAACGATTGAAGCCAGAGACCATCAAGGAACTGCTAGGTATCGATGTCGAGATCAACTTTTCGGATCTTGATGCCGCGCGTGCACGCCGACAGTCCGTGTCAACGATCCAATTGGGTATCATCTTTGCATGTTCAGCTGTGTGTGCCGCGATAGCGATGTTCGGTATCATGTGGTACTACCAGATCGGGTTCTTCCACCCGTTCGCGTAGACTTGCAAAACTTTCTACTGTTGCTACCGTAGCAGCGTATGAAAGCAGTGTGTATTTTGATACTTGCCGCCGCCGCCGCTGGCGGGGTTTTTGCTACACTCACACACGAGAAAGTATCGCTGTATCAGCAGATATTGCCGGAGCGCGTGCATAGTGAGGAATCATATCGCATGATCTTTCTTGGCGACATCATGCTTGCGCGTGATGTGGAGCGAAAGATGGCCACATATGGTCGTGACTACCCCTTTTCTCATATGGCGTCACACTTTGATGCGAACACGGTTGTTGGCAACTTCGAAGCAGCCGTTCCTGAAGTCCATGTCCCGACTCCGAGCATGACCATGCAGTTCTCTGTTCCAGCCCAGAATATACCCGCGCTTGCTGGGGCACGCATCACGCACCTCTCTCTTGCGAACAATCACACCGATGACTACGGAAAAGTGGGATTTGCTCATACAAAGCACGTGATCGAGAATACGGGTATTACCCCGTTCGGTTCACCATTTTCTCTCGCTACAACGAGCATTGCGTATATCGAGACCGAACAACTAACCATTGCGCTTCTGGGAATCTACGCAGTGGAAGTGCTGCCGTCGACAGAGGTTATTGAGGAGGTGATGTGGGAAGCAGAAGCACGCAGCGACTTCCAGGTTGTGTATGTACACTGGGGAAACGAGTATGAGCTCGTGCACAGCAGGGCACAGGAGCAGCTCGCACATCGGTTTGTTGATGCAGGGGCTGATCTAGTGGTGGGACATCATCCGCACGTTGTGCAGGATGTTGAGGTGTATAACGAGGCGTTGATCTTCTATTCACTCGGCAACTTCATCTTTGACCAGTATTTCAGTACACATGTGATGCAAGGGCTGGTTCTCGATATTACATTTGATACTCAGTATGAAGCCGAGATTACGTTACTGCCGGTTTCGACCGAAGCATCACGGACAGCACCGCAGCTGATGAACGGGTACGAGCGTGAGGCATTCCTTAAATCACTTGCGGATCGAAGTAGTGGCAGTCTGAGAGGGCCCATTGAACGAGGGAAGGTGGGACTTCAGTTTCAATAGCGGAAGGTTGCAACTTGACAACCTTTCCATTACTATGTCCCTACTACATTATGATAAAGGTAAGTAAATTTGAAGCAATCGGGATCGGGGTGAGTGTTGTCGCTATGGTGTTGGCGCTCTTCCTGATGCGTATGGAAACTTCACTCTTCAGTCAGGGTGAAACTGCAGAGCGATCACAGCAGGCGTCTGTGGTGGTGGCTGATGACGTGACCAGGGACGCGGCACGCGCAAATGCCATTGTGGAGGCGTCTGCAGAAACAGGCAAGGTAGACCGTCTGATCATCGATGATGTGGTACTTGGTACGGGAGATGCGGCCGAAGAAGGTGACACTATTTCCGTACATTACATCGGTACGCTCGAGAGCGGACAGCAGTTCGACAACAGCCATACCAAGGGTGAACCGTTTGTGTTCACTGTCGGTGCCGGTAAGGTGATCGAAGGGTGGGAAGAAGGCGTCGTTGGTATGAAAGAGGGTGGACAGCGCATTCTTGTGGTGCCGCCTGAACTTGGGTATGGAAAGTCCGGATATGGTCCGATCCCGGGGAATGCAACGCTGGTGTTTGCTATTGAGTTGATCGAGATCGAATAATCGAACATGATGGCTAGAATCACAAAGACAAGGACAGTCCTTGTCTTTTTGTTTTCGTAGGGTAGACTGCGCTCAGACTCGAACGGGAGAGAAGGCATGAACATCGACTTTGGACGACTGAAGAGCCTGTGTCGCGAGATGGAAGAAGACAAGGAGGGGTTCAACTTTCAGCGGAGTGAGGAATTGGCGCATGCGCTCGGGCTGCATATCAGCACTTCATACGCCGATCCCCAGATGACGACGCGCTACGCACACGAGGGAGGTCATCGGCTTGAACTGCCATTTCATGGTATGTCGGTCTCGTATGGTTTTCCGCGTCTGCTCAGCTTTTGTCATGAGACACTCTCTTACATTTTCGGAGACAAAGGGCATTCGGTACAGTTCTTCGAGACCGTACGGTCACCGGGTAATGGCAGTTGGGTGGACCGACCGGTCTCTGAACATGTGTGCTCGATCTCGGTCACTGGGAGTATCTTCAGCCCTGAACGCACGGTTCAGTCGCCTGCGTACGTCGACGCACTTCTGCAGTACGGGAAACCGAACGCACTCCTCCACGCTTTCGTCGGCGTACTCGAGCATGACTCGGTCCAGAATTTCATGCGTCGCGCTGCGTAAGAATCAAGGCCAGTTGCTTTCGCAGCTGGCCTTTCCACATTACTATTACATCATGCAGGCAAAACCAGTCACATTTGAAGTACAGAAAACGCAACGCGGCACACTTGGCCGCGCGGGTGTTATCCATACTCCGCATGGCGACATTGAAACACCGGCTTTTATTGCCGTGGGTACGAAGGGAACGGTGAAGTCTCTAAAGCCTGAGGACCTCACTGAATACGTAGGAGCGCAGGCTGCGCTCGCAAACACCTATCATCTCTACCTCCAGCCGGGACATGAGGTCGTGAAGGAAGCGGGGGGACTTCATGCATTCGCCAACTGGAACATGCCGACCATGACCGACTCGGGCGGCTTTCAAGTCTTTTCTCTTGGCGCTGCGTTCGGGAAGGGAGTGACCAAGTTTGCAAAAGGTGAGGACATGGAACATGCCGACGGTTTGAACGTGTATTCCAAGGAGTTGGCGCAGAGCCACGGGAAGTTGTGTGTCATTGATGAGGAGGGAGTGACCTTCACGTCACATCACGACGGCTCGATGCACCGCTTCACTGCAGAGCGCTCGATCGATATCCAACACGCCATCGGTGCAGACATCATCATTGCGTTCGATGAGTGCACCTCTCCTTCAGCAGACTATGCATATCAAAAAGAGGCAATGGAGCGGACACACCGATGGGCAAAGCGCTCTATCATGGCGCACAAGCAGAACTATGACGCGCTCAAAAAGCAGGGCCTCTATGGCGTGGCGCAAGGAGGACGCTTCTCTGACCTTCGCATCGAGAGTGCGCGAACGCTTGCGGATATGGATTTTGACGGCTTCGGTATCGGTGGGTCATTCTCGAAGGAGGATTTGAACGAGTCGTTGCGGGTTGTGAATGAGAACTTGCCGGAGGATAGGCCGCGACATCTTCTCGGTATCGGTGAGCCGGACGACATCGTGCAGGGTGTTGCTATGGGATGCGACACCTTTGACTGCGTTGCGCCGACCCGTCTTGCACGAAACGCGACCATTTATATTCATACGAATGAGGGGATCAAGAGGGTGAACCTCCTGAATGCGAAGTATGTTCGTGATTTTTCGAAGCTTGATGAAGGTTGTGACTGTCACGTCTGCAGCAGGTACACGAAAGCGTATCTGTCTCATCTTTTCCGTGCGAACGAGATGCTCGCTGCACATCTTGCTTCGATCCATAATTTATACGTTATCGTTCAATTCACGAAGCAGCTGCGAGAGCAGATCCTTGGTCAATAGAAAGCAGCGCGGTTAAGCCGCGCTGCGTTTTGTTCGCTTCCGTCTCTTCGGAAGTCTGATACTTCTCCGTTTGGGCCGGAATACGGTGTCATGGATGGGTATTGAGAATGCGCTGGTGAGCGCTTCTTCGACAATTGCCCACCGCGACTCATAGTCCGTGTATCCGACATCAAGCGCAAGCGTGATCGAAAGATACCGGCTGTTCTCTGGCAGGTCCATAAAACAGACGACCGCGCCGCACATTTTCTGCACCGCTTGGTTGAGCTTGCCCACCTGTTTGCGGGAAGACGGTATCAAGCGACGGGGATCACCGCAGTACACCCCACTTGTATCGTTCGGCACGTATGCACGATCGGTTCGGCGGACGTACGGGATCGGAAGCTCGTATTTCCGTTTCGCAGGATTGCCGCCGGTAACACGTCCGATATGCCTCTTATACATGAAAGAACTCCTTCTCTTGTCGATGACCGTACTCTCACAGAATGCGGTTGTCAAATAGCAGGAGACCACACAGACTTGACTATCACAGCGATTATGTTTTAATAGTTGTTCGATTGTTCCTTTCGAATTGAAGGAGGTCCTCATGACACTCGACCGTGTCCGGGAATGCATACAGAACCACAAGGACCGTGAGTCGTTCATGGGGATCGTGCTTCGGTACTACCCACCCGATGACGAACGGTATCTGAAAATTGAAAAGGCGTACCACACGGCCAAGGTCGCATTTGCCGAGGTTGTCAGGGATGGAGGCGACCGGTACTTTGAACACCTTCGCTCAGTCGCTCTCATCCTCATGGTGCACCTGCGTGTTCGTGACACCGACGTGATCATTGCGGCGTTGCTCCACGATATTGTGGAAGATATCGAGGGATGGGACTATAACCGGGTGCGTGATCTCTTCGGCCCTCGGGTCGCAATGCTCGTTTGGTACGTTACCAAGCCCAAGCTCAAAGAGTTTGGAGACGACAAACGTGAGCGTGATCGCAGGTACCACGAGAACCTGCTTCACGCACCGCGTGAGTCGGTCATCATCAAGCTTGCCGACCGACTACACAATCTGCTGACGCTGTGGGAGACCGACGCCGAAAAGCGGTCACGAAAAATACAGGAGACGCAGGACTTCTACCTGGCGCTCGCAGAAAAGGAATGCATTCTTATCCATGAGTTGGAGGATGCACTGCGGGAGTTGCAGGCAAGCTGACATGGGCGGTGCGGAAACGCACCGCCCATAAATTTGCTATACTCGCACAGTGAAATTCAAGATCTCAACTGAAAAGACGCCTGCGGGTGACCAGCCTAAAGCCATAGCGTCACTGGTGAAGGGAATCGAATCTGGTATGGAGCACCAGACGCTTTTGGGCGTCACTGGCTCTGGAAAGACGTTTACCGCTGCCAACGTGATCCAGCACGTGCAAAAACCAACTTTGGTGATAGCACACAACAAAACACTTGCCGCTCAGTTGGCACAGGAGTATCGCGACTTCTTTCCGGACAACGCCGTACACTATTTCGTCTCATACTATGACTACTACCAGCCGGAGGCATACATGCCGGTGTCTGATACATACATCGAGAAAGAAGCGCAGATCAACGAGGAAATCGACCGGTTGCGGCACGCCTCCACACAAGCCCTCCTCACGCGTTCCGATGTGATCATCATTGCATCGGTCTCCTGTATTTACGGCCTCGGTTCCCCGATACAATACGAGAAGGTGCACCGCAAGATCGAACGCGGGTTCAAAACAACACGTACTGAGATGCTCCGTACGCTTGTTGATATGTATTTCGAGCGCACGAACGCAGACCTCACCCCAGGAAGTTTCCGTGCCGTCGGCAACACCGTCGAGATCATGCCGACGAACGAACGAGTGATCTATCGCCTCGGGTTTGCCAGTGACACGGTCTCAGCGATCACGAAGATCGATTCCATTTCACGAGCCATTATCGAAGAACCTGATCTTTTCTATCTCTTTCCGGCAAAGCACTTTGTCACACCCGAGGATGAGAAGAAACGAGCGGTCGCACAGATCAAGGAAGAGCTTGCGGAGCAGTTAAAGAAATTCAAGAAAGAAGGAAAGCTGCTTGAGGCCGAGCGGATCAAACGGCGTACCGAGCACGACCTTGCTCGTATTCGGGAGTTCGGGTACTGCAATGGCATTGAGAACTACTCACGTCATTTCGACGGCCGCCAGCCCGGGGACGCGCCGTATACGCTCCTTTCATATTTTCCGCACACAAAGGACGGTACCCCCGACTTCCTCACTGTTGTCGACGAGTCCCATGTCACCATCCCGCAACTTGCTGGCATGTTCGCAGGTGACCGCTCACGAAAGAACACGCTTGTTGAGCATGGGTTCCGGTTGCCGAGCGCTGTCGATAACCGTCCACTTAACTTCAAAGAGTTTGAGGAGCGTGTGGGCCAACGCATCTATACGTCAGCCACACCCGGTACCTATGAATACGAGCACTCGGTCGCACCGAAGGGTCAGTTCGTTGAGCAGATCATTCGACCAACCGGACTAGTGGATCCGGAGATCGATATGCGGCCGATCGTCGAAAAGGGAAGCTATCCCGGACAGATAAAGGACTTCATTGCTGAAGCCGAAACAGTGATCCAGGGAGGCGGCCGCGTACTGGTGACGACACTCACCAAGAAGATGGCGGAGGACCTTGCGGAATTCCTGAAGGAGCGGAATATTAAGTCGGAATACATACACAGCGATATCAAGACCCTCGAACGGATTGAGATACTTACCAATTTCCGTCGTGGTGAATTCGACTGTCTGGTGGGTGTGAACCTGCTGCGTGAAGGACTCGATCTTCCCGAGGTCGAGCTAGTGGCAATTCTCGACGCAGACAAGGAAGGATTCCTTCGAAGCGAAACGTCGCTCATACAAACCATAGGACGTGCCGCCCGCAACATCAAAGGACGTGTGGTGCTTTATGCCGACGAAGTGACCCGTTCAATGGAAAAGGCCATCGGCGAGACCAACCGTAGGCAGGAACGTCAGCTTGCATACAACAAGGAACACGGCATCACGCCGAAGAGCATTGCAAAGGAGATCCGGGACATCACTGACCAGATGCGGACCGAGCATCAGCGTACGGTTGCAACGCTTGTTGAGGTTGATAAAGAACTTTTTGCAAAGAACCCTAAGAAGCTCATCAAGGAAAAGCGGAGACAGATGGCAGAGGCTGTTGCGATCCTTGATTTCGAGACAGCAGCCATCTTACGTGATGAGGTGCAGGTGCTGGAGAACCTTGGTTTTAAGAAGAAGAGCAAGAAGTGACCTAGAGTTATCGACAACGTACAGTTCATATATGTCGTGTGCACACGGTATACTGTATGTGAATGAGCACATCGAGTCGTACAACGCCACCAAAGAAGCCGGTTCGTAAGCGCGCAACACGAGCGCGTGGTTCGAAGAAGACCTCGTCACTTTCTTCAGCGAGAACCTCACTCTCGATCATGGCGCTTTCTCCATACCGTTGGCCGATGGATGCAGAACGGCTTGCGCTTCAGACTGCGCGCATTGGTGGGTTTGCGTTTGTTTTTCTTGCCCTTGTCTTCACCTATAACTATATCGAAACAACCGCCACAAACTACATCGTGGAGGCGACTCGTGTGGCAAACG
Source organism: Minisyncoccota bacterium (assembly GCA_040879435.1). Lineage (GTDB taxonomy): Bacteria > Patescibacteriota > Minisyncoccia > Phycocordibacterales > UBA918 > OLB19. Next base: position 52,471 of record JBBDKG010000017.1, on the reverse strand, counting down.
TGGCAGCAGTAGTGTGTGCGGATGATTGCAAGGATCGGCGCTCAAAGACCCCGAATGCACAATTCACATACCAAGAGATCGCACCCGGCGTATTCAACATCCTGATGGATGTGCCCCGCGCAACCTCGATAGAGGTGTTTGCGTTTGAGACAGCGACCGGTGAGTATCACCGTCTTGGTGAAGCGATCGCAATGGGTGAGGATCGGTGGAAGTTCACGTGGAATACTGAAGCATATGATACCGGTGACTACTGGATCAAGGCACTCGTTCAGAACCGTCATGGCATGTATGACCGGTCTGATTCAGAGTTCTTGAGCGTTGAGTAGAGAGCTGTGTGGTGGAGATCTTGTGCGAGTGGCACAGCACCGTGTTTTATACTAGAATAGCCGATACCAACCAGCGCCTGCACGCGCTGGCGATATGCTATGGCAACAGGAAAACCTAAGAAGGACACCAGAACAGGGTGGGATGCAGGGAAAAGCGACAAGATCATCGTGCGGGGAGCACGTACCCATAATCTGAAGAATGTTGACGTGGAGATCCCGCGCAACACGATGACGGTCTTCACCGGCAAATCAGGGTCTGGAAAGTCGTCCCTTGCGTTCGATACAATCTTTGCTGAGGGTCAGCGACGATACATTGAATCTCTTTCCGCATACGCGCGACAGTTCCTGCGCCAGATGCAGAAGCCTGATGTGGACGAGATAAGTGGTCTCTCACCGGCCATCTCGATCGATCAGAAATCAGCAAGCAGGAATCCGCGTTCAACGGTCGCAACCATCACCGAGATCTACGACTACCTGCGTATCCTTTATGCGCGCATTGGGCAACCGTACTGTCTTGATGTTGATGTACCGATTCAGAAACTCTCACAAGACGAGATCCTTGGGATCATTCTGAAGTCGATCGAGGAAAAGGAATTTAAGAGTGGCGCTTCAAAAAAAGAGCAAGTGATGGGCATTGAACTTTCAAAAGGTCGGGTGAGTATCTTTGCGCCGGTCGTTGTGGGTCGAAAAGGGGAGTACTACCAGATGTTGTATGACCTGCTCGCGAAAGGGTATGAGACCGTGAAGATTGACGGGCAGATCAAGCAGCTTCGCGAGAAGATCGAACTCACAAAGACCAAACGCCACGACATTGACGTTCTCGTCGATGAGATCTATGTGAGTGAATTCACCGCTGATCCAAAAGGGTCACACGAGCGGTTGTCTGAAGCGGTCGAGCTTGCCCTCGCTGAGGCTGATGGTCTCATAAAGGTGCAGAGTCCGGATGGAACTGAGCGTATTCTTTCAGCAAAGTTCATCTGTCCTGTAGACGGATCATCCTTTCCGGAAGTGGAGCCGCGGCTCTTTTCGTTCAACTCTCCGTATGGAGCCTGTCCGGAGTGCAACGGGTTGGGAACCGTGGGCATCTTTCAGTCTGACGAGTGTCCGGAATGCAAAGGTGCACGGCTGCGTAAGGAGGCACTCCGCGTCTACCTGGGAGGGAACGGCAAGAACGACCTTGGTATCAATATTGTCGCCTTCACCAACATGACCGTCAAAGAGGCGGTGGATTTCGTTTCAAGCCTCAAACTCAGCAAGAAGGACCACGACATCGCGTGGCCAGCACTTCGTGAGATCATCGACCGGTTGCAGTTCATGAATGACGTGGGTATCGAGTACCTCACCCTGAACCGCCGTGCCAATACGCTCTCAGGCGGGGAAGCACAACGTATCAGGTTGGCGTCTCAGCTCGGTTCAGGACTGGTGGGTGCCTTGTATGTGCTCGATGAGCCGACCATCGGACTCCATCAACGCGACAACGACCGGCTCATAAAGACCCTCACCGATCTTCGTAACCTCGGGAACACGATCATTGTGGTCGAGCATGATGAGGATACGATCTTTGCCGCTGACTACCTTGTGGACATCGGTCCTGGAGCCGGCGTGCACGGCGGTGAGGTGGTCGTCGCGGACTACCTTGAGCCGTTGCTTTCCGCAAAACAGAACAAAAGCAAGTCCCTCACACTCCAGTACCTGCGCGGGGAGAAAAAAATAGATATCCCGAAGGAGCGACGGGAAAGCGAGAAGGGTTCAGTGAAGATTCGCGGCGGCAAAGCATTCAATATCAAGAACCTGCACATCGATGTTCCGTTGGGACGCTTCATTGCACTCACCGGTGTATCAGGTTCCGGCAAGTCTACGTTCATGTATGAGATTCTGCACAAGAACCTGCGCTCGAGGCTGGAGAAGCGGTACCGCACGCCACATACATATAATGCTGCTTCATTCGAGGGTTCCGAGTATCTAGGCCGCTCGATCCTCATTGACCAGTCGCCGATCGGCCGCACGCCACGCTCGAATCCCGCAACGTATATCGGAGCGTTCACACACATTCGTGACCTGTTTGCTGCAACCAGCGAATCACGCGCTCGCGGCTGGAAGCCGGGACGCTTCTCGTTCAATGTGAAGGGCGGTCGGTGTGAGGCGTGTCAGGGGAATGGCATGATCGCGGTTGAGATGCACTTTCTCCCGACAGTGTTCGTTGAGTGTGACATATGCGGAGGAAAGCGCTTCACCAAGGAGACGCTTGAGGTCACGTACAAGAAAAAGAATATCGACCAGATCCTTCATATGACCGTTGAAGAAGCTGCCGAGTTCTTTATCGACGTACCGGCGATCTATGAGCGTTTGAAAACGATGCTTGATGTTGGACTCGGCTACCTTGAACTCGGACAGAGCGCAACCACGCTTTCCGGTGGTGAAGCCCAACGAGTGAAGATTGCATCAGAGCTCTACCGACCACACACACAGAAGACGATCTATCTGCTTGATGAGCCGACGATTGGACTCCATTACGAGGATGTTGCGCTCCTTATCTCGATCCTTCAGGAGCTTGTGAATCGTGGTAACACGGTCATGGTCATTGAACACAACCTTGACCTTATCAAGTGCGCTGACTACGTCATCGACATTGGGCCGGAAGGAGGGGCTGGTGGTGGAGAGATCGTGGCAAAGGGGACACCCGAACAGGTAGCCCAGAACGCGAAGTCGCATACCGGTACGTATTTGAAGCGGATGTTGAAAAAGTAGGGTACAAAAGAAGATTTTATTGCTATACTGGAACTTTAGAACGTCCAGGTCATTTCAACACATAGCGAGAGGGTGCGGTGTGAATAAAGACACAGATGTGGTGTTGCCCGCTGATGCGGAGTTCATCATCAGTAATGCTGCTAGGAGGCTCAATATAAGTGGGTCCAACGTTGAGATCATCAGCCTCATTGATGACTGGTGGTTCGTACCGCGGTGTGCGCAAGGCAAGGATCTTTGGAAAAAGCGAATGCCCCAGACAATTGCATTGTATGAAAAGACAGGGATGTTGCCTGCATATTTTCGCGAAGCGTATGAATTTCTCGTCAGCGACCAGTACAGAGAAATTCTTGAGACAATTGCGAGTGCAGACAACGAACTGTCGCCACTCGATTCGGTTCTGGCCGCATAGCTGCCTACAAAAGGCCGCGCGAATCACCGCGCGGCCCCCTTTATTTCGTCTGCTCAGCGATCTGCACTGGAAATGAAACGAAAGCACTTGCAGGCAGGTTTGCCACCAGCAACCACATAAATCCGATACAGACCACAAGTGTGAGGATTACCCCGAGCAGAGGATTTGAATCGTTCATGGAAGGGTCCTCCTGACCTCTCTTGATAAGCATATCATTCATGAAGTGGCGAAAAACATTTGACGGGGTATAGTGTGCGCATGACCCGTGAAGATCTGACGAAGAGGAAGATCCCCAACGAACCGGGGGTGTATTTCTTTTTGGGAAAACGAAAGGAGATCCTCTATATCGGCAAGGCTACGTCGCTTAAAAATCGCGTGCGCAGCTACTTTACCTCCGATGTGAAGGAGAAGCGAAGCGAAGTCATTGAGCAGATGGTCGCAGAAGCAAAAGCGCTCGAATGGACGGTAACCGACTCTGTGCTCGAGGCGCTCATTCTCGAGACGAATCTGATACGCACGCATAAACCGCAATACAATACACGCTCAAAGGACGACAAGAGCTACAACCACCTTGTTATAACCAACGAAGCATTCCCTCGGGTGCTCATCGTGCGCGGGAAGGACCTCACTGAGCAATTCACAGAAAAGGAGGTGAAGTATCATTTTGGTCCGTTCCCGAGCGGTCAGTCTCTGCGCGAGGCGCTGAAGATCATCCGACGACTCTTCAAGTACTACGATACCTCTCTGCCGGTCGGAGCTGAGCGCTCGAAGATGGCACGGGGACAGATCGATTTCAACCGGCAGATCGGCCTGTATCCCGACGTGCAGTCGAAGCAGGAGTACCAGAAGACGATCAGACACCTTCGGCTCTTCTTTGAGGGAAAGAAGAAGCAGATCATCAAGGAACTTGAGCGAGAGATGAAGGTCTTGGCTAAGGAAGAGAGATTTGAAGAGGCGGATACCGTGAAGCGGAAGATCTTTGCAATGCAGCACATCCAGGACATTGCGCTCATAAAGGATGATATGCGTGTATACCGTGACGATCGGAACGTACGTATTGAAGCCTACGACATCGCACATCTTGGCGGATCGGACATGGTCGGTGTGATGACCGTTGTTGAGGGTGGAGAAGCGAAGGCTTCGGAGTATCGGAAGTTCAAGATCAAAAGCATACAAGGCTCGAATGATACCGCTGCACTCAAGGAGGTGTTGGAGCGAAGGCTCGGACACCCTGAGTGGCCGTACCCACAGATCGTTGTCGTTGACGGCAGCACCGCCCAGAAAAATGCAGCTGAGTTTGTGCTGCGGAAGGTTGGAGCGGTCATACCGGTGGTGGCGGTTGTGAAGGACGAACGACATCGCCCCGTGCGTATTTTGGCGACAAAAGCGATGCGTGAAGCTCATGAGAACTCGATCCTCCTAGCTAATGCCGAATCCCATCGATTTGCTGTCGCGTACCACACGAGCAAGCGAAGAAAGCGTGCTCTTCAGTAGGGTGTGACCTTCTGGCTGAAGCATAGGTTATACTAAGGGTATGTCAGAAGCCCGAGTAGCGGTACTGCGTGGCGGTCCAAGCGACGAGTATGAGGTTTCGATGCGGACCGGTGCTTCAGTGCTTGGTGCGCTGCAGAAGTCGTCGTATCAGCCGCACGATATCGTAATATCAAAGGCCGGCGAATGGATCGTCGACGGATTTCCGCGTGCACCGAAGGACGCTCTGGCTACCGCTGACGTCGCATTCATCGCACTTCATGGCGCGTATGGTGAGGATGGAGAAGTGCAGCGTCTCCTCGATCGGCTTGGTATTCCATACACTGGCAGCAAAGCGTACGCATCGTCGCTGGCGATGAATAAGATCCTCACAAAAGAGCATCTCTACGACATGCCAGTCAAGATGGCACCACACATGCGGGTCACGAAAGGGCGCAACACTGACATCGCCCGTGTTGCACACCGCATCGAGGAGCTATATGGACATGAGTGTGTGGTCAAGCCGGTGAACAGCGGCTCGTCTGTGGACACATTCATCACACGAGGTGGCGGTGAACTGACACGCATACTCGGGCAGCTGCTTGAACACCGCGATGAGGTTCTTGTTGAGAAGCGTATCCACGGACGTGAGGCGACGATCGGTGTGGTAGAACGTTTTCGCGATCAGTCCCTCTACGCACTGCCAGCGATCGAGATCGTAGTACCGGATGAGGAGCATTTTTTCACATACAACGCAAAATACTCCGGAAAGACTGACGAGATCTGTCCGGGAAGGTTCAGTGCGGATGAAAAGCGGCAGCTTTCGGATTTCGCTGCGCAGATACATGCTATTCTCGGGCTATCGCAGTATTCGCGCTCTGACTTCATTGTGGCGGATGATGGCATGTATTTTCTCGAGGTGAATACGCTACCAGGACTGACCGCAGAATCACTCATGCCGAAGGCCCTCGACGCGGTCGGCTGTTCCTATTCTGAATTCATTGAGCACCTCATCACTGATGCACTCGTGCGAAGACGGTAGCATCCTTATGCACAGTGGTTGACAGTAGCTCGTTGTTCGGGTGTTACAATCTTCATATGAAACGCCATGAGCAGATCGTCATAGCGGTACTCGGATATATCATAGGATTTGTGACCGCATTCATTGCTTTCGAGCTTACCGACCAGAAGGAACCGATGTTTGCAGAAAAGCAGACCGAGCAGTCTGAATATGGATTGGTTGCATCCGCCAATGAAAGTGGAGGCATCATTCGGGATGTGATCATCGATAATGAAGGTTTGTTCGTGAAGATCGGAACACGCGACAGGATCGTGAGTGCAAGTACTATGGCTCCCGAGGAGGATTTCAACGGCTACCATTATGCGGTGAGTGAGACAGCGCTCGCAGAAGACCAGCGACTGCTCTATTACTGCGTACAAGTGCATGTTGATGACGGACAATGCTACAGCTACATCTATAACGCCGACACAGACACCGTCCATCCAGTCAGGGACGCAGAGACAGGGGAGTATGTGCAAATGGAGATCGGCTCACTGGATGCTGCGTGGAAAGGTGACAGAACGCTGGCGGTAAATCATCTAGTGTCTGTTTCGAACGAAACACCGTGGATGGTCGAATAGCTGATTGACTTCCGATGCGTAAATCAGTACTATATTCCAGCTTTTGAACTAAATGTTGGTTCAGAAAGTTGGGCCCGTAGCTCAGTTGGCTAGAGCGCCTGTTTTGCACTCAGGAGGTCGCTGGTTCAAGTCCAGTCGGGTCCACAAGGGTAGGTACGAAGGCTCGGAGTATCCCTCCGGGCCTTCGTGTATGAATTTGAGCGGGTTGAAATATTTCAGAACTGTAGGAGAGATGACGAGACTGTACTGCGCAAAAGAAAGAGCTCGCACCAAGATGGTACGAGCCCCTGCTTGACCGTGCGTCTCCGCGTCCTTTAAGAGGCAGAGCTGACGATTGTCGACACAACCGTTTTGCTTTTGGAAAAGAAAACTTTTACATATAAGCAGGAAATTCGGACCAATAATTTTCTGTGTGTTTTTGACGCACTGTCGTCCTAATGGTATAGTTTCACTGAACCCAGAAAATGGAGGAGTTCATGTCTAGATCGCGCAAGCATCTGACTTTGTTGCAAACGAGTGCTCCCGGCCTAAGCGCTACGGAGAGGTTCGAAAAAGCTCTGTGCATTGGCAAACTTGCAGAGCAGCTGATGGGCAAGGAGCTTTCAAAGTTTGAGCGTTCTGACTGGGGAGTCCTGCAAGAGACTATCGGTGCAGCTCGTCTGTTTGAGCGTGGTGAGCGCATCACCAGTTCAACTATCGCCGACGAAATCGGCGTCAGTCGGCAAGCTCTCTATGTCCGCAAGATGAAGCGGGATGCGACAGAATCCACTGAGTAGGAAACTTGCTGTGCCCTGCTTCTAAGCACTTCGACCGGCGGAACGCACACGCGTTCCGCTTTTTTTTTGAAAGAACAAAATTGTGTGTGCTTTGCACGCTCAAACCTAGTCCTTCAAAGAAAAATTTGATATTGTCAGTGGCGCGGTTTTGTCGCCGATGGAGCGGCGGAAAGCGTTCAAGCCAAGAGTAAACCACATAAGCGAAAAAACTGCCACGCCGGCAGTTTTTTCGATTCTGATGGCACTCATCGGCTATTCACTTTTGATGGATATATGCGGTGGTATTTTGAGTACGCATGCTATCATGAAGAAATACCAGTAAGTACAAAGCGTATGAAAGGGCCAATTACACTCATTCGAAACGCCGTAGACGTGTTTCTCCAGAATCCGAAACTGTTCGTCGGCATTTATATCATTCCGGGCATTTTAACCTTCCTCGTGACAATGCTGGTGGAGTTCCAAGAAGGACTTGCACTTGCAACACCGGTCACATATACATTGGCGGCCATCTTGTGGATCCTTGTGATCATCGCCAGTATCTTCATGGGTATCGCGATGATCCATGCGGTCATGAATCCGTCACTTTCCATCATGGATGCGTATCGTGCATCTACGCCATACTTCTGGCGGTACGTGATACTGTCGATCGTGGTGACGCTTGCGGTGTTGGCAGGATTCCTCCTTCTTATCATTCCAGGTATCATCTTCTCGGTCTGGTTCGCCTTCAGCTACTACGTCCTGATCGCTGAAGGTACCGGTGGTATTGAAGCAATGAAACAGAGCAAACGGATGGTTTCAGGTAAGTGGTGGGCGGTGTTCGGCCGTCTGCTCGTACTGGTTGCTATCGGCATCGTCGTCGGCCTCATCTTCGGACTTATAGGTGCCCTGTTCGATGAGTTCATCGGAGCGGGAGTCGCCGCAGTCTCAAATCTGATCCTGAACGCGATCCTCACTCCAATCAGCATTGCATACGTCTATGTACTCTATCTTGAACTGAAACAGGTACCACAGGCAGACGTAGCGTCTGTACCTGATGCTCCACAGGCAGGCGAAGCATACACTGCGTAGAGAGCACAATAGGGTGGTGGGAAACGGGCATTTTGTGCCCGTTTTCTTCTTTCCGTGCTCACTGATGTATGCTATTATCACGCCGTCGCCACAGCGGGAATGTTGGGCAACAGAGTCTTAAATCGCACGGAATACGATTTAAATCTTTATTTGTCCTGCATTCCGTAGGGGAGCGACTGGAGAGTATCGCAGTATGGCCTTTCATAGTGTAATGTCGAGAATACGAGTGGTTGGAGGAACGCTCCTTCTGGGCGCGCTCTTTGGTGTATCCACCCCCGCGCTCGCTGCGGAGTCAGGAGCCATCAGTGTCAAGTTAAGCCCGTACGTGCTTGGAACGGTCGGTTCGATGCCCATCACTGCAACACTTCTCACCGCGTGGGTCACCATGATTCTCTTGGCGGTATTGGCTTTCTTTGGCGGAAGAAAGCTGGCAGTGATCCCGTCGAAGTTCCAAAGTATACTTGAGATGCTCATCGGCGGGGCATACGACTACGTCGCAAGTGTGCTGGAAGACGAGAGTCGTACGCGCCGGTACTTTCCGATCATTATGACCATCTTCGTGTTCATCCTTGCGATGAACTGGCTTGGGCTATTCCCTGGGGTCACGTCCGTTGGGTTCTTTGAAGGTCACGGGAGCGACAGGCACCTTATACCTCTTCTATACCCACCTGCGGCAGACCTCAACATCACCATCGCGTTTGCGATCATCGCCTTCTTCACCATCGAGATCGCTGGTGTGCTTGCGATCGGGGTGTGGCGGTACGCGGGGAAGTTCATTAACTTCTCTTCACCACTTGCGTTCGCGATCGGTCTTATCGAACTCATGTCTGAGTTCGCGCGTCTGGTAGCGTTCTCGTTTCGTCTCTTCGGCAATATCTTTGCCGGCAAGACCCTCATTCTTGTGGTGATGGCACTCGCCACACCGTATGTGTTGCCAGTGCCGCTCATTGCGTATGAAGTGTTCGTGGGGTTCATACAAGCGTTCATCTTTGCTATCTTGACCTTGTATTTCATTAAGCTTGCGACCGAGGAACCACACTAGCAGTTAGTGGGTAATCATGAGCCTGCTGTACAGGTTGGCTCATAGTTGTCCATTAGTAACTAAGGTCTAATAACAAAATTTATGCCAGAACTAGAGATCGCACAGGAGGTCGCACAGATCGATGCTGAGGCCATGAAGGCACTCGCAACCGGTCTCGCTGCCGGTATTGGTGTGCTTGGTCCGGGTATCGGTATCGGTATCCTTGTGTCGAAAGCACTCGAGGCCATTGGCCGCAACCCTGAAGCAGCAGGAAAGATCCAGGCAACCATGTTCATTGGTATCGCGTTCGTTGAAGCGCTCGCGATCTTTGCACTCGTGGTCGCCTTTGTCATCATGTTCGCTTAAAGCCATTAAAACTGCGTCGAATCGACGCGTTATGAGCTTTACCCTAAGCATATGGAACAATTACTCGAAGCATTCGGCGTTGACGTAAAACTCATTGTCGTACAGATCCTTAACTTCACCGTCCTTGCGGTTGTATTGACGCACTTCCTGTATAAGCCGGTGCTCAAGATCCTTTCGGAACGTGAAGAGCAGATCAAGCAGGGAGTTAAAGATGCAGAGGAAGCGGCAGCAGCGCGTGCTGCAGCTGACGAATCACGGAAGGAGATCCTTGCAGCGGCTCATGGAGAGGCTGAGCAGGTAGCTTCACGAGCACGTGCGCACGCTGAGGAGATCGGCGATACGACCGTGAAGCAGGCTGAAGAAAAGGCCGCATCCATTGTTGCTGCAGCGAACGTGAAGAGTGAGCAGATCGCGGAACGTGCACGTACTGAAAGCGAGGCAGAGATCGCTCGCCTTGCCGTACTCACTGCAGAGAAGGTCCTTCGTGAGAAGACCTCGTAAGTATCATTTCATGACCCCTAAGCACTACGCACAAGCACTGATGGATCAGCTGAACGCCGGAATGCGTCCGGCGAATGCCCTTGCCGGTCTTAATGCAGCATTGGCGCGAAGGGGACACGGAAAGCTGAAGCGCCGCATTCTTGCGATCCTATACCGCCAGCTACTTGCACGGTTGCGTGACACCAACGTGACGCTCACGCTCGGCACGGACGGTGATGAGAAACGGCACAAAACAGCCATCAAAGCAGTGTGTGCGGCGCTCGATGTCCCGGTGCCAACAGAGACCGTTATCGACGATACCCTTATCGGAGGATTCATGGTCACCACTAAGGACAAACGATCAGACAATAGCTATAAACGGACACTATATAACCTGTACCGCAACATTATCAATTCATCACGTATCTAAACTATGAGTTCACCAATTATTGACCGTATCAAGAAAGAGATCGAATCACTCGACACAACAGCCGAAGGCGTTGTTGCAGAGATCGGGAGCGTTATCTCTGTCGGCGACGGCATTGCTGAGATCGACGGCCTCTCAAAGGCGGAAATGATGGAGATGGTCGTTTTTGATGACAGTGACGGAAAGCCGCTCGAGGAGATCCTGAAGGATGAATCGGTACTCTATGGACTCATTCTCAACCTCGAGGAAGATACGGTGAAGGTGGTGGTGCTTGGTGAATCGGCTCGGATAAAGGAAGGAATGCGGGTACTTCGCACCGGAAAGCTTCTCTCGGTTCCGGTCGGTGACGCCATCATCGGTCGTGTGGTGAACGCACTCGGTGAGGCCATCGATGGGAATGGTCCGATCAAGACAGACAGCGACATGCCGATCGAGCGCGTGGCATACGGAGTGATGGATCGTGCGAGTGTGAACACACCCTTGCATACCGGTATCAAAGCCATCGACTCCATGATCCCGATCGGACGAGGTCAGCGCGAGCTCATCATCGGTGATCGCGGGACCGGAAAAACTACAGTGGCCATCGACACCATCATCAACCAGCAGAACGAGCCGGAGGAGACACGTCCGCTTTGCGTGTATGTGGCCATCGGGCAGAAGCGCTCGAAGACAGCCAGTATCGTAGCAAAGCTTGAGGCAGCGGGTGCAATGAAGTATACGACCGTTGTGGCGACCTCAGCGGCGGAGGCGTCCCCGATGCTCTTCATCGCACCCTTCACCGGTGTGGCGATCGGTGAGTACTTTATGCAGAAGGGGAAGGACGTCCTGGTGATCTTTGACGATCTTTCGAAGCACGCCGTTGCGTATCGTCAGCTTTCCCTTCTTCTTCGCCGTCCACCGGGACGTGAGGCATATCCTGGAGACATCTTCTACCTGCACTCACGACTTCTGGAGCGTTCAGCGAAATTGAATGAAGCACTTGGTGGTGGTTCCATCACAGCGCTCCCTGTCATTGAAACCCAGGAGGGAGACATCTCCGCATACATCCCGACCAACGTGATCTCGATCACCGATGGACAGATCTTCCTTGAAGGCGATCTCTTTAACAAAGGTATCCGACCGGCGATCAATGTTGGTAACTCGGTGTCGCGCGTGGGTTCTGCCGCGCAGACGAAGGCGATGAAGAAAGTGTCCGGGAAGATAAAGCTTGAGCTTGCGCAGTTTCGTGAGCTGGAAGCTTTCATGCAGTTCGCGTCTGACCTTGATGATGAAACCAAGGCGCGACTTGAGAGCGGACGCACGTATGTGGAGCTCCTGAAGCAGGGACAGAATGATCCGATCCCGTTCTATAAACAGGCGGTTGCGCTCTACGGTGCGAACAATGGACTGTTTGCGAACGCGCCGGTTGAGCGGGTACGTGAGATCGAAGTTGCATTCGTTTCGTTTATTGAGCGTGATCGGAGCGATATTCTTTCAGAGATCGAGACCAAACATGACCTTTCTGATGACACAACCGAAAAACTCAACAGCGCCATTAAAGATTTCCGCGACACGCATGCAGATCTTTTCGTAGCAAAGGGATAGATAGTTGCAGACCATGGCATTAAAGCAAGTTAAAAACAAAATAGTCTCCACACAAAAGACCGGCAAAGTGACGAAAGCCATGGAGGCGGTGTCTGCGGTGAAGATGCGGAAGACGCAGGAACGAGCACTCACCAGCCGTCCGTATGTATCGACCGCACTTCGTATACTTCGTCAGCTTTCGCGTTCGCGTGAAGTGTTGACTCACCCGTTGCTGGTTCCGAGCGAACGCGGCAAGGCACTCCTGGTAATCGTGACCAGTGATAAGGGACTCGCCGGAAGCGTGAACAGCGCGGTGTTGAAGCTTGCAGAGCAAACACTCCGTGCGGAAAGGGAAACCGATGTTATCGCTGTTGGCCGGAAGGCGGTTGAGTTCGCGCACCGTGCGGGCCGTCCGATCCTTGGTGAATATACGAACGTGACGGACGATGTAACTGTTGCGGACGTGTATACGATGGCCGAAACGGTAATAGCAGCGTTCTCCGGCGGCGAATACAAAACAGTGAAGGTGGCATACCAGAACTTCGTTTCCACATTCGAGCAGAAGCCGGTCATGCGCACGCTTCTGCCGCTTGCGCCCAACGAACTTGAAGAGACAATGCGGGATATCCGACCAAAGGCAGGAAGATGGAGTGAGGAGAGCGCCTCGACGGCAGGTGAACTCACCTATACTATCGAACCGTCAGCGGAGGAGGTGTTGAGCGTTCTGATCCCGAAACTTATAGAGATCATGCTCTACCATGCACTCATTGAGTCGAAGGCAAGTGAACACTCGGCGCGCATGGTGGCCATGAAGAACGCGACCGACAAGAGCAAGGAGATCACAAAGGCACTTACGCTCGTGTATAACAAAGAGCGGCAGGCTGTCATTACCGCTGAGGTGAGTGAGATCACTGGCGGTCTTGAGGCGATGAAATCATAAGGAACATTACACACGCTACTAAACCAAGCATTATGAATACTGGAACCATCACACAAATTATCGGCCCGATCGTAGATGCGCACTTCAAGGACGGCGTACCTGATCTTCTGAATGCACTTGAGGTGAAAAAAGAGGACGGTACGGTGCTGACACTTGAGGTTGCGCAACATGTCGGACTTGACCGCGTACGTGCCATCGCTATGGAGGACACGCAGGGCCTCACACGCGGCATGGAGGTCACTGACACCGGTGCAGGCATTTCGGTTCCCGTGGGTGTTGAATCGCTCGGGCGGCTCTTCAATGTACTTGGTGACACGCTCGATGATGGCGAAAAGCTAACAAAGGCACCAAGGCGTGGCATCCACCAGGAGGCTCCGTCGTTCGTTGAGCAGTCGACCGCGACCGAGGTCTTCGAGACTGGTATCAAATCGATCGACCTTTTGGCTCCTTTCATCAAAGGTGGGAAGGTGGGACTCTTTGGCGGTGCTGGCGTGGGGAAGACCGTGCTCATTCAAGAGCTTATCAACAACGTCGCGTCAGAGCACGGCGGATACTCTGTGTTCGCCGGTGTGGGAGAGCGTGTACGCGAAGGTAACGACCTCTACCATGAAATGAAGGACTCAGGAGTGCTTTCAAAGACCGCACTTGTATTCGGTCAGATGAACGAAGTACCGGGAGCACGTGCTCGCGTGGGTCTCACCGGCCTCACCATGGCGGAGGCGCTTCGCGACGACGAAGGAGGAAAGGACGTTCTCTTCTTTATGGATAACGTGTTCCGGTTCACTCAGGCAGGTCAGGAGGTGTCGTCACTTCTCGGTCGAGTTTCGTCAGCAGTGGGGTACCAGCCGACGCTTGCGGAGGAAATGGGAAAGATGCAGGAGCGCATCACTTCGACCAAGACCGGTTCGATCACATCGATACAGGCCGTCTACGTACCAGCTGACGACTACACCGACCCGGCGCCGGCAACGACCTTCTCCCATCTCGACTCAACCGTCGCCCTCTCGCGCCAGCTTGCTAGCTTGGGTATCTATCCAGCGATCGATCCATTGGATAGTAACTCTTCTGCACTCGATCCAACGATCGTTGGAGAGGAACACTATCGCGTTGCGCAGGGTGTGAAGTTGGTTCTTCAGCGATACAAGGATCTGCAGGACATCATTGCCATCCTTGGTATCGAGGAACTTTCTGAAGAGGACAAGCAGACGGTGTACCGCGCGCGAAAGATCCAGCGCTTCCTCAGTCAGCCATTTTCTGTTGCTGAAGTGTTCACCGGCGCACCAGGCAAGTACGTACCGCTCGCCGAAACAATTCGTGGTTTTGCGGAGATCCTCGACGGAAAGCATGATGATATCGGAGAACAGGCTTTCTACATGAAGGGTGGTATTGATGAGGTCAAGGCTTCGTAGTATGGCAGAACAAAAAACATTTCATCTCATGATCGCACGTGTTGACGGGCCGGTCTTTGATGCGCCTGCGACACTTGTGACGGTACCGGGCGCGGAAGGAGAAATGACCATACTCCCTCAGCATGAAGCTTTTATCTCACCATTGAAACAAGGTACTATCACAGTGAAAAACACTGATGGTGAGACCGAATCGTTCGAATGTATGTCAGGAACTGTTGAAGTTGGAGAGAATCAGGTTTCTATTTTGCTTTAGTTTAACCTTATATGGTTGTGGCGAATGAGTACACCTATGATATAGTCTATACACTATGAAATACAGCCCCTCATCAGTTCTGGTGGTCGTGCTCAATGCTCCGCGAGACGGGTTGTATTTTGGATGAGTGAGAAACAGTTGTCCAAAACAGAGTCCGCCTCACGCGGGCTTTTTTGTTCTTTCAAAGGAGAGCACGATGGAGAAAGCATACCTGCCGTATATGCAGGGTGGCCGCTGGGCGATCAGCAGGACGATCGCAGATAAAGAGGTCTATCTGATCCAAAACTCATACATGGACGATCCTGATGACATTCCGGTTATTCTGCAGGCAGTCGGACTTGCGATGTCTCCAGAGAACCTGAACAGGTATTTCCCTCTGTTAAAAGGACAGGGGCGGTGCCCAACACTCGAACTCCTTGAACTGTTTGCAAAAATTGGCGGGCGGAAAAGGAGTGAGCGTGATGAGATCGGAGTATGAACAAAATGCCCGGGCAATTTCCGGGCATTTTCTAGTGGTTGATACAAAATAGGAGGCGGCCGACTCTATTCTGAGAGCCGGCCGCAAGGCGCCTAGTACATCAGTGTCGTTAAACGAACCGCTGGAGTAACGGCGGGTTGGGGACTGCGGTTCGCATGTGACAGATCAGTATTCGGCGCTCATGCGCATACGGAGGAGATGCGCATGAACTGTCCAGGAGAAGTGTAGCAAATAAATACGATTGTGTATAACCTAATACGAACATTGAGTCGGAAGGTCATATAATACAACCATATGGAAATTACATACCTCATTCTTGCGTTCACACAAAGTCTCGCAGTCTCACTCGGTGTCGGTTCATCCACACTCGCAGTCGTCAACTATATTGTCGCCGTACGGGACAACAACATGGATCAATCAGAACGTCGCCTTATGGGCGTTGTCTATACGATCCTTCGCATTGCGATGATCGCTATTCTCCTCACAATGGTCGGACAAGCACTCCTCGTATACATTGCAACTGGCACATATGCACTGTACCCGTTCATACTCGCTGCGTGGACGGTAGTGCTCGTGTTGTTCGCAAACGCAATACTCATGACCATACACCGCATGCCACGTTTCCTCGGGCCTGCACTTCAGGCCGGTTCATGGTACATGCTTGCCGTATTGTATTTCTTTTCGACCATCGGCCTTGTAGGGCTCTCATACACGCAGTTTTTCACCATGTATCTTGCGATCGTAATCGTGGCAATACTTGCCATCAACGGTACGCTTGCATACTTCAAGACGAAGGTATAACCAGAACCTCCAACACAACAAAAGCCAACGTATGTCGTTGGCTTTTGTTGTGTTGAAGCTAGTCGATCGATCCCGGGTTGCGGAAGTATATGATCGGGATCATCACAAGGGTGATGATCACCGCGAACGAGAGGCCAAAGATGATCGAAAGTGCGAGCGGTGCCCAGAAGGAAGCAGTGAAGAGAAGCGGTACGATACCGATCACAGTGGTTGTGGTGGTAAGGAGGATCGGGCGAAGTCGGGACGATGCACCCTCAAGCACGAACTGTGCTTTATCCCATTCCGGATGTTCACGTCGGAGTGAGTTCATCACATCGATCAAAATGATCGAGTTGTTCACCACGATACCTACGAGTGCAATAAGTCCCATAAGTGCCGGGAAGGAGAGCGCATTGCCGGTGAGCGTAAGGCCAAGTGCGATACCAATGAAGGAAAGGAAAGCGGGCGCAATGACGTAGATGGCATGTCGGAATGAGTTGAACATCAGCACGATAATGGAGAACATGAGGACCAAGCCCGCGATGATCGCGTACCCCATTTCCGCAAATGATTGATCCGTTTCTTCGTTCTGTCCGCCAATGACCATTTCCACACCTTCAGGAACGGTGAGCTCTTCTGCTGCACGACGTTCGAACTCAGCGACGATCAAAGCGACGTTCCCGCCGTCAGCCAGCTGACTTTCCGCTGTTGCAATACGCTTCTCATCATCGTGGCGAATAGCTGCACTACCGCGTGCAAGCTCAACATCGACCACACTACCGAGCAATACCGGACCGTTTGGTGTCTGGATGGTAAGTTGCTTCACTGCGTCGATTGTTGTCTGGTTGGTGTCATGCGGGTCGAGGTAGTCACGGTTCAGTGCCATCTGCACGACAACGTCGATATCCTCTTCCACGTTGATGGTTGTGGCGGTACTGCCATACACAGCAGTACGCACAGTATCAGCGATCGCTGCAGGGTCTACACCAAGGACTGCCGCCTTTGCTTTGTTGACCGTCAGGAGGAATTCCAGACTATCATCCTTGGTGCTGGTCGTGATGGCGTTCGTACCCTCTATCGTCTCCAGGATGCGTGCAGCCTCCACCGCAAGCATTTCAAGTTGTTCAAGATCCTCGCCACGAAATGTGATCAGGACCGGTGTTCCAACAGGAGGACCTCCCGCAAGTTGTGTGACCCGGATCTCAGATGTTTGGATACTTGAAAGACTTTCAGAAAGACGGTCAGCCACCTCAGCGCTCGTTTCGTTACGATCTCCATAGAGCTGAACGAATGCGTTCGCAAGTTTGCTTCCTGCACTAGCTCCTGTGCCTGAGTATGCACTCGAGCCACCCACGGTCATAACGAATGATTCAATTGTCGGTTCTGTATAGAGGATCTCTTCCACCTTTCGTGCTTCTAGTTCAGATGCATCAAGTACCGTGCCTTCAGGCAGCTCCATCTCCACAATAAGGAAGTCCTCGTCACCAACAGGGAAGAACTCAACCTTCATGGTCGCAAATGACGGAAGGAACGTGGTCAGAACGCTTGCAAGTACGATCGATGCAATGAGAGCGGGCATCAGGATGAGCCAGCGAATATTTCGCTCGAGAAGAAGGTAGAGTGTACCACTCACGATCGCGCAGAAGATCGCGGCTGCGAACATGCCTTTGATCGGCAGGATCGGCGTTGCAAAGAAAAGACCGATGACCAGGGCGAGAAAGCGGTTGCTAAGTGTCCGGTCATGAAGGAACCGTGAAAGGATCCCTTTGTACCACGCAAGCGCACGATTCGTGTATTCCTCCTGTCGTTCTTCAAGCCTGCTGGTCATGCGACGCTTGAGCACGAGAGATGCGATGAGGGGAACGAACCCGAGAGCGACCACCAGCGAAGCAAGGAGGACAAAGATGATGGTGAACGGGATGGACTTGATGAACTCACCGACGATACCCGAGATAAAGAAAAGAGGGACGAAGACAGCGACCGTGGTCATTGTCCCTGCGGTCACCGGGGTATGGAAGTCACGAATGGTCTTGAGCGCTGCGCTTTTCTTGTCCACCTCACCAAAGTCTGAGCTTCGTATGGCAACTGTGCGCATCAGTGGATTTGTGGGGACGACTGCCGCGTCCTTTTCTGCCTTCATCCACGCGCGCATGTTGGTATGGATCCCCTCCACAATCACAATAGCCGAGTCGACGAGAATACCGACCGACAGGATCAAAGCGAATAGTGATATGAAGTTCAACGTATTCCCTGACATGAGAAGTCCTAGGAACGCGATCATGAACGAGATAGGGATGGAAAGACCAGCGACCAGCGACTCGCGCCAGCCGATGGTGAGGAAGAGCACGATCATTACGAGTACCACAGCGAGAATACCGCTGGTGGAAAGGGTGATGAGGTCCTGCAACAGATAGTCACCGGTATCAAAGATGGTGACCACCGTGAGACCTTCGAGGAGTCCGTCCTGCTGCTGCAATTCCTCAAGCCGTTCGTTCACTGCGCGCGTGATCTCGGTAACATTACCGCCAGTGCGCTTCTGGACATCGAACGAGAGAGACGGCATGGACGGTTCACCGTCGACCGACACACGTGAAAGGGAGGTCATCTCACTGAGTCCGTCAGCGACGAGCGCCACGTCACGGACGTATATAAGGCGCCCGTTCTCACTCGCCACGATGATGTTTCCAACCTCGGATGTATCCGCGATATCCGCTTCGAACTGCAGGTTATATGAAACACCATTCATTTCAATGGCCCCTACCGGTATGTTCACGTTCGATCGACGAATAGCGGACACGACGTCAGCGAGTGAGAGCCCGAATGACTGCAACGCTTCTTGCCGTACGATCACCTGTACCTCACGTTCCGGTGCACCGGAGACTGAGACGCTGGAAACGCCTGGAATTGATTCAAGGTTGTCTTCCAGCTGGCGCCCGAGGGTAGCGAACTCAGACGGAGGCAGGTCGCCCGCCACTGCGAATGTGAGGACCGGCTGCTGCGAGAAGTCCACTTCGAATACGCGCGGATCGCTGGCATCTTCCGGTAGCTCCGAGACAACAGTATCCACTCGGTCCTTGAGGTCCTGAATCGACTTATCAAGGTCCGCACTCGCATTGAACTCGACGGTGACAGTCGACACCCCCTGCTGTGACACCGAGGTGATCTGATTCACATTCGAAAGGGAACCGGCAAGTACTGTCTCGATCTCGTTCGTGACCAGTGTTTCCATATCGGCCGCCGATGCTCCGGGAAGTGTAGTGGTGACGATCCCCATTGGGATCTTCACCTCAGGATTTGATTCCTTTTGGATCGAGAACACTGAAAAGAGCCCGGCGACGATCAGCGCGCCGAGTACAAGAAAGCTAAAGTTTCGTTTATGGGTGAAGAAGCTCCAGACGGTATACATAGTATGAGGGATAACACTAGTTCGGCAGGATAGTGACGCGGTCGCCTTCATTGAGGCCGCGCGCGTCGGTTACGATCTCCATGTCGGTTGTAATGCCGTCGATGATCACGATCTCTGAACCGAGAAGCGGCCCGACAGTCACTTTGTGTGCTACAAGAATATTCTCGTCGGTAACGGTGAACACCACCATGCGGTCGGTCTCTACCTTGATAGCTGCAATCGGGATGGTGATCGGTCCGGTCGACACACTGGTAGTGTCGGGAGCGTCGCCGGCAAGCGTGAGTTCAATAACATCACCATTTTGAAGCAACTCACTCTGACTCTGGATCTTTACCTCGATCTTTCCGGTCGCAGCGTCAACAGCCGGAGCGATCGCGACAACAACCCCTTCGCCACCGTCCTGCAACATTACGACGTCTCCAACCGCAATACGCTCTCTTTCAGCAGAACTTATAAAGGTCGTGACCTCGAGAGCGTTCTGGTTGGCAACGGTCGCAACGGTCGTGAATGCGCTCACATAATCACCAGTATCAACAGACAGCGTTTGTACCACTCCTGTGATCGGAGAGCGGATGATGGTCTTGTTGTATGTTGACTGCGCGCTGCGTAGTGCGCCAAGCGCCTGCTTTACACTAGCGTTCGCAGCGGAAACAGTACCGCCGGTGCCTCCGATCTTGGCTCGGCTCACACCTTCTTCTGCGCTTTGCAGTGTCGTTCGGGCATTTTCGATGGACAAGAGAGTAGCGTTCAGTTCCGCACGAAGAGCGGAGAAGGTCACGCTGTATGACGCAAGTTCGGTGCTGGTGTACCGACCGCTTGCTGACGGCTGATCATTCAATAGAACAATGAATGTCTCTACCATTTCAATGATACGCTCGGTCCATTGTTCTGCAGCAGAAAGAGCGGCGGTGAGGTCGTCATTGACATCAAGCGTATCTGCTTCGCCGCGCCACTGGGTCAGGATATTCTGAAACGATACGCGTTCGTTATTGAGATATGATGTGTATCCGTATCCTTCGAGCCGGAGTCCGGGAGTGAACTGCGCATCAGGAGAGGTGAAAAAGGTGTCGATGTTGTTTCGAACCGCACTGTTGGCTGTGTTGTATGCTCCGCGTACGACACTGACCGCATTGTTCTTCGCCTGTACAAGGGAGGTCTGCGACTGATCGACGCCGATGTCGCTTTGCGCTGCTGCAGCAAGCGCCGCCTCATATGAGCCCTCTGCCTGCAGAACAGCCGCATACTGACTGCTGTTCTCAAGCGTTGCAATAACAGAGCCAGCTCGGACAGTATCGCCAAGTCCCACCCGTACAGCTGTCACCCGCCCACCGGCCTCGGCCTGGAGTGTCGCCTGATCAACTGCCTTTACAGTACCAACGAGAGTGAGAGCGCCACCAGTACCGAACGAACCTACTTGTTCTATCTGCACACCGCGTACCTGCTCTTCAGCTGGGGTAGCTTCTTCGCCATTCTGAAACGCAAAAACACCGACTACAGCGACCGCTGCCACAGCGATACCAAGTCGAATGAGACCTGTGCGCGTTTTCGGGTTGAAATAGGTGATAAAGTCGTTCACAACACTTCGTACAACATTCATATCGTTCTCTCGGTCAGTGATGAATAAGGCTCCAAAGATACATCACTAATGCGATGTTGTCAATATTTGGTAATTTTGGTTTTCCATACAGTGAACAGTCTGATAAAATAGCGAAATGTTTGGAAAAATAAAGAACTACGCAGTTAAAAAACTTATCCAGTCTCAGCTTAAGAATGTACCGGAGGATCAGCGGCAGTTGATCATGGAAATGGTGGAGAAGGATCCAAAGTTGTTTGAGAAGATTGCGAAGGACATGCAGGAGGAGCTAAAGAAGAACGGTAACAATCAGATGGCCGCAGCTATGAAGGTGTTGCCGAAATATCAAGCAGAGCTTCAAAAATCCATGAGTCCGGAGACAAAGGCAAAGCTACTGCAGATGCAGGGAGGTGTACAGGGAAAGTTCAATCCGAACGGAAGTATCAGACGGTAGCGCACCTGCTTTTCACACCACACGCTTTCAGCATTGCACGTTGGAACGTATACTGAGACACATGGCAAAAAAGATCCTCGTAATACTAGGAAACCCGGACAAGGACACCTTCACCGGACGAATAGCTGACCGATACGAATCTGCAGCGCGTGAGGCAGGACATGAGGTCGAGCGGGTGAACATCGGTGAGTTGGATTTTGATCCGATACTGCACAAAGGATACAAAGAGATACAGGAGCTGGAACCTGACCTTATCCTCCTTCAGGAGAAGATCAACAACGCCGATCATATCTTTATTGCATACCCCAATTGGTGGTGTACGATGCCGGCACTTCTGAAAGGCCTATTTGACCGAATGTGGCTCCCGGGTTTTGCATTCAATTTTGATAAGGAGACTAAGAAGCTCATTCAACGGCTTAAGGGAAAGACTGCGCGTGTGGTAATTGTCGCCGGTACACACAGTCCGTTCAAAACGTGGTGGAAGTTCGGAGACTACACAAACGAGATCCAGTACGGCATCCTTGAATTTGCAGGTATCAAAACGAAGGTATCTGCGTATGGTCCGTGTGACCACGTGTCTGACACCTGTCGCGAAGACTGGCTTGGAGAGATTGCTGATCTGGGTGAGAAGGGTATATAGTGCCTCTTATTGAACAGCATTGATTGTGTGCTACCATGTCTCGCGTGGCGGAGGGCCATGTGTACATTACTCAAGAGGAGGCCAAAAAGTGGCTTTTGCATTTAATACCGCAGACGTACCTGACGCGCGTGCTCGTCGTTTCCTTCAGCACTCTCGGGAGGCGATCAAACGTTTCCCGGAAGGAGTATTCGGCTGTGTGCGCTCATACCGGGATGGAAATGGGGACATACGCGAAGGGGTCTTTGCGGCACCTCTGACCGATCGTGGCACTCCCCGGTTCCTCCTAAGGGAACGCTCTGATGCGGAGCCGAACGATGTCAGACTGTTCGAGATGGTGCCTCAGATATGCCGAAACCCGGTCTATCACTTCATAAAGAATCCGGACGTTCCTGAAAGGATAAAAGCCTGGGATCTGGTGACCGGGTGATCGATCGAGCCGCGTGGGCAACCGCGCGGCTTTTTCTTTTTCTAATTTCTGATACGCTAACGCCACTATGTCATTGAGTGTTGGAATTGTCGGGCTGCCGAACGTTGGAAAATCCACGCTCTTTAATGCACTCACACGAAGCGCCGTACCGGCAGAGAACTACCCGTTCTGTACCATCGATCCATCAGTGGGAATCGTTGGCGTGCCTGATGACCGACTCGATACGCTCACCACTATCTCAGGATCTGTTGAAACCATTCCCGCTGCCATCGAATTCGTGGACATAGCTGGGCTGGTACAGGGTGCAGCGTCTGGTGAAGGACTCGGCAACAAGTTCCTCTCACACATTAGAGAAGTTGATATGATCGCTGAGGTAGTACGTATCTTCGATGACTCGGATGTACACCACGTCTCCGGTGCAGTGGACCCCATGCACGATATCGAGGTCATCAACCTTGAACTCATCCTGGCTGACGCGGAGACCGTATCAAAGCGAATCGGGAATCTTGAACGGGATGTGAAGCGTGGGGACAAGGAGGCAGCGACCGAGCAAGAAGTGCTTGAAAGACTGCTGGCACACCTTGAGAGTGGCAAACTAGCGAACGGGTTTGAAATGACTGACGCAGAACGTGGGCTGGTCCAAGCCCTCCACCTGCTCACCATGAAGCCATTTCTGTACGTCTGCAACAAGAAACACAACGCATATAACTTTGATGAGACCAACGACGATCGGTGGAAGGAGCTGGTTGAATTCTTTGAAACAAGCGGTTCTGCGTACGTCATAGTTGACGCAGGTGTCGAGCATGAGTTGAAGGATCTTGAGGAGTCTGAGAAGAATGAATTTCGCCGGGAGTACGGTTCGCAGGCGAGTGGCATCGATTCACTCATCCGTGCATGCTATACGCTCTTGGGCCTTATCTCATTCTTCACCACCGGCGAGAAAGAGACCCGAGCGTGGACGGTCAGGAGAGGAAGCACTGCACCGGACGCAGGTGCGGCCATTCATACTGACTTCAAGACAAAATTCATCCGTGCACAGGTCACAGCCTTCGAGGACCTGGTGGCAGCAGGCTCAACTGCAAAAGCCCGCGAGCAGGGAACCCTCCGAACGGAGGGGAAGGAGTATGTTGTGCAGGATGGTGACGTGGTAGAGTTTATGCATAGCTAGATATGTTCAGCATCATTGAGACCGTAAACCAGCTGTCATCACTTGCCGCTATCGGCATGCTGATCGGCGGCGCCGTGCTCATAATCGACTGGTATACACGACGTGCACTGGCGGGTGTTGTGCGGGACTACGCGCTCTACGCAGTATTTCTGCTCACTGCCTTTGGTTCCGTTTTGACCCTTGTATACTCGGAGGTCTTTGGGTATACACCGTGCAGTCTGTGCTGGCTCCAGCGAGCCTTCCTGTATCCGCAGGTGTTCCTGTTCGGGACCGCACTGTATGTGAGGGATACCACGGTCGCGCTGTATGGCGCAGTGCTTTCAGGTGTGGGGTTCTTGGTAGCTGTCTACCAGCATCTATTGCAGCTGGGTGTACGTCTCCAGGTGAGTGACACAGAGCTCATCAACTGCACACTCGCCGGCGGCGACTGCGCTGAGGTCACATTCATTGAGTTTGGCTTCGTCACCTTCCCATTCATTGCTGCAGGTCTCTTTTTCTTCCTCTTTGCACTCTGCTTCTATAGATACAAGGTTGCGGTCTAGCTACTCTCAAGAGGTGGGTTCGCTTTCTGAACAGGGCTCACCACATTCGGGTCCCACTGCGCGGTTATCTTTCCGTGTTTCTTTTCGAACTCTTCCAGCTCATAGGCAAGTTTCTGCATCAGTCGCTTCGTGTGTGCGGGAGAAAGCGCGTACGCCTGCGCCTGGTGGCCGCTCTGCAACCCAATGACAAAGTATTCGTTCGAGTACCCGGTCTGAATATTTTCACAAAACAACTTCGGTGCTTTCTTTAGATCCTCTGGTTTCATAGGTACATTGTATTGCATACAGACGCATACGCAACGTTTCCATTTACAGATGTACGGTATAGGTGTAGCCTGCGGTTAGGGACGGGGTTCAAACAACAAAGGAGCCATAATTAAATGAGCGGTACGGGGACAGAAGAGTATAAGCGGCAGGGAATAAGCTGGTCTAAGCCGATTGCGCTTGCGATTTTCATATTCATTGCGGATCTCGTGATTTTGGGTGATCAATCGTTCACCCTGGCGCTGTTTGGCTGACACCATATTGCGGCACAAATGCTGGTGGGCCGGTGAGAGATCGCCGGCCTTTTCTATTTGCGCAGGATTCATGAAGCAGTACAATAGATGAGTTATTAGGTCTAGCTGGTCATTATGGAAAACACCTCAAAGAACTTTGTCCTGCAGCTCGGTGCACTCGTGGCGCTCTACGCGTCACTCTCAGCACTTGTGGCGGTCGTGTTCGGTATTATCAATATCGCGTATCCGGATGCAGCTGCAGGATACTGGGCGTACGAGAGCGCACAGAGTGGTATTCGCTTTGGTCTCGCAACTCTCATTGTGTTCTTCCCTGTATACGTCGTTCTGACACGGATGGTGAACCAGATTCGGCGAAAGGAACACGGTGTGTATCTCACACTCACACGATGGCTTATCTACCTCTCATTGTTCGTGGGAAGTGCGATCCTGCTTAGTGACCTTGTTGCAGTTCTCTGGGCATTCCTCAATGGTGAGGTCACTATGCGTTTCCTTTTGAAGGCAGGTGCGCTTCTGGTGATCGTGAGTGCGGCACTCAAGTATTACATTCTTGATACCCGTGGGTACTGGACAACGCACGAACGACAGGCACTCATGTATGCAGGTGCAGCGACCATACTTGTCCTGACTGCAGTTGTGGTTGGCTTCACAAGCATCGATAGTCCTGCTGAAGTGCGCGAGCAGCGTATTGACCAGCAGCAGATCTCTGACCTACAGGATATGCAGTGGCGTATTGAAGAGCATTATCGCACCAATGCAGTTCTTCCGGACTCGGTCGCTGAACTTTATACATCAGTCCCAGCACCGAAGGCGCCTGAAGGCCGTAGCACCTATGAGTACACCGTCCTTGGAGAGCAATCATATGAACTGTGTGCAACGTTCGCGCGTCAATCTATGCGCGATGAGTATGCCTCTGTTGCTCGGCCAATGTATGACACGAAATACCACCCGATGAACTACAACTGGGAGCATGGGGTCGGACATACTTGCTTTGAGCGAGTTGCGCCGGAAGTTGAAGCAGGGAACTAAAGAGCGTTTAACCACCCGCCGGTCATAATATGACCGGCGGGTGTTTGGTTTGGAAGTTTGAGGTCTGATATAATTTTCATATGAGTTTAGAGAGCCCAGAATTCACCAGAGAGAAGATTGCAGCCTCAGCAGTTCGCTTTCGTGATGAGGTATATACTGGCAAAACACACATGGACGCCATTATAGAAATGGAGGAGAACAACCCCGACTGGCATGACTCTAACGATTCAGTTGAAGATGGGTTTGTTACCAGCACCGGAAGATATGTAGAGCGAGATGAAGCGTGGGAGATCGCAAAGAAATCTGGACAACTTGACCATCATGAACCTCGAAAGAGAAACATGGAAGATGAAGCACTTGATGCTCACGATATTCAAGAGCTTAGACCTAAGCACATAAAATAAGTTGCAACTTTATACCAGATGACCAAAGAAAGACCGCTCACGAGGAGCGGTCTATATAGTTGATCAGGTGGTCGGCTACAAATCAGCCGAACGTGACCTGATGACCTTGCCGAATGAGGTCGTTGTTCTCGGGAATGGCAAGCCATCCCATAACAGCGAGCGTGCCCCGATGTGGGGAACCGGCGTATCCTCGTTCCTTCAGCAAGGCAGTGATCGAGGCCTGGAATTCCGTATTCCACGTTCCCGATTCCGGACTTTGTTCTATTGCCCGGCAACGTTCACACACGTCGTCGATGCCAAAGCGGACGCCATGGACTTGCGCAGGATAGAGACTGCCGTTCTCGAAGCCTTTGATGTATTCCAACTCAGCGAAAGGTTCGAGTCCTTCGACCCAGACGTTCATTCGAAAGCGGTGTGGATCGATTTCAGCACCCATGAATTCTTCAAGCGCCGCTACCGAGGCCAAATTCAGAAAGGAGACGCAGGGCTTGGGGGTATCGGATAAATGCCATTTCCCTTCTGTGTCCACGAGTATGGTGGTCTCGTTGAGTACGCCACGCTCGCTATACAGTTCCCGGACTCTTTCCAATCCCGGACGAAACTGACCATCAAGGTCGGACTCGGTGAGAGCGTGAGGCGGAGCCATTCCTTCGGTATTCACGCAAACGTGAAATTGTCCTTTCGGCCTCCATGCCGTTGGAGCATCCTGCTGTTTGCGGAATACAGCGAAGTTTCGATCGCCCACTACACCGAGGCGGGTATGGGCTTCAAGGCCCCGAGAAGGAGTTTCAATCCCATGCAACCCCTTCATAGGGTATACAAAGGTCTTGGCCACTATGCCTTTCATTAGTGTATCTCCCCATGTTGTTGGATAACTGAACCGAAGAAACCATACCACTTAATCAAAGGGACGTAAACGTAGTGGATTTAATCCCTGTCCGGTTACGCACAACATGGTTTTGATATAATCTCTAAATATGAAACTAGGTCATATCGGGCTACCGGTGAAGGATATTGGAAAGGCAAAATCTTTTTACGATGCAGTTGCTCCTGTGATTGGTTTAGAGTTGATTGATGCTAGCGACGAATTTGTTGGGTATGGTGCTGATGATTCCTATGAATTCTACTTACACACTGGAAAAGCTGGAATCACAGGATTGCATATTTGCTTTGAAGTGAACTCTAAAGAAGCTGTCGATACATTTCATAGAGAAGGACTTGCGGCTGGAGGGACAGACAATGGTGTACCAGGTATTCGAGAAGACTACAGCCCCACATACTACGCTGCGTTCGTACGTGATCCCGACGGCAACAACATAGAAGCTGTATACCACGGAGAAGCTTGATACCCTGCTCTAAGGTGACAGCTTGAGCATCTTGTTTCAGGCGGCTTAGCAAAAGCCGCCCATCAATGATGAGCGGCTTGTTCAATTCTTGTGTCATGCGATTCAGGGTCAGGAATCGTTCGCAAGCTGACCGAGGGCCAATCCTTCCGAAGCCAGTACAGTCTTGACTTCGTTTAGGGATTTGCGGCCGAAGTTTGGAGTACGAAGGAGCTCAGCCTCACTCTTCTTCAAAAGATCACCTACGGTCCGAAGATTCTGGTAGGTGAGACCTTGAACTGTACGCGGACTCAGGTCTAGCTGATCGATCGGTCGATCGTACTTCGAGCGTTGACTATAGAGGATATCCGCCAGTTGCTGGAGATCAGATTCAGAAAGTTTTGACCTTAAGAAAGCCGCGGCTTTGCATGAAACGCACGGAGCGAAGGGGGTACACCCCTCCATATGGTCAACGAGCATCGTGGGCATTTGCACCTCACTTATTTCTGGAGAACTGTATCTGAGCAAGATACATCAGATATTCGAGTTGTCAATGGCGAAATTGCTTCCTACTTCGTCCCATAGTCTTTGCAAAATGCTATAGTACATTTTTAGAACGCACACAGGAGAAACAGATGCAGAAACTCGTTGCACTTGAACTCGAAGTACGCGAAGGCGTCGCAAGTCCACCCAACTCGCAGCGAACTCAAGTTTACCTGCCAACCGGGGACTTTGTAGCTTGGTTCCAGGCCGACGAACGCTTAAGCGGGGAAGCTCAAGTAACCGGAGCAAACATCCAGTTTATCTACCGCAAGGAACTGAGTCCGGAGCAAGTTGCTGCGATCAAAGAGTGGCTCGTTGAGCAACTCAGCGCTGCGCTGTAGCGAGTGGTCAGGACGGTCCTATTGGACCGTCTTCTTGTTTTTGACGGATGATGAAAACGATGCATAATAGGGACACTATGCACACCACCTTTGACCACAAGGAAATTGAGAAGAAGTGGCAGGCGAAGTGGAAGGAATCCGGTCTCTACCGGACCGATATTGATTCGGCGAAGGAGAAGATGTTCGTGCTTGATATGTTCCCGTATCCGTCAGGAGACGGATTGCATGTGGGTCATCCGAAAGGATACATCGCAACCGACATATACTCTCGGTTCAAGAAGATGAGTGGGTACGAGATCTTGCACCCGATGGGGTGGGATGCGTTCGGGTTACCAGCTGAGAACTTTGCCATCAAGAACAAAGTGCATCCACGTGTGGCAGTTGAGAAGAACATCGCGAACTTCAAGGCTCAACTCGATCATCTCGGCTTTAACTATGATTGGGAGCATGAGATCAACACGATCGACCCTTCATACTACAAATGGACCCAGTGGATCTTCCTGAAGCTTCTTGAGAAAGGACTTGCGTATCAATCATACGAGCCGATCAACTGGTGTCCGTCGTGTCAGACAGGGCTTGCGAACGAGGACCTCGAGAATGACGGGACATGTGAACGGTGTGGTAGTCAGGTGGAGAAACGGCCGATGCGGCAGTGGGTTCTGAAGATCACCGACTATGCGGATCGTATGCTTGCAGATCTCGATACGCTCAAAAAGTGGCCGGAGCACATCAAGGAGGCGCAACGCAACTGGATCGGGAAGAGTGAAGGGGCAACGATCGATTTTGAATTGCAGTTCACTCACAAGCCGGAAGCAAATAGCAACCGAGGCCCGAATGGAGAGAAAGCTGCTCTTCCAGTGTTCACCACTCGCCCCGATACGCTGTATGGAGCAACATACATGGTCCTTGCCCCTGAGCATCCTTGGGTGACGTTGGCCATTGACGATTCGCATGACGTTCTAAAGAACAAGAAAGAAGTGAAAGCGTACGTCGCTGCCGCTCAGCAGAAGACGGAGATCGAGCGCACGAATGCTGAGAAAGAGAAGACGGGTGTGGAAGTGAAGGGAGTTGTGGCGATCAATCCGGCAAACGGTGAAAAGATTCCTGTTTTTGTTGCGGACTATGTACTTGCAGGCTACGGCACTGGCGCCATCATGGCTGTGCCGGCGCATGATGAACGTGATTTTGCGTTTGCACGAAAATTCTTGATACCAATAGTTCAGGTAGTAGACACGCCTCACTCTTTGCCATTCGATGGAGCAGGTCCGCTGATTAACTCCGGCGAATTCGACGGCATGAACTCAGAAGAAGCAAAGGCAGCCATCACTAAAAAGGTTGGCGGGAAACTCACCTCAACATATCGTTTGAACGACTGGGTGTTCTCACGCCAGCGATACTGGGGTGAGCCGATCCCGGTTATTCATTGCGAGAAATGCGGTGTGGTGCCGGTGCCTGAGGACCAGCTTCCGGTCACACTCCCTGAAGTTGAACACTACGAACCGACCGGAACAGGCGAATCACCACTTGCCGCTATCGATGAGTGGGTGAATGTGTCGTGCCCAACCTGCGACGGACCGGCAAAGCGGGAGACCAACACCATGCCCCAGTGGGCAGGTTCTTCGTGGTACTACCTCCGCTTCATCGATCCCAAGAATGAAACGGCTCTCATCGACCCAAAGAAGGAGAAGAAGTGGGCGCCGGTTGATGTGTATGTAGGTGGGGATCATGCTGTACGGCACCTTATCTACGCACGCTTCTGGCATAAGTTCCTCTACGATATAGGTGTAGTTCATACCATAGAACCGTTCGAGCGATTGGAATTTCTGGGGTTCATTCTTGCAGAAGACGGACGGAAGATGTCCAAGCGGTGGGGGAATGTCATTAATCCTGATGATATCGTCGCACAACACGGCGCGGACACGATCCGGGTATACGAAATGTTCATGGGACCATTCGAGAACACTACCGCATGGAGTACCAACGGACTCGTCGGTGCACAGCGGTTCCTTGAACGTGTGTATGGTCTTTCGGATCATCTCAGTGACACTGAACCGGAAGCCGTCACTGTGTTGCTCCATAAGACCATCAAGAAGGTCGCGGACGACATCGAATCGTTCAAGTTCAATACGGCAGTGAGTGCCATGATGATCTTCTTGAATGCTGCAGAAGAGCAAGGGGTCACAAAAGCCAGCTATGGAACATTTCTCAAGCTACTTGCCGCGTTCGCTCCGCACATAACCGAGGAGCTCTGGGAACGGCTTGGAAATGACTATTCGATCCATGAACAGCCATTCCCGGAGGTAGACGAAAGCAAACTGACCGAATCCACCGTCACCATCGGCGTGCAGGTCAACGGCAGGCACCGCGGCTCTGTTACCATCTCCCGTGATGCCGCTGAGAAGGACGTGGTCAGTGCTGCGCAGGCTGATCCGGACGTACTGCGGCATCTTGAAGGGAAGGAGATCATGAAGGTGATCTACGTGCCGAACCGAATCCTCAATCTGGTCACCGGAGGTTAGTTATGCAGTCACTATTGACGTATGTCAAATAGCATGATAAAAATAAGGATATGACACATGTGGTGGTATTTAACGGGTTCACTACGGTCAATTAATACACATCTATTATGATCACATTCAAACCAAAGCAGATAACAAAGCAACTACTTGCGGCACTCCCTCCGCGAGCTCGTGACGTGCTCGAAAAGCGCTACGGACTCGGCAAGGATCTTGACGTCTTCACGCTTGAGGCGATCGGCCAGACCTATGGCATCACACGTGAGCGCGTTCGTCAGATCGAGAACTACGGCATCCAGTCCATTCAGAAGTCGGACACATACAAAGAGTATGAGCCCGTATTCGAGGAACTGCAGCAGATCATCGCCAGTCTTGGTGGTGGTCTTGTTGGCGAAGAAGTGCTTCTTGAGGAGATCACAACGGACCCGTCAATGCGCAACCACATCTACTTCCTCCTGGTGATCGGCAGCCCGTTCAACCGGAACAAGGAGAATGCCCACTATGGTCACCGGTGGTTCACAGAGAAGAAGATCGCAGACAATGTTGAGCGTGCGCTCAAAAATGTGTATCAGTCACTCAATCGTGACGAGCTGATCCCTGAAGAGGAGATGCTCAACCGATTCCGCAATGAACTTATTGAGATCGCTGACCAGTACGATGATGTGATCCTCAAGCGCTGGCTCATGATCTCAAAGCAGATCGCAGCGAACCCGCTCGGCGAGTGGGGTCATGCCGCAAGTCCGAACGTTCGCGTGAAGGGTATTCGCGACTATGCGTACCTCGTGGTAAAGCGACACGGTTCACCGATGCACTTCCGTGAGGTTGCACGCGCTATCGAAGAACTTTTCAACCGGAAGGCGCACACTGCCACAACACACAATGAGCTCATCAAGGACGACCGCTTTGTTCTCGTTGGTCGCGGTCTCTACGCACTCACTGAGTGGGGATACACAGCTGGTGTGGTGAAGGACGTTCTTCGCGAGATCCTCGAGAAGCACGGACCGCTCTCACGTGAGGAGCTGATTGAGCGCGTTCGCAAGGAGCGCTACGTGAAGGACAATACCATTCTTGTGAACCTGCAGGATGCCAATCTTTTCAAACGACTCACGAACGGCACCTACATGCTCTCGGAGTAACGAAACTCAGAATCCACGAAATAGCCGGATGGACACAGTCCATCCGGCTATTTCTGTTGTACAATAGAGTCACATGGACATCACGAAGATCCCGCTTATCGGCTCCATCGTTACCTGGATGGAGGATAATGACATGGATGCCGGGCCGTTCCTCACGGCACTCGCCGCCATGCTTCTTTTGATCGGCCTTTTTCTGATCGGTGTGTCATTCGGTCAGATCATGGCGCTCACGATCGCACTCGCTCCGATCTGGCTGCCCGCTCTCCTTTTCTACACCTTCTACTGGCTCTGGATGGACATGGTCGGTGTGAAATTCTATCTGGGAGAGGGGCGCTGTACACTCCGCATCAAGATCCCGCAGGAGATCCTGAAATCGCCCGAAGCGATGGAGTTTGTCATCGCACAAATCCATAACACTGCGAGCCCTGACAATCTCATGCAGACCTACCTCAAGGGGAAACGGCCGCTTCCTATTTCATTTGAAATTGTATCAATTGGCGGTGAAATACGATTTTATGTAAATCTTAAACGTAAGCAATCGCGCGATGCATTCGAAGCAAACATCTACGCACAGTACCCGAACATCGAGGTCGTCGAGGAGCCTATTGATTACGCTGCTGAGATTCCGCTCGACACAAAGGAGCACGAGATGATGTCCTTCCACATGAACAAGAAGGAAAACGATGTACTGCCGATCAAATCATATATCGACTACGGACTCGATCGAATGCCGAAAGAGGAGGAAAAGGTAGACCCGATCACGCCAACACTTGAAGTGCTTGCGAACATCAAGCCATACGAGCGAGTGTATATTCAGATGATCTGCGTCGCACACCGAAAGGAGTCGTTTAAGCATGGACAGATCTTTCCAGCAAAGCAGACACACAAAGAAAAAATAGCTGAGTTCATCAATGACATCATGAAGCGTGACCCGGAGACAAAAGGACCGATCATGAAAGAGGACCAGAGTGATTTCGAAGGTATGCCGCGTATCACACCAGGAGAGCGTAGCGTGATTGAACTCATTGAGCGGCACTCGAGTAAGTATCTCTATGAGACCGCTATTCGGTGGATGTATATCACGAAGAAGGGGCATTTTAGCGGCGACGTTATCAATCCGGTCATTCGCGTGTTCAGCCAGTATGACGGGGCGAACCAGATCGGAGCAAAATGGCGGACCGACTTTAACTACAAGGACCTTTTCCCGGGAGGGAAGCAGAAAGAACTTGCTGCACTCAAGCGACAGGAGTTCAAGGAATACAAACTTCGAAAATATATTCCAAAGGGAAGTGGGGACGGATACAAGATGTTCAGCTCAGAAGAGCTCGCCACTATGTTCCATCTTCCAGGAACGGTAGCGATCACGCCGGGACTTGGACGCATTCCGTCAACGCGAAGTGAGGCACCGCCTAATCTCCCGACTGGTATTCCAAATGAATAGGCATGGTATGAACATTCCCGAACCCGCTGTACAGCTACTTGCCCGGATAAAGGAGGTTAGCATGACACACGTGCTGTGGTTCTCTGTGCTCGGTGTCGTCCTACTCCTCAGCTTCGTTGCGTTTGTATGGCTCATTCAGCCGCCGAAAGCATTCCCGGTGAACACACCCGTCACAATAGAACCGGGACTCAGTGCCAGCGGGATCGCCGACATGCTCGCTGAACGCCGCGTGGTTCGCTCGACCGATATGCTGTATCTTGCGATCGTGCTCTTGCACGATCCAAGCAGTGTGAAGGCCGGTTCATACGTGTTCCGTGAACCATACAACGTCTTTGAGGTGGCACGGCTTATCACAGATGATAATCCGCCGACCAGACATCTCACCATTACATTCTACGAAGGAACCAGCGCAGCGCACTACGCAATACTTGCTGACCGATACCTTCCGGAATTCAACGCACAATACTTTCTCGACCATACCCACGAGTTCGAGGGGTACCTCTTTCCGGACACGTACTATCTCCCATACACATACACAGCTCCGGAATTGATCGACCTCATGCTGCAGACGTACCGCAAGACCATCTCACCACTTATGGCCACGAATACCACCGGTCTTTCAGAGTATGAGGTTCTGACACTCGCGTCGCTGCTTGAACGTGAAGCGAACTCGAAAGAGAGTATGCGTATGGTAGCGGGTATTCTCATGAACCGTTTGGAGGCTGGTATGCCACTTCAGGTAGATGCATCAATGGAATACGTTATCGACCGGCCGCTTAACGAACTGACACCTGATGACCTGAAAACGGAATCTCCATACAACACGTACCTCAATGTCGGCCTCCCTCCGACACCGATCGGCAACCCCGGAGTGTCTGCTGTGGAGGCCGCACTTGATCCGATGGAGAGCGACTACTTTTTCTATATCACCGGCACCGACGGCAACTTCTACTACGCCGAGACGTATGACAAACACCTTCGCAACATCGAGTTGTATTTGTAGCTGGGCGTGTGCTATCGTCGGTGGGACATGACGACACAAAAGACCGTGTTTGTAGGGCTCTCAGGCGGTGTGGACTCCGCTGTTGCCGCACTGCGTCTGCAAAAGGAGGGCTATGCAGTGGTCGGGGTATTTATAAAGGTCTGGCACCCGGACTTTCTTGTCTGCAACTGGGAGGAGGAGCGGCTTGACGCGATGCGCGTCGCTGCTCACCTCGACATTCCGTTTTTGACCTGTGACGCGGAAGAAGCATACCAAACAGAAGTGGGTGATTATTTTGTGCGTGAGTATATGGCGGGCAGGACACCTAATCCTGACGTGATGTGCAACAAAGCGGTGAAGTTCGGTGCGTTCCTTTCGTTCGCCAAAGAACACGGGGCAGATATGATCGCGACCGGCCACTACGCGCAGGTTAAGGATAGCCGACTACTGCGTGGAGTTGATGCAGACAAGGATCAGTCCTATTTTCTCTGGACACTGACGCAGGAACAGCTGGCGCATGTATTACTGCCGGTCGGGGATAGCACTAAGAAAGAGATCCGGGCTGAGGCCGCACGTGCGGGCATTCCGACCGCTGCGAAAAAGGATAGCCAGGGCATTTGTTTTCTGGGGCATGTTGATATACCGGAGTTCATGTCACATTTTGTGGAGTTGAAGCAGGGGAATGTATTGAATGAGAAAGGAGAAGTTATTGGGACACACAACGGTGCGCTGGTGTATACGCTTGGACAACGCCACGGGTTCACTGTATCGAACGCTGACACGGAAACACGAGCGCACTATGTGGTGGGGAAGGATATGGAAGAGAACACGATAACCATAGCAGAGCACCCTCCCGTCCTGCCTGCACAGCAAGGTATCTCACTCATTGAAACAAACTGGATTGCTGAGGTTCCAAAGGAAGGAGACGAGATGTTTGTGCAGTTCCGCTATCGGCAGACGCCAGCGCGCGCTGTGGTTTCGAACATTGCCAATGATACGTGCACAATAGTGCCAACAGAGTCGGTTGAACGGCCGGCGGCGGGGCAGTCTTGTGTGCTTTACGATAGGGAAGTGTGTCTTGGGGGTGGGGTTGTGGGGTAGGGGTAATGGAAAGCCGCCCGGTGGCAGCAAGTTGTGTTGCTATAATTAGAAGATGAAAATTATTATTGGAGGAATGGTTGGAGTTATTTTGCTTTCAAGTAGTGCAGTCTTCTTCATATATGGAACATTCAGCCCATGCGAGGTTCTTAAAAAAGAAATTGCAATGCAAAGTCGAAATCAAGGAGAAGTGGAACACGGATTTTATTTGCTGTTTGGAGGCTTTTTTGAAAGGCATATCGACTCGTTAACTCCTACCCAATGCCTCCAGAAAGTGTACGAAATCAAGACACATGGCTACAACAAAACAATGGATGGGTTTGAATAAAATCCCAACATAACTTTAGACAAACCTTAGCTTCTAAATCAACTTCTCGATTAATTCAGTAGCAACGCCCGTGATACCATGTAATACACAATCATGGTCAACATCATCAAAGCAGACGGCTCCATTGAACCGTTCAAGGAAGAAAAGCTCCAGAACTCGCTTCGGAAAGCAGGCGCGAGTGACAGTGAGGTCACCAGTGTACTTTCACGTGTTGAGAAGGAGCTCCGTGAAAACATTTCCACCGAGGAAATATACCGCAAGGCATTCGCGTACCTGCGCGAAGAGGAAGTGCCGGCTGCTGCTCGATACTCGCTCCGTCGTGCACTCTTCGGTCTCGGACCGACCGGTTTTCCGTTCGAAGACTTTCTTGCTCGCATCTTTGAAGAGGAAGGGTACACGGTCAGTACCGGTACCGTCATTGAAGGAAACTGCGTGCCGCATGAGATAGACATCGCGGCATACAAGGAGGACCACTCGTTCGTCGCTGAAGCGAAGTTCCATGCTCGTCCCGGAATCAAATCTGATCTGCAGGTCGCACTATACTGCCAGGCACGAAAACTCGATCTTGAATCACGAAAGATCTGTGAGGCTGATGTCTGCGGCATCAGCGAGTTCATGATCATCACGAACACGAAGTTCACCTCAATGGCGAAGCAGTATGCGAATTGCGCCGGTCTCTCGCTTTTGAGCTGGGAATACCCCAAGGAACACAACCTCCACGACCGTATCCGTGCCACCGGCCACTATCCGATCACCGTGCTTCAAAGCTTGAGCAACGCACAAAAACAGGCTCTGGTGAGCCGTAATATCATTGTATGCAATGATCTGGTGAAGCGACCGCAAGTACTCCGACACGTGCATCTGAGCGAACGAAAGGTCGAGGCAGTACTTTCTGAAGCGCGTCAACTCTGTCAAATCCTATAAAAACGATATAATCAGGGCATATTAGTGGTATTTCAGTAATTCCAAATATGTCAGAGCAAGATACACAGAACAGTAACGAAGCACAGAAGACCGTTGTCGCATTTATCGCCGGATTGGTGATCGGTGGACTTCTCGTCTTTATCTTTGGCGGCACCACAGCCGAAACGCCGACCGTCGAGGATGAGATGGACAACACTATGCAGACGGAGAGCGACGATGCTGACCGTTCGGCATCCACAGATGATGATGCGCCGAATGCACAAGCGCCAGCCAACACCATTCAAACAGGTGACGGCAGTGTCCGTGTGAGCGACCAGGACGCTGGATCGACCGTTACCATTTCAAACGCAACGTTCCCAACCGACGAAGGTTGGATCGGTGTACGTGAGTATGCGAACGGTGAGGTCGGCTCCATCCTTGGTGTCGCCCGGTTCAGCAAGGCCGAGGGTCTGTTGCCGACACAGGTCAAACTGCTTCGCAGCACGACCGCTGGCAATGAGTACGCGATCGTATTCTTCAGTGATAACGGAGACCGTTCATTCAGCGCTGCTGTCGATACACAGATCGGCGGAGCGGTGGAGGTCTTCACCGCTGAATAACCCACATACGTGGTACAACAAGCGCCCCTCGGGGCGTTTTTTGTATGTGATACACTAGTATTCTATGGCAACCTTCGAGAAACGATACAATCCCGATCGGAGTGCAGACTGGAACTACGACGGCGCGAAATGGCGGCTGTCTCGCTCGAAGATCGACCTCTTCATGGAGTGTCCACGATGCTTTTATCTCGACAACAAGCTCGGAACCAAACGACCGGGCATGCCGTCCTTCAATCTCAACATCGCAGTTGATGAACTTTTCAAGAAGGAGTTCGATGTGCACCGGAAGAACGGGACAGCACACCCGATCATGGAGAAGTACAAGATCGATGCGGTACCCTTCCAACACGACTCACTCGACGCATGGCGCGACAACTTCACTGGTGTTGACCATGTACACAAACCCACCGGTCTCACGGTCTGTGGTGCGGTCGACGATCTCTGGGTCACACCATCAGGTTCACTCATCGTCGTTGACTACAAAGCGACCTCAAAAGCGGACCGTATCGAGAAGCTCGGAGACAGTCCGTGGGAGCAACAGTATCAGCGGCAGCTCGGCGTGTATCGGTGGCTTTTGGAGCAGAACGGCTTTACCGTCGAAGAGACCGGATACCTGGTCTACGCGAACGCTTCAAAGGACGAGGACGCCTTCGATGACAAACTCATATTTGAGACCACGCTCGTATCATGCCCGACCAAGGTGGACTGGATCGAGGGGACACTCGGAGAGATAAAGGACCTTCTTGAGCAGGAGACCGTACCGCCGGAAGGGAGTATGTGTGAGTTCTGCCCGTACCGCGCTGCTGCCGGCAAGAAGTTGCAAGCGATTCATAAGAAACTAACAACATGAATACATCAACATTCGCTGAACGCGTGAGTGGTGTCGTACGGCAGATCCCGAAGGGGACTGTGCTGTCATACAAGGAGGTCGCGTATGCGGCAGGATACCCGAATGCGCACCGTGCGGTCGCGAACGTCATGGCGAACAACTACGATCCGACCGTGCCGTGCCATCGGGTGGTCCGTTCAGATGGTAAACTGGGCGGGTATAACCGTGGCGGCATTGAACGCAAGCGGGAGTTATTAGAAGCTGAAGGGGTAACTGTGTAATTATGGACAGAAACGATGAACGTCAACAAGCGGAGTTTCTTCAAAATCTCGAAGACTTCAACCTTGAGATAACCCAACTTCGAGCGAGATTGAGCGAGATACCGAACGAT
The DNA here is from genome assembly GCA_040879435.1 of Minisyncoccota bacterium. Lineage (GTDB taxonomy): Bacteria > Patescibacteriota > Minisyncoccia > Phycocordibacterales > UBA918 > OLB19. Next base: position 13,708 of record JBBDKG010000017.1, on the reverse strand, counting down.
GAACGTACGCTTCAGAAGGAAACCGAAACGGCGATAAACGACCTTAAGAAGGTGGCTGAGAACAAGAAGAATCTTTTGAGAAAGGAAGAAACCGAGCTCAAATCAGACTTGAGAGAAAAGGAACGAAAACTCGACAAGATTAAACAAGAGTTAAGAGACCTTGAGCGAAAGCTAGGCAAGTCATAAGTCACTGCATGTAGTATGGACGTACTGATCGAACCATCATGGAAGGAGCGTCTGCTGGATGAGTTCGAGAAGCCATATTTCGAAGATCTCCGTTCCTTCGTCCGAAGTGAATACGAAACGACGACGGTGTATCCACCGCCGAAGGAGATATTCCGTGCATTCGATCTGTGTCCATTCGATGAGGTGAAGGTAGTCATTCTCGGACAGGATCCGTATCACGGACCACAGCAGGCCAACGGCCTCTGCTTTGCGGTAAATGCTGGTGTCGCTGTGCCACCATCACTTCAGAACATATACAAGGAGATCGAATCGGACCTTGGTACGTCTGTGACGACCAAAGACGGCGACCTGACCCGTTGGGCAAAGCAGGGCGTGCTCCTTCTGAACGCCACGCTCACCGTGCGTGCACGCACTCCTGGCTCCCACCAGAAGAAAGGGTGGGAGGAACTGACCGATGCAGCTGTCCATGCACTCGCTACCGAGCGTGAGCAACTCGTCTTCATGCTCTGGGGCAACTACGCAAAGCAAAAAGGGGCATTCATTGACCGGACGAAGCATTGTGTACTTGAATCAGCGCATCCGTCACCGTTTTCAGCGCACAGCGGATTCTTTGGGAATAGGCACTTCAGTTCGGCAAATGAATACCTGGAAGCGCACGGACAAGAACCGGTCGAATGGACGGCGTAGCTTCCTTCATGAACTGTTGGTTTCGTGGTATGGTTGCAAGCGAACATTATCACTCAGAGGACACACTCCTGTATGTTGTATTCATACCGCGTCGAGCAGGCGATCCGTGCAGCCACAATACTGCACCGCGATCAGGTACGGAAAGGCGTCGTCCCCATACCATACTCGACACACCTTATCGCCGTCGCACTCATCGTCGCGGACTACTCGAAGAGTGAGGACGCATTCATCGGAGCGCTCCTCCATGACACACTCGAGGACACTGACTACACCGAAGACGAACTTCGACAGGACTTCGGAGACAAGGTCCTCTCGATCGTGAAGGCGGTGAGTGAGCCACGCGACACAGAGGAAGAGCCACACACATGGCAGGAGCGGAAGAAAGCATACGCCAAACAGCTCAAGACAGCCCCAGAAGAGGCACTCCTTATCGCAGCAGCAGATAAGATCCATAATATGCGTACAACGGTGGAAGAATACTTCACCGATCATAAGCGGTTTATGAAGGATTTTGGTGGATCGATCGAGGAACGCGCCTTGATGTATCAGGACATAAGCAATACACTCAACAACCGGTTGCAGAATGATATCGTCGGCGAATTCAACCACGTTTATACGGAATACAAGAATTTCATTTTAGATGTCGAAAAAAGCCTCAAAAAATAGATTTGCATACACGCCAACCCAAACACTTCCGAAACTTGCAACAATCAAGACGGAATGGGATTTGAAGCGCTTGTATTACAAAAACGAGAAGGACCCAAAGATCGAAGCAGACCTGAAAACCGCCGAGAAGGCATACACGGCCTTTGCAAAGAAGTGGAGTTCAGTCGACTTCACTAAAGATGCCACGACACTGAAGCGGGCACTAACCGAATACGAGAAGCTCTCAGGCATGCCGGCAATCTCACGTCCCGGCCGCTACTTTAGCTTCCGAAGCGCACTCAATGCGCGAGATACTGTTGCCCAGAAGCAACTCACCCTGATTTCCAAACGACTGCGCAAAGCAGGGGAGCAGACCCTTTTCTTCGTGTTGACACTCGGGAAGCTACCGAAACAAAAGCAGCAAAAGTTCCTTGCTGACCCGAAGCTTGCACACTTCCGGTACTACCTCGAGCGTGTCTTTCGCGGCGCCAAGCACCACCTCACCGAAGCAGAAGAGAAGATCATCTCTCTCAAAGGGAGTCAGGCGTACGGACGGTGGGTGGATATGGTGGATCAACTCATCGCGAACCGTGCCGTTCAGTGGAAGGGAACGGAGATACACATTCCGCATGCTCTGGCGATGCTTGATGAGCTAAAGGCACCAAAGCGGAAACAGCTGTGGGCAAAGATCATCACTGAAATGAAACAGCTCGGTGAGGTCGCTGAACATGAGTTCAATGCCATCATCACTGATGTGCGGACCGAGGACGAACTCCGCAAGTACGAGAAACCATACAGCGGGACTGCGCTTGGCTACGAGGACACCGAAGAAAGCATTGAGCGATTGGTCGAAGCTGTTTCGACCAAGGGTTTTACCCAAAGCGCCCGCTTCTACAAGATCAAAGCACGTTATCACGGTACCAAACAGCTCCACTACACAGAGAAGTATGAACCGATCGGTACGGCGCCGACAATCGAGTTTCCGCAGGCGGTAGAGATCTGTCGTGACGTGTTCTATGGCGTCCAGCCACGCTACGGTGAGCTATTCGACACCATGCTCACCGGCGGACAGATCGACGTATTCCCGAAGAAGGGGAAGCGAGGTGGTGCATTCATGTCCGCTGAAACGGGACATCCAACCCATGTGTTCCTCAACCACACGAGTACATTCTCCTCGCTTGAGACACTAGCGCACGAGATGGGACACGCGATCCATGCTGAGCGGAGTGCACAGAACACACCGTTCTATGACGGACACTCGATCACGACCGCGGAGACCGCCAGTACGCTCTTTGAGAACCTGATGTTCGATGCCGTTTATGCACAGGCAAGTACGAAGCAACAGATGACACTGCTTCACGACCGTATCACCCGCGACATTTCGACCATCGAACGCCAGATCGCCTTCTTTAACTGCGAATTGGAGATCCACAACACGATCCACGCGACCGGCGGTATGACGAACGATGAACTCGCGACATGCATGCAGAAACATTTACGCTCATACCTTGGTCCCGCAGTTTCGGTCACCAAGGACGATGGATACTCGTATGTGTACGTGCCGCATCTACGATTTGGTTTCTATGTATACACGTACGCGTTCGGTCTCCTTATGAGCACCCTCATGGCCGACCGATACAAAGAAGACAACGGATACGCAGCAGAGATCGACCGTTTCCTCTCATTGGGGGAGTCAGATACCGTTGCTAATATCTTCAAAGCGATCGATATAGACACCACACGCAAGGAAACCTTCCTTGATGCACTGGAGAATCAAAAGGCCGATATCGACACGTTCGAGAAACTCACAAAGCAGCTGAAGAAGTAGCGGATGGTGTGTCACAATAGGTTGTATGAACATACTCTTCTGGGGACTCACACTAAGCTTGATCGGGAAGGTACTTCTAGCGCTCGGTGTACTCTTAGCACATCATAAGATCGCTCACGAACACCGTATCGACCGGAAGGTACTCCGTACCTTTCGTACTGAATTCGTGATAACCCTGATCGGCCTCTTCCTGATCCTCATGGGATACGGCCTCGAGCTGTATTTCTATCACTTCGCAAACCTCCTGACATGTCACGGAACTGATTGTACGCCGTACCTTGAGGCACTCTTTGGCAATTAACCGGAATCACGCTATAGTCCATACCTATGTCAGGCAACGAAATACGGAAAAAATTCCTGGAATTCTTTAAAGCTCGTGGGCACACAATCATTCCATCGGCTTCGCTCGTGCCGGAAAACGATCCTTCAGTGCTGTTTAACACAGCCGGAATGCAACCCCTCGTACCGTATCTAATGGGTCAACCACACTCGACCGGAGCGACACGTATTGCTGACTCTCAAAAATGTGTCCGCACCAACGATATTGATGAAGTCGGAGATAATACGCATTTGACCTTTTTTGAGATGTTAGGTAATTGGTCCTTGGGTGATTACTTCAAACAAGAAGCGATCACTTGGAGTTACGAATTTCTGACATCTAATGACGAAGGACTTGGACTTGATCCGAAACGCTTGTATGTAACGGTATTTGAAGGTGACGAAAATGCCCCGCGCGACGAGGAGGCATACAAGATCTGGAAAGAGATATTTGAAGGGGAAGGACTTGATCCCGATCGACGTATTTTCTTCATGGACGCAGAGTCTAACTGGTGGAGCCCTGGTGACAATGGACCATGCGGACCTGACAGTGAGATGTTCTACGATGTCACGGGCAATCTAACCGCAGGACTTACAAAGGACGAATTTCTTGCGGCAGACGATCGACAGGACGTTGTTGAGATTTGGAACGATGTGTTCATGGAATACGAGAAAAAGGACGGGAAGGTCATTGGCAAGCTCGCTGCACAGAACGTCGACACAGGTTCCGGACTCGAACGGGTGACCGCTGTGGTACAAGGGAAGCAGAGTGTATTCGACACTGATTTGTTTCAACCGCTTATAGAGGTAATCAAGAGCTCGTCCGCCCAAAGTATTCCGGAGTCAGAACGAATAATCGCAGATCACCTGCGCGCGTCGGTTTTTCTTATCGCTGACGGCGTTTCTCCGTCAAATACCGACCAGGGCTATATTCTCCGTCGACTTCTACGCCGAGCTATTCGCCACGCTCGTAAGCTGAGAATGCCAACGATTTTGCCGGTTGCACAAGAAGTGATCAAACACTTTAAAGAAGCCTACCCGGAGCTGGAACGCAGAAGAGAAGCAATTGAAATGGAGATCGCAGAAGAGGAAAGGAATTTCAATACCACACTCGAACAGGGAATGAAGCAGTTTGATCGTATAGCATCATCAACAGAGAAAGTGAGCGGGGAAGAGGCTTTTAAGTTATTCTCGTCGCATGGTTTTCCTCTTGAACTCACTATGGAACTCGCAGCAGAACGTGGGATAGCTATTGACGTTGATGCATTTAACACTGAAATGCTAAAGCATCAGGAACAGTCCCGTGCAGGAGCCGAACAGAAGTTCAAAGGCGGACTCGCCGACCACTCCGAGAAGGTTGTGCAGTATCACACCGCAACGCACCTTTTGCTTGCAGCGTTGCGGAAAGAATTGGGCGACCATGTCCATCAGGCTGGTTCAAACATCACCGGAGAACGGCTTCGATTCGATTTCACTCATCCAGAAAAGATTGAGCGTTCGGTGCTCGATACGATAGAAGCGTGGGTGAACACCGCAATCAAAAATGGTGGTGCAGTCACAACCGACACGCGCTCAAAAACGGATGCGCAAAACGACCCGACAGTAGAAGCGAGTTTCTGGGATCGATATCCCGACATGGTGAATGTATACAGCATCACTGCTCCCGACGGAACGCTACTGTCGCGGGAGTTGTGTGGTGGCCCACACGTCACTGACCTTTCGGAGGTCAAAGGAACCTTCCGTATCACAAAAGAGGAATCATCATCAGCCGGTGTGCGCCGCATCAAGGCAGTGCTGGAGTAGCAGTAGCTGTGCGCAACTCGCACTTTGCGTGGAGAGTGTGATTTATACTAAGTAGTAATGCTATTCAACAAGAGGACCGGGAATAATGCTTCGACATACGGACTGGTCATTGATATCGGTTCAGGAAGCATCGGTGCAGCGATCGTTGCATCCACACAGGGAGTGGAGAAGAGCGAGGTACTCTGGTCACTCCGCACACAACTTCCTTTGCGAGATGCCGTCCGATTTGAAGATGTTTCAAAGGACCTTACCACTACATTATCTGACGTACTAAAGGAAGCTGGCACGAAGGGAATACAGGCACTTCGCAAAGAGAACGGTATCGCAAACGTCACACAAGCTCTCGTACGGGTCGCTTCACCCTGGTCGTATACCGTACTAAAGACTGCCCGGGCAACGCACACCGGTCCATTTGTGGTCACCCCAGACCTCTTGGATTCCCTTGAAGAGCGCGCCGTGCGCGAAGCAACCGAAGCGTGTATCAAGGAGGAGAATGAACCGCTCAGTATTCTGAAGATGACGAGCCACACGACCATTGGGGTCAGTATCAACGGCTACTCGGTCAAGGAGGCCTCGAATAAAAGGACGAGTGACGTGGGCTTGACCGAAGTGCTTTGTTTCGTATATGCCAGCATTGCGGATTCAATCACCGATACGATCGGTCGTTCTTTCCCGGCGGCGTCAGTTTCGATACACAGTGCACTTGAGACGTACTATACGGCACTCTCCTCACTCAATGTGCACCTGGAGAACGCATGCTTGGTGACAGTGAGTGGTGAAGCGACTGAGCTTGCGGTAGTGCACGACGGTATTCTTGCACATGCGACATACACACCGTATGGCACACGAACGCTCGCACGTGAGCTTCGCGATCATGCGGGCATTTCTGCTGTTGAAGCGCTTGGCTACCTTGCGGGCGAAGACCAGATAGAACACAAGAAGAACGCTGAAGCGATCGAAGAGGTGTTCGAGTTGTTTGAGACGAACCTTGTGGAATTGTTCGAACGTGCCGGCGACCCGCTCCTGCTGCCGAAAGCGATATTCCTGCAGGCGGACCTTTCTACACAGACATTCTTTCAGGCACGGATTGCGCGGGCCTTGAAGCGCCTCAGCGGATCAGTGCACACCGTACACACGATCACACCTGACCATCTTTCCGTTGACGGAGAGGCCGATCTTGCGCTCCTGCTTTCCGCTCACATCTTCCATACGCACACAGCTCGTTCCGATGCCTAAGGCGGCAACACAGACCGCCTGAGATATCATTTTGTAGATCAGGGTGATGTAGTATAATGGCCATATATGGATAAAAAGTGGAACTTACAGGATATTCGCCCGGCGGGCGGGGAGCGTCGTCGTCGCCCAGCACCGAAACCACGTGAAGCAGCTCCCGCAGCAGAAGAGCCTCAGGAATCACGCGCGCCAGCGAGGAAAAAGACCCGCGAACCCAAGAACAGGAAGCCAATACTGATCGCGCTCATGGTCGCGGTCGTCATTTTGCTGCCTGGATTTGTCATCGGATACGTTCTCGACGGCGCTGACATCACCGTCCACCCACGTTCGCACACACCTGTCATCAACGGCACTTTCGAGGCAGCACGTGAAGCAGGAGCTGGTGAACTTTCGTACGAGGTCATGACACTTGAAGCTGAAGGTGAGCGACGTGTGCAGGCGACCGGTGAAGAAGAGGTCAGTGAACAGGCGACCGGTTTCATTGAGATCATGAACACACGTGAAAGTTCAGAGCGACTTATCAAGAATACCCGGTTTGAGTCACCGCAGGGACTCATCTATCGCATCACGGAGTCTGTGGTCGTACCAGCCGCGACCGGTGACACCCCGGGCACCGTACGCGCCGAGGTCTTTGCTGACGAACCTGGTGAGGAATACAACATCGGACCGGCAACATTCACGGTCCCTGGATACAAAGAAGGTGGGTACACCGAACTCTTTGAGGCGATCACTGCACGCAGCACAGCGTCCATGCAGGGTGGATACGAAGGACTTTCATACATTATCGGTGAGGAAGAGCTTGCGTCTGCACAGAAGTCGCTGTATAGCGAACTGGAGGAGGCACTTCGGGCACGGGTACCGGAGGAACGTCCTGCTGGGTTCATTCTGTTCGATGACGCGATCACCTTCAGCTACAAGTCCCTCCCGTCAACCGAAGCCGGTGACGACCTTGTGACCATCAAGGAGCAGGTCTCTCTTCACGTACCGCTCTTTGCCGAAGGGGAGTTTGCGGCACATCTTGCAGACGCGGGTATACCGGGATACGAGGACCATGCGGTACGTCTTGAGGATGCGGATGCACTCACCTTCGCATACACTTCAGCAACAACGACAACTTCGGTCGACCTTCGCGCCCTTGATTCCATTACCTTCTCTCTTGAAGGCACGCCGCGTATCGTGTGGACATACGATGCCGATCAGCTGAAGCAGGACCTTGTCGGGGCGGCAAAGGGCGCCCTTCCGAACGTGTTGTCCGGTTATCCTGCCATTGAACGAGCTGAGGCTGTTATCCGACCATTTTGGAAGCGATCCTTCCCGAAGAGTGCTGACGAGATCGATATTATCGAGATAGTTGGGTAGTATGTGCTTTCGGCCCCAATGGTCATTTCCGGGGTAGGGGGAAAATGTGTTGACGAACAGTGAAGTTTTTGTTACACTCACCGCGTTTGATGTCCGAGAATCAGCAAGAAAATCCCAACCTTGTCAACGGGACGGTTGAGGAGGCGCTCCCCAATGCGCTCTTTCGCGTTGTACTTGATGGCACCAATGAAACGAGTCTTGCATATCTTGCCGGAAAGATGCGGAAATTCCGCATTCGCGTACTGGTCGGCGATCGCGTCGCGATCGTACCGGATCCATACGGCGGGAAGGGACGTATCGTAAAACGATTTTAAACAAGCATGAAAGTTAGATCATCAATCAAAAAACGAAGTCCTGATGACCAGATCGTCCGAAGACGAGGCAAGATCTACGTGATCAACAAGAAGAAGCCACGACACAAGCAGCGGCAGGGGTAAGCATTCTCGGCACACCCACACTCACTAAGCACAGGTATTATGCGTATTTCAGGTATCACCATCCCAGACAACAAGCATCTCTCGTACGGACTGACGTCGATCTTTGGCATTGGCCGAAACCGTGCGCTCCAGATTCTTGCAGATCTTAAGATCGAGGAGACAGCAAAGCCGGCAGATCTTTCGACCGATCAGGAGAACGCTATCCGCGAGAAGATCGAGGCGTTCGCGATCGAAGGTGAACTGAAGCGAAAGGTCTCAGGTGACATCAAGCGTCTGAAGGACATCCAGTCATACCGTGGTTCACGACACGCAAAGCGTCTCCCTGCACGCGGTCAGCGCAGCAAGACCAACGCACGCACACTCAAGGGTGTGAAGAAGACGATGGGATCCGGACGCCGTAAGGTTGAAAAGACCTAATCCACATATTTATATTGTATTCAATTCGGCATTGACCTATGGGTAAGAAACGCATCATCAAGAAAGGAGGGGGTTCGGACGTAAGCGGAACAACGCGCGCGTTGAACCGTGTCCCGAAGAAGAAGGTGGTTGCCGGTACGCTCAACATCCTCGCGACCTTCAACAACACCATCCTCACACTCGCAGACCAGAAGGGAAACAGTCTCATCGCTGCCTCAAGCGGTGCGCTCGGGTTCAAGGGTTCGCGTAAGTCAACGCCGTTCGCCGCTGCAAAGGTGGGCGAGATCATCGGAGAGAAGGCTCAGCAGATGGGAATGAAGGAGGTGGATGTCGTCGTTCGTGGTGTGGGTTCAGGTCGTGAATCCGCACTTCGTGCATTTGCCGGTAAAGGCATCGCTATTAGTAGAATCACCGACCGGACGCCGGTGCCGCACAACGGTCCCCGACCGAAGAAGGCACGCCGCGTCTAGGATAATGTATTTATATTGATATGAAGATCGGACCAAAATTCAAAATCGCGAAGCGCCTCGGTGCGCCAATTTTCGAAAAAACGCAGACTCAGAAGTTCGCGCTTTCTGAAGCACGTCAGCAGAAGACACGTCGCCGTCGCCCTGGAGCGATCAGCGACTACAAGAAGCAGCTCATCGAGAAGCAGAAGATGCGTTTTACATACGGCATCTCTGAGCGACAGCTTACCCGATACGTGAACGAGGCGATCGAGCATAGCCGTCAGCCGATCACGCATCTCATTGAACGTCTTGAATCACGACTCGACAACGTTGTCTACCGCCTCGGACTTGCAAAGACACGCCAGATGGCACGGCAGATGGTCTCACACGGTCACATCCTTGTGAACGGCAAGCGCTCGACCATCCCGTCACAGAAAATTACCGAGAACGATGTGCTCTCTGTACGTGAGGGAAGCAAGGACGCGCAGCTGTTCAATAACTTTGCTGAGGAGCACCAGGCAGCGGGTGTACCGAACTGGCTTACCCTCGATGCAAAGAAACTGGAAGGCAGCATGACCGGCATTCCGACCTACGAACCTTCTGAAACTCTGTTCGATCCTGAACTGGTACTCGAGTACTACAGTCGTTAATCATTATTTCGCACGTAACTTCATCGCTTATGCTAGAAATCAACGTCGCACTACCAAGCAAGCCACGTATCGTACGGGAAGAAGAATTCCAGGGGATTTTCGAGATCGACGGGCTCTACCCGGGCTACGGGCAAACACTCGGCAATTCACTTCGCCGTATTATCCTTTCTTCGCTTCCGGGCGCTGCTATCACGCACGTGAAGATCGATGGAGTGAAGCATGAGTTCGAGACGATCGATGGTGTACGTGAGGACATGATCACCATGCTCCTGAATATCAAGCGCATCCGTCTTGCCCTCCATGAGGAAGGTCCGATGACCATCCGCTTGAAGACAAACAAGATCGGGGTCGTCACCGCAGGTGACATCGAAGCACCGAGTCAGGTTGAAGTTTTGAATCCTGAGCAGCCGATCGCTGAGATCACTGCGAAAGGCACGACACTCGATATTGAAATGACCGTTGAAAAGGGCCTCGGGTACGTTGCCCGTGAGATCCATCAGAAAGAGAAGGTGGAGATCGGTGCGATCGCACTTGACGCCGTGTTCACGCCAATCCGTCGTGCAAACTACGAAGTGGAGAACATGCGTGTGGGTGACCGGACCGACTACAACCGTCTTCGTGTCTTCATCGAGACCGATGGTACCCTCACTCCAAAGGAGGCGCTTGAGCAGTCGATCGAGATCATGATCCACCAGCTGAAAGCAATCATCGGATTCCAGGAACCGGTCGCAGCACCGGAAGAGGAGAAAGCTGACGAAGCTGCAGCTGAGACAGACGAGAAGGACGTTGATCCTGATGTGCTTAAGACCCGCATTGAGACCCTCGATCTTTCAAGTCGTACGCTTTCAGCACTCGAAGGAGCGAACATCCGAACTGTTGGCGGTCTTGTGCGAAAGAAAAAAGATGATATCCTTGCGCTCGACGGCATTGGACCAAAAGGTGTCGAGGAAATTGAAGACATTTTGAAGACCATGGGCGCGACCTTCTCTGAATAGGGGACCTAGAGCGACATATGCAACACCAGAAGCAAAACAGAACACTCAGCCGACCACGCTCACAGCGAACAGCGCTTCTTCGTGGACTCGCTATCTCACTCTTCCGTGACGGCAAGATCGAAACAACGGTCGCGAAAGCGAAGGAACTTCGTCCGTTCGCTGAGAGGTTGATCACCTACGGAAAGAACAACACCGTTGCTTCACGGCGTCAGGCATCAGCAGCACTTGGTGAACCGCGTCCAGCGGTCATCAAGAAGCTGTTTGATGAGATCGCACCACAGTATGCGGATCGCCTCGGTGGATACACACGGGTCATCAAACTGGGCCGTACGCCGGCAGGCAGGGATATGGCTGTCATTGAGCTTGTATAAATATGGAAACAACGAACCCAACAGCAGAATACGTGATCGACGCTACAGGAAAGCGTCTTGGAAAGATCGCGACCGAGGCAGCGTCGGTCTTGAATGGCAAAAACTCAGCACAGTTCGCTAAGAACGTTGTGGCGCCTGTTGTGGTGAAGATCGAGAACGCAAGCAAGATGGATATTAATGAAAAGCGTCAGACTGAGATCTTCCAGACATACTCAGGCTACCCAAGCGGTCAGCGAAGCGAAACACTCATCCACCTTGCAACACGGCTTGGATACGCTGAGGTGCTTCGCCGCACTATCAAGGGTATGCTTCCAAAGAACAAGCTGCAGAAGCTTCGTCTCCAAAACCTAATCGTAACCGAGTAATTTTATATATGGCAACGAGCGCAGATACAGCAAAATACATTGAGGGCATCGGGCGACGAAAGTCGGCGTCTGCGCGTGTGCGTATCACACCAGCGAAAGAGACAAGTATCGTTGTGAATGACAAGCCGCTTGCAGAATACTTCAAACACGCGTCACTTCAGAATGCCGTCCTTTCAGTACTCGGTGTTGAGGAAGCAGGTATCGAACACTACGCTATCTCTGCACATGTCTATGGTGGTGGTCTTTCATCACAAGCTGACGCGATCAAACTTGGTATCGCACGGGCGCTCGTAGGGGAGAAGGCTGATCGCCGCACTACACTTAAGAAAGCGGGATACCTCAAACGTGATCCACGCGCTGTGGAGCGTAAGAAGTTCGGCCTCAAGAAGGCGAGAAAGCGACCAGCGTGGTCGAAGCGATAGGAAAAATGCCCCAACGGGGCATTTTTTGTTTACAAGCGACTGCAGTAATAGTCAGTTATACTGTTGTGTATGAAAATTAAACCAATCAAGCAACGCGACGCCTCAGCTTGTGCTCCGACCTGTATTGAGATGGTGCTTACGTATTTTGACATTCCGCATACCGTAAAGCAGATTGCAGCAGTAACGAATTATAAGAAAGAAGGCGGACTATTCAATCGACAGTTGGTAGAAGCGCTTCACAAGTTCGACCTCAAAACTAAGGTTGTGAGAAATACAACATGGGAGCAACTTATCGAACTTAATACTAAAGACTCGGTAATCATTGTTTCTTGGATGTTGGATGGTTATATAGGCCATGTGAGCGTCATAGAAAAAGTGGACAAATCACATGTGTATTTAGCGGAACCAACCACTGGAAAAACTATTAAGATTGAAAAGATTAAATTCCTTCGATTGTGGTGGGACTGGGAAGCGCAGGATCGTGACATCTGGTATCCAGAAACAAAATCTGACATTCAGCTACGCTGGATGGTTGTGGTGAGCCAGTAAGTACAAACTTAAATAAGTTGACTGGGGAGGGTATCATACCCTTTTACTCAAAGAAATTTCACTTATGCTATTCTGATAGGAGATTCCAGACTACCGAAAGGAAAGTAGCATGACCAAGTCACGACTGGACAAAGTCGATCGGCGCAGACGGGAGATAGATAAGCGGACCGACGCAAGTCTTACGTCGATTGCGCGACTGACTCGTTCTGATCCAAGACTTCTGAACGGACTGACTGACTTCATGAAACGGAGTCCGACTGAAGAAGAAGTAACTTCTGAAGCCAGTGGTTCAGGATCTGGTTGAAAGCAATACCTACGCGCGTCTGACCATGACGCGCGTGGATTTTTTGTTTAAACAGTGAATTTGATATATTGAGGAGGTGAGAGACACTAATATATTTTTTGTTGGCCCTGCGAGTGTCGGGAAATCTACAACTGGAAAATTATTGGCGAAAAGACTTAACTTTAAGTTTGTCGACGTTGATAAAGAGTTCTGCAAGCGTATTGCTCTTATTCCAGATTTTGTGAAATTGCACGGGTACACAGAATACTGTGAAACTAATTCTATTCTTGTTGATGAACTCTTGAACGAACATCCAACCAGCACAATATTTGCAACGCCGTCTGGTTTCTTAGTGCACGAGCAATCTCCACATCTTGTGAAGAAGCATCTCGAGCTAATTAGTAGGTTTATATCGGTACTGCTACTTCCTGGAAAAGATCCGCAAGAGTACGTGGATCTTATCGTTCAACGGCAACTCAATCGCTGGACTGATTGTGACGAGGAAAATGAAAGGAACAGGTTTCTAAGCAGATTTGAAAAATACAAACGCTACGGTGACATCAAAGTATATTCTGTGGAAAAGTCAGAGGTCATTGTTTCGAAGATCATTAAACAACTTCAAACTCGAAAGAAACAACCGCGGCGTGGTTGAGGATTTGCATAATCTCACATACATTTGAGACTCCTTAAGCAATTAAGGAAATGAGAATT
>JBBDKG010000016.1:0-13653 GCA_040879435.1 Minisyncoccota bacterium | reverse complement strand
ACGGGTACGAACCATGTACTGTGATTTTACCAAAGCTTGGACAGAAAGCCTATTTCACTTTTATCTTTACCAGCTGTTCTACTCTCCGTATATCAGCCAATAGTTTTGAACGTTCAGAGCTATAGAGGGTTACGGTGAATACTGCCTTGCCGCCATTCTTCGCAAAATAGCATCGGTCGCCTACCTTTTTATTAACCGAGATCTCAACGAATGACGCGAGCTCTTGGATCTTCTTCACTCCCTTCATTTCAGTGATCTTTCCTTCACGTATCGGGAACCACTTGAGTGTCGCGGCGTACCCCTTACACTTTTTCGGAATGACCGGTTTTCGTGGAAAACGGACAAAAAGATCATTCAACGAGTGATCAATGTCACACGAAAGTTGATGGAGCTTATGACGGAACCCACCGATACGTGGTCCAATTTCAACGATCTTCCACTCATCGTCCATTTTCATTAGTTCCACATGCGTCGTCGTATTGCGAAGACCGAGCGCATGAATGCCGGTCTCAGCAGCTGCGCGTGCACGTTCAATAGCAGCCTTCTTCAGTCCGGTCGGAGTGAGGTGTAGATAATTATAGAAATCCTGATGTCCGATATTCATACCGGTCACTACCTTCACCAGTGGACAGAAATACACGGTACCCCGACCGTTCACGTAGGCATCGACAGAGTACATATCGCCTTCCATGTATTCCTCAGCCATCATGTTCGGCATCTCACCACGACCATTCTCACCATAGATCTTACGTATACGTCGGAAAGAGTTCCGCAGCGCCTTCTCAAGTTCCTCTTCGTGGTAACAGATCGTAACCAAAAGACTCTGGGCAAGATTTGCCGGCTTGATGATCATTGGAAAACCGATCTTGTCGATCACACGAGCACGTTCAGACTTTGAATTCTCCTTCACATGAGTGAAGTTCGGTGTGATCTTCTTGTCGTACAATGCAAAACGTCGTCGCATCTTCAGCTTATCGGTCGACCACTCGATGGATTCTGTTGAGGGTGTGCGTAGGTATGGTACGTGTGGGATCACCGCAGCAAATTTCATCATATGTGATTCTGTACGACACGTGATCGCCAAAAGCTCCTCTTGGTACGGCAGCAACGCCTCAGCGATCCGTTGCGGCTTTGAGAAATCAACGGCAAGAAGGATGTCGAGCCCTTCGTAGTCGTGGAGCTCTCTTTTTACCTTACTCTTGCTATCAACAATGAGCATCACGCGAATCTTGCGCTTTTCAGCCTTCTCAAGTTTACGAATGCTTTCCACCGCTCCCACCGGCAAACTCATTACATACGCAACAATATTTTGTGTGCTCATAGAAATTGTGAAGTAAAGAAAAAGTCGACAAATTGCCCACTTTGTTACACGGCTGAATTGAACCGCTGCAATATACTATAAACTTGTCTTAGTATTTGATTATACCACACTAATGTATTAGACGCTAGTCTACCCTTTGGTCTTTGCAAGGAGATGTGAGACCAGCTTTTCCGCAATATCAATGCCAGTCACCTCCTGTGTACACACAAAGTCGAACGGACTGTTCACCTCGGTAATGAACGGGGTGCCATGTTGATCAAAGAGAATATCCACACCGGCAAATTCGAGGTGAAGCGACGAAACGGCTTCAACTGCCCGCTGCTTAAGCTCGTCCGGCAGTTCATACGCCTCCCTGCGCTGCAGAGTGCTGTCACCGACGTTCGTTCGGAATTCTCCAGAAAGTGCATATGTCTGGTGGCTTGCAACCACATGGTCACCCACCACCACTACACGAACATAGTATTCATGCTCTATGTATTGTCGCAGATAGGCATCCACACCTGTGCCGCGCAAATAATCGGTAAGCGAAATGAGTCCTGAGAACGTATCGACACGTATTACACCCACCCCTAACGTGCCACCGGTCACCTTTACGATGAGTGGAAAGCCTCCCAGCTGACCGACCGCGTCTCGCAACTCTTTGTTACTCTCCGGAAGAAAGGGAAAGGTCGGTACGAGAGGAAGATCAGAGTTACGATGATGAAAGTATGAGCCACCGCGTGTACTCAATGCCGAAAAGGAATCCAAGTACACATGACCTGCTGTAGAGGTCACAAGAAGCTTCTCGATCAAGCGAGCCTTCTTTGACATAACGCTACGATAGACCATGTCGCCCGTTGTTACGGAAGGGAGGTTGAACGGATCGGTCGTTCGTATGTCGAGCAGATGAAACGCTACCTCTTGCTTTTTACACGCTGCTTCGATCAAACCGGGAATCTTCGGTTCCGGTGACTTCCGCGGCGGTCCTGATATGAGAAAGAACGTCATACGTTGTGTTTATGTATCTAATTCATTAAGATCACTGTCAAGTATACCGAGTTGTGAGAGCAGCGCCACATGCCGTTCATTCGTTGGATCGAACTTTCCGACGGAAAACGTTTCAACCACATCTGAATCTTTACTTACCAACGTCCACACCTCCCTATTACCCATATATGCAAGATCTTTTGTATACACTGCACCCGGCGTTTTACACGTAGTTCCGCGAAAGATACGTACACAGTCATTCCAGGCTGTTCGTCCCGCCTTTTCTACCGCATTGTCACCAGTAGTACTGAGCAGTCGGTAGTCACGCATTATTTCGTATGTCTGCCGAAAGTCACGAGGTCCGCCCGCGAACCCCTTTGCAAGCGCGATAGAAAAGTAGCGTGGAATGCCGGCAAACTCGCGTGCGCCTGTAACCTGCTGTTCATTATAGGTGGCCACACCTTCCTCGCCTTTCAAATACCGGTCAAGTCCGAGACCGAGCAACTGCAATTTGGAGCGTTCACCATTGTGACGACGCAGTGCATGTGTTTCCACTTCGTGTGCAATAAGACCCTTAAGATTTCGTTTTGAAAGTCCTCGCTCTGCAAGCGCTTCTTCGGAAGGTATTTTTACCGTTTTTGTCTCCTGACTCACACTAAAGGCAGTCAGTCCACGATCTGTGTCCACCAACACCTCCCAGTCATCCAGTCCGAGTTCCTCAAGCGCCTGGGTGAACATGCCCACAACCTCATCAACTCCAGTGATCTCTCCCTCGATCCGCTGCCCTTCCGGCAAGACCTCTCGTGAGACCCCATCAACGGCGGGGATATCTACCTTCTCAAGTAATGCAACGATGCGTTCTGCTGCCTGCCGTCGCTCAGTATCTGGATCATCAAGAAGTTGTTTTGCCTGCTCGTATACCGTGCTGGCTATATAATTCATCTGGTCGGGCTGCGGCAGACCGTAGATAAAAGCAGAGTATCGGGCAAAACGACGGTCGTCTCCGGATTTTGCGGCACTCAACATTCGGACAGTTGCAATACTTTCGTTGATCTTCGTACGGTAAACTTTTTTAACAACCTCATTTGTCTCAAGATCGAGTACATCTTCTTTAAGAGCAAGCAATGCCGCTTCCTTCCCCTGGTCATCAAACTCCTCCAAAAACGGGTAATCAAGAGTGGGATTTTCAACCTCACCACTCAGAAAACGTGCTCGCTCCCCAGCGCGAGCGTCCCTGGATCCAGCCAGTGATTCATAGTCGTCGAACGCAGTTTCCTCAAATCGTCGGTACCAACGTGAATCCAGAGCTTCTACCGAAGACGATGCGTTTTCAAACTTCATATGAGTACCAACCTACTCCTGAGTACCTTCTTCAGGTGCACCTCCCGCCGCTTCAACGATCATTTGTTCAAACTCGTCGAATGTCGCAAACTCCATTGGTTCGCCGTTCAAAAGGAACGACGGCGTGCCGGTAAAGCCTCGTTCACGCGCGTCGTCAAAGCTGTCGTTGATAGCCTCGGTGATGACGGACGCATTCATGTGCCGCTTGAAAAGCGCCATGTCGAGACCAAGCTCATTAGCATACCGCTCAAAAAACACGGTTGGTGCGGCGCTCTTGCTCCACTCAGGCTGGTTCTCAAAGAGTTTGTCATGCATTTCGAAGAACTTTCCCTGCTGTCCTGCAGCTTCTGCAGCACGGGCTGCTGGTACAGCATGCGGGTGAATATTGATGAGCGGAAAGTGCCGGTACTCGAAGCGGATGTTTTCACCGTGCTCGTCAAGGATATTCTTGATGTATGGATAGAACTGCGCACACGCAGGACACTGGAAGTCACTGTATTCAACGAGCACCACTTCAGCATCAGGATTTCCCTTCACATGCGTTTCAATGGTGACGCCCTCATTGGCCTGCTCTGCCGCGCGCTCAGCGTAGAGGTAGGCGCCGCCAAGCGCGATGATGATAACTGCGATAATGATCTTCCAGAGATGCTTTTTCATTTCAATAGGTCAATTTTATGTATAAGTGAGTGTTTATCGAGCGTCAGGCGGGTGCTGCATGCTCCACCCATAGAGTACCACAGCTGCAGAGACCGATGCATTCAATGACTCAGCCCGCGGGTGCATCGGGATAGTGAGTATCGAATCACACGCCTCACGTGTCTTCAGACGCATCCCCTCTCCCTCATTCCCCACAACAAACGCACTCGGCCGGTCAAACCGTTCAGTGGTGAGCCGGGTGTCCCCTTCGGCGTCCAATCCGTAGACCCAGAAGCCGGCATCCTTAAGTTCTCGCAGTGCTCGATTCACATTAACGACCGATACAAGCGGGATGGAAAATGCCATACCTGCGGACACCTTGATGACGGTTCCGGTGACCGGCGCCTGTCGGTGCTCCGGGATCAGGACAGCAGCGGCGCCGAATGCAGCCGCAGAACGAATCACTGCACCCACATTGTGCGGATCCTGCACCTCACCGAGCACAACAACGGCTGTGTCGGGTGCAGGCTTAAGCTCCTCCATGAACCGCTTCTGCGGGATGAGCAGCTTATCTGTATTGATCGCAGCAATGAGCCCTTGGTGCACTGCGTCAGGTGAGATACCGTCCGGTAGCTTGTCCGGGTTCAGTTCATACACGGCCTTCGTACGATGTGCGAGTGCTGCAAGTTTCGGGTCAGCAAGTGCACCATCTTCCGCATATACGGCAGACACGACATCGAGACGCTTCCGGAGCGCTTCGCTGACCGCGTGTTTTCCGTATATATAGATAGTTGTCATGTGCAGCATTCAACCATAAAGCGCTCATAAGCGCCACGTAGCTACATATCGACCTCCACCGTGAAGCCGCCGAAGGCAAAACGCTTCATATCGAACGGCATCGGCATATTCATATCTCCGTACTTCTCATCAAAGTGCGCCATGACCTTCTTGTTGATGGCAGTACGTTCCTTCTTTGACGGAAATACAATGAACGCAAACCATACCTCTTCTCCCTCTTTCGCCTTTGCCATCTTCGGGAACGTGAACGTCACATGCTGCGGTGTCATATCATCCGCACGACACTCCTTATAGTCGAGCGCTCCGAACTTCTTCCACACACCAGCCGCTTCGCGCGCGAGTTTCTTGTATACCGCACGCTTATCCTTTGGTACTGAAAAAACAAACCCATCAACGTACTTTGCCATACACTCAAACGTTACCTTCTAATGAACTGCAGTATAGCACTCGGCTTAAATGCACGTTTGGAATTATATGAATTGAGTGGTATATTCTGCGCGGTATGAATTTTGGCAGCAACCCAGGGAGGTACCAATGCGCCAATATACGCTCTTCTCAGTTATCCTGGCTGGAATAGTCCTACTCGGGACGCCAGCACTCGCACAGGAGTGTGCTGACCTCACGACCCTGCAGCGTCTTGCAGGTTACGTCACGTTTATGAATGTCGTGAAGTTTCTGGGGGCCACGCTCTTCGCGGCAGGACTGCTGTTCCTGCTGCGCAGCATTATCGTGGAGATCGTGTACCATGCTCGCGTGCTGATCGAGATGATCGGCTACATCGCGAGCCTTGCACTTATCGCAAGTGGGTACTGGGTGAATCAAGATCACCTGACCTGGACGGTCTTCACCGGCTGCATCCTCTTTGCCGGCACCGTCTTCGCGACGTTGTGGATCCACAACATCAAGGGCACTGACCCCAAGCCGCTTGCTGCCCTCTTCATGGTGGTATGGGGCGCAGTTGCAGTCTTCTACAACATGCCGGAGGTCGGTTTTCTTTCCGCACTGGCACTGATGACAATCCTCGGCTTCTCGGTGGTTGTTGGAAAGCTCTCGTACGGCTTTGGCTTTGCCGACAAGGCTGCGGTACCGACGGGAACAACCGGGGCACTACTGCTCTTGCTCGCCTTCGTTGGCGTTCATCTGCTCGGCCCCGACGCACCTGCGGCGATAACAGTCTTCAAGCCGGGCGTGTTCTGGGTCAGTTCCTTCGTAGCGTTCGTCGGTCTGCTCATCATGTCCAGCAACTTCTACAGTTCGGACGAACGGTATATGGTGATGCAGTTCTTCGCCCTTGTGATCTATTTCGGTCTCATGGCGATTGGCCTTGTCGCGGCTATCAATCCGCTTGCTGGAATGGCCGGGACATTCCTGGTCCTCTATCTGGCGGCAAAGCCGATAGAAGTGCCGCGAGACAGCTACGCGATCTTTGGGGTCATGCTGATGCTGTCCGGCGGGATTCTGTATGGCGCATGGTGGTATGCGTCCCAGCACACCACCCTGATCCAGCAGTACCTCACCACGCAACTCTGAAGCGCACCAAGGCCGCCCTCACCCGGGCGGCCTTTTCCATACACATACTATGCATGCACGATGAACTGCACTGATGCGAACGTCAACCAGAACATAAAGAGTGCGAAGGCTTCGAGCTTTGTGATGGTGTGGTGCGACCGCATAAAGCTAAAGAGTATGAACGCTGCCGCGACCATGAACACCCCACCGACGTAGATGGTGGTCTGCGGGAACGTGAACGGTGCAATGACCGCAATGAGTCCGATCACGATGGTTGCGTCCGCCAGGACCGTCCCCAACAGGTCCCCCACTGCCAGTGAATCATCGTTCTGTTTAACCGACCTGATCGAGAAAAAGAGCTCTGGCATGGTGGTACCGAGCGCCACCACGAGCATGCCGATGAGCGCTGCACTCACTCCCCAGGAGAGTGCAAGCCCAGCAGCAGCACTCACGGTGAAGTGTGCCCCAACCAAGAGCAGGACAAGACTGAAGAGCAGAAAGAGTACGTTCTTCATTCGCCCCTCTGTGGATGGATTCGAAGAATGCGGTGCGGTCCCATGCTTCTTCAGGGAAAGGTAATAGAAGATGACACCAGCGAGAATAAGTCCGGCTCCTTCCACACGAGTGAACTCACCATCGATACCAAGAACAAGCGGTAGCATTAGAATGAACGGATAGAGCGAGTGGTTCTTGAGTATCTTCTGCTCGACCTTCACTCCCCGTCCGGCGAACAGGACAACGAGCGCAAAGATGAGCGTGAGGTCGGCAATGTTCGAGCCGAGGATGAGACCGAGTCCAAATGAACTGTCTCCCCGGAGTGCTGCGTTGATCGAGATGATCAGTTCCGGAAGGATCGATATCACAGCGATCACCAGAAAGCCAATGATGTATTTGGAGAATCGGAGGTTCTCGGCAACACGGATCGCGTACCGCGTGGCCATGGTCGCTCCACGTCCTACCATAAAAAGAGCGCCGGCAAGAATTAGAATGTTTGTCATCATAGAGTTAAAGCAGTATCAGAGTCGCGAGTCCGAGGAAGGCCATGAAGCCGAACACGTCGGTCGCGGTGGTGGTAAATATGGTGGCGGAGGTTGCTGGGTCCTTGCCGAGCGACTTCATGATGAGCGGTACGATAGCACCGAAGAAACCTGCGATAAAGAGGTTGATGATCATCGCTGCAGCAAGTACTACCCCAAGCAGTATCGAACCGTTCCAGAACGTTGCGATGGCTGCGACGACCAAGCCCACGATGATTCCGTTCAAGAGCCCGGCGGTCATTTCCCTCGCTACCATCGGCAGGCCGGTCTTCGGGGTGACATCGCCGAGTGTTAACCCACGCACCATGACCGCAAGTGTCTGCGCTGAGGCATTTCCTCCCATGCCAGCAACGATCGGCATGTATATCGCAAGGACCACGAGTTGTTCGAGTGTCTGCTCAAAGAGACCGACGGTCATTGCGGCAAGGAACGCGGTACCGAGGTTCAGGATAAGCCACTTGTACCGGCGGCGCACCTTGCTTTTCACACCATCGAACACAGTCTCGATCTCGGACACACCGGCGAAGTCGTAGAGCGCAGCGCCCGGCGTCTCCTCAAGAAGCGCTGTCACATCATCGGCATACATGATGCCGAGCACACTTCCATCTTCATCAAGAAGTGCCGCGCGCTTGTGTGGACGTGCGGTGAAGAACTCGATGGCCTCCGCTCTTGGTGTGGTATAGGGGATCGTGGCGATCGAGCGAACGTAGTTCTTGAGTTTGTTTGAGTTTCGCTCACGCACCAGTGCACTGAATGGAACTTCCCCGATCAGTGATCCGTTCTCGTGCACGAGTACGATCGGTATCTTTCCTGTCTCCCGCACATGGTCCTCAATTGCCTCTGCGGTCGCACCGACCGTTGCAGTATGCTCAAGGAGTACATAGTTAAGATGCACGAGTGACGTGGTGGCCCGCAAGTGAAAGTGCAAGAACTGCTCGATCTTTGCGTGCATGTGCTTCTTCAGCCGAGCAATGATACGCGACCGCCGCCGGCCACTCTTCATTGCCCCCAAGATCCGGTGCACGCGATTCGGGTCAAGATGATCAAGCAGCTCAACCGCGTCCACGTCAGAAAGGTCAGCGAGAATGCGTTGCTGTATACGGGTAGAACAAGAATTGAATGCGCTGCTCCGCTCATCGAGTGAAAGTGTGTGGAATGTCTCCATTCGCACGGAGTGGTCCTGCGTTCTCAGTACGCCGTTCATGATACCCGAAGTATAGCAAAGACAACTCGGTGCAAACGGTGTTTATGAACGTGTATGAAACGTCAGGAACCAGCGAACGGAGTTCCGAAGATACCCACGGCTCGCTTCCGGCGTAACGGCTTATTCAGCGGTCCGCTTGACCTCTAGAAGCTGGGAAAGCTTGCCCTTCAGGACGGCAACATATTCGGGACTGAAGAATTGCTCCACAAGCCGCCGTTTCATTTCGTCGCGTGGATTGCGTTTGAGCTCATCATGAAGATACAGAGCAACCTGTGTCTGACGTTTCAACGCCTGGTACCACTCGAGAACTTTTTTCTCGTGCTCGTACTTCCTCGCCCCCTCATTCAGTGCATGAAGTTTCTGGTCGGAATAGAGTGCAGTATACTCATCGCTGTTACAAAGCTGCATTAGACTTGATATCGCATTATACATATCCATAAGATACGCCTGATCGAACACGTCACCACGTTCGATCTTTCCACGGTACTCCTGAAGTTCTACAGCAAAACCTTTGAGTGTCTTGCCGATAGGCTCATTGTTCCAACTCTCAGCATCAGCGTCGAACGAAGTGGAGAGCGCGTACCGAAATTCATTGTATTTTGCTGTCACCGCTTCCAGATCTTTCAAGGCTTCCACTCTGAGCTCTTCGGGAAAATCATCACTCATGATTTCTGTAAAACCAGATTCGTCATCGATGTTATATTCGATCGCTGTTGGCAAAGCGCCTTTTTCTTCGACCTCGCGGCATACATTAACGAGCTCAAGGAAATCCGCTCGCTCATCATTCTCTGAATCTTCATGCTTAAACGTAGGTGCTATTTCCATATATCTCAATTATACATGTCTGTTGTCTTGGTGCACTGGCTGTATGGGACGAAGCTGGAACTCGTCTCCCTATTCTCTGATGGCTATCTCTGACGGCAGGTCCTCTCTCGCTACTTGAATTCTTTGCACTGGCGTCACTGCCTCGTACGTAACAAACTCTAAACCGACATCGTCACGCTTCTCAAAGTCCTTCCTCTCAAACACATACACCCACCCACTGGCCGTGTCCTCCAGTTGATCTAATGTCTGCTGTGTTGCATTGAACTTCAGAACCCCATCAGTCGTTCCGGCGCCTGACCAATATCCAGCTGGACAGTTTTCTTCGGTGATGATTGCCATAAAGATAGCGTACTCGACGTATCCGGAAGCAAACACGGCCGGCGTACCGTCCGCTGTCTGGTTCACACCATCATAGTTAAAGGCCTGCTGCGGTCTGAATTCGGTCAGGTCTTTATGGGTACCATGGAATACGTACCGTTCTGTTTCCTGCAGCTTGAGTAGCTCCTGTTTTGCTTCAGACATAGTAGTACTATAGCAAATATTCCCATTATAACTTGTGTAAAATCAAACCGGTTGTCTGGGACGAAGTTGGAACTTTCTTGAGTATTTCTGAGTTCTAAACAGTAGAGTGTTGTAGTAAATTATGACAACCTGGAGGGAATGAAATGGAGATCCAAGATACCACCAGCAACCCGGAGCACAAGGCGTATCTAACCGAGGCTTGGGATATGCTCCCGCGACATTGGCAAATTGCCATCAACGCAGTCGTACCGGCGGGCGCAAAAATCATCAGTCCGGCGCAGATTGTAGAGGCAAGCAAAGCAGGGGATGTGATTCGGTTTTATCAACTGCTTGATCATCCACTTGCACTGCATAGCCAAAGTGGACTCGAAGACCTTATGGCACTTCTGCAGCTGACTCCATCCGGACAAGGGGTCTGTTGCGCTTGGAAATTCAAAGCAAAGTTTACTTCACCTGAATTTTATTTTCAAAAGCATTTCTTACGTGCGCTTGCTGTTGCAGCGTTCCAACAGCACAAGCCCCTTCGGGAGATCGTTATACAAGAAACTAGACTTTCTGATCTCAAGGAAAGCGAAATGTTCTTTGGAGATACGTTCTACAAATGGCTTCTGTATAAGGACTCGGACGCAAGAGTGAAAGAGCGGTATGGAAGCGCTCTAGCTTGTCTGTCCTGCATCGACCAGCAGTTCGAAATGGTCTCTTAGATAGAAGCCCACGACAGCTACCCGGGAGTGACCCCGGTAGCTATTTTCTATGGGAGTCTGGGACGAAGTTGGAACTTTTATAATATAAAGCTACAATTAGTTTTTAGAGAAAGGAGTTCCTTATGCCTAAACAAAGCACACCGATTCAACTGCCTGACGGGGTGAAAATGGGAACGTTTTCGCCTTGCATGGTGCACGACATTAAAGCCGACACCTTTTCTGTGTACGAGGAAGACTGCTCCATAACTGAGGAGCAGAAACCTGGGAGTTGCTTCGTTGTCTTCCGAAGCAACCAGACTGGCAAGGTGGTCGGCGGCCGCATCGAGAACTACTCGAGCTTTGCTCTACACTAGGACTGACGACAAGGCACTCATTGCCAAGATCGCCCGAGCATATCGGGCGGTTTTCTCTTTGGCCGTCTGGGACGAAGTTGGAACTCTTACTTCATTAAACTACCGAACCAAGCGCAGTAAAATTTTAGTTCACCGTCTAACATTAGAGGTTCGATCTCATGCGGCGGGAGATCTTTTAGCGCCTCCTTTTCTATCTCCTTTGGTAATCTGAAACAAATATTTTCTGTATGTGTACTCACTAACTCAAACAAGCGTTGTCCATGTGGTTGCATATACTCTAAAGATGTCACATGAGTCGTTTTCTCTTCTCCTTCAGCAGCCCAGTCAGGATCAAGTAGCGCAGCGTCGAATGTACGATCGGTTCTTTCTAAGAACGAAAGTATATCTGCATGAACGAATGTGATTTTGTCTGCAACGGCCGCGATACGGGCATTTTCCTCTGCTTGTGCTAAGTGCTCAGAATTTATGTCCACCGATGTTACAGATGCTGCATATTTTGCTAGTGCGATAGCAGTAGTTCCTGCGCCTGTGTTGGTGTCAATCACATTCTGCTTACCTTCAAAACGTTTAGCGATGTGGTCAGACAGCAAATGATGAACACCCATAGTGTATGTATCGTTGTTTACCTTGTATTGGTGCCCGAATTTTTCACGTATGTTGCCAGCGTTCATATACACATAGTATCAGTTCCAATTCGCATCTTACACTATGGCAATCTGGGACGAAGTTGAAACTTTTTAAACAACAAACACTCTCCACTCAAAGTCTTTTAATACAACAAGCTCCAAACTCTTATCAAATTGATTTAAATCCAAAATAGGATCAACACCGTCAGGAGCTGGGTGGATTTCGCTTTGATAGTGGCACACTGTTCTCACCGGTAGAATACCTAGTCCTTCCAACACTTTGTTCTGTGAATTTGTATAGTAGTAGGTAGATAGTACGTATGCGCCTGCCGAAGAACCTGCGACTGTCTTCCCTTGTATAAGGTATGCAAATTCAGAATACTCGTTTAGGGTCCTTTTCAACTTCTCTGTATCGCCACCCTGAATATAGATTGCATCAGCGGACTTTATTTGTTTTAGAAAGTCTTTTTTTGTAGCTTGGACATAGTGAATATTTTTTCCTCCCGCGTGTTCATCAAATTTTTCTCTAAAGTTACCAAAATACTCTTCCATCTTTTCTTCTTCTGTGGCAAAAAGCACAATCAAAACAGTACCACCATTTGGTACATCCTTAGTTAGTTCTTGGAAAAATGAACGGTTCAATTCGTTATCATACCGAGTGTATCCTCCGTGCAGTATGTATTTTGTGGGCATATGTTTGAGTATACCAAAAGTCCCGAAGTGTAACCTGAACTATAACAATCTGGAATGACGTTAGAACTCTTTTGAACAAAAGCAGCCCACAAACGTAGTCGTGGGACTTACGCTTGTGGGCTGAGCTCAGCTTTCTTTTTGCCTGCGCACGGACTCATCGATCCATTGATATTTCCTATGACCGTCATTCGGGAAACAATCATTGACGAGTTTACGCCACGTTCTGACCACATTCGTATGTCCTGTGGTGTACTCCATAGCTCCGATGAAATAGCTTACTGTACTGAGGAGTACATATTTATGTTCATCTGAGGCACACGACAAATCCAAATTTCTTCGGATTTTGTTTATCGCGTTGATGGCAACCCGATCGTTCCGCACTGGACCCTTTACCGAACTATTTCCAGTCAACAGCCTACGCATGAAGAACTCCTTTCCCTGTTCTTATTCACAGAAAATAGAACATATCTAATATTTAAAGTCAAATGCTGGCTGTACGCGCCGAAGTTGGAACTTTTCTCACCTCATAAAACACGGAAGCCATCGCGAGACGGCTCCCGCGATGGCCTATTTGCTGGCGCTGTGTTCGTCAGCGATCTCACGAATCCTTTCCCGCTCTTCTTTCGTGATAGTCCGGACAGATTGCGGACCTTCGAGAACAAGGCCGCCGATCTCGACATCGACCCATCCGTTGTCGAACGCGACGCCGGCTGCTCCAATGGAGAGGAACTTCTCCTTTCCTTCCACCTTCATCTGATACAAAGGATAGTCTGGGTACTCCACAGGCAGACCAAGGAGCGGACCAAAGACCTGACGCCACTGATAGACGGTGCCGAACACGCCGTTGATCTCGAGCGTATTCGAATGAATGTTACCATCCGGATCTTTCGGCGGATAAATCTCGAACCGCTCCTTGCAGCACCCACAGCGCACCAACATGCGTGCGTCAAGCGGACGCTTCTTGTGCTCCTTCTTCAGCGCTCGCCGACGTGTGATGCGCAACGGCATCATAGTACCAAAGCCGTCTTCCACCTTCTGAACTTTCGGCATAGGTTCCTCCACTTGCCGCTGATTACTGGCCAGAAGACTACACTGATTTCTATAATATGTCGAGGTGA
>JBBDKG010000015.1:0-15541 GCA_040879435.1 Minisyncoccota bacterium | reverse complement strand
AGGTGACTGTCTGGGACGACGTTGGAACTTTTTTAGCAAGTACGAACTATTGACATATACTCAATGTATGTTTTTATATACAGTAAATTGTACAACACGGGAGATTAGAAGATGTATGGCTCGGCTTTGTCCCAGGAGGGAGTGGCAGTTATCCTCATCGACATGCAGAACGGCTTCATGCAGGAGCTCCGCGAGGGTGCTCTCAAAAAAATCCTGCCGAACCAGCTTGCAGCGCTGGAAGCTGCAAATGCTCTGGGAATTTCAGTCGCTGTCCTCGAGTTTCGTGGTTATGGCGATACGTTAACCGAACTTATGAATCAGGTGGTCAAGTCGGCTGATTATGAAGTTTTTATCAAATGCACCGATTCTGGTTTCAGTTGCACTGCATTTGAAGCGTGGCTCGAGGCTCGCAAGAATATCCAGACACTGTTTCTCATGGGTATCAACGCGGGTTTTTGTGTCAGAGCTACGGCCACGGATGCAATTAGGAAGGGCTACACGATAATGACATCCACAGGGGTGATCGCTGGCCAGAAGCACCACAAATCCGATGACTACATCGGATGGTATCACAATAACGGAACACTGATTGAGGCCTAATCATCCCCATACTGATTATGTACCCGCCAAGCAGACAAAGAAAATCTGCTGGCGGGTTTTCTGAATGTGCGAGTTATTTTACTGCTTTTCTAATCTTTTTGTTGTGGCGCCATTGCATATACTATTTAACAATCACACAAGACCGTTTTCCTTTGCTCTATGGCCGTCGATAATTGTCACAGCTTGAAACAATCCGGGCGCTCTAACTCCTCCGTTGGGGGTGCTTCTCTTGTTGGGAGTCTGGGACGAAGTTGGAACTTTTCTCATGCTCAAACCTTAGTCTTCGTTTTTTCTCTTCCATTCCCTCCCTTCATTGACGGCTTCTTTATCGCGAAATGCCTGCTCAAGGTCAATGCCATACTTATTAGCGATTGCACATATAAAAATAAAAACGTCGACAAGCTCTTCGTTTACCTTACCAACTTTTGAATCCGAGGCTATTTGTTGATTCTCGTCTTTGCGGATTGCTTTGAATAATTCTCCAGTTTCTTCACCTAACATGAGGGCGTAGTGGAAAATGTCAGATGAAAGTCCGCGCTCTTTCTCTATCTCTAAAACATACCTCTGGAAATCTCCCAACACAGGATTGTCTTTTAATGTTGCCATATAACCAAAGATACCACGAGTTGGCAGACGGGGACTCGAACTTTCCCCTATCCATGCTAGAGTTGCTGAAAATGCCAAAACGACCATTCAAACGACAGCAGAAAAAGAAGCAGCACGGCACCACCTTTTGGGACAATGAATACACCCAGGGTGGCAATTTGCAGTTGTCGGTCGAGCACAGTGAGGACCTTGAGAAGTTCACACGGTGGCTAGCCCGCCAGAAGGACCTTGCAACAGAACAGCAGATCGACTCAGTGCTGGATGTTGGCTGCGGCAACGGACGTAACCTCGTCTTTCTCGCCCGTACATACGCACTCCCCGGCACCGGATACGACACTTCCACTGCTGCGATCAAGGAAGCGAGAATGCTCTCCAAGGACCTCCCCCTCACATACGCTGTCCGCTCCATCGCGGAACCGATCCCGCTTTCCGACGAGTCGCAGTCACTGGTACTCGACATGATGGCGTCACACTTCCTGAATACAAAGGAACGAACTCAGTTACGTGATGAGATATTTCGGGTGCTCAAGCCCGGCGGCTGGCTTTTCATGAAAACATTCCTGCTGGACGAGGACCTGCATAGCGCCCGCCTCCTCCGCGAACACCCTGCAAAGGAGCCCAATACATACATTCATCCGGTCATCGGTGTTCCTGAACACGTATACTCCGAAGCTGAACTACGAGAGTTCCTTGAAGAGCGACTCATCGTCCACAAGGTATACCGCTCACACCAGCACGTCTCGAAAGGAAAAGCGCGCAAGCGTCGTACGATCTCTGTATACGCACAAAAGGACCCGTTCCGTTAATCGGTGTCATCAGTCTTTTTTCGTCTGAACCGTGCGATCAAGTCTTCGACACGCTCGCGGGAAAGGAACGAGAGCCCAAGAAGATGAACGCCCAAGAGCACAAGAACGATACCCGGCAACAGCGGGATGAAACCAAGTAGCATCCCTGCAAGAATACAGAGAACGCCAAGAGTTTTTCGTAGGATGGAACGCATCGTGCGTCCATTGTACTACGCTTTTCTAGAGACGCTCTTCTTCGCCAAGCGTCTGCTCTGCGCGATGCGACGGCACGTGATGGTTCATGAGCACGAGCTTCACGATACCCCACGCAATGAACCAGTACACCAGCATGGCAAGGAGTGTGCTCCACTCGATGATACCCGTGCCGGAGCTGTTCGTACCGAACACATAGAGGAATGGCGCGAGCGGAACCGTCGAAAGTGAATAGATGAGGTCGGTGAAACCTGCTGCCGGGTTCGCACCAAGTAGTTTGAGGACGAAGCGGGTGATGAGGAGCGCCTCGATCACATACGCAACATACCAGATCACGCGGGTGGTCTTATAGAGTGCGATAGTATTGTTCATAAGGTAGTGGATTAACTGGTAGCTATGACACCCCGTGTCATAGTCACTAGTTTGCACCGTTCTAGATGAAGACTTAATGAACCACTGCCCTTCATGAACAATTCATACTCCCCTATATACAATATAGGCAAGCAAAACATTGCTTTATTGGTAACAAACCGGAACCATGAAAATATTACTCATCGAAGACGAACAGAAGCTCGTCAAGGCACTCACACGCGGACTGAAACATTTCGGGTATACTGTGGACGCAGTTTCGGACGGTGCTGAAGCTCTCGAACGGGCGATCCTCCACTATGAGGATTATGATGCCATCATTCTTGACCTGATGCTCCCCACAATGGACGGGCACGCAATCTGCAAAGGGATCCGCGAAAAAGGTATCGATATACCGATCCTTGTGCTGACCGCGCGGGTTGAGACCGATCTCAAGATCGAGCTCTTGAAGTCCGGGGCTGATGACTACCTTTCAAAACCGTTCTCTCTCGGCGAACTTGAGGCGCGTCTACAGGCGCTCCTGCGCCGTCCAAAGGAGCAGCTGCCAAACATTCTCACCGTCGGTGACATCGAGCTCAATGTGTCTGAACGCCGCGTCACTAAGGATGGCAAGGAGATCACCCTCACCCAGAAGGAGTTCTCACTGCTCGAATACTTCATGCGTAACCCAGACCGCGTGATCGATCGCGATGAACTACTGAACCATCTCTGGGACTTCAACTACACGTCCTTCTTTAGTAATGCGGTTGACGTGCATATCAAAAACCTTCGAAAGAAAATAGACAATGAAAAAGATCATCGAATACTGGAAACTGTTCGAGGAGTCGGTTATCGTCTTTGCAAATAGGTTTCAGAACAATCTGGCACTTAAGACACGGATCACCTTTGCCGCGGCACTCTTTCTGATCTGTGTAACGAACGTAATCTCGATCGGTCTGTTGTCCAGATACGTCTCCCAAGCGACCCTTGAAGCAATATTTACCAGATGGGGCACTGCGCTTGTTGGTGATATCCCGAGCCCAGCCTTTACCGTACTTGAACTCCAGGCCGAGATAGCAACGGTCGCCGACCACTACTGGCTGATCATCGGGACTATAAACGTTGCCGCCGTATTGATACTCGGGGTCATTACCTCAAAGGTCGCGCTCGAACCAACACGCGCTGCTATCAGCGCCCAGCGGAACTTCATCGCGCACACCGCGCATGAACTGCGTACACCGCTCGCGGTTGCACGAACGAACATCGAGGTTGCTCTTCTGGACCCGGAACACCTCTCTAAAGCTGAGGCTGAATTGACCTTGCGGCAGTCACTCACTGAACTTGATGCACTTGCCGGCATCATTAACAATCTCGTGATGCTGAACACCCTCACCAACCTCGAACCTGCTGAATACCACTACCACGACCTCCACGAGATCGTGACGGAATCGGTCCGATCCTTTGAGGAATACATAAAGAACAAGAAGTTGAACCTCACCGTAGAGAGCACGCCTGACCTGCTTGTCTGGAGCAACCGTAATGCACTGAAACAGATGGTGACCAACATCCTCGGAAACGCTATCAACTTCACGCCAGAGAATGGTTCCATCACTGTACGAGCGTACCAATTGTCCGACCGGTACATGCGTGTTGTGGTGAGTGACACGGGCATCGGAATTGCAAAAGATGAGTTGCCGTTCATTTTCAAGCCATTCTATCGCTCACGAGCTGCACAAAAACGCGACAGTAGCGGAAGCGGCCTCGGACTTGCGATCGTACGTGAGCTAGTTCGTCTGCATCACGGTCGTATTAACTTCGAAAGTGTGATCGACAAAGGCACAACCATATCCATCGATCTTCCGATCATCAAACGTCGTGCCAAGTTTCACCTAACGAGCACCCGCAGCGAAAGTGCACATTCCATCTCCTTCAACTATTCGCGAGACAAGCGGAGCGAGAAATTTTAAGTGGCTTCACTCTTGCTTCACCGCGCGCCAGATATGATGCCCTTACCGACGCGCCTCTGTCGCGCGTACGGTACACCAATTGCTAGGATTATGTGCGACCGGCGCATATAACAATCTAAAATCTATGCATTCGTTATCTTCTGATTCTTCCCCCGGAGGTGAAGAGCAGATCCATATCATAAGCAAGTAGTGAGGGGAGGTCGCACGGCTCAGGTCGCTGCGGCCTCCCCGTCTTTTCGGTACATGCACAAAACCCGTCCAGCTCTGCCGGACGGGTTTTGTGTATAGCCGTGATCACGACCCTCTAAAAGAGCAAATTCAACAGCAATAGCAGGATCACCGCCCCTATTACTGCCCAAAAGAACGAAACGAGTGATGTCGGACGATCGGCACCGGGTTCGCCTCCCATACCGACCTTGTCCGAGACCCACCCACCAAGGAACGCGCCGAGCACCCCAACAGCGATGTTGCCAAAGAGGCCGAGCCCTTCTTCAACGCCGACCACAATGCTTGCGAGCCATCCGGCTAGACCGCCAAAAATGATCCAGAGTATCAAGTTCATAGAATGTTGATGTATTGAGTTATGGTGCTTTTAATACACGGACGTGCCCGTGCGTGATCACCCTTCATGATACGGAAACTTTATGAAGCAACTGTGAACTGAGATACCAAGCGATCACGTTTCATGTAGTATTCATTGTGCTTTCGTCATACTGCGCTCATTCATACGGACAAAGATCCGTATGCATTTAGCAGAAGCCTGCTGCGGCAGGCGTAACCCCACTTGAGTATGGAAAATCAAACCAGTATGGTTGGATGGATAGCCCTTATCCTTTCTATTGTAGCGATCGTAATGGCGTTCGTTGCCTTCAACCGGGCCGGCGCCGATGTTGAGGCGATCATACAGGAGGAGGCGGAGCGGGCAGCGGCCGAATTTCGCGTTGACTTCGAGGCACTCGAGCAGGAACTACGTGAAGCGACCGCAAACCAGCTTCAGAATGCTGCCGACGATGTGGAGACCGATGACACTGCCACTACGACGCAGTAACTACCATTGTATTCACTACAACGAAAACACCCGCGCCATAGGCGCGGGTGTTTTCTGTTTTAGTTGCGTGTTGAACCTGTGAGTTGATTACGAATCGAGATTCTCGTAATCGGTCTCGTAGTTCTGTTCCGGAAGGGCACGCTGCTGAACATCAGGATCAGCATTTGTGTCGTTCCAGTTCACGCTGTAGAGCTGGACCCGGTAGAAGTCATCAGCTGCTGGTGTGTACGACACCGAGAGCGTGAAGGTGCGTGTCTGGCCTTCTGCAACACGGTATCGGTTACCCGACACGGATGCATTTGAACTCAGAGCTGCACTTGATGAGCCACCACCTACCTGATCACCATTACTATCCTCAACAAGGAAGTTAACGCCGGCAGTGCCCATCGTGGTGCCACTTGCGGTAGTTCGATTGACATACACATCCTCCTCAAAGGCAGTGACGTCGAATCGAATGGTATAGACTCCGGTATCGGCCGCTGTACCATTGTCGCGGACCGTCTCAGAAGTTGTCACGTTGCCGATGACAACACCCGAGGAACGAAGTGTATGGGTGTCACTCGTTGCCGAGCCACCAAGCTGACTTGCGCCGAGATCATCCGCACCTTCAGCCTCAATGTCGTCTCCATCAACACGTGACTGAATGGTAGTGCCTTCGTTCGCACTACCCAATGCTTTGAACTGGATCTCAAGCTCTGCAGTGACACGGTCACCTGCATCGATCACCAGATCCTTATCGAGGTCAAAGGTGAGTGTTGCAGTCGTTGACGCACCGTTCGTTACTGTGAAGTCGTCATACTTTTCACCGTCAATGACGAGACGAGCATCATGTACGAGCGCATTGTATGTACTCGTACTGAATTCAACAGTGACCGGGATGGTCTCAACCTCGATATCGTTCTGACTGTCGTCAGTATCAAGATCGAATGCGAACACCGTGAGCCAACTAGAGCGGCTATTGGAGTTCAACTGAAGTGTCGTTGCATCAGGGTCTTCGCTTGACGAGCGAACGAACAGTTCGTCCTTACCTCCCTCTTCATCAATGTCGAAGGATACTGTGTCGTTGGTGTTACCAATGTAGTGATTGATGTTCAGACCGTCGACAGCGCGAATTCCGTTATCCGGGATGAATATCTCCCAATCAACTCCGGTATCAGCGTCATCGACCGAACCGGCGACCGATAGTGCTACGGTGAACTCTGCTCGTTTACCTTCGCGAACGATCCAGGTGTCGAGATTCGTCACCCTGATCCGATAGTCACCGTTCTGTGGGTCGTCCTCATTCCAGTCATCCTCGTCCGAGAGATCGACAGAACCGATCTCATCACCGTCCACGAGGATGGCAAGCTCGTCAAATACGTCCCATGGATCATCGTCGCCGCCAGATACATGATCGAACGCGACATCGATACGACTTATACGAACGTCACCGTCCTTAACGTTGAATCGGACATCCATGACCTCGGCCATGTCATCCCCTTCGGATAGATTCGTATCTCCGCTTCGTGCGTCGAAGTTCTCAAGTGAGGCCTCACCGCCACGAAGTGCATTGTCGTCATCCTGGTCATCGTCGTCGTCCGGATCCGGGATCGTCACGTCGGTACAGAGCATGTTCGCCTGTACCCGTGATGATGGTCCGAAGTATCCGGTCGGATTGACGAGTCCGAGTGGTGTAAGGACCTGTGCTCGGTACTTCACTTGGAACTTGGAGACAGCAGATGCGGTGATCGGACCGTAGTACTGTGTTTCCATGCCTGGTGAACCGGCACCACTTACCGCCAACCGGGTGTCAGAGTTGCTGTTAAGGAACCGTTGCAGTGCGAGGACATCAGCTCCGGTCGATCCCTGTCCGAGATCGCGGGACCAAAGTCCTGCAGGGCAGATGGATGTACCACCGCCAAGCTGTGCCTGCAACTGTGCGATCACCACAAGCAACTGATTGATCTGTGCTTGCAGTTCGGCGCTTGTTTGCGCGCGCGCATGCGGCGCTGGAATGAGCAGTGTCAGAGCAAGTGCGATACCCAGTACCGCCACTACTCCGCGCTTTAGTGCGCTGCTATTCATTATTGTAGACATAAATAATTGTGTAATGTTATTAATTTTGTAACGCACCTGGCCGCGTTCTCACACGCAGGTGTTACCTCATAGGACACGCTCCTTCATGATTGCTTACACACCGATAAAAGAGCGCCGTAGTTAGCGGTTGGATACTTCATCTGGACTTCAGTGCTACCACACCACAATGTATTTGTAATGATCGCCGTGATTATTCGTCTCTATATACACCCACTCCCTATACGGCCCTGGTGTAATAGAGTTCCCTATACCGTGTCTTACCCTATGAAAGATATTGAAACAATACGAACATCTTTCGAGAACGCATACGATGAGTTCCTCGAACCGATATTTCTTTTTCTTGCTGCACGACTCAACAACCGCGAACGGGCAAAAGAGCTTGCGCAGGAGACGTTCATGCGTGCATGGAAATACATGGTCGACGGGAACACGATCGACAACATGCGTCCGTTCCTCTATACCACCGCATACAACCTGTTCAAGAATGAGCTGCGCGCAAAGCGGGAATCCGTTTCGCTCGAATTCCTGCAAGAGAGTCGCGGGTACGACCCGGGTGACGCCGCTCTACCTCTCGACCATGTTCTCGAGCAGCGAATGCTCATTGAACGCATTACTGAACTTCCGGAGTCATACCGCGAGGTGCTCACGCTGCGATACATTGACGGATTCGCTGTAAAGGATATCGCGCTAATGCGCGGAGAGACACAGGTTGCAATATCGGTTAAGATTCATAGAGGAATCGCTAAGCTCCGCACGGCCTATGTCACTAAGAGAAAAGCTCAAACAGCTTAAATACAAAACATCCCGCACACTCACAGACGATGAACGAACCGAAATGAAACGGGAGTTTTCTGCATTCATGGATGATCATCCGCTGTCAGAGACACCGCGACCATCACTTTGGATAGCATTCCCATGGCCGTACGCTACCTATGGAGCGGTAGGGTTTGCCACCGCACTCCTCTTCACAGTCGGTATTTCGGAGTTCTCTCTGCCGAACGATTCGCTGTATGCGATCAAGACCGGTGTGAACGAACGGGTTATGCTTGCAAGCACATACTTTTCACCAATATTATACGCCGAAGCCGGACACACTATTTTTGCGCGTCGCCTTGAAGAGGCGGAGCAGCTAATGATCCTGGAGCAGTTCTCCTCTCAGACTGCAGACGCCGTACAGCATCAAATAGACGAACAAGCACATGAGCTCAATACCTCAATTGACCGAGCTGAAGCATCCGGAAACGTGACGGAAGCGAATCTTATCCGCGAAAAACTGAACGTGACCCTTGCAGAGTATGACCCCCTTCTCGACATTCTTGCATTGCGCAAGGAGGTATCTGACCCTGCCATCATTGATGCGCTGATCGCAGAGGCAGTGAAAGAACATATTGCTGAACGGAAAAAGGCAGCCCTTCCTGACGCCTTTATCGAAATGGAACTCGACGTTATGAACGAGTACGCACAGGCGCTTCTTGCTGAACTGGAGACGATGAATCAAAGTATCTCTGAACACGCTTCCATGCGAAAGGGCCGGCAAGCCATATTCCACACTGAAACGGTAAGCAAGAATCTTTCCACCTCGAACACAGAGCGCGATCATGCTGAAGTGGCACTCAAGGAAGGAGACCCGGAGCGCGCGCTCGAACACCTACGGACCGCGATAACTGCCACACAGGCAGCACTCAAGGAGATCACAATGGAGAAAGATACAGCGACAGAGTAGCTATCGGCCGATCACACGCTGCGCTTCAAGTGCGTGCGCAAGGATCTTTCGCTTTTCTTCGGCGTTCTCGGACTCTTCCACCGATGCCGGGTCTGCTGGGTCAGGTCTTTGGTCGTTGGACCGTTCTATGAACTCAAGAAGAAGCGTTGCAGGTGTGTGGAGGTAGTTGCCGTATCGAACTAATTTTATACGCTCGCGCGCCAACGGGCGTAGGGCAAGCGTGACAGCACCTTTGGTGTATGCTGGTTCGAAGATATAGACATGTTGCACATCGTACGCACGCATCACACGATATACTTCATTCGCCGCCTTTTGAAAGAACCGGCGTACACGTTCAATATTCTTGTCCTCGTAGACAGAACCACTCCCGAGTAGCATGCCGCGTCCTGAATGAAGGAAGTGTCCTTCACGGTCGGAATATCGGTCAGCCGGTTGCTCTATGGTACCGATAATGTCGACCATGCCGTCTGCAGCGAGATAGAGAAGCCCTCGTTGGCTGCCCATGACCACCATAAGTACGTTTTGACGATTGAACTGCGGAAGTTGATATGGTATTTGCATAAGAACGTTTGATACACAACTGATAGATGCGACTACCTCGTACGTGTGCAGTGTATCCAAGGTTCTATTAAGCAAAGATGAAAAACACCACAGCACTGCCGTGATGCTTTTTAACTTTCTGTATTGCTTATTCTTCGGTGAAGGTGAACGACTCGAGAATGCGAACAGTGGCAGCCCGACGTGCACTGTCGATCGAGCCGCTACGCACAAGTGTGTCGCCCATCAACGGGTCGCAGGCGTTCGCGGGCAGTTCCTCTCCCTCGCGCATACAGATAACCTTCTGGTCAGCTACACGTACGTGCGCGAACAGGAATCCCGATTCGGTCCATGCGTTCGTATCTGTGTTCAAAAACGCAATGGTCGCAAACGGTATGCCGTCA
Organism: Minisyncoccota bacterium; assembly: GCA_040879435.1. Lineage (GTDB taxonomy): Bacteria > Patescibacteriota > Minisyncoccia > Phycocordibacterales > UBA918 > OLB19. The sequence continues at coordinate 5,234 of JBBDKG010000015.1, read as the reverse complement.
TCGAGAACGAAGTCACTGGCACGTTCAACAGGAACAGAAAGATCGACCGAACTCTCTGTGGCCTCCCCGAAGAATCCCTCGGTCGGGATACCGTGCGGAAATACCGACACATGTGTCACCTCCTCGCTATGATGCGTGAATGGAAGAGTGCTTGTATCTGTCTCTGGTGGATACACATTTATCTTTGGTGTACCAGGCTCATCTTCCGAAACGTTAATGCGCCAGTCGCTTGGATGCTCGAGTGAGAAGTTATAGGTCTCGTTTTCATACGTCACCCAGGTTGTTGTCTCGGTTGCGTCCATGGTATCGAATCCCTCTTTTGTTTCATCGGTCACGTTCAGCAGAAGCACAATAAACAACACGCTGATAATAAGCGCACCGATGGCCGCGAGAAACAAAATCCCTGTATTTCCTAATTTCATGCGTCAATCATAGCATTTGCTCATGAAGATACCCTGAAACGCACTGCAACGCGGTTCATTTTCATGAAATTTCAGGTGTATACTGAAATTGGTCGAACTATCATACTCGTAAACCCACCTCATATCATGAATTCACTCAGCGCCATTGACTGGATCGCGCTCGTGCTGGTCGTGGTAGGCGGACTAAACTGGGGACTTGTTGCAGCTGCTGATCTCGATCTCGTTGCTGTACTATTTGGCGACATGTCCATGCTTGCACGTATTGTGTACGGCCTAGTCGGTCTCTCAGCGATCTACGTCGCTGTCTCCATTCCAAAGCTCGGCAAGTCCTAGTGTCACACAAAAAGCGTTCGGCACTACCGAACGCTTTTTGTGTGTCATAACCTTTTGTTCTAGAAGGAATCGAGTGCTTCGTCTACAAGCTCTTCTATCTCGTCCACTAGATCCTCGACTTCGTCGTAGTCCTCATCGTCGAACGCATCTTCAGCGTCATCAAGCAGATCCTCAGCCTCGTCAAGCAGGTCTTCTGCGTCATCCACATCTTTGCCGCCATCCTTTGCGTTCTCGACATCCTCCCACACGTCCTCGATCATTTCTTCAGCATCTTCGAGAAGGTCCTCCGCCTCCTCTTCGTCATCATCACCCTTTGATTCGCCGATGGCTTCGTATGCATCGTCTGCCTTGTCGTTCGCGTCGTCCGCAAGCTCCTTCGCTTCATCGTAGTCCTTCTCATCGAACGCGTCCTCTGCTTCGTCGAGTAGGTCTTTCGCTTCTTCTAGAAGTTCCTCAGCTTCGTCTACATCCTCTCCGTCATCATCAGCCTCTTCAATTTCCTCTTCAATATCATTAATGCGGTCTTCAGCGGCTTCGATAGCGTCCTCCGCCTCATCCTCGTCTGATACTCCACCTGCGTCTTCGTACGCGTCCGTCGCTTCGTCATAGGCATCATCCGCTGACTCAAGAGCTTCCTCGTAGTCTCCGTCAAAGTATGCGAGTACTGCATCAAAGAGACTGTTCCGTGCGTCCACGAGATTGTCACGAGCTACATCGAGCGCTGCGTCGCTCATGCCGGAATTCTCGATCTCGTTCTCTGCATCCTCAATGGCTTCGATGGCGTCTTCGATAAGCGCCTCGACCCCTGATTTTGAAGTATCGCCGGACGAAGAACTGTTGCTGCTCCCCTGCTGCGATTTGAGATCGTTCACCTTATCCTTGAGTGCAGCGATCTGGTCAAGCATCGGGTTGCCGGTCGTTGCCCCTGATTCAGTGCCACTACCACTTGCAAGCGCATTGTATTTTGCTCGCGAAAGGGGACCGAAGTACCCTACCGCCGGCGCGAGGTCGTTCGCCTTCTGCCATGCGATAACGGCTTGTTGGGTGAGCGTCTTGTATTCGGTGGTCTCATTTCCCTTTGAACCCACACCGCTTTCTGCGATGGTGTATCCTGCGTTGTTGAGATACTGCTGCAGACAACGTACGTCCTCACCCATGTCACCGAACTCAAGGTCACGGGTGAAGTCACACGTTGCGGCATGTGATATATACGGGGGGAGTAATGCAGCGAGGATACCGATAAAAAATACTGGCGCTGTTAGGCGCAATGATGATGTAATGCTTTTCATGCCTCCAGTATACCGCAGCTCCGGCTGCTTCGTCTGTGGATTACCGGCCCAACACCACAAAGACCCGTTGTGCGGGTCTTTGTGGTGTTGGGCTACTCTCCCTGCTTCTGTATCCTTCATGAAAAGGTCATGGGAAAACACTCCGAGCGGAGTGTTTAGCTATTCATCTTCCTGATCTGCGTAGATATAGAAGATACGGCCTCCGTGATCATCAGAAATAAAAAGGGAATTTTTGTCATACTGAAGGATGTCGACCGCCCGCGCGACGCGTTCTCCGTTCTCATCAAGGAAGCCGCTCATGAACAGCTCCTGTTCACCTTTCGTAGAAACACGCACAAGCTCATACCCACTGCCGATCCACTGCTCGAATGAACCGTGAAGTGCTACAAGGAACGCGCCCTGGAGCGCCGGATGCGCCTTCTCAAAATACGTGAGACCTAACGGAGCCGAGCGGGGCGCAAAGGTGGTCACAGGCAACGGCACCTCAGCACACTCAAGCGGCGTTTCCCATACCTGCGACGTATCCGCCATATTCTCTCCATCCTTTACGTAGCAGTACGGCCACCCGTAGTGCTTGCCACCTTCAATCTTATACATCGTCTCGTCCGGTCTGTCGGCACCGAGATGATCGACGCCGTTCGCGGTTGCGTAGAGGGTTCCTTCTGCCATTGCTATACCAACTGTGTTACGCAATCCATCTCCCTCCACACGCTGGTCAGTTCCGTCCGGAGCCATACTATAGATCATTGCACGCATATCTCCTGTCAGTTCCTCGCAGGAGTTGCAGCCACTGCCGACCGATACATACAAGCGGTCATTATGGAACAGAATAGTTCGGGTGATGTGCCAGACCACACTCACCTCACCGTGACTCTGTTCGTTCGGAAACTCGACCACCACTTCAGGTTCTCCACTTGGTTCCGTGTCACCGTCTTCATATGGATAGCGCACCAGGTGTTGGGTGAGCGCCAGATACAACCAGTGTTGTCCGGTGTCATCGGTATAGAACGCGACACTGTTCGGGCCGCGTAATCCGGAAAGATACGTGTGTGTGGTATTAAAGCGTCCGGTCTTTGCATCAAAGTCCTCAAGTACGAACAGCCGCCCTTCGTGCGAGAGGTTATAGTCCACAAGATCAGGCACGAACAGGCGGCCATCGGGCGACCATGTCATAAAACGTGCTTTTCCAAGGTTCTCAGCCGCAACCGAAATCGAGAATCCTTCCGGAAGCCTGAATGTTGCCGTACTGCCATCACTGAATGTGACCGTATGTGGCGTGAGTGTCAATGCGGGCAGTGCAGTAGCTGTGCGCTTTACGAGCTTCTGTGTGACATTCTCCACGACCGTCGGTTTTTCAATGTCCGCTAGCACAAATACGCCTGCGCCAAGCACCAATACCGCCAGAGCACCGAATATGATCTTTTTCATGGACATCATTAGCTTGCTTGTTGCATATGCACGACACGTTGTGGGAACGGAATCTCGATCCCCTCCTTATCAAACGCGATCTTGAGCCGTTTGCGCAACTCCCCGGCTACGTCCCACTGCATGATCGGGATCGTATCACCGAGGATCTTGATCACGATGGCCGAGTCACCGAACTCGTCAACGCGAAGGAACTGCGGCGCTTTCAAAATATGTTCTTTCCACTTCTCGTCCTCGGCCAATTCCTGCCCAACACGGTTCACCACCGTGATGACGTGCTCGAGGTCGCTGTTGTATGCAATACCAATATCGAGATTCACACGCGAGTAGCCTTTGGAGAGGTTCGAGACAGTGTGTACCTCACCATGCGGCACATGATGGACCGTACCGTCAAGATCGCGAAGTGTGGTCATGCGAAGCGTTATACCCTCCACGAGGCCACATGTCTTGTCAAAACACACAATATCACCCGAACGATACTGGTTCTCAAGGATGATGAACATACCCGAGATAAGGTCGCGGATAAGGTATTGGCCGCCGAAGCCGAGCGCGAGTCCGGCAACACCGGCCGCTGCCAATAGCGGTCCGATCTCGATCCCGAACTCTGAAAGGAGCATCATGAACGCGATCATCCAGATGAGGATGTATGCCGCGCCACTTACCACCTGAATGAGGGTGTTCTCACGTTTCTCTTCGGCCACCCTCGTCCGTCCACCCTGCTTGATAACACTGCGGATCACGCGCGTGATCAAGCGTCCTGAGAGGTACTGTGCCACTAATGCACCAACCACAATGAGTGCGATACTCACTCCGTGTATGGCGACCCACGCGTATAGCGCGTCACCAATATTCATCATTATTTCCTGCATGCTCACTACCATACCCGTTCAACACGTATATGCAACCGTTTTATACAGTGAACGCCCACGGAAACGAGTGTCTCTGCGGGCGTTCACGGAACGTTCAGCGATTATTGATACTTCGCCGCGTCATCCTTCGACATGAACTTGAACATGTTGCCACCGCACTTGGCGCATGTTCCTTTGGCTGAGAAGCGATTGTTCTTCTCCTCGATCTGGATATTCGTCATCGTTTGCATGGTCGGCTTGTTCTCATCGTTGCGACATCTCATGCAAAGTGCTTGTAGATCGGTACTCATGAATATACTGCTATTTTGCTAATGCGGTAATGGTAGCACGTAAATGGCATTTGCGACCCCTGGTACCACGGTGCGGTGGATAGCGTGCTATAGTCACCGTATCAATATGTGGGGGTAAGTTATACGCTTCTTCATGGAGTTTTTAGTACTATAAAGAGCATATTACATAACAGCTTCGTTTTTATGCAACTCATTGTCAGAAGTACATTGTTCCTAGCATGCTCTGCGGCTCTCTTTCTCTGCACCGCATTATTTGCCTTCGCCCAACAGTCATTCCTCACCGTAACACCACAAAACGGCGCTGCCCCACAGACCGTTCAATTTGGCGGCCAATACGTAGGCGAGGGGTACAGTATCGACTTTGGTGACGGTAGCACCTCCGGCGATATTGGCTGCGGACACGGTTCCTGTCCCGGTGCCGACAGTAGTGTGAAGACGATAGACATAGAGCATACATACACGAAGGAGGGTAACTACGTCGCGAAACTTCGGTCGCACTATAGTATTACAGATGCGAACTGCGCAGGAGAGGACTGTAATGTCGTAGATAGTATACAGGTGAACGTTGGCAACCCTTCTCAGTTTGCGGCTGAAGATATTGTATCG
>JBBDKG010000014.1:0-17182 GCA_040879435.1 Minisyncoccota bacterium | reverse complement strand
TGTTTCATCCAAGCTTCGCTTGGAAATAGGTTCGAGCGGAATCATAAAGATGCCCCAGAACGTGACTTAGAGTCACAGACCCGCGCGAAGCGCGGAGAGAGGACAAAACAAAGTATGGCGAAAGCGGCCCTGTGGAGCCGTTTTGTCGTGGCAGGCAGGACAGCGCGCGAGCGCGCAGGCGGAGGTTCGTCATCACTCACAATTTTATTCTGGTTCGGTGGAGGTATTTATCTGCCCAAAGAAAAAGAAGGTTGGTGTGTGGTAAGATAGAGGGGCAACCAACCGCAGAGAAGGCTTTTTCTAATAGCCGTCCTAGGACAATCAAAGTCTTCTTTGGTTGGTTGCACCTAGGGCGGCTATTAAAGTTCTAAGTTCCTTGTGCTTATGGAGACACCAACCTTCTTTTTATATGCCCGCAAGTCTACCGACGTGGAAGACAAGCAAGTTTTAAGTATTGAGGCGCAGCTCGCGGAATTGCGCTCCTTTGCCAAGCAGGAGGGTTTGGCGATACAGGCGGAGTTCGTTGAGAAGAAAAGCGCCAAGCTACCGGGGCGTCCGGTTTTTAATGAGATGATGGTCAGGTTGGAGAAAAAGGAAGCGGAAGGGATTATCTCTTGGCATCCGGATCGCTTGGCGCGCAATTCTGTGGATGGCGGGCGCGTTGTGTACCTACTCGACTGCGGACATATCTCGATGCTGAAATTTCCAACCTTTTGGTTTGAGAACACATCACAAGGAAAATTTATGCTCAGCATCGCCTTTGGGCAGAGTAAATACTATGTTGATTCACTGTCTGAAAACACCAAGCGCGGACTACGCCAAAAAGTTCGGCGTGGTGAGTATCCGGGATTGGCGCCGATGGGGTATATCAACGATTCAAGAACAAAGACAGTGGTCGTTGATAAAAACAAAGCGCCAGCTATCACAGCAGCCTTTGAATACTACGCAACAGGCGAGTATCGTCTCGAAGACGTGGCGAACTTTTTGGCTCAGCGAGGTATTAAAGCGCGTGGCGGAAAACCACTCCACCGAACCAGAATTACTTGTATCCTCTCCAATCCGTTCTATACCGGATTGTTCACCTACGCTGGTGAACTGCACGAAGGCAGTCACCAGCCAATCGTAGCAAAGAAACTGTTTGATCAAGTGCAGGAAGTGATGCAAGAGCGCGGCCGTCCACATACAAAACTAAAAAATGAACCGCAAGCATATTGCGGGCTGATGCGCTGTGGGACGTGCGGCATGATGATCACCGCTGAACATAGGGTTAAGAAACAGAAGAATGGAAACATGCATGAGTACGTCTATTATCGCTGTACCAAAAAATCAAAACAAAAATGTGATGAACCCTATGTTCGGGAAGAGGAGATGGACACGCAAGTGTCAGCACTGCTCAAATCAGTTTCTTTGCCGGCATCGTGGGCTCAGGAACTCAGAAAAATGCTGGCGCACGATGAACGTACCTCAGCCCACGATGCTGCCGAGCGTCTCCAGGCGGAGCGGAAGCGAGTGCAGGAGATCGAGCGGAAGTTGGAGCGACTGTTGGATTCGTATTTAGAGCAGGACATTGAGCGCGAAGTGTACTTGGAAAAGAAAGCGCAGCTCTTAAGTGAGAAGAAGTCGCTCCAAGAGAAAACCGCCGCCTCGGAGACTGCTCGGATTGGCTGGCTCGAACCGATGCGAGAGTGGATACAAGAGGCAGAAAACCTGCCTAAAATTGCTCGTGACGGCACCCTTTTTGCGAAAAAGGTTGCAGCCAAAGAAATCTTTGGCTCGAACCTCCGCCTGCGCGCTCGCGCGCTGTCCTGCCTGCCACGACAAAACGGCTCCACAGGGCCGCTTTCGCCATACTTTGTTTTGTCCTCTCTCCGCGCTTCGCGCGGGTCTGTGACTCTAAGTCACGTTCTGGGGCGGCTACAGGGAATCGAACCCTGATTTCAAGCGCCACAAGCTCACGTAATAACCATTATACGATAGCCGCCATGTGGTACGCGCAAATACTATCCGTTTTGCAGGTAAAAGTCGAGTAAGGATCGCATGATACACTTACTCTATTATGGACAACAACATGCGGAAGTTTGTCATTGTCGTGACGTTCGTCATCGGTGCAGGCGTCGGATTCTACGCCGCGTCGTTCCTCTTCTAGTAGTGGTCATCAAGTGGTACGAGTTCGTCCGCGTGATCGGAGAGCGCATCCTCATCGTGTACCTCTTCGTCATGTTCATGTCCGTGTCCGAACGTTTCGTGTGTCCAGATGAGCGTACCGGTCATCACGGTAAAACCAAGTACCATCGCGAGGACCGTATTCCAGAAACTGCCGTAGTTGGGGAGCGTCCCGTGGATGCGCGGCAGGAGGTCTGATGCGGCGAGGTAGAGCAGGTTGCCGGCCGCAAGACCGGTCACAATCCAGATACTTCCTTCAGCGTGTTCGGCGAGCGCCAACGTGGCGACGGTTCCGAGGATGATACTGCTCGCGGAGATCAGGTTTCGGAAGGCGGCCTGAATGCGGGTGTATCCTGCACGGATCAGGACGCCGAACTCGACGATCTCCTGCGGGATCTCGTGGAGCGCGAGTCCGATCGCTGTGGCGACCCCGACGGCAGGGTTTACCAAAAATGCCGCACCGAGAATGACACCGTCGGCAAGGTTGTGGATACCATCTCCGATAAGGAGGAGGGTGGCCGCTCCTTTGCGTTCGCAATTCTCCTCGTGTCGGCGGTGGAAGTAGTCATGGAGGAGGTAGGAGAGGATGTAGAAGGAAATGAAGCCGGCAGCAACCATAACACCGCCCCAGGTTTCGTTCAGTGCAAGCGTCTCAGGAATAAGTTCAAAGAGTGTGAGTGAGAGGAACACACCGACCGCAGCGGGGATGACATACCGCTCGACGCCGACGAGACGCTTATCACCGAAAAAGAGTGCTCCAACGAGGGAACAAAGGGCGACCGCTCCTGCTGCAAATACTGCTTCAATAACCATATCTATATCTCTTATTGCAAATAATTCGCAATAAGATATCATAGTGGTATGAAAGGCGCAAGTACATACATGCTCGATACGCTGCAGGCGCGCGGTTATCGTGTTACCAAAACGCGCCGTGAGCTTTGTACCGAGTTGGCGAAAGCATCACACCCACTCACGATCCGTGAACTTGCCGAATTGGTCAACAGTGATGAGGCGAGCGTGTATCGCTTCGTACATCTGCTGCAAAAAGAGGATCTTGTACATGAGATCACAACGCGCGGGGAGCGGCCACGATTCGAATTCAAGAACGAGCACCACCACCACGTGGTATGTACCGGTTGTGGCAAGGTTGCCCACGTACCGTGTGCATACACGCCGCAGGTACCGAAAGACAGCCTCTCTGGCTTTGCGGAAGTGAATGATCACGACCTAACATTCTATGGCACGTGTCTCGCGTGCGTCTGAACGACAAAACGGTATACTGCACGGTATGAGATCATCCGCGTGGATCGTTGGAGCACTCGCTGTCCTTGTACTATTGCCAAGCAGCGCTGGCGCTCAGTCGGTGTATGAAGAACTGCAGGACATGCTCCGCGCAGAGGTGGTCGAGGTGACCGATGAACGTGAATCAGCGATTCCCGGCACCGGGGCGACCACAACCGTGCAGACGGTATCGGCGCGCATCGGTGAAGGGGAGAAAGAAGGGGATATTGTGACGTTCGAGAACGACCTTGTTATGCTCGCCGTCGGTGATGATATTTTCCTCTCACACATTCGGACCCACGACGGTATCGAGTTCTATATCCTCAAGGATGTGAACCGGCAGCATGAGCTTCTGATACTTGTAGCTCTCTTCGTCCTCCTTCTGGTAGGCTTCGCCGGTTGGCAAGGGCTGCGCGCGATCTCGAGCCTCATGCTCTCGATCGGCGCGATCCTCTTTATCCTCGTCCCCGCGCTGCTTGCCGGCTATGATCCGGTACTGGTGAGTCTTTTAATCGCGAGCGTCATTCTCGCTATTGCGCTGTTTGGTACCCACGGCGTTAACCCGCGCTCAGTCGTGGCGTTCGCAGGGACCGTCACCGCGGTCATAGCGACCAGTATCATCGCCTGGCTCTTTGTCGACGCGATGCGACTTACCGGGTTCGGCTCAGACGCCTCGGTGTATCTCAACTTTGCGACCGGTGGCAGTCTCGATTTCTCAGGACTCCTCCTCGGGAGCATCATTATCGGTATCCTCGGCATCTTAGACGACGTGTCGATCACGCAGGCGTCGGTGGTGCAGGAATTGAAGTCCGCGAACGAAGCGTTCGGCATTCGGGAGCTGTATGGCCGGGCTATCCGTGTGGGGCGCGATCACGTCGGGTCACTCGTCAACACGCTCGCACTCGCGTACGTCGGTGCCGCGCTCCCCTTAGTGCTCCTCTTTTCCACAAGTGAAGCCGCACTCACCTTCACCCTCAACCAGGAGGTGATCGCAGCCGAGCTCGCACGCATCATCATTGGTTCCATCGGTATCATTCTTGCAGTGCCGTTCACTACGCTCGCCGCGGCGTGGTGGTTCGACCGCTATGGAGCGGACAAGCATGATCACGGGCACCACCATCATCACCATTGATCAGTTATATAATCAGACTATGCAGCACTACCAACAAAAAGCACAGGGGTTTTTCACAGAATTCAAGGCGTTTGCACTCAAAGGGAACGTCATCGATCTTGCGGTCGCGGTCGTCATCGGTACGGCGTTCAACACAATCGTTTCGTCGCTGGTGAACAACATCATCATGCCGTTCGTAAGCGTCCTCTCAGGCGGCGTCAACTTCCGCGACCTGACGCTCCAGGTCGGCGACACAGCTGTGACATACGGCGTATTCCTCCAATCGGTCATCGACTTTCTCATCATCGCACTCTCGATCTTTGTGGCGATCAAGGCGCTGCGGAGCATGGAGCGGAAGGAAGAGGCGAAGCCTGAGAAGGAGAAAGTTGTCGAGCCGAGCGAGGAAGTGAAGCTGCTTCGTGAGATTCGCGACAGCCTGAAGGGTTCGTAAAGACTTGAAAATTCTTCGGAACGTTTCTTGGTTGCTATGATCGGGGAGTTATCCACAATATATGGAGTCTAATGCTGTCCGAGGTCGGTTCGAATGCGGCTAGAAACAACGTTTCCACATCTCGATGAGCGCGGCATGAAGCGATTCGAACGTAGGTAAGCCGCTTTTTACAAATCCGGCTGAACTGACTAGTATGCAGATACCACACGAGGAAGATGAGAGCCGCGTGTGAGAGGACAATCGAGCTGTCACGCCGGGTGGCGCGACAGAGGAGGTAACGAGGCGGGGTCATTCTTGATCCCGCCTCCGGCACCACTGATGCGTGTAGCCAGCGCAGGTGCCGCTAACGACGCGTGCGATCTTCCGTAAAAATGATTGCCTGCGACCGAACGTACAACGAGACGCTGCCGAGTCTGTTCGGCGCAGCCATTCCACCACCAATCACTTTTGTGTGAGATCGAGAACGCGGATTACCGACTCTGAAGAGGATCAGAGGCGGTTTCGTAGCCCGCGCTCGACAGAACAGGACCTGTGTCACTAGCACAGGCCGTGTTCTCCCCTCCGTGCCAACGTTCCTCATTTATTATCTAAAGCTTTCAACCCGTTCTTATGTTTACTGAGATCACCAAACGAAACGGCACCACCGTCCCATTCGACCAGCAGAAGATCATTGTCGCGATGCGCAAGGCGTTCTCGCAGGAGAACACACCGGTGACGGATGATGTCCTTCAGCAGATGTCGGATCGCGTGGTGGCAAAACTGACGACCATGTGCGAGCAGGTCACCGACAGCCCGTGTCCGACCGTGGAGCACGTGCAGGACCTCGTCGAACAGACCCTCATGGAGCGCGGATACTTCATGGTGGCGAAACACTACATTCTCTACCGATTCCGGCAGACCGAGCGCCGTCGTGAGGAGACAGTGCAGACCATCGAGGCTAACCGCCTCATGATCAAAACAAAGGACGGGGAAGAGCAATTCTCGCGCGAGAAGATGCGTGCATACATTGCACAGTTCATACACGGACTCGAGGCAGACGTGGACCTCGACAGTATCGTGACGCAGATCGAGCGGGAAGTGTATGACGGCATTTCGACCAGTGAGCTTTCAAAGCTGGCGACACTTGTCCTGCGGGCACGTATCGAGCTCGACCCGGCGTACTCCACGCTCGCGGCACGCCAGCTCTGCGCACGTATATACAACGTCGCCGTCCATCCGGACGCAACACCGGCGCAATCTGACTTTGCAGCCAAGTATCGCGATGCCTTCGTACGCAACATCCGCCGAGCTGTGGAGGACAAGAAGCTTGCTGAGAGTCTGCTCGGGTTCAACCTTGAGTCGCTCGCAGCAGCACTCATGCCGGAGCGTGACGATCTCTTCAAGTATCTCGGCGTTGAGACCCTAAATGATCGCTACTTCATCCACGACAGCACTGACGTGGTCCTGGAGACACCGCAGTTCATGTGGATGCGCGTCGCGATGGGGCTCGCGCTCAATGAGGCCAATAAGGAAGAGCGTGCTATCGAATTCTATAACGTAATGTCCACCCTCCGGTTCGTACCGTCGACGCCGACGCTTTTCCACGCCGGTACGCCGCACCCGCAGCTCTCGTCGTGCTACCTCAACGTCGTTGAGGACGATCTGGACCACATCTTCAAGGTCTTCGGCGATAATGCACAGCTCTCAAAGTGGGCTGGCGGCATCGGTACAGCATGGTCGAAGCTTCGAGGGACCGGATCGCTCATCAAGCGCGCTGGGATCACCTCGCAGGGCGTCGTGCCGTTCCTGAAGATCGCGAACGATGTAACTGTTGCGATCAACCGCTCCGGCAGGCGCCGTGGTGCGACATGTGTGTACCTTGAGAACTGGCACTACGACTTTCCTGATTTCCTCGAGCTCAAGAAGAACACCGGCGATGAGCGGCGGCGCACGCACGACATGAACACCGCTGCGTGGGTATCCGACCTCTTTATGAAGCGTGTGCGCGAGGACGGGGAGTGGACACTCTTCTCACCGGATGAGGCAGTTGACCTCACCGAGACCTACGGCAAGAAATTCGAGGAACTGTATACCAAGTATGAAAGCATGGCCGACCAGGGCGAGATCAAACTCTTCCGACGCATGAAGGCCCGCGATCTTTGGAAGAAGCATCTATCGTCGCTCTTTGAGACCGGACACCCGTGGGTGACGTTCAAAGACCCGTCGAACATCCGGTCGCCGCAGGATCATGCCGGCGTGGTACACAACTCGAACCTCTGCACCGAGATCACACTCAATACCTCAGCAGAGGAAACGGCGGTATGCAACCTTGGTTCGGTGAACTTCATGACACACATGATTGACCGCCGGCTCAATGAAGAGAAAGTTCGTGAGACCGTGAAGACCGCTATGCGCATGCTCGACAACGTAATCGACCTCAACTTCTATCCGACGAAGGAGGCCAAGCATTCGAATATGAAGCATCGCCCGGTGGGCTTGGGTGTTATGGGATTCCACGATGCCCTCTACGTGCAGGACATCAGTTTCGATTCAGATGCGTGTGTGGCGTTCGCCGACCGTTCGATGGAGGTGGTGTCGTACGCAGCGATCCTCGCTTCAAGTGAGCTGGCAGCTGAGCGTGGTGCATACGAGAGTTTCAAAGGTTCGAAGTGGGACCGCGGCATCCTGCCGGTTGATACCATCCGACTACTGGAGGAGGATCGGGGCTTGTCGACCGGCGTGGACACAGCAGCCTCGCTCGACTGGTCGGTCGTGCGCGAATCGATCAAGAAGCATGGTATGCGCAACAGCAACTGTATGGCGATCGCACCGACTGCCACGATCTCGAACATTGCCGGGTCTGTACCGGGTATCGAACCGATCTACAAGAACATCTATGTGAAGGCGAATATCTCTGGCGACTTCATCGTGGTCAACAACGCCCTCGTACGAGACCTCAAAGCCCGCGGACTGTGGAGCAAGGAGATGCTGGATACGTTGAAGTATCACGATGGGTCACTTGCGAACATCGCGGAAGTACCGCAGGACCTCAAGGATAAATACAAGGAGACCTTTGAGATCGATATGCGCTGGATCGTACGTGCAGCCGCAGCACGCGGAAAGTGGATCGACCAGTCGCAGTCCCTCAATATCTTCTATAACGGTACCTCAGGACGCGAGATCAGTGACCTCTACCTCTACGCATGGGAAGCAGGTGTGAAGACCACATACTACCTCCGTACACTGGGCGCGTCGCAGGTCGAGAAATCGACCATCAACACCGCCGGTACGCAGTCGCGCAAGAAGCGTGATGCCGACGTGCAGCCAGAAGCTGTGGAGGAAGCACCGACCATGATGCCGACATCAGTACCTGCTGCAACAGCGGTCATGGCAGAATCGCCGATCGCCACGCTCTCGCCGATCACCAAGGAATCACTTGATGCAGAGAAGGTGGCCGTGTCGGCACCGCCGAAGGAGGCAATGGCGAATGTGCGGTTGCATGTGGCAGAAGAAGCTGTGTGCGAAGCGTGTCAGTAGCATGACGGAGTTGTGGCCGATCAGAACCGGGAACGGGAGCTTTCACTGACGGTGACGGATCAGTTAAGAAAGAGTACAATCAACGAGCTATCAGTCTAACGTGACATCATGGAAAAGAAGGGAATCATCAACAACTCAAGTACGGACCCAAACAAGATACTCCCGATGAAGTATCCATGGGCGCGTGAACATTATAAGGCGGGTGTGGCGAACAACTGGACGCCTGAGGAAATCTCAATGCAGCTCGACATCGAGCAGTGGAAGCGTCAGGGGGCAGGGGCACTCAGTGAGGACGAACGCCGTATGATCCTCTGGAACCTCGGCTTCTTCTCGACCGCCGAGAGTCTCACTGCAAACAACATCGTGCTTGCGGTGTATAACCACGTCACGAACCCGGAGTCGCGCCAGTACCTGCTCCGCCAAGCGTACGAGGAGGCTATTCATACCGACACATTCATCTATTGCTGTGACTCGCTCGGTCTCGATCCGGATGAGATATACAACATGTATCTCACCATCCCGTCCATCAAAGACAAGGATGAGTTCGTGGTCGGCTTCACGCAGTCAGTGTTTGATCCACTCTTCAAGACCGACAGCACCGAGAACATTCAGAAGTTCGTACACGACCTCATTGGCTTCTACGTCATCATGGAGGGTATCTTCTTCTACGCCGGGTTTGCGATGATGCTTTCTTTGAAACGACAGAACAAGATGCCGGGTATCGGTGATCAGTTCCAGTACATTCTTCGCGATGAATCGATCCATCTCGCATTCGGACTCGACCTCATCAACACCATCAAACAGGAGAACCCTGATATCTGGACGGATGAGTTCGTTGCCGACATCACCGAGAAGATCAAGTCTGCAGTGGAGCTCGAGAAGCGCTACGTCGATGACGCGATGCCGAAGGGAATCCTGGGACTCAATCCAGCGAGTGTGAAGGAGTATGTGGAGTACATCGCCGACCGCCGCTTTGACCGGCTCGGACTGCCGCTCCAATACAACACCAAATCACCGTTCCCATGGATGTCCGAGATCATCGATATGGCGAAGGAGAAGAACTTCTTTGAGACGAAAGTCACTGAATACAAGACCGGTGGGAACCTGGAGTGGTAGAACACCCTTGTCCTAAAAAAACGCGTAGAACACGCGTTTTTTTAGTATGTCGTGTACGTCTCGGTACAACCAAAGCAAGCAATTAAAGACTCCATGAAGAACTGCAAGGATCCGGCCCTTGATACGTTGTATAAGGCGTCTAGCGGCAAATTTGCTAAAATAGACGTATGAGAACACCCTACGCGGTCACATTGCTACTCGCACTCCTCCTCGGCGGCACCTATTGGTTCACGCAAGTGGAGGCTTCGTGCCAACTGCCGCTTTCGTACCGCATCGGTGATGTGGATGAGCGTTTCGAACTGACCTTTGATGACGTTCGTATCGCGCTTGTGGAAGCGGAAGCGATCTGGGAGAACGCGACCGGCAAGAACCTGTTCCGTTATGATGAGGACGCAAATCTCACCATCAACTTCGTCTACGACGAACGGCAGGCGCTCACTGACGCAGAACGCACGCTTCGTGAGCAGCTCGATGAGTCCGAGAATATCAACGACACCATCGACAAAACCTATGCGGAGTTGGTGGCGGAATACAGCGATCTCAGCATGCGGTATCAGGATAAGGTTGGCGCGTACGAACGTGCGCTCAACGCATACAACGAAGAGGTCGAGTCGTATAACAAGGAAGGCGGTGCACCGCCTGAGGTATACGAGGAACTGTCGGAGCGCAAGAAAGCGCTTGACGCCGAGCAGCGCTCGATCAACAGACTCGCGTCCGAACTGAACGCACTTGTCGAGAACATCAATCGCATCGGCGAAGAGGGTAACCAGCTGGTGGATGCACACAATGATCGCGTGGAGCGATACAACGACACCTTCGCTGATTCTCACGAGTTCACGCAAGGTGACTACCAGCAGCGGACGATCAATATCTATACATGGAGCGACCGCACGGAGCTTCTGTTGGTATTGGCACACGAGATGGGGCATGCGATCTCGCTCGACCATGTCGAGAACGAGGAGTCGATCATGTATTACCTCATGGGTGGGCAGCCAGAGGAGCTCACACCGAGCGCGGAAGATCTCACCGAGTTTGATGTGGTGTGTGGCGATGAGGGCGGGATCCGTGCAGAAGTGAAGGGGTGGGGTGACAGGCTCTCCACATGGTTTCGTACCGGCGACGTACTATAATAGAAAGGTGCGACGAGTGGGAGGTTCTCTCGAGTAGTTATCACAAGTTAAATCAAGATTATGGATACAACAAAAAGCTTTTTGGGATTGTGGTATGTCCGCGGTCTCCTTATATTGGCCCTCGTGGGTCTCGTGGCGGCGCTTGCAGCATACGCTCATTTGACGATCAAGGAGGCACGGTACTCAAACTACGGTCCGACCACGATCAACGTGCGCGGAGAAGGGGAAGTGCTGGCGCGTCCTGATATCGGGCAGTTCACGTTCTCGGTTCGAGCACAAGGCGACGATGCGGCTTCCGCACAAGAGCAGTCAGCGGAAGCGATGAACGGGATCATCGCGTACCTCACTGAGGCAGGCGTTGCAGAGAATGATATCAAGACCACAAACTATAACCTCAACCCACGCTACGTATACGAGGAGCGCGCCTGTCCGATGGGTTCGTACTGTCCTCCGGGGGAACAGCGTATCGATGGATACGAAGTGAGTCAGATGGTGGAAGTGAAAGTACGGGAACTTGATAACTCAGGAGACCTCATCTCAGGTGTTGGGAGCCGTGGGGCAACGAATATCAGTGGTCTTCAGTTCACCATTGATGACGAGGACGATCTGAAAGCTGAAGCTCGTGAAGCAGCGATCGCTGAAGCGAAAGAAAAGGCTGAGGAACTTGCAGACGCACTCGGTGTCCGCATCGTACGAATGGTTGGCTACTACGAGGAGGAGATGTACCAGCCGTACTACGGTATGGGTGGCGATATGGCAATGTCGGAAAGTGCAATGGCTCGTGTAGCGCCGAATATGCCAACAGGGGAGAACGAGATCACGGCGACCGTCAACATTACCTACGAAGTTCGATAGATCCTGAGGCACGGATACATCCAAACGAAAGCACCGCCATCTGGCGGTGCTTTCGTTTATTTGACAGAAGAAAGAGCGGGGCGTATAGTAATACCGAATTCGCCCCGAGGGGCGGTTTTTTAAAGGAAAACAAGTTTTCTACACACTACTAACCAATTACCATGTCCCGACTCGGAAACTATCTTCGCGATACCGCAGCAGAAATGAAGCGCGTATCGTGGCCGACACAGAAGCAGGCAGTGATATACACGTCGCTCGTGATCGGTATCTCAGTGGTCATCTCACTCTTCTTGAGCGGGTTCGACTACGTCTTTACCGGACTTCTTGACCTTGTGGTGTAGTTCGGTCGCGCTTCCACTAGTAACTTAGATGTAGACTATGTCCAAACAACACACAACAGGCGAACGACGCTGGTACGCGATCCATACATACTCAGGATACGAGAACGCAGTGGCGCGTAACCTTCGTCAGCGCATCGACTCGCTCGGCATGAACGACAAGATCTTTGAGGTGGTCGTACCGACCGAAAAGAAGATCCGCGTGAAGGGCGGGAAACGCGTTACCGAAGAGGAGCGGGTATACCCGGGGTATGTTCTGGTAGAGATGGTTGTGGACGACGATTCGTGGTTCGTCGTGCGGAACACACCGCGGGTGACGGGGTTTGTGGGAAGCGGTACCCAGCCGGTCCCCCTCACAGACGATGAACTCAATGCACTCATGAAGCGTATGAGTGATGACGCGCCGAAACATAAAGTGGACCTCTCGATCGACGACGTCATCACCATCGTTGATGGTCCCTTCAAGGAGCTCGAGGGGAAGGTGAGTGAGATCGACGAGTCACGCGGCAAGGTGAAAGTGCTCGTATCGATGTTTGGACGGGAGACGCCGGTCGAACTCGACTTCCTTCAGGTGAAGAAAGTGTAGCTTGACGTCAGAACGTTTTATAACTAGGATACTCCGACTGTTACGCAGACGCTTCACACTACAACCAATAACCTATAACAATGGCCAAGAAAATTATCAAACAGATCAAAGTGCAGGCGCAGGGCGGTAAGGCAACACCGGCGCCACCACTCGGGCCGGTACTCGGTCAGGCCGGTATCAATATCGGCGAATTCGTAAATCAGTTCAACGAACAGACCCGCGAACGCATGGGGGAGATCGTCCCGGTCGTGATCAATGTCTACGACGACCGTTCGTTCGACTTTGTCACGAAGACCTCTCCGGCGTCACGCATGATCCTCAAAGCGATCGGCAAGGATAAAGGATCAGGGAAGAACCGTGTTTCAAAGGCGGGAACCATTACCAAAGCGCAAGTTCGCGAGATCGCGGAAGCGAAGATGCAGGACCTTTCTGCAAATGATGTCGAAGCAGCAATGAAGATCATTGAAGGAACTGCACGAAGTATGGGAGTGGAGGTGAAGTAGTATCATTTTGCTTCATATAAGATCAAAAAACCGGCCGTTGCCGGTTTTTTGTTGCGCGTGCAGGAGATTGGTGTTATACCAAACCCGAATCGTCCTTTCAGGCTGGAGACAGAGATGCTCACAATATACGTCGGCATGGCACTCACGGAAGCACCCGAAGAGTTTCGGGGTTCCTTTCAAAAAGAACTCAAAGATGCACTTGCGTCCTTGCCTAATATCCAAATACTTGACTTTGTTGGTCTGGAGAATGGTGATGAGGGGCAGGTGTACACCCACGATCGTCGGTGCACTGAACAGGCCGACCTTTGCGTCTTTATCTGCGACTATCCTTCCATCGGACTTGGCATTGAGATCGCCTTTCGCTTCCTGACAGGGAAACCCATGCTTTGCTTTGCCCGCGACGGGCAACGGGTCACCAGGATGCTTCTCGGGATGTGCCAGTTTGAAGAAATTCCGTTCCATCGGTATGATTTCGTGGATGAAATCGTCTCCTTGGTCAAGGAACGACTCGAGTACGCATGATTTTCGTACAAGCTAAAAGACCAAAAAGGGCGCTCTAAGGCGCCCTTTCTGCTTTTGATAGTGATGATGGTATACTCTAGGCACTATGTTTCTTTCAGACAAAGACATTTTGGCGGAAGTGAAGGCGGGGAACATCACGCTTGAACCATTTGATAAAAAGCAGTTGCAGCCGGCGACGTACGATATTCGGTTGGGAAATACTTTTATCGTGAACGACGCTCACTCCACAAGGGCGATCGATCCGGTGAAAGGTGAGTTCCCGAACACGCAGACCATTGAAGTGAAGGACGGTGATGAGTTCATCCTGCATCCTGGTGTGTCTATCCTTGGGTACTCGAAAGAACGATTTGGCTCCGACTCCTTCCTTATCGAAGTGAACGGGAAGTCGTCACTCGCTCGCATTGGCCTTATCGTCCATAACTCTGCAAGTATCGTGAACCCAGGACATTACCTCAATATTGCGCTGGAGCTTTGTAACCTGAACAATGTGCCGATCGTATTGCGTCCCGGTATGGAGATTGCACAACTCACATTCTCGACCCTCTCCTCGCACACCAAACAGAGTTACAAACAGACCGGCCGATATCACAAGAACAACTTCCTCGGCTACGTACCGCCAAAGACCGGTCCGCTTGCACGGAAGAAATTGAAAGGGAAAAGGAAGTAGCTCACTGCTTCACGATATCGTGCTCTCCACGCTTGATATCAAAACGGTCCATTTCCGAGTCTAAGTGAATTACAAGTCCGATATCTTTGTATTGCTCCTCAAGCAGCTTTGCCATAGCAGCCGCTTGCTGGCGGAGGGTGGGGTGGACGAACCGTGTAGCACGCAGTTCCACCATGTATAACAGTGCTGGCAGGTCGGAGGAAAAATTGTTACTCGTGTTGTATCCCATCGGTATGTAGTACTGCTTTTCTTCCTGTGAGACGGGAAGATCATTCGTTGCAGCTTTCAGTTTCTCGATAGTTTCTTCAGCCTCTTGTCGCAACGAACTACTCAGCTCATTTAAGTACCATTCGTTAAAGCCGATGTCTGACGTCAACAAAGGCATTCGTTGCGTTAGTGCGCGATGTCGCTGGATATCCCGGAAAGAGCCAAAATCAAGGAGGTATTTAAATTCAATTTCACCAAAGACCCCCATCCATTTTGGTAGTTCTGTATGTGCAGGACGGTTTTCAAGTAGGCTGCGGTATTTCTCCAATGAGCCTTTGTCTACTGAGTCGCGCACCAGCTGAAGCAGTGGACAGTCTGGTTCATGGTAGTAATAGTGCTTCATCACTTCGGCATGGTAGGTTTCGGTGGCTTCGTATCTTTTTTCACTAAACGAATTAGGGAACGCTTCGAGCAGGGCGGTATCAATACTCTGTGCGATATCCTTCACTTCGGAGAGCGGATGGTGACGTAGTAGTTGAACTTTGTCGGCAAATTGTCGCAGGTTACCATGCCAGGCTAAGTTCGTAGTAGCGCCTGCTGGCAAAAAGCCACGTGTAGTATCGAATGCTCTGGCCGCTATGGCCTTTTCATACACAGTCTCTTTTTCACCTTCACTGATGGGGTAGCGTTCTTTTAGTACCTCTTTCATCTCCGCCACTGCTTTTAGGTAGAAGCCTCTCCATGTTTCTAATATTTTTTCGCCAGCCTCACTACCGAGTGGATTCAGAAAAGCTTGAGAAGTAAAGTCGATATACCGTGTTGATGATTCTTGTCCAGAGTACAGTTTCCAATCCTGAATTGCCTTGGCTGCCAACATGGACACCCCCTCTATGAATATAGTTGCACTACCGCAGTCGCCGATGGATTTATGTCCGTAGCCAACGTAATACGTGGACATGAATTTCTCTGAGCCCTTTTCAGCCAGTACTTCTAGGTGGCCGTCGATGCCCTCTATTGAGCGCGAATGCAAGGCTTGTAGCATGGCTTCTGATTCCGGATTAATAGCGGCGTCTGTGTTTAGAACCACTACCTGTCCTCCACCGGGAAGAGCTTTTCTCACGTGAATGATGTTGGCTATATTGTTCATTCTGATGATTGTATCATTGCTTCGTCGTACCGGGCTGCTTGACTCCCAAACACTATTGTTTCTATATTGTGATTTCTTAGTTCAAACTTGATAGGTGAATGCTATTATGCTGATATGCTCGGCAAACTATTTATATTTGAGGGAGGGGAGGGCGCAGGGAAAACAACCCTGATCAAAAACCTTTCCTCTGTTCTGACCGAAAAAGGATACAGCATTGTGACCACACGAGAGCCGGGCGGTACACCTTATGCCGAGGAAGTTCGTGAGGCGCTGATAAAAAAACGGGCAAACCACGATGATTACCCAACACCGCGCTCGCAGCTGTTGGGTTTTTACTCAGCTCGATTTGATCATATCGAAAAAGTCATCGTTCCCGCTCTACGGGAGGGCAAGGTGGTACTTTGTGATCGATTTGAACTGACTTCGTACGCCTATCAGGTACATTCGCTTGGACCGGAATTGCACGAATTATTCATGGTGCTGCATGCCGGCGTGTGTGAGTTACTGCGTGAATTTTCTCCGACATACATCGTGTGCGAACTCGATCCGGAGACTGGAGTGCGCCGTGCACTCAGTCGCGACGATAACAACACCAGTTTTGACGAAAAGAATATGGACTTTCATTACAAAGCGAATGAAGGACGCAAGGAGGCCCAAAAACACATTGACCCCTGTTTTACCTTCGCCACTATCGATGCGAGTCGTTCACCTGAGGAGATGATGGAGAAATCGTTAACAATTATGAATCTTGGATAACTGGCTATGAAATTACAGATCAAAAAGTTAAAAGACAACGCCCGAATACCCAGTTTTGCTCATATGGATGACGCTGGAATGGACCTATTTACCTGCGAGGAAGTAACGCTTGCACCGGGAGAGAGAGTGCAGGTACCTACCGGTATTGCTATGGCATTGCCCACTGGTCATGTTGGTTTGATATGGGACAAAAGTGGTATTTCACATACGCACGGCTTGAAGGTTCTTGGGGGAGTAGTTGACGCTGGCTACCGCGGGGAAGTTTTAGTTGGCCTGGTGAATCTTGGTCAGGTGGAGTACGTGTTGGAGTCCGGGCATAAGGTAGCTCAAATGTTGATCCAAAAGGTAGAACAGCCGGAGATAGAAGAGGTCGACACACTGGATGAGACACAGAGAGGTGAGGGTGGATTTGGCAGTACTGGTAAATAAATATGATCTAGCGACGCTAAAACCGCATATTTATTTAAAATAATGTTTTAGCTATGTACGAACACATCAAACAACAGGACAGTGACATCTATAACGCCATCATGGGCGAGGAGAAGCGACAGGCGGAAGGAATCGAGATGATTCCATCTGAGAACTACGTGTCGCGTGCGGTGCTCGAAGCAAACGGTTCAATTCTCACCAACAAATACTCTGAAGGCTACCCGGGCAAACGATACTACGGTGGGCAGGAGTATACCGACGAGATCGAAAACATCGCTATCGACCGCGCAAAGAAGCTCTTCAAGGCGGACCATGCGAATGTCCAGCCGCATTCCGGTGCACCGGCAAACATCGCTGTATACGCAGCGTGGCTTGAGCCGGGCGACACGGTACTCGGTATGCAC
>JBBDKG010000013.1:4562-87629 GCA_040879435.1 Minisyncoccota bacterium | reverse complement strand
GGAACTATATGCTTGTGACTGCAGCTAACGAACAATTCTGTTCCATATGGAACGAAAATCAGGAGTCTGTGGATGATCTGTACTGTTGCACGTGTAACAAGCAGGGAGAACTGGTCTCAAGTTCGCTCTCTTATAGAAACCGTTACACATGGAACATAGAGCTGTAAGCTAACAAAAGCAGGTAAGGGTGCTCATCTGAGCGAAATTGGGTAAAGTAGATGGGTATTAAGGTTGAAATAGTTCCACGTGGAATGCCTCGTGATGTCCTTTATAAAGGACACAATGTCTCTTATGAATACTTGGGGCCAGACCCTCTTCAACGTAAATAGTAAGGGGCCATACCCACAATTCTTTAACCTGAGTCACAGTCCCAATTCGCAATTTTAATACATGAGTGGTATGATTTTGTCCGCGAATGCAACAGGATCAGTTGCGTAGCTAATGTAACGCTATCGGGGTGTAGCATAATGGTAGTGTACGCGGTTTGGGACCGTGTGGCCCGGGTTCGATTCCCGGCTCCCCGACAACAAAATGCTTCCAACGTATTCGTTGGAAGCGAGGCGGTAGGTGGTTATGTTTTTGGTGCGACGAAGTTGCGGAATATGTTCCGTACACCTCCGGTAGGGTCCGGAACATCACCGTGATACCGCGGTATTAGGTGGGCGTGGAAGTGCATCTGCCCAGCTGCCGTGCCGCAGTTCACGCCTATGTTGAAACCCGCGGGGCTGTGTATCCCTGTCTGCGCCCGGGCTTTTGTCAGTGCAACCGGGAAGTCGACCCATTCCTCAGCGGAAAGGCCGAAAGCATCAGGAACGTGTTCATTCGAAACGATCAACAGGTCCTTTCGACACCGGCCTGGCTTCAGCAAGAATGCTGAAATGTGCTGTTTTTTCAAGCGATTCTCGGCCTTCTCCCAGAATTTGGCAAAAGCGACATTCTTGCATTTTATTTCCTCCCTAAATCTGCCCTCTATATAGCACGAACCAAGCATCGAATCCAATAGGTGCTTTCTGCTACAATGTTTCATATGAAACTGTTTGTTGGCGCGAAAGGAGTGGTTCACCACAAGGGCAAGGTGCTGTTGGTGCGGGAATCCAGTGAATATGCTGACGGGACTGGTGAAGGGCAGTGGGATATGGTCGGTGGACGGATCGAACCGGAGGAAACAGTGCGGGACGGACTGGTCCGAGAAGTGAGGGAAGAGAGCGGCCTCACTGTCACTCCAGGGGCGCTCCTCGACGTATTCGATGGTTTCCCCGAGATACGAGGCGAAGCGTGTCACGTGGTACGCCTGTACTTCCTCTGTGAAGCGTCGAGCGCCGACGTGGTGTTGAGTGATGACCATGATAGCTATGAATGGGTGGATCCAGGGGATATCGGCGAAAAAGTGCTGATGAACGACATTCGGGAGATGCTTGATGTGGCAAAGAATCTGCTATAGCTATTGACAACCTACATATTTAGTTGCGTTTTGGACGTTTCCTACCGCTCTGTGGATAAAGATGGAGGAATTATGAAAGATATCGGTATTTTGCGCGTCTCCGTATATAATGGTCTCCGCATGATACCTGAAGACACAGGAAACGCGGGCGGGGACCAAGAGACACGGTTCCTTGCGGCGTTTGACGAATACAACGATGCGTTGTTCCGCCATGCCACACTCCGTGTCAGTGATCGCGAGCGTGCCATAGACATCGTCCACGATACGTTCACCAAAGTGTGGACATACGTACGAAGTGGCCACGAGATCGAGAACTTTCGGCCTTTTTTATACAAAGTACTCAACAACCTGATCGTTGACGAGTACCGAAAGAACCGCGAATCATCTCTCGACGCAATACTGGCACAAGAGGGTGTGGACGAAGGGGCATTCGCCGAACTCTCCGAAAGCACGGCAGAGTCTCTGGCAGCCACCATTGATGGCAAGCAAGCATTCAGCGTGCTCGAGACACTCCCGGACGTGTATCGGGAAGTGATCGTTCTCCGGTTCGTGGATGGTCTCGGTCCGAAAGAGATCAGCGAGCTGGTGGAAGAGACAGAGAATACGGTCTCGGTCCGGATCCATCGAGGACTGAAGATGCTTCGCATACACATTGAGCGGGAAGAGAAGAGCAGGGAAGAAACGCGCACATTGCGCACCAGGCATACATCATGAAACGATTCAGTGAACAACTGAAAAAGAAGGCAGACACACTCCGGCTGAGTGCGGCTGAAAAACATGACCTCCGTTCGCGGGTGGTTTCGTATATGGAGTATCATCCATTGCCGGGGGGATCGCGTGCAATAGCTGCACCGTCACGCTTCGCATTTTTATACAACGTCCAGCTATTCCGTACTGCCGGCGCGCTTGCAATGGTCTTGTTGGTGAGTGTGCCGTTCGTGGCGGAACGTGCGGTACCTGGTGACGTACTCTATCCGGTAAAGGTGCGTCTGAATGAGCAGGTACAGAGCACACTTGTGCGCTCACCGTACGAAAAGGTCGTGTGGGAAACCGAGCGACTTGAGCGACGCCTTGCTGAAGCGCGACTTCTGGCAAGCGAAGGAAAACTAACACCCGAAGCGGAAGCGGAAGTGGCTGAAGCGGTGAAGGAGCACAGCGAGGCAGCGCAAAAGGGTATCGCCTCTATACGCGAGACCGATAGTGACGAGGCGGCCATGGCCGAGATTGCACTCTCGTCAGCGCTTGATGTGCAGTCGGAGATGCTTCAAGGCCATTCGGTGGCACTGTTCGGCGTTGTTGATGCGGCGAGGCAGGTAGCGATTGCATCACAGCAAACGAGCCGTCCGTCATACGATAGACTGCTTGCAGGCATCGAAAGCGAGTCAACACGCGCGAGTGAACTTTTCAATACCGTTAGTGGTGAGATGAACGAGAGGGAACGGGAGGATATTGAACGTACGATGCGTGAGATCCGTCGTGGGGTAACTGCCGCGACCGGTGGAGCCGAATCTGATGCGGAGACTGCGGTTACGAAACTTACCGTAGAGCTTAAGAAGTTGCGGAAGCTTTCGAGTTTCATGACTGATATCGACGTGCGAACGAGCGTGACGCTTGCTGAACTGTTCCCTGACGAACGAAGCGACGATGAACGCGTGGCCGACCTTGAGACGTTGACCGCGAGCACCACAGAACGTGTGGAGGATGTACGTGCACGGGTAGTGTACGTGGACGTGAACACCCGTACAGCGGTCACTGACCGGCTCGCAGAGGCTGAGGAGTACATGTCCGCAGCCGCTGCGGCAGACGACATCACAAGCGCGGAAGCCGCACTGGGTGCAGCCGCGGTCATTGTTGATGAGCTCGAGGGACTGCTTGATGCATACGAGGTCGAGACCGGCGTGTCCACACGCCCTTCGACCACGACACCAGCAACTTCAACGACTCAAGGGGAGTAGTTAGGTTGACGCGCTCCGGATGCAGCGCTATATTCAATATATGCAGACGGTATACACAACAGCACAGACATGGATCCATTTCGTCCTGTTTCTGGTGCTCATTTTGAGCATGCGGCCGGTTCGTGTATACCATTGAGATAATATTTCAACATCCACACAACACCGGCCTCACCAAGGCCGGTGTTGTTATATGGGCAGTGCGTTCGAGATTCGTCGAACATACCGCCCATATCGTGAGGAGGTATGGATGCGGCACGATGTTGCATTTTGATCTTTGATTCAAAAGAAGGAGGAGAACGTAATGACGACTCAGAAACTTGGCATACAAGTGGTCGAGTATGTTGTAGCCGAAAAGGGAGGAACAGCCGAACAGATAATTCAGGAGCTCGCCAATCAGTACGTTGGCGGGGAAAACCGCTTCTCGCGTTCTGTTGGCCCCTGGCATCGGTCGAAGGAGTACAAGTGCGATTCGTGCGAGTTGATCATTCGGCACGGTACTGAGGTGAGGAAGTTCACACTTCTGCTCGGTGCGCCGGCGCTGAACGATAGCCAGAAGAAGGCAACGCTTTACCTTCGGACGGCAAGTGTCACACACGGACGCTTTTCGCTCAAGAAGGGTGAGTTTCCGTCCGTCCTTTCGTCGACGGACCTCAAGTGTGCGGTCAGTATGCTGACCGCAGCGCTTGGACGTGGAAGGGGATGGGTCAATGGGTCCGGCGACCGGCAGGAATCGCCGTATGGTCCGAACGCGTCTGCTAACGAACGGAAACGCAAGCGGAAACTCTCCGGTTGGCATGCCCGTCGTGAACGGGAGCGTCATTACATGGGTCTCTGAACTTCAAGGAGTACGCGCCGCAACCTCTGCGGCGCGTTTTCATATTCAGAAAAGCCGCAGATGCGCCTCCTGCGCTGCTGCGGCTTTTCCCGAGCCGCATACACGGCTCTATCGGGATCCCGGAAAGAACATTCGCACGCTCTACTCGGTATTTTCGGATGCGTGCGAATCACTATCCTAACGCACTGGATGTGTTGCTTCAAAATTTTCTATGTGGATACGTTCATGTGCCTGTACGGAATATATAAATATGCTAGAATCGGCGGACCTGCGGGTGTAGTTTAGTGGTAAAACATCTGCCTTCCAAGCAGAGGTCGGGAGTTCGATTCTTCTCACCCGCACAACGACAGAGCCGGAGACAACGCGTCTTGGCGCATTAGAAGCATAAGAAAATACATTATGGGTACGATACCGGAGTGTTTCTACCGGGTCAGTGTAAAGGCGTTAGTGCTCAATGAGACCAGAGACAAGTTCCTCATTTGTGAGGAGGATAATGGTGTATGGGAACTGCCGGGAGGCGGTTTGGATTGGGGAGCAACTCCCCAAGAAGATTTACCACGCGAGATACAAGAGGAAATGGGCGTTGTGGTGACAAGGGTTGCCGACAATCCTTCGTATTTCATTACTGTGCAATCGCTACATAAGAAAGTTTGGACTGTGAATGTGCTCTATGAAGCTGAATTGGAGAGTCTGGACTTCACGCCGTCCGATGAATGCGTAAATGTTGCATTCGTCGACAAAGAGGACATCAAGCATATGGACGTGTTTCCGACGATAGTAAAACTAGCTGACATGTTCGATCCTGCAAATCATAGATAGAGGATAATGAAGAAGCACCGGCCTTAGGGCCGGTGCTAGGCTATTGGGCTTTGCGCTACTGCCGAGCAATGAGAGACGCTTGTCGCATAAGCGTCCGACGAACAACTGGAGGCGGGTTGTGAGGTCCGAGACGACGCCAGTCTGCAAGCTGTCTCGTTCCTGATGCAGGATGATGCATCTGATAGAACATGCGACTGGGTCCACGTCTTTTCCGTTTCTCCTGATCCCAGAAGTAGAAAATGACGAAAATGGGTCGCAGCCGGAACAGTTTCCACTCGGTAGCCCACATTTCACGGAAGTATTGTGTGCGCCACTGTTTCTCGTGGGAGTCTTTCGTAGTGAACGGGAAGGTACGATACATCCGCCGCACATCATTCCAGACGGAACGCATCCACCACTTTCTGATTCCACTGATCATCGAGGTCATCTCCCTAGTGAACCGGTACTGAGCTCAGTTTAGCACTGTTTGCGAGTATTCTTGGTGTTCTATCCGTACGTGTATACAAAACCCCGTAGGTCTTGCCTACGGGGTTTTGTATCTTTAGAGAGGTGGTTACTTCACCGCATCCTTGAGCGCCTTCGCTGCGCGGAACTTTGGTACGCGCATTGCAGGGACCTGAATGGTCTCGCCGGTGCGAGGGTTGCGCGCGCTGCGTGCGTTTCGCATCTTGGCTGAGAAGATACCAAGACCTGCGATTGAGACCTCAGTGCCGTCCTTAAGCGCGTTCACGATGCTGCTGATCACCGTTTCTACCGCGCGCTCTGCATCCGCCTTGGTAACGTCGAGCTCTTCATGCACTTTGTTGATGATGTCTGCCTTGTTCATAAATGTTCTGAAGAATTTTATAACTGGCGTGTAATGATTCGTGACGCGAATGCGACACTGCCGCTTAAATTGGCTTGAAAACATTATATAGCAAGGTTTTCCTGCTGCAATGACTTGTGGGACGATGTTTTTGTGTCGTAATTTTTTATGGAAGGTCGCAGAAAAGTCAGTATGGTATCATCACACCCTATGAAGATCGGTGTTATGGGTGCACGCGGGAGCTTTTCTGAACAGGCAGGAGAGATGTATCTGCAACTTGAGAAGATCGCAGCGGGGGAGATAGTGCCCCTTATTTCCGCAGAAACGGTGCTTACAAGCCTTGAAACAGGGGAGATCGATCGTGGGATCTTCCCGATCGAGAACAGCAATGGCGGTATCGTGATCGATGCGGTGCATGCGATGGCAAAACATCAGTTCGTCATCGAACGGATGTTCGAACTCGACGTACACCACAATCTCCTGGTATTACCGGGTGTTACAGCCTCCCATATTACCTGCATCACCTCACACGACCAGGCCATTAAACAGTGCCGTATGTACCTCAAACGTGCGTGGCCGGATGCTGAGATCGCCGAATTCAAGGACACTGCAGCAGCCGCAAAGGCGCTCCACGATGGGGAACTCCCAAGTACCACTGCGGTCATTGCACCGCGGCGGTGTGCCGACCTCTACGGACTTGAAGTTCTCGAGACCTCCATTCAGGACCTGAAGTATAACTACACGACCTTCATCGCGGCTAAGAAGCTGCAATAACAAAACTCCCGGCAATACCGGGAGTTTTGTTAGCGAGCGTACGAGATAACTCTCGTTTCCCGGATCACATGCACCTTAATCTCGCCAGGGTATCGAAGCTGAGCCTCGATCGTTGTTGCGATAGTACGTGCGAGTTCGTGTGTCTGGAACTCATTGAGTTCGGTCGGATTCACCAACACGCGTATCTCACGACCGGCAGCGATAGCGAACGCACGTTCAACACCGGAAAGGGCATTCGCGATCGATTCAAGCTCGGTCAGACGCTTGATGTAGTTCTCGATGGAGTCGCGCCGCGCTCCGGGCCGCCCGCCTGAGACCGCGTCGGCAACCTGTACGATGATGGATTCAGGCGTCTCGTATGGATACTCCTCGTGGTGCGCACGCATTGCGAGGATGACCTTCTCGTCAACCCCGTACTTCTTGAGGATGCGGATACCGATCTCAACATGCGTACCCTGCACCTCGTGACTCACGGTCTTCCCGATGTCGTGAAGGAGTGCACCCGCCCGCGCTGTGTTCACATCCGCACCGACTTCTTCAGCGATCATACCGGCGATATGTGCCATCTCAACCGAGTGCCAGAGAACATTCTGTCCGTAGCTGGTGCGGAAGTGCAATCGTCCAAGAATGGTGATGAGGTCCGGATGTAGATTTGATACCCCTGCTTCGTACGCCGCCTTCTCGCCCATCTGGCGGATGGTCGTGGCGACCGATTTGCGTGCGTCCTCGACCACTTCCTCGATCTTTGCTGGCTGAATGCGTCCGTCCTTGAGGAGTGCCTCAAGCGCCACACGAGCGATCTCCCGTCGAATCGGGTCGAACGAGGAGAGAATGACGTATCCAGGCGTATCGTCGATGAGCACATCAACGCCGGTCATACGTTCGAATGCACGTACGTTGCGACCTTCTTTTCCGATGATCTTGCCCTTGAGGTCATCACTCGGTAGTTCAACACTCGCGGTCATGATGTTGGTCGGCATGGTATTGCCCACACGATGAATAGCAGCAAGCAGCAGGTCGCGTGCCTTTGATTCATATTGCTCGTCACCGAGCATCTGGAGTTTGGTGATGCGGGACACCATGTCCTGCTCCCGCTCCGTTTCAACTGTCGCCAACAGACGTTCCAGCGCCTCCTCTTTGGTGAGGCCGGCGATCTCCTCCAGTTTTGACTGAAGTTCCCCACCACGTTCATCGAGCTGTGTCTTGATGCGTTTGATCTCGTCGATCTTCGTGCGCACATGCTCGATCTGCGAGTCGACCTCGATTTGTCTCTCATCGAGCAGTTCCTCCTTTTTTTCTAGTCGCTCCTCTTTGTGTTGCAGTTTCTCTTCGCGGGTGCGGCACGCGTCCTTCGTCTCACGTTCGAGCTTTTCGGCCTTCGTTTCGGCGCGTTCAACGATCTCAATCGCCCGTCGTTCGGCCTCAAGCGTCTTTTCCTTGAGTTCCAGTTCGATCGACGAATGTTTCGAGAGTGCGTGGAAGTACCGGAGATAGTATCCGGCGATGATCCCAAGGAGCAATGCAACACCAGCCGCGCCAAGTGCTATCAGTATGGGCATAGTGTATGTGTGATTGATAAATAATGCAGTCGTGCGTCCGTATCTGTCAGGCAACCGTACGTTGTATGTGTCAACACTACCAAAATGCGCCATAAAAGCAACGAGCGCCGCCCGAAGGGCGACGCTCGTTGTTCTCGGTCGTTTAGCTGCCTACTTGTATACTTCGTCAATGATGCCGTACTTTTTTGACTCCTCTGCGTCCATGAAGAAGTCACGGTCAACGTCCTTCTCGATCTTTGCGAGAGGCTGCTTGGTCGCCTTCGCAAGCATCTTGTTCAGCCGTTCACGTGTCTTGAGGATGTGGCGGGCAGTGATCTCGATGTCTGAGGCCTGACCCTGCGCGCCACCAAGTGGTTGATGGATCATCACTTCCGCGTTCGGGAGCATGTATCGCTTGCCCTTCGCGCCCTGCGAGAGCAATAGCGCTCCACCAGATGCCGCCATACCCACACATACGGTCGCAACGTCCGGTTTGATGTGGTGCATGGTGTCGATCATCGCGAGTGTCGAAGTGACACTTCCTCCCGGGGAGTTGATGTATAGGAAGATGTCCTTCTTCGGGTCCTCTGCCTCAAGAAAGAGGAGCTGGGCCACCACAAGGTTTGCCATATGATCCTCGATCGGGCCGGTCACAAAGATGATGCGTTCTTTTAGTAGTCGTGAATAGATGTCGAATGCGCGTTCGCCGCCCACGGTCTTCTCGATGACCATCGGTACGAGCATGTTCTGTGTACTTATATCTTTTTCCATATCCAATTCCAAATTAACCTGTGCACGCATGGTAGCAGAAAGGGGAGAGACAATCCATATAAAAGCCCGCCGGTACACCGGCGGGCTCTCGTATCTCTATCGCGTCACCACAAAAATAGCGATGCCAACGAAGAGTATAGCGGTCACGTTCAAGACAAATCCTGCGGCAAAGAGGCTCGTCGTAAAGCACAGAAAACTTAGCATATTGTGCATTTCTTTGCGGTACACCAAGCCTAGCGGATCAGATAGGAGCTCCGACATCGTGTACTTGAAGGCTTTCTTATGGCAATACCATCCGGCGAAGAAAGTGACTGTGCCGATGATTACCACAAACCACTCGAGTGGTGTTTCGATCATTATTCCGTTCCTTCTCCATCTGTTGCAAACCTATCATGGTATGTATAGAGATGCCAGGTCATTGACTTCTTTCGATGTGTGTATATGCTACCCGCAGAGTTCTCCGTCAATGAAAGAAGCCAAGGAGGAGTGAAACAATGATTCATCCACATGCAGAGACGTTCAAAGAGATTGAACGTACCGTTGAGGAGCGGGTTGCCGTACGCATAGCGACCCTGAAAGAGCGAGCAGCGAACCCGACAATCGACGAGGAGATCCCGCAAACGCGGATTATCAACGGTCTCGAGATACGGGACATCGATCACGCTGCGCGCGAGGAGCAGAAGACAAGGCAGCGTATCTCGAACGAACACCTGTACCAGATCGCGAAGCTCCGGGCTGATATCGACCAGTATGAACGGGATGCGAGGGCGCTTCGTGACAAGCTCACGAAGATTGGTGTTGAACCGCTTGCGCTCATTCCACGCGGTGCGTGGGATGCCATTCGGAAGCAGTATGACCTATTCGAGTTCGGATTCAACGAGAATGGGTCTGTGAATGCGGCGATGCCTGACTTCATTCCCATTACAGAGCGTCTTTTTACCTTGAACATCGTCTATGTTTGCCTGGCGCTCGGTGTCGTTTTTGTAGCCCCTGTATCGATCGACTCATTTTTTGGACCAATGTCAGGGTGGGTGCAAGTAATGCTCGGGACGACGTTGGCTTTTGCCGCGGTCATATTCTTGTTCAAAGGGCTCCCGTCGAGCTATAATCCGCGTCGTGTTGTGCGAGCGTACCTCCGCGGGAAGTCGCACCTTGATCTTCTTCGCGATCTCTTCCCTGGTAATCGGACGCCAGCAGATGCTGTCGCGAAACTTACGATCAATCTCCCGACCCCGCCGCAACAGGTGGCTGAGAAGATCGTGCTTCTTGACAAGAACGGCGTTGACTTTTTTGTCACAGCGGAACCGGATGCGGTCGAGTTCGTGCCAAAAATCGATGTACAGCTCCGAGAAATTGCTCAGCCGGTGCTGCGCCGCGAAATGGTGCGTTTTTCGGACCTTTTTGATCCCATCGTGCATGTGAATCAAGGGGACGCTATCGCAATCGTGGCCCAGTACGGTCCATTTCTGCTTGAAGCAGCAGCGATCGAGCGGATCCTCACGGAGGAAACGACTCTCCTCACTCCTTCGCAGGGAGAAGATGATGATCACCGCGGTACGTTGCGCGCGCAAATCAATCAAGCGATTGATTCGTCAGGTCCGATGTTCTGAACGCTCCTGATCTTCAAACGAAACCCGCCGAGCAATCGGCGGGTTTTTTCTATGCGCGATGTATTGTTATTGACTCTCCAGCATCTGCATCACCGCCTCGTTCTGAAGCACTGACGCGACGTACGTCCGCACTCGTGTTTCGTCCGCGTCCTTGTACTGCTCAAGCAGGTTCTCTACCTCCTGCTCGACCGCAGCCTGGTCCGGTTTGATATCTTCCTTCTTCGCGATCTCATTGAGTATCAGTTGGAGTCGGGCACGCTTTTCAGCAGCCGGACGCCACTCATTCTCGAGGTCCTCCTTTGTTTTCTTGATGTGTGTGAGGTAGTCGTCGATCTTCAGGTTTGCACGAGTGAGGTCCTCGTTCATCTGGGCGAACATTTGGTTCAGTTCGGCGTCGATCATCACCTTTGGTACTTCAAAAGCACTTTCTTCGATGATCTTGTCGGTGATCAGTGCACGGTGGGCGGCCTTCACTTCACGTTCCTTCTCGATCTGCAGGTGCTCTTTGAGTTTTGATTTAAAGTCCGCTACTGTCTCGAACTGTCCCGGTTGTCCGAGTTCCTTCACATACTCATCAGTGAGTTCGGGTAGCTCATCGTCGGTTACCGCTTTCACTTCTTCTGCCGGATCGTCGTGTGCCGGTCCTTCGTGCACGGTGCCGTCGGCGTGTGTATGTGTTTCAGGTGTGGGGAGGTCGACCGTACCGTCGTCGTTCTTCTTCGCAGCCGCCTTTTTCTGCAGGCGTTCGTAGGCAAGCTTCTGGCGAAGGATATCCTTCACCTGCGTTTCTACCTCTTCGTCGGTGACTTCGGTTGCAGCCTTCCCGAGGTTGGTCTCTTTCGCAACCTGCTTCACATCAGGAAGCGTGATCTCAGGGAGAACTGCGACCGTGGCGGTGAATCCGAGCGGATTGTCCGGTGCAAGTTTCGTGATCTGTATCTGTGGGTGGCCGACCACATCTAGTGTATGCTCCTTCACCACCGCAGGGTATGCACGAGCAAGAGCACGTTCTGCCATCTCAGCCATGAGTGCCCCGTCGCCGACCGTGCGCACGAGCACATCCTCAGGAACATGACCTTCACGGAAACCGTCAAGCTTCACGTTCGCACCTAGCTTCTTTAGCGCAGCACTCCGGTGCTTCTCGACTTCCTCAAACGGAATCTCACCGGTGATGGTGACCTCCGAGCCGGTGCCTTTTGTGACGGTGAAGTTTTTTATGTAATCCATTGTTTCAATAGTGTTATGTATGCAATTGACCGGCGTAGTGTACTGGTCTCACTTGAAAATGCAAACACCCGCCCAGCATTGCCGGGCGGGTGTTTGTGTCACGGTAGCTACTCAGTGGTCGTTGTGGACTGCGTGTCGTTCTCGATCTCCGAATCAATTGCACCCATGTCGTTCTCAAAGGTGGTAAAGCCGTCACCTTCAAGCTCTGCCTCGATAGCATTAAAGTCCGGTTGTGTTGCAGCTGTCTCAGCTCCTGTTGTATCGGCGGTCATTTCGTCGCTTGTGGTCGCAGTGGACTCCATAGCCTCTTCCTGCTCAGGAGTCTGTTCGCCAAGTATGATTCCCATCAGTTCCTCACCCCAGAGAACGAGCGCACCCAGTATGCCAGCCAATGCGAGGATAAGTAGGATGAGGAGAGGTACAAGCATTCCGCGGCCTTCCTTCACCGGTTCCGATTCACCGAACTGTTCTTCAGGCATCTTCAACTCCGCATCCGAGATGTCCGGTGCCTGGTTTTGTTCTGGCTGTGGTTGGTTCTGTTCCATAGATAGTTTCAATGATTATTGCTTTGCCTTAAGAGCAACGACGGTCTCGCGCAGTAGCTGACGTGCTTCGATGAGAACGTCTTTGATCCGCACAAACTGTGCACGTACCTCACTCCAATCCGTCATAGGTTTGTCGGAGGTGACGATGTATTCAATATCGATATCGATGCCACGAAGTGCTGCAAGTGCGTCTTCAAGTAGCGCGTCAACACTTTCAAGCGCGGCGACCTCTGCCGCAACGTCAACTCCCTGACCGGAAAGTGTCTCTGCGTATGTCTGCATCCGGTCCACGATCGCTGCGAGCTTCTCAGCCTCAGCGATCAGGCGGTCTGCGGCAGTATCAGCCAGTGTGTTTATCCGCGACTGTGCCGCAGCGGTGAGAGCGGCTCGGTTCTCAGCACGGCGTTCCTGTATCTCGGCGATCCGTTCGGCTCGGGTTGCGCGATGGTCTGCCTGCGCTGCTGCGAATGATTCGCGGAGCGTTTGGAATGCTGCTCGCCGCTCTGAGAGCATTGGACGCGATGACGTGCCGGTCGTTGTCGTTTGGCGCGTTTCGACCCCTGTCCGGACGTCGGGGGATTGAGCAAGTGCTATCTGGGCAACGAACAGAATGAACGAGACGACGAGTAGGACGAGCAGGGAAATGGTGGTAAAGGTGATCTTGAGCTGTTTGAATGTTTTATGCATAGGTTGTGTTAGTGGTGGGACAGTGCCATACCTCCTCAGCGGCTTGCCCTCAAGTATAAGCCTGTGTCAGGTAATACAAAACGGCAATTATGCACAACAAACGGCCGGTCTACATGGAGACCGGCCGTTTGTTGTTAGTTTAAGCGGTTTTCTTCGCCTCGTACATCTCGCGACTCTTCTCGAATGCTTTTTTGGCCTCGTCCGCCCCATGCCATGCTCCTACTGAAACCTCTTTGTTCTGTACTTTCTTGTATGTTTCAAAGAAGTGACTCATTTCCTTCTGAAAGTGCTGATTGAGATCTTTGAGGTCCTTGACGTTGTCGAAGCGCGGGTCCTCGACCGGCACTGCAACGACCTTGTCGTCGCGTTCACCGCCGTCGACCATCTCCATGATCGCGACCGGGCGTGCTTTCAAGAGGATGCCGGGTGCAAGCGGATAGGTCGTGATCACCACGACATCAAGCGCGTCGCCGTCATCGTAGAGGGTCTGCGGCACGAAGCCGTAGTCGAATGGGTAGTCTTGCGCTGAATGCATCACACGGTCGAGTGCGATGATGCCCGTCTCTTTGTCGATCTCGTACTTGTTCTTCGAGTACTTCGGGATCTCGATGATGACGTTCATTTCGTCAGCGGTTCCTGCAGGGATGTCGTGTAGTAGGTTCATAACGTATGTGTGTGGTTACGTGTTGTAAGTTGTTTCCAAGTATTATGCACTCTTTTCAGTGTCGTTGTCATCACCAGCAGATTTCTCATCTTCCGCTTCAGCCATCTCTTTTCCTTCTTCAACTTTCTCCTCGGCTGCCTCTGGAGTATCGGTAGTATCTTCTTCTTGTTTCGTTGTTTCTGTCTCGTCACGGTCCGCTGTTTCGTCAGTTTCAGTAGGCACGCTCTCTACCACTGGCTCCGCTTCGACCTTGTCCGCGATCTCCACAGAGTCACCCTCAGCTTCCGCGACCTGCTCGCCGGTCTGTGCAGAGACAATATCGATCTTCCAGCCAGTCAGTTTTGCAGCAAGGCGTACATTCTGTCCGCCGCGTCCGATCGCAAGCGACTGCTGGTCGGGTGCGACCTCAACGATCGCATGTCCTCGGTCACCGGCCTCATCATTGGGCTCTGTCTCGATTCGTACGGACAGTACGTGCGCAGGCGAGAGGGCCTCTTCAATGAATTCCATAGGATCAGGTGACCACTCGATGACGTCGATCTTTTCACCTCCGAGCTCACTCATGACCGTCGCCACACGAACACCGCGCTGGCCGACCAGTGATCCGACCGGGTCAAGGTGCTCATCAAGTGATGCGACAGCGATCTTCGAGCGGGAACCGGCTTCACGTGCAATCGCTTTGATCTCAATAGAACCATTCGCAAGTTCAGGCGCTTCGATCGCGAAGAGTGTGGCGAGGAAATTCGGGTGCGAGCGTGTCAGTTTGAGATAGATGCCTCGGGCGGTCTCGTCGACGGTGAGGAGTAGTGCGCGGATACGTTCACCAGGTCGGAAGCGCTCGCCAGGAATCTGCTCGTCGTACGGCATGATACCGGTCACACGGCCAAGGTCCACGTAGAGGTTGCCACGTTCAAACCGCTGTGCGTGGCCGACCACAATGTCGCCCTCTTTCTGGCCGAACTCTGCGAGCGCAGAATCCTTTTCCGCTTCACGGATCTTCTGGATGATGACCTGTTTTGCGGTCTGTGCTGCGATACGGCCAAAGTCATCCTTTGGTTCAAGCGGGAATACAAGCTCATCACCCACCTGCACGTCCTTTTTGATGAGACGTGCGCTCTCGATCATGATGTGCTTTTCCGGATCAAAGCGGACCTTCTTGTCCAGTTCGATGGTCTCATCGTCCGTTGGCTCATCCTCCTCGTCTTCCTCATCCTCATCACGTATCATACTCTCGTCGACGACGATCTTGATCTGGTTGAAGGTGGTGGTGCCGGTGGCAATATCAAATTCCGTGCGTACGATCTGGCCGCGTTTGCCGAACTCCTTCTTGTATGCGGTCGCAAGCGCCTGCTCGATGGCGTCGAGCATACGTTCGCGGGGAATACCGCGTTCCTCCTCCATTTCTGCGAGGACGGCGTTGATCACTTTTAGGTCAAACATGTTACTAAAACTTATCGAATGGTAATAAAAGTTGAGCGTTTGTAACAAGGAACGCCCGGCCGAGAGGCCGAGCGTTACTGTCATGTGCGTACTCTACACCGGAGTACGAAAGAAGTCAAAACTGGAACCGACGATCGCAAGCAATGCCACGCCTCCCGCTATCACCACCCACTTCCAGCGGAACTGCTTCGTTCGTGCCTGCTCCTCAAGAAATTCACCGCCCTCGTATCGATAGAACTCATTTTGGCGCATCCTCACCTCCCGTGTGCATGCCGACCTCTATTCCACACCCGTACTGATATCTATGCAAGAGAGGATGGTGCGTGTCTTCAACACCTTATCGCAACGCAACGTGTACTGCTGCTGGTATAATAAAAGAAACAGCTGACCGATCGGTCACAGGTTTGTGGTGCGTTCTATGCGAATACAAGATGAACAATTGAAGCGATTCATTACCGACGCGGGTCTAGTGGCGAAGAAGGATATTGCTGTGGCCGAGCAGGCGGCAGAGAAGGAAAAACGGTCGCTTGCCGAAGCCCTTGTCTCCGGGGGATACCTGGGTGAGGATGATATGCGACGTATCGAGTCGTACGTGCTCGGCATTCCGTTCGTGTCCCTGAAGGGTCAGAAGATCGATTTCGCGGTACTCTCACTCATTCCGGAGCCAGTCGCCCGTAACCACAACATCATCGCATTCAAGAAGCACGATGACGCACTTGAGGTCGCCATGCTCGATACTGCTGACCTACCGGCGATCGACTTCATCAAAAAGAAGGTCGGACTGAAGATCCTTCCGCGCCTCACCGACACCGAATCAGTGCGCGAGGCACTCCGCCTGTACCAGAAGACACTCAAGGACGAGTTCGGTGACATCATTATGAAGGAGTCGTCGTCGCTTAAGGTCATCGAGAACGAAGATGGGAAGGATGTGAGTGAGGCAGACCTGAAGAAAATGGCCGAGGATCTGCCGGTCGTCCGTATCGTCGACACACTCCTTCGCCATGCGATCATCCAAGGGGCATCTGATATCCACATTGAGCCGATGGAGGAGCAGGTACTCGTTCGGTACCGCATCGACGGCATCCTGCACGATGCGATGACACTTCCGAAGCACGCGTCAGACACCATTGCTGCGCGTATCAAGGTGCTCTCAAACCTCAAACTCGACCAGAAGCGGTTGCCGCAGGACGGCCGGTTCAAGATGGAGATGGATGGACAGAAGGTCTCGTTCCGCGTGTCCGTGCTTCCGATCTTCTTCGGGGAGAAGATCGTGATGCGCCTCCTGCGTGAGAACCGTTCAGGATTCAACCTTGAGGGGGTCGGCTTTCACGGTGAGTCGCTTGAACGTGTCCATACCGCGATGCGTCAGACGACCGGCATCATCCTCGTGACCGGTCCGACCGGTTCGGGAAAGACCACCACGCTCTATACCATACTCGATCTACTGAACACGCCTGAAGTGAATATTTCAACGATCGAAGACCCGATCGAGTATCAGATGCCGCGTATCAACCAGACGCAGGTGAAACCGGATATCGGCTTTACCTTCGCGACCGGTCTCCGCTCCTTGATGCGTCAGGACCCGGACATCATCATGGTCGGTGAGATCCGCGACCAGGAAACAGCGAGCCTTGCTATCAACGCTGCACTCACCGGGCACTTGGTGCTTGCGACCGTGCACACAAACTCCTCGTCGGCGACCGTCGCTCGCCTGCTCGACATGGGGGTTGAGTCTTTCCTCTTGGTCTCGACGCTCCGTGTGGCGGTGGGACAGCGGCTGGTGCGGAAGATCGAGAAGGAACATTGCGAGACCTATACACTTTCAACGAACGAACGGGCGAAACTTGCCAAGCATGCGGACATGGACCGCGTCCTCGACGCGCTTGCTGAAGAGGGTGTGATCAAAAAAGGAGTTACCTGGAACTCGATCGAGTTCCACCGTCCGAAGGAAGGGAAGGAGGAGGAAGCATACAAAGGTCGTGTCGGCATCCAGGAAGTGCTACGGGTCTCTCCGACCATCAAGGAACTGGTCGCGAAGGACGCTACGGCGGATGCTCTTGAAGCACAGTCACGAGAGGAGGGGATGCTCACGATGCTTGAGGACGGCATCTTCAAGGCGGCGCAGGGGGTCACCACGATCGAGGAGGTGTTGCGGGTCATTAATGAGTAACGGGATACGGTATGCCAAAATTTACCTATAAAGGAACAGACGCGAGCGGGGAGGCGGTCACCAATACCGTCGAGGCGAAGGACCGCTTTGCGGTCTACGACCGGGCACGTACAGAAGGACATACGGTCACTTCGGTCGCCGCTGAGCGGAAGTTCTCGCTGAAGAAGCTGATGAATATGGAGCGTATCAATGCATTCATCAGCCGTGTCTCAAATGACGACCTGGTGATGTTCACCCGCAACCTCAGCTCCATGATCACAGCAGGGCTCCCGCTCTCGCGGGCGCTCACGGTGATCGAGCGGCAGAGCAGCAACCCGAAATTGAAGAGAGTGGTGCGCGACCTTGAGGCGCGGATCCAAAAAGGTGATTCTTTCTACCAGTCACTTGAAGCACACCCTGAGGTGTTCGATGATCTGTATGTCGCGATGGTACACGCGGGAGAGGAGGGGGGCAGTATGGCCGAGGCGCTGCAGGTACTCGGCGTGCAGATGGAGCGGACGTCCACGCTCAAAAAGAAGATCCGCGGGGCGATGATCTATCCGTCGATCGTCCTTATCATCATGGTCATTATCGGTATCCTTATGATGATCTACGTGATGCCGTCCATCACCGGGACGTTCAAGAAACTGGAGGTCGACCTACCGGTTATGACCGAGGTGCTCATTGCAACATCCGATTTCATGGTCGCACACACGCTCTTGGTGATCCTCGGTATGATCAGTGCGGTCGCAGGGTTCATCTACTCGCTCCGTACGCGCATCGGGAAGCGCATCTTTCACTACGTCATTTTGAAACTTCCGGTGATCGGTACGATGGTGAGGGAGACGAATGCGGCCCGCACCGCGCGCACGCTCTCGTCACTCCTCACTTCTGGTGTTGATGTCATTCGCGCACTCAACATTACCGAGGAGGTGATTCAGAACGTCTACTACAAACCAGTCATTCGCGAAGCGGCGAAAAAGGTCGAAAAAGGGTCACCACTCTCAGAGGCCTTCATTGCGCGTGTGGACCTCTATCCGGTGTTCGTTGGTGAGATGATCCTTGTGGGGGAGGAGACTGGCCTTATCTCGCGCATGCTCACGCAACTTGCCGACTTTTACGAACAGGAGGTCGAGCAGAAGACCAAAGACCTCTCCACTATCATCGAACCGGTCCTGATGGTGGTGATCGGCGGTACGGTCGGGTTCTTCGCACTCGCGATGATCGCACCGATCTACTCGATCTCCGATAGCATATAACAATATGCATGTATGCAGACACCAGACACGCGGCTTCTCACTCGTTGAGGTCATCGTGGTGTCTGCACTGGTGACGCTCATGTTCAGTGGATTGTTCGCCGGCGTACGGGTCATGGTCGAGTTGATCGGTACATCAAAGGCTGAGTCAGGTGCGCGCTCGCTCGCGATCGCCAAGCTTGAATACATCCGGTCGCTACCGTACGACAGTGTGGGGACCACGGGCGGTATCCCGGACGGGCCGCTACCCCAAACAGCGACCACGACCCTAAATGGCATCACATACACTGAGCGTATCCTTGTGCAGTATCTCGACCGCCCAGAGGACGGATTCGGCATCGACGATGAGAATGGTGTCACGGAGGACAGCAAGACGGTGAAGGTGGAATATTCTTGGGTATTGCGGGGTAGTGAGGAGTCGCTTGCGCTTGCGACCGATATCATCCCGAATGGTATCGAGTCCACAACTGGTGGCGGTACACTGTTCATCAATGTGTTTGACGCGAACGTGCAGCCGGTAGCAGATGCAAACGTACGCGTGTTCAACGATACCGGTACATCAACGATCGATGTGACCGTACAGACGAACGCGAACGGTATTGCGAACTTTCCCGGAGCGCCCCCACTCTCGGGATACCAGAT
The DNA here is from genome assembly GCA_040879435.1 of Minisyncoccota bacterium. Classification (GTDB taxonomy): domain Bacteria; phylum Patescibacteriota; class Minisyncoccia; order Phycocordibacterales; family UBA918; genus OLB19. Next base: position 68,471 of record JBBDKG010000013.1, on the reverse strand, counting down.
CACTGCAACCAAAGCGGGATACTCGACCGACCAGACATACAGCAGTACGCCGACCAATTCGAGTCCGAACCCGCCGCATGTCTCGGTGCTCACCGGCACCGTCTCGACCGTCAATTTTGCGATCGATGCGTTGAGCTCGCTCTTGATCACCGCCTTCACGCCGCCGCAGACGGAAACGTACGAAGATACGTTCGATGATATGAGCGGTGTGGTGAACGCGTCTGACGTCACAACGAGCGGTGGCGCACTTGTCCTTTCCGGTAGCGCCGGAACCTATAGTGCGTCCGGCGAAGCGTACTCGCTCACGAGCGAGCCGTCGTTACTTGATTCATGGGATACGTTCGACCTCGTGGGGTCGACCACGCCGAATACAGCATTCACTGTTCACCTGTATAGCGTCACGGGAAGCGGTACCAGTACAAGCTACACGCTCATCCCGGACGCAGTGCTGCCGCAAAACAGCACGGGATTTTCGGACGGACCGGTGGATATAGAGGGAGTATCGACAGCAACGTATCCGCGGCTTGCGCTTGGTGCAACGCTCACCTCGTCCGACCCTAATGAGACACCGAGCCTCGACTCGTGGAGCATCACCCATGTCACTGAACGCACGCCGCTTTCTGACGTGACGTTCGATATAATCGGCAACAAGACCATCGGAGAACACGGTGGGTCGCCGGTACTGAAGTATGAGAACGCGGTCACGACCGACGGATCGGGAGAGGTACAGTTGTCCGGACTCGAATGGGATCTCTATACGATCACCGTGGACGGAGCCGCTGAAGGGTACGATATCGTTGAGGTCGAAGGACTCCTTCCGTACACGCTTGAGCCCGGTGTCGCGGATGAGTTGGTGTTCACGCTCGATACACACACCGCACACTCGCTCCATGTGTCGGTGGTCGATGCGGACGGAAGCCTGATCTCTGGTGCTGAAGTGGTGCTCGCCGGTGATGGGTTCAGTGAGACCGCTACGACCGGCACCTACGGGCAGGTGTTCTTCGGTGGACTGTCCGCAGACACATACACCGTGACCGTCACCACAGCGGGGTATGGTGAGTATGTGGAGAACAGTGTTCCGATCAGCGGCCAGACGCAGATGACCGTTGAGCTGAACCTCGAATAAGTTGCAGTATGAAATACACTAGACGATCATCGCATATACACCGAAACCGCGGCTTTTCGTTCGCGGAAATGCTCGTGGTCCTTACCCTGTTCTCGGTCATCAGTCTCGTGATCTTCAATGCGATCGCATCGTTCTACCGATACAATGCGTACACGGTCGCGCAGTCGTATCAGGTCGAACATGCGCGGCGTGGTGTGGAACTTCTGGTGCGCGACATGCGTGAGATGACCTTTGCTGATAATGGGGCGTTCCCGCTGGTTGCGATGGGTACCTCGAGCGTGAGTTTCTATAGTGATATCGACCGTGACTTCAGTGTCGAGCTTGTCGAGTATGAGCTTACCGACACCACGCTGTATAAGCGGATATACAATGCAACCGGATCGCCGCCGGAGTATGATGATACGGAAGACGAGACCATCACCATTTCCGAGTACGTACAGAATGGTCTGCAGGACCTTCCGATCTTCACCTATTATGACGGTGACGGAGCAGTCCTTGCGCCATCGGGGACTGTCACTGACGTCCGCTATGTTGACGTGCATCTCATCGTCAACATCGATCCGGTGCGTGATCCAGGAGAGTTCATGCTGCGGTCGAGTGCCTCGCTGCGTAACCTGAAAGAGTCCCTATGAGATCACACACATCAAAGCAACATGGCTTCCTTGCAGTACTGGTATTGATCTTCGGTGCAGTATTCTTTCTGATGCTTGTGGCGTTCATGGGATTCGTCATCAACCAGTCGCAGGTGCAGGAGATGAAGAAGCATGAGGAGCAGGCGCTTGCAATCGCTGAGGCAGGTCTCAGCTACTATAAATGGTATCTTGCGCACAACCCGAACGACCTCACTAACGGCACTGGCGAGGAGGGACCATACATCAAGGAGTATGAGGACTCAGAAGGTGATGTGGTCGGGGAGTACTCGCTCTCTGTCTCGGGTACGAATCTCTGTGGCGACATCACATCGATCGAGATCGAATCGACCGGTATAGTGGACGGGGAGCCGGACAGTACACGGACAGTGTATGCCCGATACATGCGCCCGACGGTCGCCGAGTATGCATACATCATCAATGCGAACGTCTGGGCAGGTCCTGACCGTACCATCATCGGCCCGTACCATAGTAACGGGGTCATTCGTATGGACGGTACCAACAACTCGATCGTATCAAGTGGTCAGGAGGACTGGGAGTGTGATGGTTCGATTCCGTGTGATCCGGACGATGAAGGCGACATTGTGGATGCGGTCTATGGAGACGGAACCGGGAGCGACCTTTGGGTCTTTCCGCAGCCACCGATCAGTTTCACCGGCATTACGGTCGATCTGGCGACCATGCAGGACAAGGCCCAGAACGGCGGCGGACTCTACATCGCGCCATCAGGACACTACGGATATCGCGTTCGATTCAATAGCGACGGCACGGTCAGTCTCTTCGACGTTGACAGCACCTATAACTACTACGGATACACGACCGAAGGCGGCTGGCAGTACGAGCGGCATGTGATCGAGGATGATGATCCGGTGGGTACATATGATATTCCGGACGACTGCGCGGTACTGTTTGTTGAGGACAAGGTGTGGCTTGAGGGAACGGTGAACGGACGGGTGACGATCGTTGCTGCGGACCTCGACTCGACCGGTGTGAATCCGTCGATCATTCTCAATGACAACATCACCTATGCCAACGAGGATTCGGGACTGCTTGCGGTCGCGGAGAACGATGTGTTGCTCGGATTGGTGGTGCCCGACGACATGACCGTGAACGGTATCTTCGTGGCACAGAATGGCCGGTTCGGCCGCAATCACTATGCGGCCAACAGGCTCCCGTCCGAGTGTGTGGAGTGGTTCTGGTTCTGGTGTGTTAACTACGACACTCTCTTTGAAGAGTACATCTACCGTGACACGCTCACGGTGAACGGCACTATCGTTTCCAATGGTCGTGTGGGGAGCAAGTGGTCGTCAGGTGGTACGTTCATCTCGGGGTTCGATACGCGGTATAACTCATATGACCGTGACCTGGTCAGCAATCCACCGCCGCTTACGCCAGACACTTCTGATTCGTATGAGTTCATCGAGTGGCGGGAGGTGGAGTAGTGACGTGCGGTGGTGAAACTGGTGAATCGGGGGTGATGCGGTACAATTGCACTATGCCAACAAAAAAACGTGAACTGCTGGTTGTGGGAAACTGGAAAATGAACCCGCCGACGATCGGTAATGCGCGGAAACTCTTTCACGATATTCAGGACCGTCTCGGTACGCGTCCAACGGCAGTGCGGGTCGTGGTCGCACCGCCATTTCCATACATTGCGCCACTGGCTGCACTGTCTCCTTCCGGCCGCGTTACCCTCGGTGCACAAGATGTGTTCTACGAGTCCGGTGGCGCGTTCACCGGTGAAGTATCGGTGTCGATGCTCAAGAGTGTTGGAACACGGTTCATCATTCTCGGTCACTCAGAGCGTCGTGCGCTCGGCGAGAGTGATGCAGAGATATACAAGGATGTATTGCAGGTGGTAGGGAATAAGATGAGTGCCATTGTATGTGTTGGCGAATCGTCACGGGATAAACAGGGAGGGTATTTCAATACGGTAGAGGCGCAACTCACAGCGGCACTCAAAGGACTCGATCCAGCAGCATTCTCATACGTCACCATCGCATACGAGCCGGTGTGGGCGGTCGGGTCGGGCAAGACCCCGGCGCCGGCGGATGTGTACGAAATGAAACTTTTTATCCAGAAAGTGCTCACCGATCTCTTTGGTCGTACACCGGCTGCCAAGGTACGGGTCCTCTACGGCGGTTCGGTCACCAAGTACAATGCCACCGAGCTGCTTGCCGAGGGACAGGTGGACGGATTCCTCGTTGGCGGCGCGAGTCTCCGCGCAACTGAGTTTGCCGGCATTATCGCGTGTGCACGGGAACATACCCGGAAGTAGCAGCGTGTTCGTTTTTTCTATGAACCTTCCTGACATCACTTCTGCAGGTGACCTTGCAGGGAAATATGTATTGCTTCGCGCATCGCTGAATGTGCCGGTCGTCGACGGTCAGGTGACGAATCGCTTCCGTCTGACGCGGACTGTACGTACAGTGGAATTCCTGCGTGCGCACGGTGCACGCACGATCATGGTCGGACACATCGGACGTGAACCGGAGGAAACGCTCCGTCCGGTGTATGAAGCGCTCTCTGACATGCTGCCGCTTGCGTGGTGTGGTGAGACGACCGGTCCTGCTGTGGTGAAGGCGCGCAACGATCTCGAAGACGGCGACGTACTCCTGCTTGAGAACCTCCGGCAGCACGAGGGGGAGAAAGCAAATGACCCTGCATTTGCAAAAGCACTCGCCTCACTCGCTGGTATCTATATAAATGACGCATTCGCGGCGTCGCACCGTTCGCATGCATCCATTGTTGGTGTACCGGAACTGCTGCCCTCATACGCCGGCGTCACGTTCTGTGCCGAGTACGAAGCGCTTTCGGCAATGTTCGAACCACTCGCACCGTCGCTCCTCGTGCTCGGCGGGGCGAAGTTCGAAACCAAACTGCCGCTCGTTGAGCAGTATCTTGCGACGTACGACCATGTGTTCGTCGGTGGCGCACTCGCACACGACATCTGGCGGGCGAAGGGGTATGAAATAGGAACATCACTCATCTCGGAAGCTGACCTGTCGGGTAGTCCGATACTGTCCGCGCCGAATCTGTTGCTGCCGGTCGATGTGACCGTGAAGACCGATGCATACATACGGGTGACGACGCCTGACGCAGTGAAGCCGGAGGAGAAAATAATGGACGCCGGACCGAAGACCATTGATATGCTCGAAAGCTATGTCGCTGCCGCACGGACGATCCTCTGGAACGGACCGCTTGGGTACTACCAGGACGGGTTCTCGACCGCAACGGAACGGCTTGCAGAGAAGATAGCTGCCGCACCGACACACTCGGTCGTCGGCGGCGGTGACACCATCGCATCGATCGAGTCACTTTGTCTTGAGGATAGGTTCGGGTTCCTCTCGACCGCCGGTGGCGCCATGCTCACGTTCCTTGAGACCGGTACCCTGCCGGGTATTGAGGCGATAACTACACGCGAGTAATAGCAGTCCTGAGTTCTGCGGCTGTGGCAGCAAGCTCTTCGTCGGGTGCTTCGCTGCCTTGTGTGAGAAGGGGACCAAGGGCTGCTGTACCCTTCGGCACCGGGTAGAGCTTGATATGCACGTGTGGCACTTCGAATCCTTCGACAATAAGACAAGTGCGTTCGGTGTCGAACGTGGTGTCGAGTGCGTGGGCTACCATTTTGGCGATATCGAACAGGTGGTGGTAGATATCGTCCGGAAGATCGAACGCGTAGTCGACCTCGGCCTTCGGAATGACGAGCGACTGACCTTTGATAGAGGGGAACTTATCAAGAATAACAATACACACGTCGTCCTCATACACGATGTGTGCGGGGATCTCACGCTTGACGATCTTTGAAAAAAGGGAGGTCATACGCGGTCATGATATCATGGCTTTCTATGCGATCGTACCGTACCGTTGAACCAGTCCCAGAATCCGTTCAAGCGGCACTTTCAACGTATGATCCACTCACAACAGGCATCCTCCATCGACAGGGCGTCACTGACGCTGCTGCTGCAGAAGCGTTTCTGAATCCCAACTACGATACCGACCGGCATGACCCGTTTCTGCTCCCTGATATGGAGAACGCAGTGGCACGGATACTGCAAGCCATTAGCGAGAATGAACACATCGTTATCTATTCCGACTACGATTGCGACGGTATTCCGGGAGCTGTGGTGCTCTATGATTTTTTTACCGACATTGGCTTCTCAAACTTTACGAACTATATCCCGCATCGGCACTTCGAAGGGTTCGGGCTGAATGTTGAAGCGGTGGAGAAGATCGCTGCAGACGGCGCGAAGCTCATCATCACGGTGGACTGCGGCTCAGGGGATCATGCGGCAGTTGCAGTCGCGAAGGAGCTCGGGGTGGATGTGATCGTCACCGACCACCATGAGCCGTCCAAGACACCACTTGGTGCGTATGCGCTGGTGAACCCGAAGGCGGGGGGTTCGTATCCGTTCCAGGAACTCTGTGGTGCGGGGGTTGCGTTCAAGATGGTCGAAGCACTCATTGCACGTGGCGGGTTCACACTCGCGCCGGGTCGTGAGAAGTGGCTTCTCGATATGGTAGGGCTTGCGACGGTGAGCGACATGGTGCCGCTTGTGGGTGAGAACCGTGTCTTCGCAAAGTATGGACTCATGGTGCTGCGCAAGTCACGCCGTCCTGGGCTGCAGCATTTGTTTCGCAAAGCGCGCCTCAACCAACGATATGTGACCGAGGATGACATCGGCTTTACCATCGGACCGCGGATCAATGCCGCATCACGGATGGATACGCCGGAAGACGCATTCCATATGCTTGCAGACCGCGACGAGAGTGATGCGGGTGCTCGTGTGGCACACCTTGAGAAGCTGAACAATGAGCGCAAAGGGTTGGTCGCGTCCATGACGAAAGAGCTCAAGAAGCGCATCAACGAACTCATTGAACTGCCGCCGGTCTTAGTGATGGGGAGCCCTGAGTGGCGCCCGGCACTCGCCGGACTTGCCGCCAACAGTCTCGCGGAGACGTACCAGCGACCCGCGTTCATATGGGGACGCGACGGGCACGGTGTTATCAAAGGGTCGTGCCGGTCTGATGGACAGACGAGTGTCGTGGCACTCATGAATGCAGTATCTGAGATCTTCCTAGAGCATGGCGGACACCACATGTCCGGCGGGTTTGCGGTACACGATGATCACGTGTTCGCGTTTCCCGAACGGTTGAACAGCGCATACGCGCTGCTTGGGGAGCAGGCTGTGGTCAACGAGGAAATTGTGGTGGATGGGGAATTGACTCTTTCGGCAGTGGACGAGAAATTGTGCGCCACACTTGCGGCGCTCGGTCCGTTTGGTATGGGGAACCCAAAGCCGCTCTTTGCGTTCCCTGATGTGGTACCGAAAGAAGTATCGGTGTTCGGGAAAACGAAAGAGCATCTGAAACTACTGTTCGATGTGGATGGCAGGTCAATCGAGGCGATTGCATTCTTCAGTACACCGGAGTCGTTCACCGCCCTGCCTGAGGTGGGGAAGCAGGTACGTCTGATCGGACATGTGGAGGAGTCATACTTTATGGGCCGTCGGCAGATACGGCTGCGTGTCGTTGACATTCTTTGACCAGGACGTATCTTGGACGGAGGGCGAGGAAAGGAAGGTGTAGAATGGGTAGCAATATTCAGGAGCAGCTCGCAATTGCGAAACGCTTGAGGCGACCGCAACCGGAAGGGCGGATCCTGAACCACACGCATGTTCGGGAAGAGCGTGAACCCTGGGATTCGATCGCCAACCAGCTCCGTAGCCTCAGGCGCTTGAACGGTTCAGACGATGCGTGAGGCCTCACCGCGGCCCGTCATTTTGGCGGGCCGCATTTTTTAATGCTAGAGTACACCTATGAAGCACATCATTGCATACACCGACGGAGGAGCGCGTGGGAATCCCGGACCGGCAGGAATTGGCGTGTATATCGTTGACGCGAAGGGTGCAGTCGTGCGTGAGGAGAAAGAATACATCGGCAACAGCACGAACAATTTTGCTGAGTACCAGGCAGTTGCCAAAGCGCTCCAGACCCTGAAGGCGCTCTACGGAAAGAAGACGAAAGAGATGGCGGTGGAACTCCGTATGGACAGCGAGCTGGTGAAGAAGCAGCTGAATGGTGAGTATCAGATCAAAGAGCCAGGCCTCGTCCCGCTTTTTATCGAGATCCACAATCTTCGTGTTTCGAGTTTTCCGAATCTCATACTCACGCATGTGAAGCGGGAGCGCAACAAAGAGGCGGACCGGTTGGTGAACGAAGCGATTGATGCGGCGGTGTAGATTGGGCTTGACGTACGAGGGGATTTCATTAGTATGGTTTCTAGAACTTGTACGCAGCGATTTTAACGCAAGAAACGGGAGGACTTCATGAGTCTTGAATCGCATATAGCCGAGTTGCGGCACAAGCACGCACTCCTCGAGGATAAGGTGCGTGTCGCTGTTTCGGCACACGACCCCAAGCTTGATCCCGAGATCAACAAACTGAAAAAGAAGAAACTTGCGCTCAAGGACCAGATCGCCGCACTTCGCCTTTCGTCTGCAATTCCCGCCGAGTGACTGACGCCCGCTCTTCGTCTCAGGCCGCCCACCACCGGGCGGCCTTTTCGTTTGGTACACTGCAGTGAATGCATGCCTCGTTTGTGTATGTCGGTGTCATCGCATTCACACTCGGTATCTTCATCCGCTCGTTCTTTGCGGTCGGTCTGCCGGCAATTGCCGCCGCCGTGATGCTTGCGTTTGTTCTGGCGTGTCTGTGGCAGCGGAATCGTGGTGCAGTCTCGGATCCTGCCGTACTGTATGCAGCGCTCGCAATCCTCTTTATGTCCTTCGGCGTGCTCCGTATGGAGATCGCTGATTGGAATGAGATAATTCCTGCCTTTGAGTCCCGAGTGGGGAGTGAGGTGAGCGTTGAGGGTACGATCGTCCGCGAACCGGATGTGCGCAGCGCGACCACACATTTATATATTGAAACGGACGTTGGCCGTATTCTCGTCATCACTGATGCCTTCGGTGATCACGCGTACGGGGAACAGGTCGCCGTGACCGGAGAACTTGCGAAACCCGAATCGTTCGAGACCGACCTCGGCCGTACGTTCAATTACCCAGGGTATCTTCAAGCGCGCGGCGTTTCATACATGATGATCTACCCGCAGGTGGAGCGACTGAATGGGTGGGACGGCAATTGGCTCATGCATGGACTCCTCGTATGGAAGCACTCGTTCATGGACAACATCGAGTCCCTTATTCCCGAACCGATGGTCGGTCTTGGCGAAGGACTTCTGCTTGGTGAGAAACGGGCGCTCGGCGAAGAGTTGGAGCTGGTGTTCCGTCGCACCGGTATCATCCACATCGTGGTGCTGTCCGGATACAACGTCATGCTCGTGGTGGCCTTCGTGCTGTTCTGCCTCTCCTTCCTCTTCGGACTACGGGCACGAATGGTGGTCGGTATCATCGCGGTAGCACTCTTTGCGCTTCTGGTAGGACTCAGTCCGACCGTACTGCGGGCGAGTATCATGGCAGGACTTCTGCTGGTAGCTCAAGGATTCGGCGAAACGTATGATGTGTTGCGCGCGCTCTGCATCGCCGGTGCTGCCATGTTGTTTGTGAATCCGTACCTTCTTGTGTTTGATCCGGGCTTTCAACTCTCGTTCCTTGCAACGCTCGGTCTCATTATGGTCGCGCCGCAGTTGGAGGCGCGGCTCGCCCTCGTCCCTCGCACGATCGGTGTGCGGGAGTTCCTTGTTGCCACGCTCGCGACCCAGCTGATCGTCTGGCCACTCTTGCTGTATCAGATCGGTGAGTTCTCGGTGGTGTCGGTCGTTGTGAACGTATTGGTACTTCCGATGGTGCCACTCGCGATGCTCCTCACATTCTGCACCGGCGTCGTTGCTGCGCTGTCTTCTGTTGCAGCGATGCCGTTCGCGTTCCTCGCGTATCTATCGCTCCTCTATATACTCGAAGTTGCTGGATGGTTCGCAACACTCCCGTTCGCTGCCTTTGTCGTACCGGCCTTTCCTTTTTCCCTTATGGTCGGTGCATATGTGGTCATGGGTGTGGGAATATGGTATGTATCGCGGCGTCAAAGTATACGGGCGGACTTGTCAGATGTTTGATCGTATTGCAAAACTGCAAACAGCGGTGAAATTGGGGTAGTATATTTTTACACAAGTGAACAGGAGGTATTCCTCATGGGACTTTCGAGACCGATCAATGCACTTGTTTTCTGCGCTGTGTTCGCCTTCATCGGCGCAGCCGTCATGGGAGTACTCCCATGACACCACAAAAAAGCCCGCCGGGATTCGCTCCCGACGGGCTTTGTTTCGTTTCGTGCTAGGATATGCGGCCTGCCACCGTTTCCCAATTGAGATTCTTGAAGAACGCATCAACATACTTGGCCTTCTCACTCGGCGGGTAGTCGAGCATGTATGAGTGCTCCCACATATCGAGTGCCAGTACGATCGAGACGTCCGTCAGTTGGCCGATGTGTTGCTCGTCGACCCAGGTCATCACGAGTCGCTTCGCGCTCGTGTCCAAATAGAGCATTGCCCACCCCACACCGCGTGTCATCGCGGTCGCACGGAACTGTGCGAGGAAGTCGTTCCATGAGCCCCACAGGTACGCGCAGCTTTTGTATAGTTCGCTCTCGGTGTCGACGTCCTTCGGACCGCCTTCGAATTGTGTGAAGTATGCCTCATGATTCTTCATACCGCCGAACTCGAACCCAAGCCGCCGCTGTATCTCCGCGAGTGCATACGCGTTCTTCTCGGAATCCTCTTTCATCTCCGCGATCTTTTCGTGAATGAGGTTCACGTGTTTCACGTATCCTTGGTACAGCTTGAGATGCTCATCGATAGACTGGCGCGAGATGCTGTCGAGTTCGGGGATATCGAATGTCTTTGGTTCGTAGGTCATAGTGTTCATGTGTGACGGGTAATGATAATTTCGATTGTATCATGCGCGGGGATGTAGAATGAATGAATGAACGAGCGGGTCATACAAGTGCGCGCATACATTCTGTTTTCTCTTGCCGTGTGCGCGGCGCTCGTCTGGAGCGTGCCGTATCTCACCAGCGCTGAGGGAGAGATGTTCACCGTGACCTTCCTTGACGTCGGACAGGGAGACGCGATTCTCATTGAAACACCTGATGGTGTTGAGGTCCTTATCGACGGAGGACGGAACCGGGGTGTGCTCGCGGAACTGGCGCGTGCGTTAGGCCCCTTTGACCGCACCATCGATATGGTGGTGGCGACCCACCCTGATGCGGACCACATCGGCGGGCTGGTTCCGGTTCTGGAGCGGTACGACGTCAGCACGGTCCTTCTGACCGCGAATGAGAGCGATACAGCAGTGAATGATGCATTCCGAACGGGGGTGACCGGAGAGAATGCGGAGGTAGTCTACGCACGTGCCGGACAGGAGTTCGCGCTCGGTGCATCAACGACCATGAGCGTGCTGTTCCCCACAACTGACCCGACACATATGGAGAGCAACGCGTCGTCGATCGTCGTGCGTATCTCATACGGTGAGACCGACATCCTGCTCACCGGCGATGCGCCTTCGAGTGTGGAGCGGCAACTCGTTGATACATACGGGGCGTCACTTAAGAGCGAGGTGCTGAAGGCAGGGCACCACGGTTCGCGCACGTCGTCGGACAGAGGGTTTGTTGAGGTGGTTGCTCCGGTGTATGGCGTTATCTCAGCCGGCGCAGATAACTCGTACGGCCATCCGCACGAGGAGGTGCTCGACACACTTGCGTTGTTTGACGTAGAGGTCCTCTCGACCAAAGATGGAGCTATTGAGTTGGAAAGTGATGGGATAATGGTGCGAGTTCGGTAGCCTTGCTTTTTAAACAATGTGTGTTATGGTCTAGACGAATAGCTGCGGTAGTTCTATTTTTAGGTAATAAGATACACATGACTCAATTTAGTTTAAAAGGGAAGCGAGTAGTGACCGTAGGGGTCGTCATTGCTTTGGTTATAGTTGGAACCATTGCTACCAGCAAACCAGCTCATGCTCAGACGAACGTAAGTGCTCTTGAACAGCAAATACAGGAGCTTCTAAAAATTGTTGCTGAGCTTCAACAGCAACTTATTGGAAAGCGGACGGTTGCAACTGAAGTGATCTCTGACATGGAACTTTCTGTTGGTGATACGGTCCGTACAACAAGTAATTTGAAGGTGCGTGGGAACCCGAGTGTGCATGGAGCTGTGTATGGGTACGTGCCAGCCTATTACACGGGAGTGATACTTTCAGGTCCACGATACGCTGACGGGTACACCTGGTGGTACATCGATTATGAGAATAACAGGGATGTTGGGTATGTGGGCTGGAGTGCTGAAAATTGGATTCAGCCAGTGACCACTTCAATAGACTCTGAGGTCGTACATGCTCCTACTGCGCAACGAGAAAATGTACGCTGTAGCGTAACCAGTGATAAGTCAGAGTACTACTACGGAGAGGATATTAGAGTGGAATGGGATACTGATAATGCTGACACGGTCGAGTTCTCCTCACGCTCCTCACAGTTCGATCTACCGTCAGGTTCAGTAGGTCGCTCTGGTGCAGTCAGGTTCGATGCTGATGTCGTTGGTTCTGAAACGATCCACCTTACCGCAACGGGAGAGAGCGGAGAGACAGAGCATTGTTCGACTCGCCTCACGGTTATTGCACCGTCCGTTTCGCTCTATGTGAATGGAGTAGACCGCAGTACGCTCAATGTCACAGCCGATGCTGACGATCAGTATGAATTCCGGTACTACCCGAGAGGAGACATAGATAGCTGTACGGTAACAGGATATTTTGACAAAGGTTCATTCGACGTTACTCACGATTGGAATCGGCGGGTGTCGAATAGTTCTGAGTATGGTCGTGTCCACTTCAACTCTGTTGATTCACGCGGTTTTCTAGAAGAAGTCGAGGTTGTATGTGACACAAACTATCGTGACGTCTCAGACTCCATTCGGGTATATGTGCAGGATAATCACGAAGTGACCGATACCCTTCGTATTATGTTGAATGATCAACAGATCGTGGGAGGAAGCGGGTATACACGTGCTCGTGCGTGGTCACGGTGTTCTCAAGAGTTCAATGATTACGACAAGCACAACTTTAAAGGCACTGATGTGCTCACCTGCCACTGGGGCGATGAGTTACTGGTGGAAATAGATGCCTGGAAAGGATAGCAAAACAAAAACAGCACCAATTGGTGCCGTTTTTGTTAGATGAGTCCTGCTTTCTTCAATGTCTGGTACGCGCCGTTCTTTGCAATGGTGCGGATCGCCTTGGTGGAGATGTTCACTGTCACGTACTTCTGGAGCTCCTGCACATAGATACGCTTCTTCTGGAGGTTCGGGGCACGACGAACCTTGCCGCACGGATTGAACTGCGTCGCTCGTGTGCGGTTTGAGTATCGTCCGCCGACCTGTGTCGACTTTCCCGTTATTTCACATTGCCGTGCCATAAGTCGCGACATACTACCATACCGCGCTTCTTTGGCAAGCCGTGCGGCTCTGTACCGTCCCCGTGATTTAGGATTTTCATCCTTTTAGGGTAGTATGGGAGCGTTATGGGAACAGAAGCGATCATTATCATTGTTGCCCTCATTCTCTCGATCGTGCTCCATGAGATGGCGCACGGATATGCCGCACACTGGCTTGGCGACCCGACGGCCCGCTTGCAGGGACGGTTGTCCTTCAATCCGCTCGTGCATCTCGACCCGATCGGCTCCATTCTCGTCCCGGGGCTACTTTTCTTTTCGAGTGCCGGATTCATATTCGGGTGGGCGAAGCCGGTGCCGTATAACCCGTACAATCTCTCCGATCAGCGGTATGGGGAGGCGAAGGTGGCAGCGGCCGGTCCTCTGGTCAATATCGTGATCGCGCTTGTGTTCAGTGCGCTCATACGGAGTGCGGACGTGCTCGGCCTTTCAGCGATGTTTCTCGATATCGCTTCCTACGTCGTCTACCTCAACATTCTGTTGGCGCTCTTTAACATGATCCCGATCCCGCCCCTGGATGGTTCGAAGATCCTCACCGTGCTACTCCCGTATCGAGCAGCGCAGTCATATCGCTCGTTCACCATGTTCTTTGAGCAGTACGGGTTCATTGCCACCATTCTCTTTATCTTTATATTCATCAATATATTCTGGACGCCGTTCGCGACACTCGTCTTCACCGTCTTTGAGCTTATGACAGGATTGGGTGGTTTGTGATAGACTGAGTGCAGTATTCGAACACTGTGACGGAAGGTGAGCAGGCACTCTTGGAAAGAGTTTCCGTCACAGTCTCCTGACCGGCTCTTTCCAAGATCAAAGGACCCCGCGCTGCTTTTTCTGGCGCGGGGTCTCTATATTTTTAAGTGTGATACAATGGCGGTACGAACCCTCGCTGGATTCCAGGTGGAAGGGATGGACATTAGTTCCTGGCGGTTCCCGTCAATGTTCATTGCACCTTCCTGGCCCTGCGCACCTGATCGCTGACCTCCTCCCCAGCATCAGTGAGCGCGGGGCCGTTTTCTTTTCCTCGATGCTTGCGATTTGTATTCATATGTTGTAATCTGCGTGGGCTTTATATGGCAACCATCAATCAACTAGCTCGAAAGAAGCGCCGCGACCCGGTCACCAAGACCAATACCGGCGCGCTCGGCACTGGCTTCAACAAGGTGAAGAACCAGCCGAACCGATACAACTCACCGTTCAAGCGGGGTGTGTGTACGCGTGTGACCACGAAGACCCCACGTAAGCCGAACTCTGCGGTGCGAAAGATCGCCCGCGTTCGTCTCACGAACGGTCAGGAGATCACTGCGTATATTCCCGGCGAAGGCCACACACTTCAGGAGCACTCAGTGGTACTGGTGCGCGGCGGTCGCGTGAAGGACATCGGTGTGAACTACACCGTGGTTCGTGGAAAGTATGACGCGACGGGCGTGGATGCACGACGACGAGGACGCTCACGATACGGTGCAAAGCGACCAAAGGGTGATTAATCTACATTATAAATAGTCTATATTCGCTATAGATAACGAAAGGACATTATGCGAAGACCAATAAAGAAACGACCAGAGGTAAAGCCCGACGTACAGTACGGTTCCGTACCCGTCGAGCGACTCATTAACTACATCATGCTCCGTGGTCAGAAGGAGACCGCACGCAAGATCGTATACAGTGCTTTTGAAGAAATTAAGAACGCCAAGGAAGGCGGTGGGGATCCGGTAGAGATCTTCGAGACCGCGCTCCGCAATGCCGGCCCGATGATGGAGGTGCGCTCACGTCGTGTTGGTGGTGCGAACTACCAGGTACCGCGTGAGGTCCGTCCTGAGCGACGAACAGCACTCGCGCTTCGGTGGATCATCTCGTCCGCTCGCGGACAGAAAGGTGTGCCAATGCACAAGGCGCTCGCTGCTGAGCTTATGCTCGCAGCCCGTGAAGAAGGTGCGGCAGTGAAGAAGAAGGAGGACGTGCACAAGATGGCCGAGGCCAACCGTGCGTTCGCTCACTTTGCGTGGTAGGAAAGAGAACGCAATTTTCACCAGACAAGAGAAAACGGGCCATATGGCCCGTTTTGTTTTTGGGAAAGAGGCGTGTCACCCCGGAACGCCATGTTCGCAGAGGTGAGCATTGTTGTACCGTGGGTCGTCGGTGATTTCCTTCCCGATCCAGTCTGGCAGATCAACTTGCTCGCCGACAGACCCTAGTTCCACTTCGATGACCACTAGTCCTCGCAGATTTCCCGCGAATTCATCGATTTCAAAGGTGTGGTCGCCAGCATAAACATGACGGCGGATCTTCTTGATACTCCATTCGCATAGCTTGAACAGTTCGAGTGCCATGTCGTGAGGTATCGAAACCTCGTACTCGGGAATTTCACCACCCTGCTTGAGCCCTTTGATACATAGCTGCGAAGTCGTAGTACCTTCGATATCGGTGATCCGTACACGAACAACGTTGCCGTATTCTCTCGCGAGGTATCCTTGCCGTATGGTCGCAGGATCGGTGGCGAAGTTGCGCCAGTCATCGTTTTTCGGAAGAAACTTTCGTTCGATTTCAATCCCCATTTCAGGTCTCCTGTTCGGGCTTTCTAGCCGCAGTATACACAATCAGGGGGAAGGAGCGAGCGCTATTACACCACTTCCGCTTCATGATAGGTATGGTACGCTAGCAGCGTATGAAAACATTCCTTCTTATACTCTTTGGACTTGCGGTCGTTGTTGCCGGTGCACTATTTGTATACTTTACGCTACCAAATAGTGCTGAACTTGATCCTGATGATCGAGTTGTAGTACACACGGAGACACTGACCTGTTCAGACGGTACGATGCTCAAAACAGAGTTTCTCGAGGACGAGAGCCTTGTCCTCACTCTGAACGACACACCATATGAACTCACGCCTGCAGTTGCGGCGTCCGGCGCGCGATACACGAACAGTGATGAATCGTTCGTATTCTGGAACAAGGGTGCCGAATCAGTCGTGCTTGTTGACGGTGAGGTGATGTTCGAAGGTTGTACCTCAGGAGATGTTGTGGTCGAGGAGGAAGACGACGAAGAGTTGATCCGGCTCACAACGCCGACCGTTGATTCGGTTATCGAAAGCCCGCTCACTATCGAAGGTGAGGCACGCGGACAGTGGTACTTTGAGGCGACGTTCCCGATAGTACTCACTGATTGGGACGGGCTCATCATCGCAGAAGGGTTTGCGACCGCACAGGATGAGTGGATGACGACCAACTTTGTTCCATTCACGGCAGAGCTTGAATTCACGAACCCATACACCGAAGGCGATCCTGACTTTATGAAACGCGGCACCCTTATTCTCCAGAAGGCGAATGCATCCGGTCTGCCGGAGCACGACGATGCACTTGAGATCACCGTTTGGTTTGCGGAGTAGGGAATAAGAAAACGCACATCGAGATACGATGTGCGTTTTTATTTCACCAGGTGCGTCTTCTTCAGGTCAACCAGCCCTCTCTTGATCAGTTTCTCGAGCACCTGCGTATCAATATCCTCAAGTTCCTTTATATCCAAACACGACTTCCCGAGTTTGTGGGGGCCAAGCTTCTTGAGCATATCGTCGTAATTTTGGTATCCCGGCATTATGTAGAGCGTGAGGTTTCCTTTGCGTGGTGAGAAGCCGGTTGCAAGGAACTCACCAACGTCACCATTGCTGCGTGTGTACGTATATGAACCAAAGCCGATGATCGACGGTCCCCACATCTTCGGCTGTTTGCCGGTCACCTTCCTGAACAGTGCGAGTAGTTTCTTTGCGTCTGTACGCTGTTCTTTGTCAGTGACCGTGTTGAGGAATGCGGCAGGACTTCGCTTCGTTTCTTTTGTCTTAAGGACGATTTTCTTGGGCATAGGTCAATTGTATCAGAGGCAGGAGACTGTTGCCGTTTCATCCTAAATACCGTATAGTACCGGCACTTAATCGGCGCCAGCGCCCGTTTTTATTTATACAAACATCAACTTATGAGAAAATTCCCACTCGAGAGACTACGTAACTTCGGTATTGTCGCGCACGTTGACGCCGGCAAGACCACCACATCCGAGCGCGTGCTCTTCTATACCGGCATGAGCCACAAGATCGGCGAGGTACACGACGGAGAGACCGTGACCGACTGGATGGACCAGGAGCGTGAGCGTGGTATCACCATCACCGCCGCCGCTATTTCCTGCGACTGGACGCCCTCTCTGAATCCTGACCGAACCAGCAAAGAGCACAAGTTCACGTTCAACATCATCGATACACCGGGACACATCGACTTCACCGCAGAGGTGAAGCGTTCGATGCGTGTTTTGGACGGTGCGATCGTGGTGTTCGACGGCGTGGCCGGAGTGGAGCCGCAGTCCGAAACGAACTGGCGCTATGCTGACGAGGCAGGGGTACCGCGTATCTGTTTCATCAACAAGATGGACCGCGTCGGTGCCGACTTCGAGCGTTCATACGACACTATTTTGAAACGACTTTCTCCAAAGGCGGTTCGTTTCCAGATCCCATGGGGCAAGGAGGATAACCTTTCAGGTGTGATCGACCTTCTCAAGATGAAGGCATACACCTTCGAGGGCGACATGGGAATGAATGTGATCGAGCACGAGATCCCAGATGAATACCGAGCCGAAGCTGAAAAGTATCACGGTGAGCTTGTGGAGCGGATCGTTGAGAACGACGAAGCGCAGATGAACGCGTACCTTGAAGGGAACGAGCCAAGCTACGAGGAACTCCAGAAGACACTTCGCAAGGCGGTGATCGATAACCAGATCTTCCCGGTCATGACCGGTTCGGCTTTGAAGAACGTCGGCGTACAGCGCATTCTCGACGCTGTCGTGGACTACCTCCCATCACCGGTGGACCTTCCGCCGATCGAAGGCAAGAATCCGAAGACCGATGAGCCTGAGACACGTGAGGCGCGTGATGAGTCTCCGTTCTGCGCACTTGCGTTCAAGCTTCAGACCGACCCATTCGTGGGGGCGCTCACGTTCTTCCGTGTGTATTCAGGTACCGTCAAAGCAGGTAGCTATGTGTTCAATGCGAACACCGGAGAGAAAGAACGTCTCGGCCGTATTGTCCGTCTGCAGGCAGATAAACGTGAAGAGGTTGAAGAGGTGTACGCTGGCGAGATCGCGGCAGGTGTGGGTCTGAAGGACGTGAAGACGTCTCACACACTGTGTGATGAGGACAAGCCGATCGTACTTGAGGAGATCACCTTTCCCGAGCCAGTGGTCGCGATGCGTATCGAGCCGAAGACGAAGAACGATCAGGAGAAGATGGGTATTGCACTGAAGAAGCTCTCCGACGAGGACCCGACCTTCAAGGTCTCATCCGACGACGAGACGATGGAAACGATCATCGCGGGTATGGGTGAGCTCCACCTTGAGATCCTCGTTGATCGTATGAAGCGCGAGTTCGGAGTTGAGGCCGCGACCGGCAAGCCACAGGTTGCGTATCGTGAGACCATCCAGCGCGAAGCTGAGGCGGAGCATAAATATATCAAGCAGTCTGGTGGTCGCGGTCAGTATGGTCATGTGAAGATCAGGATCAAACCGATGGTGCCACTTGCTGAGGACGAGGAGGTGAAGAAGAACGTCACTCGTGAGGATCACTTTGAGTTCGTCAACAACATCAAGGGAGGTGTGATCCCGGGTGAGTTTATCCCGGCCGTGATGAAGGGTTGTCGTGAGGCGATGGGACGCGGTCTCGTTGCCGGATACAAGATGGAAGATATCTCCGTCGAACTCTTCGATGGTAGCTACCACGATGTGGACTCCTCAGAGATCGCTTTCAAGCTTGCCGGCATCAATGCCTTCAAGGAGGCAGCGCAGCGTGCGAATCCGGTCCTCTTGGAGCCGATCATGAAGATCGAGGTCACCACTCCGGAGAAGTTCATGGGTGACATCAACGGAAACATCTCATCAAAGCGCGGACTCGTCGAAGGTATGGAGGACCGTGACATGGTGAAGGTGATCAAGGCGATGGTGCCGCTCTCCGAACTCTTCGGATACACCACCACACTCCGTTCGATGACCGAAGGTAGGGCAAACATGGTGATGGAGTTCGACCACTACGCGGTCGTACCACCGAACGTGGCGATGGAGATCAAGAAGGCGCGTGGTATCACCACTGAGGCGGCTGAATAAGCAAGAGGTCATATAGAAAAAAGCCCCCGGCACTGTGTCGGGGGCTTTTGCGTTTGGGTGGCGACCCTACCTTCCATCAGTGGAGGCTAGATGGCCGACTCTATCACGTCGGTCGAAACTGACCCACCTGCCGGTGTGATAGCTGGCCTGACGCTTCAGAAAGCGGTAGCCGGTGTCTCGCCACGACCGGACCTCGTCAGTGAGGTTGTCGAGAACGATATCGCCTGTATTCGTGCGGACCGTGAGTACCGCATGCCCTTCACCGTCGGGTTTGCGCACCACGGTGATAAGAAGGTTGGCAAGCGAGATGCCGGCCTGATTGAGCTCGCGCCGCTTCAGGAGGGCATAGTCCTCGCAGTCACCGCTTCCATTGTCTGGATAGGTCCAGACCTCGTCCCGGCCGTAGATATCGATGTCGTTCAGCGGGCGAACGGCACTGTTGACCTCGTTGTTCGTCGAGACGATCAGGAGCCAGACCTTGTCGGTGAGCACTATTGGTCCGACCTTCTGCGGTCGGATCGTGCATTCTGTAGGAAGTACCTGGCAGAAGTCGTAATGGCCAATAGGTTGGGACGTCTGAGTACCCGTCTTCATATTGTCACCTGCCGCTATGGAAGGAGACAGTATGCAGAGAAGCACCGCTATATAGTAAAAGAACCTTCCACGCATCGCCTTCCTCCTTTCCTGGTTGATCGGTGACGTTGCTTTACCTCATAATTTCACAATTTCTTCATTATGTACAACCTGGCACTGTCTATGAAGATTTCACTTTCGTTCGCAAAGGGCGTGGGATCGAGGAATAAGGCTTGCAAACACCACATCACTCATGTACCATACCGCCACCGTTACAGCTTTTGCTGTAGGGAGTAAATATACTTTGCTCTTTCACACGTTCGTGTGCCCGGAGGTCGCGCGTTTCTCGCGCCGCAACCCCTGAGTGCTCGTGCATGGCTTTTTCATTGTAAAAAGCAGCTGTGTGCGGATTATTTAGTTATCTAATCAATATTCATTATGGCAGCAGATTTTGACCGATCGAAGCCGCACATGAACGTTGGTACCATTGGTCACGTTGACCATGGTAAGACCACGCTTACAGCTGCGATCCTCAACGTGCTTCACGCGAAGGGCGACGGCTACAGCGCCAACCTCAAGGCGGTGGAAGATATCGACAAAGCGCCGGAAGAGAAGGCGCGCGGTATTACTATTTCTCTCTCGCACTCTGAGTACGAGACCCCGAACCGACACTACGCGCACATCGACGCGCCAGGTCACGCCGACTACATCAAGAACATGATCACCGGTGCCGCACAGATGGACGGCGCGGTACTTGTGGTAGCCGCAACAGACGGTGCGATGCCTCAGACACGCGAGCACGTGCTTTTGGCGCACCAGGTGGGTGTACCGAAGATCATCGTATTCCTCAACAAGTGCGACATGGTCGACGATGAGGAAATGCTTATGCTCGTGGAGGAAGAGCTTCGTGAGCTCCTTACCAAGAATGGATACGACGGTGCTGAAGCGCCGATCATCCACGGTTCAGGCCTCAAGGCGCTTGAGGATCCTGCAGGTGAGTACGGACAGAAGGTCGTTGAACTCGTGGACGCGATGGATTCATACTTCCCGCTTCCAGAACGTGATCTCGACAAGCCGTTCCTTATGCCGATCGAGGACATCTTCTCGATTGAAGGACGCGGCACGGTAGTGACCGGTCGTGTAGAGCGCGGACAGGTCAAGGTTGGTGAAGAGATCGAGATCGTTGGTATCAAGGATACAACGAAGACGACAGTGACCGGCGTTGAAATGTTCAACAAGTCTCTTGACTCAGCGCAGGCTGGAGACAACGCAGGTATTCTCCTCCGTGGTACGAAGAAGGAGGACGTACACCGCGGACAGGTACTTTCAGCTTCAGGCGCAGTTACTCCACACACTGACTTCGAAGCTGAGGTATACGTACTCTCGAAGGAAGAAGGCGGACGACACACGCCGTTCTTCGGTGGTTACAAGCCGCAGTTCTACATCCGCACCACTGACGTGACGGGTGAAGTGACCCTTGCGGAAGGAACTGAGATGGTGATGCCGGGAGACACCGCGACCTTCAAAGTGAAGCTGGTTGCTCCGGTCGCGCTCGAAGAGAAGCAGACGTTCGCGATCCGCGAAGGCGGAAAGACGGTTGGTGCCGGTGTGGTAACGAAGATCGTCGCCTAATCAGCGCGCCGTCTACGGCGACTAACGAGAAAAACTCACTATGGCAACTACAGAGAAAAAGAAGACTCCCGCAAAGGGCAAGGATGCCGGCGGCGAGATCCAGAAACTACGGATCCGCGTACGTGCATACGAACACAAGATCCTTGATGCGAGCGTAAAGCAGATCATTGACACCGCACTTCGCTTTGATGCGAAGGTGGTGGGACCGATCCCACTTCCAACGGAGATCAAGAAGTACACAGTGAACCGCTCAACGTTCGTGCACAAGGATGCGCGAGAACAGTTCGAGATGCGCATGCATAAGCGTGTCATCGACATTCACAACCCGGGCGGGAAGGTGATCGAGGCTCTCACGAACCTCTCGCTACCCTCAGGTGTGAACATCGATGTCAAAATGATCTAGTGGTTGCCTTCACAAAAGCCGCCAGGCTTTGCCTGGCGGCTTTTGTTGTGCGTGGGGATAATTTTGACTTATACATAAATATGTGGTAGTATACGAAGAGATAGAAACAGGCCCCAAGCAGAGAGGAGGCGGCAATGAACTCGAAATTTCTCGATACCATCATGTGGATCATCGTCGGCTCTTTCGGAGCAGTGGTGATCGGACTTGGATGGCACGTAGTTTTCGGCCCAAGCCGCATCGAACACCAGTTGGAGTACGGCGTTTCAGATCCTGAACGCGCACTCTTCGGACCGCTTGGGTGCGGGAATCCGTGCGTGATCAACGCAAACAGCGGTGGGGTCGTCCACGCTTTCGATAACTTCGTGCGCATTGTTCAGCGCGAGAAGCGGGTGTTGGTGGTCAATGGGGCCTGCAACTCAGCATGCGCCATACTGGCAGATAAGGCCCGATCCAATGTATGCATCACACGCCACGCGCGATTCGGTTTCCACAAGGTAAGAAACCTCAAAACGGGCGCGCGGACCGATCCTCCTCAGTCAAAGAAGATCACCGCGTGGGTCAATTCCCACGGCGGGTTTCCTACTGAAGGAGTCCTCGTAATGAAATATTCCGAGGCGAAACAATTCTGGCGGACGTGCTGACCATTGCACGTCCGTTTTTCTATACAAAAACAAGAGTGCCCCGCCGCTTGATGCGACGGGGCGTATTGAATGGGGTGAACAGCCCTCTCCTTTGCTAGATATCAGGGCGGGGGAGGTCCGGATGTACTCCGAAGACGAGTTTGATCTTAGCCAGCGTATACGGCATGGCAACCTCCTTTTGCGGATGTGAGGAAACGAAGAACAAGACATCCGCTTAACTTGTTCTATACCCACCATACGGAGAAAGTCCATTTTCTGCAAGCAGTCAGCAGTGGGCGGCGGCACAGTCTTCGTATGTCGTTAGACAGGTGGCCGGATTCGAGCTTCGATACGATGTCCGGCCAGCATTGCGAGCACTAACGTGGTCAGTCCATACAAGGCAAAGAGAAAGAGTGTGGCATGCCCGTCTGCGAAGAGCACTGCGATCACGCTTCCTACGATGAGACCCATGCTTGCACCCACTACGGCATTCACCGTCACAAGCAAGTCAAACTCGGAAGTATATTTTTGAGCAGAGTATGAGCCATACTCGTACTTCAGGTGACCGAGGACGGCTTCTCTACGGATGAAAGCGATCTAACAGTAGAGCCACAGCGGCAAGATAGGGGCGACGCTGCCGAGACTGTAGAGGAATGGATGTACGTCAGACATGTATACCTCCCAAGAACAAACTGTTTCCACTAAAGTACCACGCGGGGTACTAATATCAACTGTGTTCTTGCAATTTCTCGTCTCTAGCGTATACTCTCGCCAGCTTTCCAAGACCTACGTACTCCCTATTCGGGAAGACCAATGGGCACGAATCGCGCGTATATATGCGTGAGCTTGTGCTCGCGTACTCGTACGCGCGTTTTCGTTACACGGTCATCGGCAAAGCGTTACCAGATAACTGCAAATTTGAATGAAATTCATTCTCGGCGTAAAGGACGGCATGACGCAGTGCTTTGATGAGAACGGCGTCTGCTACCCAGCAACGGTACTTCGCGTTGCGCCGCTTGCGGTCACGCAAGTGAAGACCGCAGACTCTGATGGATACGAGTCCATTCAGGTCGCCGGCGGCGAACAGAAGGAGCATCGCGTTGGCAAGGCCGTAAGAGGCCATGTCGGCAAGGCAGTGCAGTATGTGAAGGAGTTTCGCGTACGCAAGATGTTCGACGACTCGCTCGAAGGGTTCGAGAAGGGTCAGACACTCGATGCGGCGATGTTCGCTCCAGGAGACAATGTTGCAGTCTCTGCCATCTCGAAGGGTAAGGGCTTTCAGGGTGGTGTGAAGCGGCACGGCTTCCATGGCGGACCGGGTAGTCACGGACAGAAACACTCGCACCGTGAACCGGGAGCGATCGGTTCAGGTGGCATCCAGCGTGTCCAGAAGGGCACACGCATGGCGGGCCGCATGGGCGGTGACCGGGTGACGGTCAAGAACCTCACCGTACTTCAGGTGAATGCATCAGAGAATCTGCTCCTTGTTAAAGGAGCGATACCAGGTCGAAAAGGAACATTAGTAGAGGTAAGAAGCATCTAACCATGGAAGCACAAGTATTTTCTGTAGAAGGAAAGGCGACCGGGAAGGTGAATCTTCCTGAGACCGTCTTCAATGTGGCGTGGAATCCCGATCTCGTACACGAGGTCGTGATTGCAATGCAGTCGAATGCACGCGCAGGAACGGCACATACGAAGGACCGGAGTGAAGTTTCCGGCGGCGGAAAGAAGCCGTGGAAGCAGAAGGGGACCGGTCGTGCGCGCCATGGGTCGCGACGTTCGCCGATCTGGCGAGGTGGTGGTATCACCTTCGGACCTCGAAGCGAAAAGGACTATACCAAGAAGATCAACAAGAAGATGCGTGCTAAGGCGCTCGCAAGCACGCTCTCAAAGAAGCAAGCGGACGGCGAAGTGTTGTTCGTTGATGCACTCGCCTTTGAGGCACCAAAGGCAACTACTGCAAAGCAGATTCTGAAGGCGCTCGCAGACGGCAGCAAGCAGGCAGGGCTCGCGACCAAGCGGACCAACGCTGCGCTGATCGTACTTCCAGAGCGAAATGAGGTGACGGAGAAGAGTTTCCGTAACTTTGGGAACCTCCTCGTCGCACAGGCGAAGGACATCAATCCGGTGGACCTCCTAACGTACAAGTACGTTATTATGACCGCTCCGGATGCATCTGTTTCGATCCTCGAGAAGCGGGTATCGTAACTATTAGAATTGTAACGAGATACTATGGCATTATTCAGTCGAAAGAAGGCACCAGCGAAGAAGAGTGCCGAGAAAGCGCCAGCTACAGCTGCACCCGCACGACCTGCGGTAGCGGCGGTGGCAGATCGCAACCTCTCGTCGGTCATCGTAAAGCCGCGCATCACTGAAAAGGCGATGCAGAAGAGTGAACAGAACGTATATACGTTCATCGTTCGCCGCGATGCGACCAAGCACGACGTAGCGGAGGCGATCACAGCGCTTTATAACGTGACGCCGGTGAAGGTGAACATCGTCAACAAAGCCCCGCGTCAGTACATCTCCCGCCGACTAGGTCGGACCGTATCGGAGAAAGGCATGAAGAAGGCGTACGTCTACCTCAAGAAGGGAGACAGCATCTCGCTCATGTAGTGGACGCAATACACGTATAGGTACTTGGGTACCTGCAAAGTAATTCAACTATGAAATCATATAAACCAACATCAGCAGGCCGACGCGGGATGACCGTGATCGAGTACAAGAAGAAGCTGACATCGAGCCAAAGTACGCCCCACAAGGCGCTTACAAAAGGAAAGCATTCAACTGGTGGCCGCAACAGCCAGGGTCGCACGACCACATGGTATCGCGGCGCCGGAAACAAGCGGAAGTACCGTAATGTCGACTTCGTATACGCAAAGCGTGACGTCGAAGCGAAGGTGGAACGGATCGAGTACGATCCATACCGATCAGGCTTTATTGCGCTTGTGGTGTATAAGGACGGTGAACGTCAGTACATACTTGCGCCACAGCAGATGAAGGTCGGAGACACCTTTATTGTTTCCGAGAAGGCACCGATAAAGCGGGGTAATCGTCTGCCGCTTGCGAAGGTACCGGTCGGTACATTCGTGTACGCTATTGAGACACGACCGGGAGCTGGTGCTCGTATCGCACGTTCTGCAGGAAACTATGCAGAGATCGTCGCGCACGATGGCGGATACACACAGCTTCGCATGCCATCGACCGAGATCCGTCGTATCCTCTCAGATGCGTGGGCGTCTATTGGTGCGGTCTCGAACGAGGAGTACCGTCTCGTGAACCTCGGAAAGGCTGGACGAGCGCGACACATGCGTCTTCGTCCGAAGACCCGAGGTACGGCAAAGAACGCCGTCGACCACCCACACGGTGGTGGTGAGGGTCGCGCACCTCGTGGCCATAAGCGTTCGCGTACGGCACAGGGTCGTCCGACCGGAAAGGGTCAGAAGACACGCAAGCCAAAGAAGTATTCGAACAAGCTCATCATCAACCGCCGCAAGCCCGGCAAGTTGATGCGAGGAAGCAAATAACGAACAAAAACACCTGCATGCCGCAGGTGTTTTTGTTTTGCTATACTGCACCCAATGCAGTATCGAACGGTGAAGGTTGGTATGATCACGCTGCTTATCGGGTACGCAGTCTTTGCGGTGCCGCTTCAGGGTTTTGTGATACACGAATCATACCCACTCTTCGCGTGGCAGTTGTTCTCCTATATCCCGAACGAACGGACCGAGTACACCATCGCTGTACATCAGTGGGGAGACAGCGTGTATGATCCACCACTTGCGTTCTCGGAACTCAGATTCATCGCTGAAGCGGCGGACTCATCGCCAACTGAATACATACCCGACGTGCAAGAGCTCGGTATGGCGGTCGAGAAGGGTGCTGATGAGCGAATTGATATGTATCAGCAACGGGTCTCGCATCTGTTCGGAAATAAACCGTTTCGATACGACGTGCGTCGTGTGCGGATCGACCCGGTCGAGTACTGGAAAACGGGTACGTACAAAGAAGAGGTGCTCCTCGGGACATTCGAGCGAAAGGGTCAATTGGAATAATATGCAAATCGCACGCACAACAAGACACCTTTGGCACACGTATATTCGGCCGGTCTCTATCTCGGCTTGGGCGCGTGATGCGCAGGCACTTACACGTGCGCGCACGCTGGTCTCATACTACTACTACGTAATCCCGCTGCTTGCGTTCACCTTTCTCCAGGCATCGTTCTCCGGCCGGACAAGCTATGACCCATTCTGGCCGCTCTGGTGGAGTGGATCACTCGAGTTCACGACGGTGGTGACTGTGGTCAAGCTCCTGTTCATCGTCGCCTCGTTGCTGGGCCTGTTGTTTCATCGTTTCCTTCTTGTCCGCATGCTCGTGTTTCTGGCGATCTGGCAGGTGCATGCGTTCGAAAGCTCGTTTGGGCACATCAATCACCAGTGGTACGGGTGGCTCTATACTTCCTTCGTATTCGTTTTCCTTCCTGCGGGGTGGCATCAGGCCGGACTGGCGTTTGCGCGTGCACGGTCGTTCCTTTTGTATGTCTGGTTCGCGCAGGCGCTCGTGATGCTCACGTACACACTCGCCGGGATGCATAAGTGGATCGCGGTCGTGACGCAGTATCTGGCAGGTGAGATCCACGGATTGCACGTACAGGCATTTGCGTACCAAAGTGCCGATATGGTCCTGCGGCTCCAGAGCGAGGCGATCCTCGCTCCTTCAGTTATCATGCATCCGGAGTGGTGGTGGCCCTTCTACGCCGGCTTCTACTTCATTCAGGTAGCGGCGTTCTGGGTGATGATCCGTCCGTCGCTGCAGCGCAGCTGGGCATTTCTGCTCATTGTGTTCCACTTCGGGACCATGCTCACGATGGGTATTACCTTCTCGCAAAGTATCTTGCTACTCATTGTCCTCTTCTTCCACACTCCGTTTCACCGTCCGTATCGGAATGTGCATGAGTTCATACGTGACCTGCCGGTTATAGGGCAGGTGGTTGAGTGGTTGGCGGCAGAGAGGAAATCGCGGGTATAGAAAGACCCGCAGCGGTGCTGCGGGCCTTGCGGCGAGATCAGTTACGTTCTGAACCGTTTGTTAAGTTCGAGGCCTTCGTGCATCACGAGCATGGCTTTGGCATCCAAATCGCCAGCCGAGGCTTTTGCACGCAACTCATCGAGTGCTTCGGGACGGTCATACACACCCTCCCGCGCGCGTTCGTTCATATCCTTGACGAACGGGTCGAATTCGAACGGCTTCTCAGTCTTTTGTCCGGCCATTTCATCCTCCAGAAGGTGCTGTTTACGGAGACTATAGCACCTACTCACTTCAGTCACAATCACTCGTGCGGTTGATTTTTTCGGTAGATTACGTACTGTTCCTATAGTTGCAACAGAGGAGATGGTTCCATGAACAATGTCCAAGCCATACGGCGGTGTGACAATACGTCCGTTGGAATCCTGGTATTCCAGGATGAGAAACTGCTGCTCATTGACCGGAAGAAGCCACCTTTTGGCTTCGCCGCGCCTGCAGGACACGTCGACGACCACGGCGATCCTGACGATCCTGAAGAAAAACGATACGAGCAAGCAGCGCTCGACGAGCTTCAAGAAGAAACCGGTCTCATTGCCAACGAGCTGGTTCCTTGGGCAGAAGGGCGGATGGAGAATCCGTGCCGCCGGCCTGGGGGCAGCTGGCATCACTGGCGCATCTATATCGCTACCAACGTGACCGGCACGCTTCGTCCGAGCAAGGACGAGACCAAGGGACACTTCTGGTGTTCCCGAGAACAGATGCGTTATTTACTCCGTGGCAACCCACTCCCGATTGATGGCAGGGAAGTCATCCTCGAACCAGTGTGGAAAGACTGGTTTCTGGAACGCGAAGTCCTTTTCCTCTTTCCGTCCAGAGACATCGCGGTATGAGCTATCGGCAGCCCGGGAACCAGTTGGTCCCGGGCGCCCTTTCGTTTTGACTAAGATGCTGTTGACATGCCAAGCCGTTTCGCGTATTATCACCCGCGTTCCAACGTCTCGCCGGCATGCCGCTCTGGGGCAGACGGCACACTACATTGTCGGGAACTTGTGTGGGGTAGGCCGTTACCTTCTTCCACACGGGGTTCTGACCAACCATTAGGACGCAGGTTATACCCCGTACGCATATTTTCTATGTCACGATCACTATACAAAGGTCCATACGTGGACGAGAAGCTG
This sequence comes from Minisyncoccota bacterium, assembly GCA_040879435.1. GTDB lineage: Bacteria > Patescibacteriota > Minisyncoccia > Phycocordibacterales > UBA918 > OLB19. Next base: position 39,675 of record JBBDKG010000013.1, on the reverse strand, counting down.
CTTAAAAAGATCGCCGGCAAAAAGCCGGGCGAGGGCGGCGTTGTTAAGACGTGGTCACGCGATTCGCTCATTTCTCCTGAGATGGTCGGGTTCACCTTCGGCGTCCATAACGGCAAGGAGCACCTTCCGGTAACTCCATCCGAGGAGATGGTAGGGCACCGGCTCGGTGAGTTCGCCCCAACAAAGAAGTTCTATCGCCACGGCGGTAAGATGCAGAAGGAGATCGACCAGAAGAAGAAGGAGGCCGAGATCACTGCAGCAAAGGCAGCGAAAGCATAGTAATCATCTATGAAAGCAGTACTCAAAAACTACCGACAGTCACCACGAAAGGTCCGGCTCATTGCAGACTTGGTCCGTGGCAAGAAGGTGAACGATGCACTCGCAACGCTGCGGTTTGTTGATAAGCGTGCTGCAGAGCCGTTCGCGAAGGTGATCAAGTCAGCGCTCGCAAACGCCGTCCAGAGCGGGAAGCACGCAGAGGCACTCACGATCGAGCGGGTCACTGTCGACAAGGGCATAACGCTCAAGCGATACATGCCACGTGCACGCGGCAGCTCGTCACCGATCAACCGCCGGAACAGTCATATCACCGTTGAACTCGGCGAGTAATACTAATTTCATATTTATCATGACACACGTAGCACATCCATTCATTCAGCGCCTCGGCATCAACCGCGATTGGCGGAGCCGGTGGTTTGCTGCTGAGCCAAAGAAGTACCGTGAGTACCTACGTACGGACGCCGCGATCCGCAAGCTGGTATCTGGGCGCCTCAAAGGTATGTCAATAGACGCGATTGAGATCGAGCGTAATGACACACTACTTCGTGTACTCATTAAGACCTCCCGACCGGGATTGGTGATCGGCCGTTCCGGTGAAGGAGCGACCAAACTCAAGAAGGATATTGATATGCTGCTTCGCAAGCTCAAGCTTGAGGAGAAGCCCGAGGTGAAGATCGACGTTGAGGAGATCCGCTCCCCAGAATCAAGTGCAGCGATCGTCGGTCAGATGGTCGCCGAAGGACTCGAGAAGCGATTTCCGTTCCGCCGTGTGTTGAAGCAGACCGTGGAGAAGGTGATGGCGAACCGTGACGTGCAGGGTGTGCGCATCATCGTGGCCGGCCGCCTTGGTGGTGCTGATATGGCACGCCGCGAGGAGTTGAAGCGTGGCCAGGTCCCGCTTCAGACACTCCGTGCTGACATTGATTTCGCACGTGTCGTTGCGACACTCCCGTACGGTGTGATCGGCATCAAGGTATGGGTATACCGCGGAGAGATCTTCGAAGATCGCCGCGCACGTGCCGCTACTGAAACCTCGGCGCGCAGCACTGAGCGCTCATAATTCACAATAGCCTATGTTGTTTCCTAAGAAAGTAAAACACCGCAAGTGGCAAATTGGCCGCAAGAGCGAAGAAAAGCGAAGTCGTCCTGATACGCGTGGCCTTACCGTTGCGTTCGGTTCGTATGGCTTGAAGGCGACAAGCGCGTCGCGTGTGAAATCGAATCAGATCGAAGCAGCGCGTCGTGTGATTTCCCGAACGCTCGGCAAGACCGGCAAGATCTGGATCCGCATCTTCCCTGACAAGCCGATGACCAAGAAGCCTGCTGAGGTAGGTATGGGTTCTGGTAAGGGTGACCCTGACCACTTCGTGTTCGAGGTGGCACCGGGACGCGTACTCTTTGAGGTCGAAGGAGTAACGGAAGACGTAGCCCGCGAAGCGATGCGGAAGGCGACGGCAAAGCTGCCGCTCACGGCACGCTTCGTACGCCGTGAAGATACGGGCGCATAATACATACCTGATTATGACGAGCATGAATGACATTTCAAAAATGAGCGATACGGACCTTGCGGAGTTCATCCGGACCGAGCGTGAGACTGTGCGCGAGCAGCGCTTCACGACCGGACTGCGGGATGTACGGAAGATACGGACCGCGAAAAAGCATGTCGCACAGGCACTTACCGAAGTTACCCGCCGCGTGAAAGCAACCCGCTAGCATTTATATTTATGGCAACTGAACATACAACAACGAATACCACGACAGACCGCAACACCGCGGGAGGCCGTGTGCTACGCGGGACGGTGGTCGCGTCTAAGATGCAGGATACGTGCACGGTCGCGGTGGAGCGGTATACAAAACATCCGAAATACAAGAAATACTTGCGTCGGACGAAGAAGTACCTCGTGCATGACGCTGGCAATACGGCAGCGGTCGGAGAGAAGGTCGAGATAAAGGAGACGACGCCTATCAGCAAGCGGAAGCGATTCACCCTCGTTCGCGGTTCATAAACGGCTTATGATTCAACCACAATCAATCGTAAAGATCACGGACAACTCAGGCGCGAAGATCGGCCGGGTGTTCAAGGTGCTCGGCGGCTCAAAGAAGCGGTACGCAGAGCTCGGCGAGATGGTCGTGCTCTCGGTACAGACCGCCGAACCGCGAAAGCAGGCGAAGAAGAAGGATATCGTGTACGGGGTCGTTGTCCGACAGCGCAAGCCGTTCCGCCGCGTGGATGGTTCGTACATCAGTTTTGACGACAATGCGGTCGTGCTTGTAGACAAGGAAAAGAAGGAGCCGCGTGCAAACCGTGTGTTCGGTCCGATTCCGCGCGAGCTTTCAGAGGCCGGTTATCAGAAGATCGTGTCATTGGCACCTGAAGTAGTATAGGCATATGAAGATCAAGAAAGGAGACAATGTGATGGTGATCGCCGGCAAGGATAAAGGCAAGTCCGGTGCGGTTCTCGCTGCCTTCCCGAAGACGGAGCAAGTGCTCATCGAAGGGGTGAATGTCGTGACCCGTCACCAGAAGAATCGCCGCACCCGCTCACAGGGACAGATCATCGAGAAGAGCGTTCCGATCCATATCTCAAACGTTGCCCTCACTGAAGGGAAGAAGCCGGTCCGTGTGGGATACAAGACGGAAGGAGATACGAAGTCACGCATTTCACGTGCGTCAGGAAAGACCATTTAATTATTAGCACCAGAACTACTTGCGTATGGAACCAATCAAAGCAAAACTCGAACATGTCTACGATGCCTTGAAGGACACCTTTGCATACACCAACCGGATGCAGGCGCCGAAAATGGAGAAGATCGTGGTCTCGGTCGGTACCGGCAAGGTAGATGACAAGGCAAAGATCGCCCTCATTCAGGATCGCCTCGCACTCATCACCGGCCAGAAGCCGGCACCGCGACCTGCGCGTCAGTCGATTGCATCGTTCAAGCTTCGTGAAGGTGATGTCGTTGGATACCAGGTGACCCTTCGTGGCGCCCGTATGCGCGACTTTTTCGACAAGCTGGTGCATATCGCCCTCCCACAGACCCGTGACTTCCGTGGTCTCAAGCCGACTGCCATTGATGAGATGGGGAACATCACCATCGGTATCAAGGAGCACACTATCTTCCCGGAGACCGTTGACGAGGATATCCGCGACGTCTTCTCGTTCGCGATCACTATCGTGACGACCGCGAAGTCCAAAGAGGAAGCAGAGGCATTCCTGCGAAATATCGGTCTGCCGCTCATGAAGGAGGAGGTAGCTGCGTAAGACAAACAACATATAGAAAAGACCGCACGAAAGTGCGGTCTTTTCTTAGAACTGCCCCGAGGGGAACCTTTCCAGAAAATATTGACATTCAATACTATGTGTGATACTCTCTCGTCCGGAATCTGTGGTGAAGTCCACAGGTATTTTTGTGCAGTATCTCGACAATTAACGAGCAAAGGAAGGATCCCTCGATGTTGCCGAAATTCTCCGAAATGACGGGAATGCAGAAGGCTGTATTTGGCTTCGTTTGCATTCTCGTACTCGCCATTCTGGGTCCAGTACTCGGCATGGCAGCGTTCGCGATGGCGAATCTGGTGGTGATCGGCGTTTACGCTGCGATCGTCGCCGGTGCCATCCTCTTCTCAGGTTCGATCATTCGGATCATGAAGACACTGGCACTCAAGTTGGCGAAAGCGAACGCTCGCATGAATCCGATCGAGACGCTCGAGCTTGATTATCAGCAAAAGCGCAACTCGCTCGATAAGTTCGTCAGCTATGTGCAGCAAATGATGGCTGCACACAAGGTCTCTCAGGATGAGCTGAACGATCTCAAGAGGGAATTCCCGAATGAGGACGTTTCAGACCGTCAGGAAATGATGGACCGGATGAAGAACGCTGTGTCAGTGCTTCGCACCAAGGCTGGCGACGCTGAGGAGCAGCTCCAGGAGTACCACAGCAAAGTCCGCTTCATGAAGGCGGACCACAAGTGGGCTCAGCGAGCTTCCGGCGCCATGCGTCAACTCAAGAACGTCAGCGGCGACGCTGCGCTCGACGAGATCCTCAAGGGCGAGGCGATCGGCGCAGTCCGACAGAGCGTCGCGGACTCATTCGCCGAGCTCGAGATGTTGCTCGAGAAGGATGCTGACACCCAGGAGGTGCTCAGACTCACGTATGAGAAGGATCCGGGTACGGACGACAACGAGCCGTTCCAGACCCCTCACTTCTTCGACAACAAGCAAAGAGTCCTGGCCTAGGAAGGAGGCACCATGATAGGGCGCATCATCATAGCCGTAATCGTCATGATTCTCATCATTGGCGGCGGTTATGTATACACGGACGGATTCTCGTCGAGTTCGACAACATCCGTCCGTGCAGAAAAGAAACCGCCAGGGCCTGCCGCACGGCCGGCCCCGGCACGACCGGCGGTATCCGATTCGCGTGAAGAGGATGCCATCAATAAACTCAAGCTCCGGTAACGGACCGGAAGTCATCGTAAGAAGGAGAACCACGATGAAATACTTGAACCAGCTCATGCTCGCAGCAGTTGTGGCCGGCGGCAGCACGGCATTCGCCGCGGCGGCACCGACAACGCTTACGATCGGCTCCGGCGGCGAGGGTGGTACGTACTACCCCGTTGTCCAGCAGATCGCCGATGTGTGCAACAGCGACACCCTCGTCGTTCAGCATCGCCTGGGCGAGGACGGCAAGTCGATCGGCGGATCAGACAACAACATCCGGGGTATTCTCCGCAACGAGATCCCCGGCGGTCTGGCTCAGCTCGACAAGGCGTATCTCGAACTCCAGGTCAATCCCGACATGCCGCGGGTGCAGGCACTGCTCCCGCTCCATGAGGAGGCGATCCACGTGATCGTCCCCGCTATGGTGTCGGTCATGACCGTGGAAGCCGAAGAAGGCTTCTTCGGCACCGGGATCGGCAGCAAGGAAGCCGTCTACGAAGTTCAGCAGAATCCGCTGCGCGACGTGGCCGGCCTTGAAGGTCGTACGGTGGTCGCCTGGGGCGGCTCGCTCACCACGGCGAAGATCGTGGGTCAGCTCGGCCGTCTCAACCTCAACGTCATCTCGGCCGGCAACGAGGGCGAGGCGATCCAGATGATTCGCGACGGCCAGGCCGATGCGATCATCGCCACTGTCGGCTACCCGGCCTCCTGGATCGAAGAGCTGCCGAAAGGCGAGTTCAAGCTCCTTGAGGTCGGGAAGCAGCTCACCGAGGACGTTGAGTCCGTCTACGGGCTCTCCACGGTCAGCTACGACAATCTCGGCAGCACGGGCCAGGGCACGGAGACCCTGACGGTCGACGCGCTCCTCTTCGTGTGGGAGTACAAGACTCCCGAATTCGTGAATGCACTCTCCGAGCTCCAGTCCTGCGTCCGGGAGAACATCCTCCGGTTTCAGGAAGAGCCCGGAATGCATCCGGCGTGGCGTCGCATCAATCCCTCCCGCGAAATGAAGTGGGAGAACGTGTTCACGCCGAAGTCGGTCAAGTCGACGAGCGCGGTCAACCCCGCATCCGACTGAGCTCTGCTCTTCTAGCGAACAACCCCGGCGGGTCACTGCCGGGGTTGATTTTTTTCTGCTCTAGCGTAGTGTACGCTGCACACTCTTGAAGGAAAGGATAGATCATTGGCTACACAACCCAAGAATGGTGCTTTTGAGGCTTTTCGTTCGCAGGTGGGGGACGTTCCGTTCTCTATCACGAACGCACGGTTCGAGCACAAGCCGGACGGCGACGGGCTCGTCCGTGACTGGTTGGTGCTCGAAGCACAGCCCAATACGGGTGGAGTCATCACCGCAACCGTCAGAATCGAACTTGCCGCAGTGATCGCACTTGCGTCATTCGGCATTGGCGAGAAGGCCCAGCATACGGGCAAGAATGCTTCCGCCGGCTTCAAGCAGTTCACCGACGAACTCTTTGCTGCAGCACGCGACATCGGCGACCGTGTCCCCGGCGCAGCTGAAGCGGGGTGGAAGGCGCTCACCGACGAATTGCTCGGCGGAACGAGACAGCGCAAAGCGTAAGCGGTGGGGGGCGCGTTTCAAAAGGTCTGGCGATCGATTCGCCGGACCTTGTTTTTTTATAATTTTGCTGTATTCTACTCCGCGTAGCGATATATCGCAGACACTCCTCAATTTGAAGGAAATCTGACGCGCCGAATCGAAAGTTCTCGATCGGAAGGCGGGTGGGGCGATATATGCGACGTTAATAGGGGTAAGTCACCGCATCTCGGTGATACTGCCAAGCACTAAGACCTATAAATGGCACGAAAATCCATTATCGTCCGTTCAGAACGGACACCAAAATACAAAAGCCGTGTCGTTCGTCGATGCGTGCAGTGCGGCCGTAAGCGTGGATACATGCGCGATTTCGACCTGTGTCGAATCTGCTTCCGTGAAGCGGCACACGAGGGACATATACCAGGAATAAAGAAATCATCATGGTAAGCGATACGATCGGAGATTTCATCATCCAGCTTAAGAACGCCGGCATGGTCAAGAAGGACCAGGTGGCATTGCCGTACTCGAACCTGAAGCACGCAGTGGCCACAAAGCTGGTCGAAGCAGGATACCTGGTGAATGCAGAGGTAGCAGGGAAGGACGTGAAGCGGACACTTGTGGTGACGCTCAAGTATGACGAGAGCGGTAGCCATCGCATTAGCGGCGTGAAGCGTATGAGTAAGCCTGGTCGTCGGCTCTATGCAAAGGCTGCAGAGATTTATCCGGTAAAGTTCGGAAAGGGCAACCTTATCCTCTCAACACCTGCGGGCATCCTCACTGACGAGGAGGCACGTACGGCACATGTTGGAGGTGAGCAGCTCTTCATGATCTGGTAACACATACGATATGAGCAGACTAGGAAAACAACCAATTACGCTCCCGTCAGGGGTTACCGCGACGTTTGAAGGCGGTGTGCTTACCGTAACTGGCCCGAAGGGGACACTTACCCGCACGATCAAGGAGAAAGAAGTGGCGCTCGCCCTTGAAGATGGTGTCATCACCGTCACACCACAGCGCGCAGAAGCAAATCCGCTGTGGGGAACATACGCCGCACACATCCGGAACATGATCGCGGGTGTGACCGAAGGATTCAAGAAGGTGCTCGAGATCGAAGGAGTGGGGTATCGTGCTGAAGCACGTGGGAGTTCTCTCGTCCTGAACGTCGGCTATTCTCACCCTGTTGAACTTCCGTTCCCTGATGGTGTCACCGCAACGGTTGAGAAGAACGTGGTCACGGTAGAAAGCCATGACAAGGAGGCACTTGGCCAGTATGCCGCCAACGTCCGTGCGGTCCGTCCGCCGGAGCCGTACAAGGGCAAGGGTATCCATTACCAGGGAGAATACATTATCCGTAAGCAGGGCAAGAAGGCCGTTTAGCTAGTTGAATATGGCAACCAACACCAAAACAACACAACGAGAGTCACGCCGCGCACGCATTCGTGCACGTGTGCATGGTACAGCGGAGCGGCCGCGCCTTGCGGTATTTCGCAGCAATCGGTACATGTATGCCCAGCTCATCAATGATGAGACAGGCTCAACGCTTGCTGCTGCGGACTCACGAAATGCGGACGGCAGCTCGATGACCGAGCGTGCCGCGTGGGTCGGGAAGACGATCGCAGAGAAAGCGAAGGCCGCAGGGGTGAGTGTAGCAGTGTTCGATCGCGGTGGATTCCGCTATCAGGGCAATGTTGCGGCACTTGCAGACGCGGCACGTGAGAACGGACTTGCGTTCTAAATTATCAACTGCAGCTAGATTTACATCATGGCAGAAGACATAACAAAGCAGGAAGCTACAACCGACACGGCGAACACCGCCGATACGTCGAAAGAGACAGCAGCAGCTGTCGCCGATGCACCCGCTTCTGGTGGTACACCACCAGCTGCAGGGGCGCCACGAGGGCGCGGTCGGGGACGACAACAAGGAGCGGATGGTGAACGACGGAACCAGCGCCGACCGCGACGCGGGGGTGCTCGTTCTGAGCGGGCACGACCGGAATTCGATCAGAAGATCATCAGCATCCGTCGCGTGACCCGTGTGATGGGCGGTGGACGCCGTTTCACCTTCTCGGTCGCGATGGTACTCGGAGACAAGAAAGGCAAGGTAGGTGTCGGCATCGGCAAGGCCGGTGACACACAGCTTGCCATTGAAAAAGCGATCCGTGACGCAAAGAAGTGCATGATCACAGTTCTGATGAACAAGGATCAGCACATCCCGCACGACGTGGCAGCAAAGTATGCCTCAAGCGAGGTACTCATCATCCCAGCACCGGGACGAGGTCTTGTCGCCGGATCTTCAGCGCGTACCGTACTGGAGCTTGCCGGCGTGAAGGACGTGACCGCAAAGCTACTTTCTCGTAGCAAGAACAAGCTGAACAACGCCCGCGCGACCATAAAGGCGCTTCAGCTTCTTAAGAACTAACACCCTGACTATGCAACTACACGAACTAAAACCAACACATGCACGAAAGACCGCAAAGCGCGTCGGTCGTGGCGGAAAGCGTGGCAAGACGTCGGGTCGGGGTCACAAAGGACAGAAGGCGCGCGCCGGGAACAGCATGCGGCCGGAGGTTCGCGACCTGATCAAGAAGCTTCCGAAGCTTCGTGGTCACGGAAAGAACCGCGCAGATACAGTGAATTCAGAGCGCGTACGTCCGGTCGTGGTGAATCTTGCAGCGCTTGAGACGTCACTTGAAGCAGGTCCGGTGAATCCGAAGGTACTCGTTGCGGCAGGACTTATATCCACAAAGGGACGGAAGGCTCCTGCTGTAAAGATCCTTGGCACTGGCGACATCACCAAGAAGTACACCGTCACCGGATGTACGGTGTCTGCGTCAGCAAAGGAGAAGATTGAAAAGGCTGGTGGAAGCGTCGCCTAACCGCTAGAATGAGCGTATGAATACATTCATCCATAAACTGAAGGTCATTGTAACGGACAGAACGATCCGCAACCGCGTACTCTTCGTACTCGCGGCGCTTTGTGTGTTCCGTGCACTTGCAGCGATCCCTATTCCGGGAATCGATCAGGCGGTACTCGCGCAGTTCTTCTCGAATAACCAGTTCCTCGGGCTTCTGAACATCTTCTCAGGTGGAGGACTCGCCAATCTCTCGATCGTGATGCTCGGTGTAGGTCCGTTCATTACTGCCTCCATCGTGATGCAGTTGATGACCGTGATGTCCCCAAAGATGAAGAGTCTTCATACCGAGGAAGGGGAAGCGGGACGTGCAAAGTTTACACAGTATTCGCGCATGCTCACGCTGCCGCTCGCTGTCCTCCAGGGATTCGGATTCCTCACACTCCTTGAGAGTCAGGGGGTGATCTCCGGCCTCTCTACCTTTGAGTTCGTCACGAACGTGGTCTTGGTCGTTGGCGGTTCAATGCTTCTCATGTGGATCGGTGAGCTCGTGACCGAGTTCGGTATCGGGAACGGTGTCTCGATCATCATCTTTGCCGGTATCGTGGCAACCCTACCTACAACAGCGAGTCAGCTTATGTTCGGCTTCTCAACGACGCAGCTTCCACTCTACGTCGGATTTGCGATCGCAGCGCTTGCGGTGATCTATGCCGTTGTTGTCATGACCGAGGCTGAACGTCCGGTTCCGATCACGTACGCAAAGCAGAGCCGGGGCGGACAGACGTACGGCGGTACGTCCTCGTACCTGCCGCTTCGCCTCAACCAGACCGGTGTGATCCCGATCATCTTCGCGCTCTCAGTACTCCTCTTCCCGCAGATGCTTCTCAACATTCTTTCAACCTTCAACATCGAGGGTATTCAGCGAGCGTCAGATGTGTTGCTGACCTTCTTTAATAATCAGTTCCTCTATGCAGCGGTGTACTTCCTCTTGGTATTCCTCTTCACCTTCTTCTATACAGCGGTGACCTTCGATCCGGAGAATGTGTCGCGGAATCTGCAACGGAATGGTGCGTTCGTGCCGGGCATCCGTCCGGGTGGGAACACGTCAGAGTACCTTGGTAACCTCATCACCCGCCTCACACTCGTCGGCGCGACCTTCCTCGGTCTCGTTGCGGTCCTGCCGCTTCTGATGCAGATGGCGACCGGTGTGACGGCGCTTGCGATCGGTGGTACGGCGCTTCTCATCGTGGTCTCGGTGGTCCTCGACCTCATTCGTCGGCTCGACGCACAGGTCTCTATGCGTGAGTACTAGACGCTCAAACGACAAACCGCCCCGTATCTCTTGGATACGGGGCGGTTTGTGTATCGAAAGTGGCCGTTATTCACCGAGCCATTTCTCGTATGATTCAAGAATGATCGCCTCAACCTGGTCCGGGTTGTTTGCGTACGTGTCCACCACGAGATTGTAGTGTGTTTCGTCGTACGGAGTCACCTGGTAGAGGCTCATGTATCGCTTCGTCTCGCTCTCAAGTCGCGCGGTAAGCTGCTCTTCATACTCCTTTACATTCTGCGCATGGTCCTCGTTCAGGAACCGTTCCTTGTTGTGCGCGTTGTAGATGCGGTCAGCAGCGATCGATAGATCAAGTTGGAGGTATAACTTGAACGAATCCGGGATCCAGTGCCACGCCATGCGGGAGTCGATCACGATCTCGCTTTCGTGTTCGCCAAGTTCACGGAGCTTCTGGTCGACGGCTTTATCGATCGACGTATCGGTCTCTGCGAGACGGTTGATGGCATCGACCGAGATGTCCTTCTCACGTGCAATCGCACGAAACAGGTCGCCAGACGAGAAATGCTTGTATCCGAGTGTGGCGGCAAGACGCTTTGATATGGTCGATTTTCCGCTCCCTGGCTTACCGCCTATAGTGATGATCTTCTTATGCATAGGGAAACAGTACCACATTTCGTACGATGGTTTAACGGCTCTCTGTATGGACTTTTTCATAATCCAACGTACACTGAAGCTCTATGAGTCCACATACTGTTATATTTATCGGCCCACAGGGGAGCGGAAAGGGTACACAGATCCAAAAGCTTGATGCCGTGCTTCGTGAGCGTGATCCTGCGCGACGCGTGATCGATATCCAGACCGGTCGCAGGTTCCGCGCTCTCGCAGCCAAAGGGGAGGGATACACCGAACGGCATATCAGCGAGACCCTCAATACGGGTATCCTGCAACCACTTTTCCTCTCAGTTGTGTTGTGGGGGGACGCGATGCGCGAGCACCTCGACCCGGAATGCCACGTCCTCATTGACGGATTCCCGCGAACGGTCGCAGAGGCGACCGTGCTCGAGTCCGCACTCTCGTTCTACGAACGTTCGCCGGTCTCGATCATCAACCTCGATACACCGGAGGAAGTCGTGCGGAAGCGAATGGAAGAACGGGCTCGTCCTGACGACACACCGGCGTCGATCGAAGAGCGGCTCACCTGGTATCGTGAGGAGACGCAGCCGGTCGTCGAGTACTACCGCGCGCGCGTGGGTACGACCGTATTCGATATTGACGGCACCGGCACCATCGATGGCGTACACCAGCAGATCCTCACAGCACTCGACCTTGTATGATCACAAAAAAGACACCTGAAGAGATCGCCACCCTTCGTGAGGGTGGTCGTATTCTTGCACGCATTCTCGAAGAGGTCGCAGCGTATGCCAAGCCGGGCATGTCCACAAAGGACCTCGACGACAAGGCGACCGAGCTTGCAGAACAGTACGGTGTGGAGCCTGCCCTTTTAGGGTATCACCCGAGCTTCGCACCGGCGCCGTACCCGGCGGCAACGTGTATTTCCGTGAATGACGTGGTCCAACATGGTGTTCCATCCGAGAAGGAAGTGCTCGAGCAGGGTGATGTGGTCAATATCGACATGACCATCGGGTACAAGAGGCTTATTGTTGATTCGGGTATCACTGTCGGCATCGGTCCGATAGACAAGGAGTCGCAGAAACTCATCAACGTGACGCGTGAAGCGCTCATGGTAGGGATCGCGGAAGCGAAGCCAGGGAATCATATCGGTGATATCTCAAATGCTATACAACGGTATGTGGAGTCGCATGGTCTCTCGATCGTCGACGCACTTTGTGGTCACGGGGTGGGATACAAGGTGCACGAAGAGCCGCAGATCCCGAACTTCGGCAAGAAGGGTCGGGGGCCACTCATTGAGGTGGGGCACGTGTATGCGATCGAACCGATCGTGAACGTGGGTGGGCGTGAGGTCGTATTTGATGACGAAGGGGACGGGTACAGCGTATTTACCGCCGACGGTTCACGGAGTGCCCACTTTGAGCATACGGTGGCGATCACCGAGGACGGGGCATTCATTCTTACCGAGGTGTAGAATCCCTTGTGATTTGGCTATTTTTTGGTATATTTACCGACATTATGTCATCACGTCAACCACACGAGGAGCGAACATTCGTTATTCTAAAGCCCGATACCGTCCAGCGGTCTTTGATCGGAGAAGTTATCAAACGGTTTGAACATACGGGCCTTAAATGCACAGCAATGAAGATGTTCATGGCGGATGAAGAGCGCCTCTTCAAGCACTACAACAAGAATGACGAGTGGTTCCTGAAGAAAGGGAGCGGTATCGTCGAAGACCTGAAGAATCAGGGACTGCCGGTCGAGAAGGATGCGATGGAGTACGGCAAGGATATTATCCGTGCGAACGCTGTGTACATGAGTGCCGCACCGGTCATTGCAATGATCTGGGAAGGGAATCAGGCCATTGCTGTGATCAAGAAGATCACCGGTACCACAGAACCGTCCACATCGGATGTTGGTACACTCCGTGGAGACTACACCGTCGATTCCTATGCACACTCTTCGTATGAGAACCGAGCGGTACGCAACCTGATCCACTGTTCTGACGAGCCGAGTGAGGCGGAGCGCGAGATCGCACTCTGGTTCAGTGAAGACGAGATTCAGAACTATGTGACGGCACAGGAACGGATCATGTATGACGTAAACTTTGACGGAACGAAGGACTAGACAAAAACAAACCGCCGATCGTATACGATCGGCGGTTTGTTTTCATCTGATGTTCACTGCGGTCCATGATAAAATACAAGTGGAACCATACAGACGTATGTTCCGCTTAAACTTTTTGCTCAGGGATGCTTGCAGTTGCTATCTGTGCCGAGAACCAGCTTCGCTGGATTTCGAATAGTCGGATACAAAAAAGCGCCCACCTGGACTCAGGAGGAGCATACGCGTGTGGTTCCTGAAAAAGTGCCGGATCAATCCGGCATTTTTTCGTGATAATATGGACGGATATGCTGAAATCAAACGTGGTCGTCTTTGTGATCGCGCTCGGAATATTTGCACTTGCGCAGTTCGCACTGCTTCACACGTATCTCTACTGGCGATATCCGAACGTTGATATCCCGATGCATTTTTTGGGCGGTGTTATCATCGCACTCGGCATTTTTGCGGCACGTGATCTGCATCTACCGGTCTTTGGCTCCCTTACGACAACTCCTCGTGCACTCGGTTTCCTGTTTTGCATTGCGGTGGTGTGGGAATGGCTCGAATACCTATACGGACATTCTGTTGTGGGTAAGTCAGGATTCGTGTTCGATACCGTGACCGACCTGATCTTGGGAGTGGCCGGCGGTTTCCTCGGCCTCTATGTCGCTCGTAACCTTGAAAAACTGGACCATGACAACACTTAGCTTCTACGGTGGCGCCGGTGCAGTGACCGGTGCCAACTTCCATCTCGACACAGGCACAGCACACCTGCTCGTTGATTGTGGCCTCATTCAGGGGGACCGTTTTGCCGAGGCGGCGAACGCAGAACCGTTTCCGTACGATCCGGCAGAGGTCGCGACGCTCGTAGTGACGCACGCACACGCCGATCATATTGGTCGCATCCCGAAGCTGGTCCACGACGGATTCGCCGGAACGATATACTCGACCGCCCCGACCAAGGCGCTCGCTGCGGTTATGCTTCGCGACGCGTACGGCATCATGCGCATGGAGGCGGAACGGTACGGGACGAAACCACTCTACGAGGAAGCGGATATCGATGCGGCACTTGCTATGTGGAAAACAGCGGAGTATGGAGAAGCTACCATGCTTCCGGACAACGTCACCGCCACATTCTCAAACGCCGGTCACATCCTTGGTTCTGCAATCGTGACGCTCACACGAGATGGCCGAAGTATTGTCTTTTCTGGCGATATCGGGAACATCCCACAGCCCTTGATGCCACCGCCTGAAGCACCTTCCGGCTACCACTATCTGGTTATGGAAAGTGTCTATGGTGACCGCGTGCACGAAGAGGTCGATGAGCGGAGTCACCTGCTCGCGCACTATATCAAAGAAGCGGTCCGCAAGAACGGGACGCTCATCATTCCGGCGTTCTCGCTTGAACGCACACAGGGAATGCTACTTGAGATCAATAACCTTATGGAGTCCGGCGAAATCGAGCCGATCCCGACGTTCCTCGACTCGCCGCTCGCCATCGAGGTCACTGGTATATACAAACAGTATGCAGATCATCTGCGAGAGGATGTGCGTGAGCAGATTAAAGGGGGAGATGATATCTTTGAATTCCCGAAATTGAAATTCACCCGTTCTGCGAGTGAATCGAACAAGATACGAGAAGTGAAAGGGGCGAAGATCATCATTGCCGGCTCGGGGATGAGTCACGGGGGGCGCATCCGCAGGCATGAGCAACACTACCTGGAAGATCCATCGAACATACTGCTGCAGGTGGGGTATCAGTCGGTGGGGTCGTTGGGGCGACGTTTGGTAGACGGCGCCAAGAAGGTGACCATCGACGGGCGGGATATCCGCGTGCGGGCGCAGGTCGTACAGATCCGGGGGTTCTCGGGGCACGCTGACCGTGATCAGCTTGTTGATTTCGTGGCGAAAGGTGGAGAGCAGGCGGAGCGGGTGTTCGTGACGATGGGCGAGGAGAAAGCGTCACTCTTTTTGGTGCAGCGACTGCGTGATTATTTAGGGGTTACAGCTGTTGCACCGGCGCTTGGTGAGCAGGTTGAGATTGAGTTTTAACATGGCGGCATACAGGAAGACGACTTTGGTATAGTACAGGCATGGCACACTCAAACTATTATCTTGATCTATGCGTCGATACATATGTCGTTAACGGTGATGCGGTATTATTGCGACTCCATGAGAAGTACGATATCTGGAATGCTCCTGGCGGTCATATTGATCCAGGTGAGGATGTGAACGAAGCAGCTCTTCGTGAGGTATGGGAGGAGGTCGGACTCAAGGTATCCTTAGTCGGCCCGGCTGATTGGGAGCAGAAAGATACGGAGACAAACAGAGACCTCATACCGCCACTGTTCGTGAACCGGCATTTTGTTACGGACACACATGAGCATTCATCAATCATTTTTGCTGCAAAAGCAGATTCGCGGGAGATTAACCCGCAAACAGAAGCGGACAAAGGAGCAGAATGTCGCTGGCTCACGCAGACGGAACTTGACGACCTCCTAAAGGACGACTCGCGTATGCGGCCGGAAGTTCATCGATATGCTTCTACCGCACTTCGGCTTGTGCGCGACTAAAGTGCTGCGCTGAGAGGGCATACAAAAACACCCGCGCCAGATGGCGCGGGTCTTTCTATATATGAGGGAACGCCTCGGGACGATACCTGCCCTGTGTCCAGCCGTTTTTCAGCAGTGTCTTCATGTGGAGAAAACAATTGTAGAATTAAACATGGAAGCTACTATAGGGATTATGAAAATCACATTTCAAGATCTCAAAGTGCCATTCTTATACATGTTAGGTGCTGCTGTGCTACAGGTAGTCGCGCAAGTATCGGGAGCATTACCTCCATGGAATTGGGTTCTCGGAGGACTTTCTCTTCTTTTATTCGTCGTAGGAACACGTAAGTTCATTACAAGTATTACCGCGAAAAATAAGCTGCCTTCTCAGACACAAGACCCTCAAGATCAGATGTAACAAAAACCCCGCACATCGTGCGGGGTTTTTGTTACTTCACCTTCTCAACAACTCGTTGGAAGGCCTCAGGGCGGTCCTTCGCCATCGTGGCGAGCACCTTCCGGTCAAGTGCAATGCCTTTGTCCTTCAGAAGCTTGATGAACCGGCTGTATTGCATGCCCTGGTTCTTCAGAACCGCATTGATGCGGGTGATCCAGAGGCTGCGGAAATCGCCCTTCTTGTCCTTTCGATGATCGAAGGCGTGCAGCTGTGCATGGTAAATCGCGTCGCGTGCTGAACGTTTCTTGGTCGATCGGCCGAACCGGTACCCTTTTACCTGTTCGAGGATCTTTTTGCGTCGTTTGTTCGCGGTGACGCCACCTTTAACTCGTGCCATATATTAGTAGATAGTCGGTTAGTGAGGTAGTGCTGCTAGGCACCAGATTTAGGAAGAAATCGTCGCGTGATCCGCTTCGACATCGTGAGAACCTGAGTGCGGCGGCGGTTCAGGCGCTGCTGACCGGTCTGACGTGCGTTGAAGTGGTTCTGGCCAGGCTTTCGTGCAACGAGCTTGCCGTTCTTGGTCACCTTGATTCTTTTTGTAAATGATTTATTCGTTTTCATACATTTCGTGTTCGGGAACGCAAAAGTCGGTGCACTATACCGTAGTTACCCTCTAAAGTCCAGCTATAGCAGACCGCCTTCAATGAGCTCATCGAGGGACTTCTTTTTCGACTTTGCCGGTGGTTGTTCCGACTCTCTCGGCTCCTTTTCAAGGATTTGGGCAGGTTTCGCACTCTCTTTGGCTGGCTGGAATTTTGCCTTGCCCTCCCGCTCGAGCGTCGTTGTGTATCCCTTCGGGCTCTTCTTGATCTCATCCGCCAGCTTGTATTCGATCGGGATAAGCTTCAGGAAGCGCTCCAGTCGCTCCTTCAAGAAGGCTGGCTCCATATACTTGTACCGGCCCCAGAGAAAGAGGTCCACTTTCACGCGGTGACCTTCGGAAAGCCATTCGGCAGCACGGCGGGCCTTGAGCATTTGGTCATGTTCGCCAGTACCGATCTTCACTTGCACGCTCTTTGTTTCCGTCACGTGCGACTTTGCCTTCACCTCGCTTGCTTTCCGCTTCTCCTGATAGCGGTACTGACCGAAGTCCATGATCTTGGCTACCGGTGGTTTGGCGTTCGGGGAGATCTCAATGAGGTCGCATCCAGCCTCTTCGGCTGCTTTCAGAGCGTCGTTGAGGAGCAGTACGCCAAGATTCTCGCCGTTGGCGCCGACCACACGAAGCTCACGCGCGCGGATTGCGTTGTTGATGCGCGTTCGTGACTTTGCGTTGAATGATGAATGTGGTTTTCTCAAATGTATGGGCTTAACGGGTAACGGTTCGAAAGGAGGCGTGATTGCGGGGCGTCCCTTATTCCGCTCGTATGTGTGCACTATATCATATAATGTGCCTTAAACAATGGTGTTTTGCCGTCATTGTTTCTCCATGCACTTTTCACACTTGCACCCATTCGGTCGTATATATTCGTCGAAATGAACCTTCCCGTAGTCGTAGGTGAGTTCGTCACCTGCCTCGATACGTTTCTTCGCATAGATGCGTACCTTCTTGGCACGCTCGTCCACCTCCGCTTCGGCGTTCGGACGGCACGAGTGGTTGATGTATCTGGCGAGGTTCGTTCGACCGGAGCCGTCGATCGTCCATCTGCCATTGATCTCAAAGAGATACCGGTTCGCACGCTCGTCGGCCTCTGCGTCAGTGATGATCTCGCCGGTGTATTCTATGATGAAGTCACCCTTTTTGTATTCGTTGTTCGCGACGAGTCCGAGGCCGGCGGATGTACGGCGGACACTGAATGGTTTTGTTGCTGGCATGTCCACGTGAGGGTATAGCAATCGAAGTGGTATCGCAAGCGGGTGAGGCTCTGGGGGTGTGGATGGATACACCACCGCTGCTCATTATGATACGCTTGTGGTGTGTCACAAACCACCGGCTGAAACGTTTTATGGATCAGGATTCTCTCAAACAGTCATTTCTCGACGCATTCGACGAATACAGCGATGCGATCTTTCGATTTTGCGTCGTGAAGACCAGCAGCGCTGAACTGGCGGAGGATCTCACACAAGACACGTTCATGCGATTCTGGCAGGCACTTCGAAACGGCAAGGAGATGACCAATTCTCGGTCGTACCTCTATACTATCGCGAACAACCTTGTGATCGACTGGTATCGCAAGAAGAAGAGTGACTCCCTCGACACAAAGATGGAGGGCGGATTCCAGGTCGCCGACCGGCAGTCGCTCTCGTCGGAGGCAGAGGCAGCCTATGCAGAGATCGTCCGGAACATGCAAGAGCTCAGTGAAGGGGACGCCGAGGTGTTGGTGATGCGATTCGTTGACGGCCTTGAACCCCGTGATATTGCCGAGATCATCGGTGAGTCAGCGAATACTGTATCGGTACGTATCAACCGAGCGGTGAAGCGGTTGCAACAACAACTACACGTATGACGAATAAACGCGATACAACCGAATATCTGAAGCAGGTTGCGGAGATAGAACTTCCGCGTGAGGCCAAGCTACGCATGCGCGAGTCGCTTTCTTCGTATGCGGATTTTCATAAAGTGACTGAAGGTGTAAGAGAGGGGGAGGTAGTGCGTTCTACGGAGCACATACAGCAACAGCCTGTATGGTCGACATTACTTCTACGTATCCGAACAAAGACTATGTATATACACGCATCATTACTGATCGCACTTATGGTTGCAGGCGGCGGAACAGCTGCGCTTGCTGCGGGTGCGGTACCGGGGGACATGCTCTATCCGGTGAAGATCCATGTGAATGAGAATGTACGGAGTGCGGCAGCGATCGGCGCCAATGCCGAAGCACGCCTCCAGGCTGGACTATTGGCAGAACGGGTCGAGGAAGCGAATGAACTTGCGTCCCGCGGCGAATTTGAAGGTGAAGCGGCAACAGAGGCTCATGCACGTATCCTTGCGCAGGCGGAAGTCGCGCAGGAGGCATCCTTGCGCGCTGACGCTGATGTGGCAGCTGAGATCGAAACGACTGTCCTTGCGTCGGTTGCAGCCGACCTGGCAGCGTTTGCGTCAAACGGCAATACACTCGCTGCAGACGTCACCACGCGGCTTGCGTCAGCATCGAACGATGCGGCCGAAGAGTCCTCGATGGCGCTCATGAGCACACAGCTCGCCGGCGAGATCGATCTCGATGCACGATTTGAGGCTGTTATAGCCCGTGTCGCCTCACTTCGCGGAGTGATCAACGCTGAAGCTGAACTTGAAGCAGAGACGAGAAACGATATGCGAACAACACTCGACACTGCAGCTGAGCACATTACCGATGCACGCGCTGAACTTGCTCGCAATGCAGAAGCAGCTGCAGAGGCGAGTATCGTGGCTGCAGAGGAGCTGGCGGGTGAGGTTGAAGCGGCACTCAGCCTTCTTGGAACCATCACGATCGACCAGGAGACCGGTTTGATCATTGATGTTGACCTTGCGAATCCGCCTGCAACGCACATCGACCTTGACGCAACGACCAATAGTGGGCTCAATATCGGAGAATGACCATACATGTTCGGCATTCCCCACAATATGCCGTACAATGGAACTCTGCACAGTGCCCTGCAGAGTTCCATCCGTTCATGAGCTCTTCATCGCGTGCACACTATAGTTGTTGCAGCGTCAGGAACGACCATTTATATAGTCTGAAAGTAACATATGACACAGAATACGAACCGAATTGTTATAAGCATCATCGTGCTCCTCATCGTAGCAGCAGGAGTGGTCTGGTACGCGTGGGATCGGACCGACGATCCACAGCGATATGAGATCCCCGGGGTGCCGCAACAGGTGACCGGCGAGGCGCAGAATCTTGAGTTCACATACTACGCCGGCATGGAGGGGTATACGCTCCTTGAGTCACCGGAGGGCGCAGCGCTTGGCGACCCTGCTCTGGTGAAGGCATACACGCTCGTCGATAGCGTACGCTACGACGCAGCAGAAGGCGTGGCGGCGGTCGGTAGTCAGATGCCGGCCATCACCATTCTTGTGTTTGACGAACCGGAAGCGGCAACAACAACCGAACCGGCGACCGGCACGACCACCGAAGAAGCACCAAAGCCCACGCTGCGCGAATGGGCGGAAGCCCGCAGCGGATACACAGCATACGGCCTCCGCATCGGTGAGCCGGAAGACGCCCGCGTCGATAATGTCGCAGCGATCCGCTTTACCGCAAATGGCCCGTTCACAAGCGAGACCTATGTACTCGAATATCGTGGAAAGCACTACGTGATCATCGGTCAGTATGAGGACGAGGAGAGCGAGATCCGTGCTGCATTCAAGAAACTTCTCACACAGATATACTTCCTCTAGCATCTAAGGGAAAACAGCGCCACACGGCGCTTTTTTCTTATGTTCCGGGGTGTCGTGGTAGTCTGAGGGTATATTGTTCGGTAACGCAGAGTTTTTATGGCACATATTGTAGGGGTCGTTGGGAGCCTTCGAAAGGAGTCGTATAACCGGAAGCTGATGAACGCGTTCATGTCGTCCGTTCCGGAGGGTACCACTATAACGGAGGCACCCATCGCGGGTCTTCCGTTGTATAACGAGGATATTGAATCCGAAGCTGTTCCCGAATCCGTGCAGGCGTTCAAACAGGCGATCGAAGTTGCTGACGCGATCGTCATCGCGACCCCGGAGTATAACCGCGGTGTGCCGGGAGTGCTCAAGAACGCCGTTGACTGGGCGTCTCGTCCGGATGGAGAGAATTCGTTCAGTGGTAAAACGGTACTTGTCGTCGGAGCATCATCCGGCTCGATCGGAGCAGCCGTCGCGCAATATGACCTCAAACAGAGTCTCCTTCACCTGAATGCCACGGTGCTCGGCCAGCCTGAGTTCCATCTTGGAACGGCAGGTGAGAAGTTCGCGGAGGACGGCACGCTTACCGATGAGCGCACACAGGAACGTATCAAGAGTGCCATCGCAGCACTGGTTGCACGTGTTTGAGTCGTTCCGCTTCTCAGCCTTGAGTTATTTATATGATAATGTATGATATACACTATCATGGTAAACAAAGCTCCTGAGCGCTTACGATTCGCCGCTGTGGCCGTTGACGCAGTCCTTTTCGGTATTCATGACGGGACGTTGCAGGTATTGATCGATGCCGTACACCGCCCACCGCATTACACCAACGCAGAAGCGTTCATCGGTGGTCTGATCGACGTTTCGGAAACTGCAGAGGAGGCAATAGTGCGACACTTGAAAGGCAAAGCAGGTCTCCAGAACGTATATATTGAGCAGCTGAGAACCTTCAGCGAACTTGAACGCGACAAGCGCAACCGCGTTATTTCGGTGAGTTATCTTGGATTGGTGCGTCCCGAGGTGGTTGCGACATACAAACATAAGACAGCACGTTGGTGTGCAGTTGCTGATCTGCCAAAGCTGGCGTATGACCACGATGCTATGTTTCAGCTAGCTTTCCAGCGGTTGCGTGGGAAACTTACGTACACAACGATCGCACAATTTCTGCTTCCAAAGACGTTCACCCTCACCGAACTACAGGATGTATATGAAATTGTACTCGGGACTGCGATCGACAAACGCAATTTCAGAAAGAAGGTTCTCGCACTCAGCATGGTCCGCGATACCGGCAAGACACAACAGGGTGTAAAGAACCGTCCCGCAGCCTTGTATACGTTCACTTCGCCGACACTCCGCGAACTTCCGATGGTGTTCTAACTATTGACTTTCCTTAAAGTTACGATATTGTTTTCGCAGTTGGATTTTTGAAAGGACGAACCAATGGAAGAGATCGCACTCCCACATATCGAGGGGCAGGGGTTTACGTTGCGTCCTTTCAAGGACGAGGACGCACGGTCGCTGCAGCAGCATATCAACGACAAACGGGTTGCTCGCGATGTGTCGCACATCCCGTATCCCTACACCCTCGCCCACGCAAAGGCGTGGATCGAGCAAACGTCCGCTGTTGTGAATGATCGGACGAAGCGGGTCGATTTCGTTATCGACGTCGATGGCGACGTCGTCGGCTCGGTCGCGTTCATCAACCTTGAGCGCAAAAACTACAAAGCTCAGGTGAGCTACTGGCTCCATCCCGATTTCTGGAAGCGCGGGATCATGACAGAGGCACTGAAGCATCTCGTCAGCTTCGGATTCGACACACTGGAGCTCTTCCGCATCTACGGATATGTGTATGCGGAGAATGAAGCGTCGGCCGGTGTTTTGCAGAGAGCGGGGTTTACGTTTGAAGGCATCCACACCGGGGAATGGGTCAAGGTGATCGACGGTACGCCGCGCCAGTTTGACTCCCGCTACTATGCGATCGCACGAAAGTACCGTGAAGCGAACGCACCACGCGTGTTCGCGGTCATGATTGCAGACGGGGAAGACTACGTGTCAGCAAGAACGAATGCCCAGCTGTTCGCTAAGCATCTTCGTTCTCGCGGATGCGAAGTACGCTTCAACGAACCGGCGCGGGGTGATGAGGAACTTGCGATCGCATTTGGTGGAGATGGGACGATGATGCGGGTTGTCCGTATGTTCTCCAAAGGGGGGGTACCAACGTTCGGCGTAAATGCCGGCGATGTTGGGTTCCTCACGAGTGCGGAGGCAGCTGAGTGGCACCGTGTCGCTGAGGTTGTCCTCGATCGGTCGTACTGCGTCGAACGGCGACTCGGCCTCTCTCTTCGCAAGGGTGGCGAGCGGTTCGGTCCGTTTGCAAATGAGATAACGTTGTTTCATCCCACGAACACCATCGCGTCGTTTACGGTCAGTATCAACGGGGAACCGGTCATCGAAGATCTGTCTGCAAACGGAGTACTGGTCTCGACCGCTACCGGTTCGACCGCATACAACGCATCAGTGGGAGGACCGATCATCTTCCCGAGTTCTTCAAATGTGGTGGTGAGTGCCATCAATCCGATGCGTCTCAGTACGAGGTCCATCGTGTTTGAGGAACTCGCGAGTGGCGGCGTCCTCACGATTATGGTTACCGGGAGCAAGCGTGGTCTCCCGGTCAGCGTCGCCGCCGACGAACTTCGGTTTGATGAAACGGAGACAGTGCTCAAAGCGGGCATTGCCATCGGTGAATCGATCGCAGTCAAGCGGCATTTCTGCCCACTTCTGTTTGCGACCCTCGGTCACGGACAGTACGTGGAGGCACTCAAAGGAAAGAAAGGCTTCGCGCGTTAAGCGCGGGGCTTCCAATAAAAGGGCGGGTCTAGATGGATCCGCCCTTCTCCACACCTGGACTTCGTGTATACTTGACAATTTCATAGCTATCAAGTAAGATAGTGTTAGAACTACACGAAGTAGTACGGTACCTTGAAACAGAGTGCGCGGAGCTTGACTTTGGTCTAAAAGATTGTATTTTTGACCAAAACTTGTTCCCAGCACATTACACAGGAGGATGGTCATGAACCACCAGAAATTCAAGCTGGCCGCCCCGGGTACGGGGTTCATCGCATACACGCGGCCCTACGCAGAAGACCGTACACTTGCGGTCCTGCTCTCAAACCGGACTGCATCGGTCGGTGCAGGGTTCGGCATCACCGGCGGCGGGTTCGTTGAGTGCGGCGATATCGACAGAAGCCCAGTGGGCTCGATCGTTGAAGCAGCCGATGAAGCGTGGCGTGAGGGTGACGAGGAGAATGTCGGTTTCGGCCAACTCGTTTCGTCGCGAATCTTCTTCGAAGAAGCGCAGCCGATCGCGACCTTGTTCACGCGTACCACAGACATCAACCGCGTGCACAGTTGCACGTTCTTTGCCTTGCGGCTGCAAGATCGCGTCTGGCAGCAGGCAACGAGACTCAGTCCCGGCCCAGAACGTGTCGGGGACCTCGTTATCGCTATTCTCAGGTGGAAGAAGTCGATAACACGACGCGATCCTGAGAAGTTCATCACGCTGCAAACGCAAACCGGCGACGAGATCCATGCAGGTGACTTCTGTCACCAGCACGAACTCCGTGCGTTCGGTGCCCTTGCGTGGCATGCAGAAAGGAATCGGCTATGGTGACCGTACGTAGACGTGTCGGCATTCTCGGCACGTCAGCAAACCCGCTTCATGCGGGCCACATCGCGCTTGCGCGGACAGCCAAGCATGTGCTTCGACTCGATGAAGTCGTCCTGATGGTGGATCCGCAAAATCCACTCAAGGACGTACGTAACACCGCATCGGTTGAACACCGGCTTGCACTGGCACGGCTTGCGCTTCAGGACGAAGGCACGAAAGGTGCCGGGCTCTCGGTGAGCGACTTTGAGGTCGCGCTTCGAGCAATGGGTCATCGTGACGGAACGGCAGGCATGCTGCGTGCGTACGCAGAAGCCCACCCGGACGTACAGCCAGTGTGGCTCATGGGCGCTGATATTCTGGCCGAACTCCACACATGGGGAAGTCGGTGGGAAGAGATCATGGAGCAGTACCCGGTTGGGGTCTTCGGCCGTGGTGATAATCACGCGGCGCTCTACTCTTTCGCAGCGCGGAAGTATTCAGCTAGGCGGAAGCTTGTTGAATCCTTCAGCTGCGAACCGGGTACTTGGTGTTTGTTCAGCACATCAGTGCATCCCGCGTCTTCGACCGAGGTGCGGCGTGCAATGCAGGCCGGCATTCCGCCTGTCTACGTTTCTGTAGCAGCATATTCATACATGTGCGAGCACGCGCTCTACCATGCATGACAATCAGAAGCTCAAAAGACTGTCCGATGGCGCACCTCGTGCCATCGGACACCATTTTGAGTTCCGGATCGGAACTCGTGTTCTTTTACAACAACATACGGAAGGAAAGGCAATGACCAAACCAATGGTTCAGTCCCCACTACTATGGGAGCGTGACGCACCAATCGTCCGCCGCGCGGACGAGAACGACGTATACAAGATTCTCATGATGTATTTGATCTGGAAGTACTACCCGAACCTGCAGGTGAAGTTCAGCTTCACCAACCGCACGGTCCGGGTACCGCTTTCCGAATACGTCGATGTACTCGAATTGCAGGAGCACCTCAACGAGGTCGCGAAACTGCGCTTCACCGAGGAAGTGGTCAGCGTGTTCCGGGAATGGGACATGTTCTCAGAAGGATTTCTTCAGGAGCTCGCTGGCCTCAAGCTGTGTGCACCCAAGCCATACCACGAAGACCACATGCTACGGATCGACATCGAAGGTTCGTGGCTATCCGTGACGTTGTGGGAGATATACATCCTCTCAATTGTCTCGGAACTCTACGGCCGAGACTATGCCCGAAAGCACGGTCTCACCGAGGTCGATCTTTGGAACGAGGGGAACCGCCGGCTTGACGAGAAGATCAAGCTGTTCAATCAGCATCCGAATCTGCGCATTGCGCAGTTCGGTCTCCGGCGTCGCTTCAGCGGGCTCTGGGAAGAGCATGTTACCAAGCGTCTCCTTGAGGAATGCCCGGGAATCATCACGGGCGTCTCCAATATGTATCTCGCCAACAAGTTCGGCGTTGCTGCACAGGGGACGAACGCGCACGAACTGCCCATGGCTCTCGTCGCGCTTGCGCGTCACGAGAGCCCGGCAGCAATGCGCGAAGCGCCATACAAGGTGCTCAAGTTGTGGCAACGTCTCTATGGACACAAGTCGCTCATCATTCTTGATGATGCGTACGGGTCCGACACGTTCAGTGACGCCCTGCCACGTCACTACATCGACGACTTTCGCGGGTTCCGACACGATTCGGGTGATCCGTTCAAATACGGCAACGCGAAGATCAAGTTGTATGAAAAGTACGATATTGATCCTCGTGACCGGCTGCTCATTTTCAGCGACGGATTGAATCCGAAGCTGATGATCGAACTGCTGGAGTACTTCGCCGACCGTATCAAGGTCGCGTTCGGTGTGGGAACCAACCTCACCAACGATCTCGGCCTTGTTACGGCTCTGTCACTTGTCATGAAGATCGTGTCTGCCGCCGGTAACCCGGCGGTGAAACTCTCGAATAATCTCGACAAAGCAACCGGACCGGCGGACGAGATCGAATACGTCAAAGACGTTTTCGGCTACACCAACACCGACCGGTTTGACGTGGTGTATTAAACAATACGGTGCCGGGCGCTATGTCCGGCACCAGAGCACCAAGGGAGTGCACAATGAAAGATATCACCTATGCACTTGGGCAGATCACGGTCGTACCGGGTCGGCCCAACGTCAATGCAGAGCGTATCGTTGCCGAAGCGAAGGCTGCGGCGCGGCGTGGCGTTGACGTGATCGTGTTCCCGGAGCTTTGTGTTTCCGGGTACCTGCTTGGCGACCTCTTCGAGGACGACGCGTTCGTACTCGACGTCCAACACTGGAATCAGTGGATCATCAGCTCGCTTGCTGATCTGTCGATCGTCGTTGTGTTCGGCACGATCGTCGCGGACAGACACTGTGTCGGCGAAGATGGCCGGTTGCGCAAATACAACGCAGCCATCATCGCACAAGGCGGCAAGCCGATCGAGAATGCCGCCGGTATGGACTTCACAGCGAAGACGCTCCACCCCAACTACCGCATCTTCGACGACAGCCGTCACTTCTTCTGCCTGCGCAAGCTTGCAGCAGAACGCGGTGTTGAACTTGAAGTACTGCTGAGACCGTTTCAGGTGTCTATCAAGGGTGCGTGGCGCAAACTCGGTGTCATGACCTGCGAGGACATGTGGGACGGCGACTATGCGCAGAAGCCGAGCCGCATCCTGGCGGAGAATGGTGCGGAGGTTGTCATCAACCTCTCGTGCTCACCGTGGAGCTGGCGGAAGAACCAGAAGCGTGACGAGGTTGTGCGGGGTATCGTGCAAGATATCGGTATCCCGTTCCTCTACGTCAATAACGTCGGCTCTCAGAATAACGGGAAGAACTTCATCGCGTTCGATGGCAGTTCGACCGTCTACGACAAGAATGGCGACATCATCTGTATGGCGGAGCCATACAAGGATGCCGTCATCGACGTTCCGGTCTTTGAAACGCTGGTTCCACTCCGGCGTCCCGAGCCTGACGACGTCAAGCAGATGTTCTCTGCGATCAGGGTTTCGACCATAGGCTATCTTGACTCGGTGGCGGAAGAGTATCGGCAGAAGATCGTGATCGGTGCAAGTGGAGGCATCGACTCGGCGCTTTCGCTCGCGTTCTTTGTCCATCTGGTGGGCAAGGAGAATGTGATCGCGGTCAATATGCCATACAAGCACTATAACGCTGACGAGACGAAGGGCGACGCGCGAAAACTCGCCGAAAATCTCGGCGTGGAATACCGGGTCGTACCGATCGACGCCATGGTCGACGCGAACGCTGCACTCTGCAACGTTCAGATCGGGTCATCGCAGCACAAGAGTATCCAGGCGCGCATGCGCATGGAAGTGCTCGCAACGATCGCAAGCCAGGTGCATGGTATCTTCACCTGCAACGCAAACAAGACCGAGATCGCGTTTGGCTATGGCACCATAAACGGCGATATGCGGGGATACTTCGCACCGTGGATGGATTGCCTCAAGCAGGATGTGTTCCGGCTTGCGGCTCATATGAACACATTCATCTTCGGCCGCGAGGTCATCCCCCAGAGCATTATCGAAAGGGAACCGATGGACGAGCTCGTCGACTCGGGTACTCGTGGCGACCCGTTCCACTACGGCCATATCGGCCGGAATGGGTACCACGATGCGCTCGTGCGTGCGTTCGTCACGTTCCGTCGCAACCCGGAGTGGGTGCTTCGGAAATACAAAATTGGTTCGCTCGATGCGGAGCTGCTGCTTGAGCCGGGAACGGTGAGTGGATTGTTCCCGACTGCGAAGCAGTTCGTAGATGACCTTGAAAGGTGCTACGGACTGTTCGTGAGCATGGTCTTCAAGCGCGTGCAGTCGGTTCCTGGCGCGCTGGTCGACAAGCGGAGTTTTGGGTGGGATCTTCGCGAAAGCATCCTTCCTCCGTATGAGACGGGACAGTACCAATCGCTCCGGCGTGAGGTACTCAAAGCTCCCAAGGTGGCGGAAGCCGCTTGAAACAAGAAAGCCGCAGGCGTACGCGCCTGCGGCATTTTTTTGTTTCCGGTCACGGAATGTTGGAGATTTTCCGGCCGGAGTATTTCTGGTGCGCAGCGATCGCCAGTATCACGACGATTGCGAACACTGCGGCATAAAAGAGCACGGGGATGACGATCGTCAGCGCCCATACTGCAAAGAAGATGATAAACAGGATGATCGCCACACCTCCGAGTTCGAATATCGCCAGAAAGACGACAAATCCGATCAGGAACCCAGCGTCGTACCACCAGCTGTTGCTGCAGCGGTCATACATCTCGAAGTTCCAGAAGATGTCTGCCAGCAAGGTGAAGATGGCAAAGAAGCCATCCCAGAGACCGGACAATGGTCCAGCGTTACTCACCATTTCGCACATGTGTGCCTCCACGTGGTTGGGAACAAATCTCCAAAAGAGTACCACAATATTTATATTGTTCAATAGAAAAGCCCGGCGCGTGGCGCCGGGCTTCAGTTCATAGAGCGGTCACTCGTGCATCCGCATGTCGCAGAGCGCATCAGCGTACGCGATCATCTGATCGTGTCCGAGAATGGTATTTCGCCATTCGCGCGGAATGCCGGAGTACCCGTAACGAGCACCCAAGAGCCCGCCAGCGATTGCTGCGTACGTGTCGGTGTCACCGCCGACGCGTACTGCGATCTCGATACCTTCGGCAAACGAGTTGCTGTGCCTGAGGGCGTAGAGTGCGACGTAGAGCGAGAATTCGGCTGTGCCGCGCATCGGCCATGCGCCCGGATCATACGGGAGGTCATGCTGGTCGTTAAGTCGGGACAAAACCCGTGTCTCGAGCCCGTTCTCAGGTTTGCGTGCCCACGTAAGGCCGTCCAGAATGGCCGTCAGAAACTTCGTATAGAGCCAGCATGCGTCCTTCGCATGCTGATGTACATGCGTGACCGCAGACATTGCATGCACGAGTTCTACAGGGGGCGTGGTATACCCAATGGCAGGATTGAACACACGGGCCTGGTCGACATGTCTGAAGAGCCACAAGGCCATCGGTGCACATCGCATGAGGCTGCCGTTGGTACCGATATTGTTCATCGGCACGCCATTCAGCCGAACCGTCTTCGCATCAGCGGTGAGCGCATTGCGGGTCGTTGTGCCTGCACCGGTGGCCTTGCCATCCCAGAGACGGCTTTTGCCGCGTACGACGCTGTCACACAGTGCCTCACGCAAGTGCGTAGTATCGAGTCCGTTGCACGCAATGAGGCTGTGACAAAGGTCGGCTGTCTGATCTGAGTCGTCGGTCGGACGGCCTGCCGGCAAGATCTTGCCGTTCCCGTCCTTCGCCCACGGGTTGCGATAGTCGAAGAATTTCAGACCGCCACGCTTCTTGATGTCGGCCGCGATCTCTTTCGGGCCCCATGTCTCATACGGAGCAGCTATGGAATCGGCGACGTGACCACCGATCAGGGTTCCCTGATAGCTCTCTAAGATGGAAATCTCTCCCATGTCCAGTTCCTTTCGTTTCTGTTCTGGCGGTACAATACAATGATTTTCCCCATTTGTACAGAAAAAGCCCGGCGCGTGGCGCCGGGCGAAAGAACAGTCTACGACATACGCAGCGATCGTAGTGCACCATTGCTCCGATACACCACCCTGTCGTCGATACGTGCGAGACGCATCGTGGTGGCTATATCCTTGTCACGCACCAGTTTCAGGTCGCGCTGCGTTGGTACGAACACATTCAGTTCACCGTCGTTCTCAATGGACGCCGCAACTCCCTTGGGGAGTATGACGATATTGAGGTCAGGCTGGTCAACTGTATGCGCAGTTACGCTGTATTGCTTCCACTCCGTGTCGAACGTGAAGCCGTGGACGCGGTACTCGCCGTTCTGGTCGAGTGTGAGTACCGCAACGTACCTGGTACCTGCGACGGCGTCGATAGTACGCATGCCGTTGAGTTCAGGTACCTTTGCGAATGCAACCTGCCGATTCCCGAAGGGAACAATGAGGTGCATGCTGCCGAGCATATCTGCAATACCGACACCGCGATGCCACTCAGTTGCATTTCCCATGATCTCCCACTGTGTTGGGGTGGTGAGTATGGGTTTTGCAAACATCATCGGTACCAGCTCGACCAGAGCTGTATCAGTGACCGCAAAGAGGCGGTCACCACTGCGTAGTACATCGTTGCAGGCAAGCGAAAGAGACAGCGCGTGGCTTTGTGGGTCGGTCCGGGTAATGAACCGGAACGACCATGCGGAATTCTCATACTCCGCAAGCAGCCATCCGGAATCATGCCGGACGATCGCAAGCCGCTCTGCAGTCGACGTCCCGATTCGCCGCTTGTTTGCGACAGTGTAGAGTGCGCCGCTTTCAAGGCGGACAACCCCGCACGGCCAGATTGACCGAACAGGATCGTTCTGGACCTCGAAGATGGTCTCGTACGAGATCGTTCCGGTGTGTGTTGTCACGACCCGCAGTACGTTCCGTCCGCCCAATGTCGCCGCACCACTTTGTGCAGGTGACGGTGGGACAGTACGGGTGGTACTGCTGAACGTCTCTTGGTACCAGTCGAGGAGCGGTCCGGGAATGCATGTGAAGTCCCGCACGGCACGATTGAGTCGTACCTCGGGCAGGAACACCGATGCGTTTTCCCGCATGCGTCGTTCAAATTCGCCGGGCTTGTACCCATCGAGCTTTCCCTTGTACGGGTGTACGCCGGTGAACACCTGGAACGACACAATGCCCCAGGCATACCAGTCGGTCAGTGGTCCGAACGTTCCACTGTGCCAGTCGCGGATGGACGGCATGATGACGTGCGCCGGCCACTTGCCAATCGCCCACGAATCAACGTCGATCACACGAGGTTGGGGGCCGTTTGCACCCAGCTCAGCGATCCAGTTGAGCTCGTTGGCGTCCACCATGAGTGCATGCCGGTCGTGCGTGTATGACACGATGTCATACATGCGTGCCGCGAGTGTGCGGGCATCGTCGTCGGTGAGATTGAACTGCGCCCGCGAGTCATTTGTGAATAGACGCGGGAGTGGTTCGCCGGCAACGAACGGCATATGAAACCCGATCGGCATCGCGTTCGTGTCGAGCACGATGCCGCCAGGGGTCACAATACCGTCATGCTGGAGCGTGCTGGCGAGCGTCCGGATCTTGTCGGCGATCGCGTCACGCTGCATCTTCTTCGGATCGAGGTAGAGCTTGATGATCGTGTCGCCGTTCCGGTAGATTGCTCCTTCGCCACCCTTGGTGACGAAGTTGCTTTGCCGGAGAGTGAGTGTACCGCGACCCTCAAGCGTCACCTTCGTTGGTTTGGTTATGAGCGTCATGGTGCTCTCCTTCAGGTTGGTCAGGTGGGTCAAACGCAATCACTGCACACGCAATATCGTCGATTGGCCCACTTCCGTGTTGCTTCACGTTCTTGAGGAACCGGTTCATGCGACGTGTGACGAACCGGCCGGTTGTGCTCTTGAACGCGAGTAGTTCCTGCACAGCGCTCTCCTCCGGGATGCCGTCAATCTGACCGATTCCGTCTGAGAAGAGTGCAATCGAACGAAGCCGCCCGGGGAACTGGTCGGGCGCCGTGTTGGTCGGGACAACCCACAGTCCTTTCATACCGACGTCGGCCGGATAGGTAGACATCGAGCCGTCTAGTGCGTCGCCCATACCGGGTATGTTTGACTGAACGATATAGGTAAGCGGTTCAGGAGTGTTGGCGTGGCGTGCTCGGAAGGCTTCGTCTTCTCCGGTGCTTTTGTACGCCGGGTAGTACGGCACATTATCACTCCACTGGAAACTGTGGGTGAGTGTCTCCAGTTCGTGGCATACGACCACCGTACCGTCGCCGGTAACGTTGGTCAGTACCGTATTGCCCCAAGCAATTGCCCAGAGACAGGTCGCAAGCATATCCTCCGGTTCAAGGCCGAGCGTCATCCGGAACTGTTCAAGGAGCATGTTTCTCCGGTCATTCACGGCCATGTATGCTTCGTTGCTCCTGAAGTGAGGTATTCTGATGCATTCACGGATGGCCTGTTCGGTGGCGAGCGCGGTAAGGCGTGCGCCGATATCGGTCTTTCCGCCTGACGAGCAACCGTCGGAAACGATCGCGTAGGCAATGTTCCCTTCGAGCATGCCCGAGAGGGCGTAGTCCTGACACGGCATGCCGTTCTGGAGATGCTGTTCTCCGATGTGGAAGTTGTGGTCAACGTGCATGTTTCTGTTCCTTCCAGAAAAAACGGGGAGGCGAAGCGCCTCCCCGTGGGTTGTGGTCAGATGGTGGCCGAGATGTTTTGGCTCGGGCCACCGGTGCCGAGTGCGACCGAGGTGCTCGAGACGGACTGCGAAACGAACGCAGCCAGTTTCGCGAGTTTCCCCTTGGTCGCCTCGCCGGCCCAGATGAACTGTGTCATGCCCGCCTCGTTCTTGAAGCGGTCTAGTTTGTCCTTCACGCCGGCGTAGCCGGTGTCGATACCGATCAATACCGACACGTGGGACTCCATCACTTCGCCCGTGACTGATTCGGCGAGTGCATCCTTGACCATCTGCATGGTCGCAGTCGATGCATTCTCGCCGCCGTCGGTCACCACGAATGTGATGCCGTTGACGTCGAAGTCCATGTCCTGCAGTTGCTTGGCGTAGGCGTTCATAGCGCCGACGCCCGAGTATACTGCATCACACAGCGGCGTTAATCCGCCGCCCGCAAGCTGCGGGTAGTTGTTGGAATCGATCTCCGCCAGCGTCTTGAAGCCGTGGATCTCGTCGATACCGTTCCCGTTCTGCCGCACGTACTGCGATCCGAAGCGGATCACACGGATGAGCAGGTTGTCTGAGCGCGGCGAGTTGGCGCATGCCTTGACTGCCGTGATCAGCATGTCACGAATCTGGGTTTCGAATCTGCTGATTGAACCCGATTCGTCGAGCGCGATCGTGACAAGGGTGTACTCGGATGCACCGAGTTCGTCGATGTCGGCCCCGGTGAAGTTGAAGCCGCTGCCGATCGCAAATTCCTGGATTTCTTTGCTGTTTCCCATGGGTATCTCCTCTTGGGTTTCGGTCGGTGCGACCATCGCACCGACCGTGTTGCGGTCACGCCAGGAACTTTTCCGACGTAGTGAGTGTCATGCCGCGGGCAGCCATGTCCTGCTTGAACTGGTCTGCCATAGCGGGGAAGTCGACCAGCACCGTGCCGTCCGCTGCAGTCACTGGTGGTACCGGAGACATGCAGTCGGTGAGCAGGTGGAACTTCTTCACGTGTTCGTCGCCGATATTCTGGGCGACCTGTTCGACCGTCGCCTTCACGCAGTGGCTCGATGCCTCGCCGGCCACGGCGATCACGTCAGCTTCCTGCAGAACCTGCAGGAAACGAGCGTTGAGCTGCGTGGACGGATCGGCCGAAACGGGAACTTCCGCCATCAGTGCGCCATAGTGCTCGGTGAGCATGTTGGTGCCCTTGGTGACATAGTCCACGTTGCGGACGCGTCTGACGCTCCACCGTTCGAGCGCCCCGGCAAGTTCCGTTTCGATGTTGTGACCCCACGTGCCGATGAGGCAGTGTGGCGACCACGCCATGATCTGGTACCGGCCGGTGGCTTCGAGGTCGCGCGCATACTTGAGCGCGTAGTCGCGAAGTGCAGGAATGCGTGTCGACCAGGTCCCGTCAGCGATCGCATCAGCAGAAATGAGCGTCATCGGCGGCGGGGCGTTCCCGTCGCTGTCCATCCAGAATGCCGGATGGCCGATGTCGATCGGGTGGTGCGAATCGAGCGTGACATGGATCTTCTGCAACTTCATGCCGATCCGGTCGACCAAAGCTGCCGTGCGCTTCATGTCTTCAAGTGCGCCGGCAACCGGCAGGCCGGAGCGGAACTTGAGTTCCGTGCCGTCGGGCAGGGTAGTTGCAAAGCCGACGGCGTCGCCGGCGGTAGCTGCGATGTCCATGAAGTCGTTCTGCGGATCAATGATCAGAAGGTGTACGTTCATTGGAGTGCTCCATTTATCGTAGTGTCAAAGAACCCTGACATTCCGCCAAGGTAGGGCGCTCCGAGCGTTAACCTGCAGAGCGCGGTACCTTGGTGGGATGTATAGTGTATTAGTTACACTAACTAATCTAACGCCAGTGTATACTCCTCATATTTAGTGTCAATAGTACAATAAGTATATGCAATAGAGATGGGAAAGTGTCAAATATACACGAAGTTCCTATGCATAAAGCCCCGCTAGTAGCGGGGCTTTGTATAGAACAGATGGCCTTATACGACCAGGTAGAGCTCTGGAAAGATCCGGGGCTGCTTGTAGTAGGCAAGATGCAACCGCCTGTCGATCACTGGGTCGATTGCCTCTGCGAGCTCTTCGGCTGGGGATCGTGTGTCAGGTGTGATAGTTCCGAAGATGAATGTCGTAACCGCAAAGAATCCAAACAGCGCCGCTGCCGATTCAAAATCGCCATACCAGCAATGGTACCCGACAGCTATTAATGCGAGCACAAACCATGGCGAGAGGCGATGCGTGCCGAATGTTGGCCACGGCTTGATCTGAATGATCTGCATTCGCGTCATGAACGTGCCGCGGGTGTACGAACCGTCGACGAGGAAGCATAGTAGTTTCATCATCGCTTCCATGAGCAAGATCATGATTGTGACAATCGGCCTCATAACCACCATCGTAATCAACAGCGCGACGAATAGTCCGAGCGAGATGCGGTCATTCTTGGGCTCTGGAAATCCTTCAAGTTGCCCTTCTTCAGCTCCAAAGACGAACTTGTAGAGTCGTGAAGAACGCGAAAGCGTATAGTGGGGCATTACTACCTCCCTGTTTCAAAGGACTATGTTGCGGCTACTATGCCGTAGCTATTGCAGAAAAGCAAACAATTCAATTTTAAAAAGAAAAGCCGCTGTGAAACTCACGGCGGCTTTAGCGTTAAAGGACGATTGGTCGCTCGACTCGGTCGGCGACAATCCAGCCACGCTCCTCGATGTTAGAACCTGTTTGATTGAAATACAAAAGTGGGGG
>JBBDKG010000013.1:0-4552 GCA_040879435.1 Minisyncoccota bacterium | reverse complement strand
GGCCCTGAAGGGGCCGGCACGGTTTTCATTGAAAGAACGATGGAGCGTCATACAGTCACTACACGACCGGCTTCGTCGGCAAATTGAGCCAGGAAGCGTTCGCGAACGATGGTGTCATGGGCGAGGACGAAGTCCTTCGCAGGGGGTAGTTCATTCCGGGCATTTACCCAGAATGGACGTGTTTTGCCAGGTTCTCCCCGCAGCGGGCCAAAGTTTCCAGTGGCCTCAAGGACCACCGACACCTTCCGACCACGCGGATCGCGGTCGAGTCCCGTCAGCATGCCGACGTACTCGAAGGACGTGATTTCGCTACCCGTCTCTTCGAGCAGTTCCCGCCTTGCAGCATGCAAGAGGCTTTCACGTTCCTCAATGCGTCCGCCTGGCATCGCAATGCCGGGTACCTCGCCCAATCGTTCGAGCAAGAGAAGTGCACCGGACTTGGCGCAGTGCGCGTAGATATCGACGCAGTACTCCGCGCCGACGATCGTTTCACCATCTATGATGGTGATGAGCGACTGCACCGGTACACCGAGCAGCTTCGCCCGTCCGCCGAGTTCAGGGAGTTCCGTGACGCAGGCGAAGCCAACAGCTTCACCATTGAGCTTTGAGACAAGCTCGATGCCCGCGCCGGCAGTACCACCGGTGGCCAGAAGGTCGTCGATAAACAAGACACGCTTGCCTTCGATGAACCCGTCGTCCGCCATCTCGATGACATCCTGCCCGTACTCGAGTCCGTACGAGACAGATGCAACCGGGGGAGGAAGCTTTCCTTTCTTCCGGATCATAGTGAAGGGAACGTCAAGACGTTCCGCGATCATCGGTCCGAAGAGGAAGCCGCGGGAATCGAATCCTGCGACCACGTCGATGTTGGAGGGCCGCCAGTGGTTGGCGATCTCGGTCGCGATAGTGTCCATCACGACCATGTCTCGCAAGAGAGGGTTGAGGTCGAAGAAGAGGATCCCCGGCTTCGGGAAATCCGGCACCGGGCGCAGCAACGATGCTGCGCGTTTCAAGATTTCGTCTGTCATGATACCTCCATGATGTCAGGCTGCTATTGGCAGACCGTTTCTGATGATCTCGCTGACGGAACCGTCAACGATATTGTTTTGCAGAACCGCATATGCCATGTAGTCGGCGAGCGGCAGGACGGTGAGCCAATCGTGCTCCTTTGTCCTGAGCGAGTCGGTTGTGATGACCTTAAAGCCAGACGCGGCCAGCCGTTCGTAGGCAGGACCTCCGAAGACAGCGTGTGTTGCTGAGAGGATAACCTCTTTTGCACCATGCGCTTTGAGAGCTTCTGCGGCTTGAGTGATCGTTCCACAGGTATCCATGATGTCGTCGTTGATGAGGCATATCTTGCCTTTCACCGACGCACCATGAATCTCATGCATCTTGGCTTCTCCCCCAACACGTTCCTTGGTGATGAATGCACGCTTGCATCCGACGCGCTTCGCGATAGCACTGACGCGCTTCTCGCTCCCGGCATCCGGACCGATAACGACGAGGTCATCAAGCCGGTCACCGAATTGCTGCTTGATCCACGGCACGAAGATAACATGGCCGGGGAGGTGGTCTGATCGCTTTGTGAAGACTCCCTGCGTTTGGTCGGCGTGCATGTCGAGGGTGATGGTGCGCTCAACTTTGTCGTATCGTTCGTATCCCTGGATGAAATCCCGAGCCGAGATCGGCACGCGTGAGCGGTCCTTCCGGTCCTGTCGCAGGAACGGTATAAATGGCATCACAAGCGTGATGGCATCCGCGCCGGCATCTTGCAGGGCACTGACAGTGAGCTGCAGCACGAATGCATCGTGGCAGGCGTCACCATTGAAGTCGTAGAAAAGATATACATGCTTGAGACGCACGCTCTTCTGCGGAATTGGTAGAACCTCGCCTTTCGAGAATTTAACGTATTCCACGACGTGGAAGTCGAGAGACTTCTTCTTGGTCAGTTTCCTGAGCATCTCAAACGATGCTCGCGCCATGTACTCCATGCTTGGAGTGCAGACGATTGCGATGCCTCCAGAGTGAAGGATCTGGTGCTTCGAGTTCTTCCCCATGACTGTTCTCCGTTTTGTCGATGAGCGTTCCAGATGAACAATACCCCATTTTATTCTTCTGTACAGTGACAATTGATAAAATGTAACAAAAAATATACACTTTACTTATGAGGAAGAGTGAATTATTTAAGCGACTTGGATATCCAAAGCATAGTGACGTCGTGTATGACGTGTTGGTAAAAACGAAGGATTTGTTACTTGTATCTCATATCGCGAAGCAGGCGCAGTTGCCCCGTATGACGGTATATAGGTGTCTGAACGCGCTTGTCAGTTTTGGTCTCGTTCGGAAGGAGAAGATCGGGAAGCGAACCCGCTTTACAACAACAGGTGCTGCAGCACTCGATCGCGTAGTGCGAATAGAGGAAGCAGCGAGTGAGAAAACCATCAGATCAGACCGAAAGCGGCTCGAAAAGGATATTCCAAGAAGTGTTCGGTTCCTTCGAGGACCCGAAGGTATCCGGGCGGCCTTCGATGATGTGGTCTCTCATACCAAACGTGGGGAAACTTTCTTTCGCTATACATCCGAGAAGAACCTCATCAAGGTGAACCAGTACCTTGCCCGTGATTATCGCGAACGTCGTGACAAAAAGAAGCTTGAGCGAAAGGTTATCAGCAACGCTCTGTCAGGAAATCAGAAACGTTCTCGATTGGAACGATTCATCAAGTTCATTCCTGAAGAAGGAGATCAGTTTCAGCAGAACATCATCCAGTTGGTGTATGGCAACCGCATAAGTATCATTGACCTTGAGACCGAAGAAGTCACCATTGTCGAGAACGAGCGATTAGCTGATTTTCAGAAGACTATTTTCTCACTGCTGTACAAACGGTTATAGGAAAGATCACGGTTCCCGGGACAGTGGTTTCGTCTCGATCCAAAACATCTGTCGGAAGTCAGGTGGTGCGTCGTATAGCAAAAAATGAGTGGAACCAAATAGAAAGCTACATATTCGAGTCGTACCAGCTAATCCAGGATTTGAACATGCGAGACAATTCAGCGATATCATGAGCCGTACTAACACAGCACAGTAATAGAACTATAGGGATAGAGTGCAGAGAAAAGAAAAGCCACCCGCCGCCGAAGCGAGCGGATGGCTCAGTGGCAGAGGGCGGCGGACGTTATTCGATGAACTTGGTGCCGTCGGGCAGTTGTGCGAAGGCATCCTTGCAGAATGCCCTGATCGTGGCGGCGATCCACATCGAGACCATCTCGTCGTAGTAGGGCTCGACACCCGAGCAGGCAACGACGATGCCGTCGAGAACTTCCGAGCCCCAGAAGACGGTGTCGGCGTCGAGAAGGTACTGTGGCCCGAGTTTGGCCGTAGCCATACCCGTCCGCACCGACTTCTCGGCCTTCGAGAGGGCGATCATCTTGTAGTCGTGTTCCCAGTCTTCGGAATTGCCGATGCCGTCGACGACGAAGCAGTCCTCTTCAAACGACTTGTCGGGGTTTCTCGGGTTGATTTCCTCGACCGCCGTTACGACGATAGCGAGGTGTTGCCGTTTGGCGTGAATCTGCAAGAACCGCTCGATCTGCGGTTTCAAGATCTGGACTGCGTCATACGCGAGTCCGGGGGTGAGGATTCCAAGCGACATATGGTTTCTCCTTCCGTGTTGTCGATGGTTCAAAGGATTTCGAATTGGCCGATGACGACCAGCTTCGGTGCGGCATGAAGCGAAGCTACTCCGTCTTCAGACGGAACGATCTTCTTTATGTCATGCCCATGGAACTTCGGGCTACTTACCCGAAAACTCACACCCTCGCCCGGTCCATAACCGATTGAGGTAATGGTCCCGCAAATGATATGGTTTTCAGCATCACCAAAAACCAATAGCTGTCCGATGATTTCACGCGGGTCCTGCGGCAAACCAAGTTTGCCAAGCTCGTTGCCGAGCAGTCCTGTTGGAGTCATTAGCACCTCCTCACGATTCAGTATTGACGGCGAACCAGACTTCCGATTCGTCTCTTCGGATTTCAGTCATGCCAGCTTTTAGGAGAACCTTCTGGCTGGCGAGGTTGTCGATGTGAGTATAGGCAATCATCCGTCGGTATTGACGACGTTTGCCGTACCGGATCACAGCTTCGGTGGAAATGGTCGCAAGACTAAGTCCACTAAACTCGCTGCCGACCCAGTAGCCGATTTCGCTCGTATAACTACCTTCTGGTGTGATGTTGATTGTTCCCGTAAGAACGTCATCAAACCAGATGCCGAGCCGGATCTTCAACTCATTGGCAGGATGAGTGATGCTCCGCAGTACCGACTCGAAGTCAGGGTACTTTGCTGCGGTTTCATCACCACGCTGACTCAAATAGTCACGATTTCTGTCTATCAGCTCGAACAGCGGCCGAGCGTCTTCTGGAATGAACTCCAAGAGCAAAACACCTTCATTCGAGGTGGTCAGCTCCAGACGCTTGTTGGGCATGGGGCACCTCGTACATGAGGGTTGAAAACTGTCGCGAACAATATAGTGAAAATTAAGGTTTGTAAAGAGTTTGT
>JBBDKG010000012.1:72776-95879 GCA_040879435.1 Minisyncoccota bacterium | reverse complement strand
CAGTACCGCCGTTCAGGCTAACGGCATTTCGATACGTTGTCTGAAGGACGAGTAATTAAGAACTATGACACCAGTACACTAGGTATGAATAAAAAAAGGATTACAATTCTCGTGTTGGGGGTAGGTGTACTTGTATGTAGTACGTTATTCTTTTACCTGCATGATCAACCTCGTCAACCTGATGTTGCAACTGTTGGCGGAGAAGAGGTGGGCGACAATCTGCCACTCGGTAAAAAGCAATACACCCACCCCTCGTACCTCTTCTCCTTCTATGTATCCGAGGAAGTACAGATCGAAAGCCGCTACGAAGCGGGCGGTGCCGAGACAGTAGTATTCACGACCCCGGGAACCGACCCTGTTCAAGACTTCCAGCTTTATATCGTGCCGTATAGCGGAAGCACAATCACCAGCTCACAGATCATAAAAGATACACACGGCCGTGCAGTGACCGAACCGATAGAGGTAGTACTCGGTAGTGGTATTCGGGGCATTATTTTCGAAACTGAAGACCCAACACTTGGAAGGCTCCGCGAAGTGTGGTTCCTGATGAACGGCCATCTCTATGAGGCAACGACGCATATCGCTCATGAAGCCTGGTTGGCGGGAATACTTGATACACTGGAACCAAACCGCCCGTAACAAGTCTTTCCAGGAGCTGGTTTGCTATTTGAGAATGCAGCCACCAAAATCCCCAGTGTGTTATGCGGCGCTCTAAAAGTAACGTATACTTAGGATAGTAACCGACGTTTTACCATTCGACTATGGCTACCAACCTCTGTAGGAACACATACAACAAGGGCTTCACACTCATTGAGCTTCTCGTGGTGATCGCTATCATCGGCCTCTTGGCGTCCGTGGTGCTCGCATCCCTCAACAGTGCACGTGCGAAAGGCGCAGACGCGGCGATCCGTTCGAGTCTGAATAACGCCCGTGCACAGGCAGAACTCTATTACGACGGGAACAGCAACTCATACGCGAGCGTGTGTACGACGACCTCAACTTCAAATCCTGGCATTCTTGCTATGCATGATGGCGCAGCAGACGTAGCTGGAGGCGCTGGGTTTGTGGCGTGCGGCAGCAGCGCAACAGAGTGGGCAATGAAGGCGCGACTGGTCTCCGATCCGACCCAATACTATTGTGTAGACAGCTCGGGTGACTCAACGATCGTCACTGGCGGATACAGCGATACGGCAGTGACTGCGTGTCCGTAGTGATGTGAACATGGAAAAACGCGGGCGGAGTAGTATTGTTTGTCGTGTTTACGATTCGATCAACACGAATACGGGTTATTTCAGCTCGGCCGTTAAGCAAAAAAGAAAAACGTTTGTATGAATAAAAGAAAATTTAAAAACGAAGACAAGGAGCGTGACTATTGGGAGAAATTCGATGCGTCTACGTTGGACAAAAAGAGCTTCATACCAGTGGTATTTCCTAATCTGAAACCGACCTCCTCATCGGTGTCTATACGTATTCCCAACCATATTTAGTTCGCTTGAAGGAGCGTAGTAACGCCCTCAATGTGCCGTACCAGTCGCTACTCAAGCGTTACGTAGCCGAAGGTCTAGACCACGAGTTGCATTCGTAGAGTATGGCTCTACGGAGATACGTCCTTCTGAGCTCGTGTATGTGTCATACCAACGCACTGAGCGCATCATACGCATCTTTCGGATCGTCTGCAGCGAGAATGGCTGAACCAACTGCGAATCGGTCGGCCCCTGCATCACGCAACGCCGGCAACGTCTCCGCGTTCACGCTACCGTCCACCATGACCGAAAGATCCGGATGTTCCGCCTTCAACTGCTGGATACGGAGCAGTACGCGCTCGTCGAACGGTTCACTCTGCACGCCGATGCGTGCAATGCCCATGAGCTGAACAAAGTCACACACAGGAAGGTATGCATCAAGCGCCGAGAGGGGTGTGTCGTTCGAGAGCGAGCAGCCGATGGCAGCACCAGTATCTGACTTGAATGTCACGAGCTCATCCGGACCATCGAGTGTTTCGATATGGAAAATGAATCGGCGTACTCCCGCGTCATGCCACTCCCGTGCTGCTGCAACTGCCTCGTATGCCATGAGATCAACTTCAGCATCGAAGGGCGAGAGCGCTTCTGCAACGTCATGAGGAGAACCCACCGGCTCATACGGCCACGATGGCGGCGTGGCGAATATACCATCCACCACATCGATCTGGACAGCGGACGCAAACGACACACGTGAGAGTATCTCGATAAGTTCGCTCGAAGAGCGTGGGATCGGTGCTGGAAGGATGGTGGGAGTCATGATGCAAGAATTAAAAGCGGCCCGGGCATTGGTCCATAGAGGCAATGCCGCTGCACGTCACGTTCTGATACGCACGCGGACCTTTGCTCACCACACAGTGGTCCGTACCATTCCCGTCCTCAACATTGACCAAGAGTGCATAAGTGGTCCCAATGTCATCGGAGCAATACAGGTAGCCCTCGTCCGCACCATACCGGGGGTCCGGCGGAATCCGGTTGATGAAGCCGCTAGCGATGAGTGCCGATTCGATCGCACTGAGTGGCACCGGTGCCTGGTACGTACCGGACGTTCCGTCGCTCGGGTACGTGCCGTTGTCTGTGTAGTATAGTTCAAGGGCTTTCATAAATTCCTGCGTCTGAGTCGCGCGCTGGGCGTCCCGTCCTTCACTGCGGGCATCATCAAGTGCGACCAATACGATCGCACTGATGAGTCCGATGATCGCAACGACCACCAGGAGTTCAAGGATCGTGAATCCTGCATGTCGTGGGAGGTGATACATATATAGGATAGTACACTAACTCTGTTCAATGTCGCGGATACGCCGCATATGCCGCGCTTCACCGGAGAACTTTGTAGCAAGCCACAGCGTGACCGCCTCTTTGGCTTCAGATGCGTCCATAAATCCCGCACCGAGCGAGAGGACGTTGGCGTCATTGTGCGAACGAGACAGGGACACGATCTTGGTGTTACCTCCGTAATACACTGCGGCGCGGACATTCGGAAGTCGGTTGGCTGCCATAGCCTCACCCTCTCCTGTCTTTCCGAGAATGACGGCTCTCACCTCACCGGAACTCCTCGAAACCATCTGTGCTGCTTTGCGAATGAAGCCGGGGTAGTCGTCAGTTTCGTCGTAGGTGTATGCGCCGCAGTCGATGACCTCATGCCCACGTTCACGAACATAC
The DNA here is from genome assembly GCA_040879435.1 of Minisyncoccota bacterium. Classification (GTDB taxonomy): domain Bacteria; phylum Patescibacteriota; class Minisyncoccia; order Phycocordibacterales; family UBA918; genus OLB19. The sequence continues at coordinate 92,697 of JBBDKG010000012.1, read as the reverse complement.
GAAGCAAGGACGTTCTTGAGTTCAAAACCCGCATGGTCTGATGCAAAATACACTTTCATATTCAATCTATGTCAGACGCTTCAATGACTCCGCCAAGCGTACGGAGTTTACGCAGTGCCACCTCAGCCTGCTTCTCTTTCGGTACCCGATCCTCAGGACCTTTGCCAGGGGGATTGCCGTGCCAGCGGAAGTCGCGTTCGAACACATCCACGCCCTTTGATGCGATGGAGTGTGCGATGATCACTGACGGCTGCCCGTAGACTGCCTGCGCTTTGCCGATGGCGTCATTCACACTGCGGATATTATGTGCATCGACCTCCTGCACATCGAAGTTGAACGCTTCAAGCTTCTCGCGGAGCGGCTCCAAGGGCATCACATCCTTCGTGTATCCATCGATCTGAATGCCGTTCCGGTCAATGATCACGATGAGGTTGTGGAGTTGTTCCTTGCCGGCAAGGAGGGCTGCCTCCCACGTCTGCCCTTCGTCCCACTCGCCGTCCGAGGTCATGCAGTATATGTATTTAGAGGTATATTCGTTGTCCATTCGTGCCGCTATCGCCATGCCGACCGCTTGGGAGAGACCGGACCCCAGTGGGCCTGATGTGGTCTCAAGGCCGGGGAGTGCACTGCGGTGCGGGTGGCCCTGCAGCCGTGAGCCGAACTTGCGGAGTGTGAGGAGCTCCTGCTTTGGGAAATACCCGGCGTGTGCGAGCGTGGCATACAACCCCGGACAGATGTGGCCGTTCGAAAGTACGAATCGATCGCGGTCAGCCCAGTCCGGATTCTTCGGGTCGTGTTTCAGTACGTGGAAATAGAGGAGCGCGAAGATATCGGCCATGCCTAAGGGGCCTGCGGTATGACCGCTACCGGCCGCAACGAGCATCTCGATGATGCTTTCGCGAATGGCGTTCGCCCGTTCCTCAAGGCTTTGAACCTCTGTCAAAGAAAGATAGTGCATAGGTACGTACAGTATAGCAAGGGTAGCTCGCAGAATCAGTCGCGGGTCTCCACACGGACGGTGTGTATAACGGTAGGGCCACTGGGCGTTGGTTGGTACTATAGAGGTATAGGATAAATAAAACGAACTATGGGAATTGATTTTCAAGAAGAGAATAACTTGCAGCGCTCAAACGTACCGGCACAGCAACCGCAGGGCGGTATCGTGGGCATGTTGATCAAGTCGGGTATTGTGAAGAACAAGGCGCAGGCAGGATACGTACTACTCGGTGTTGCCATTCTCTGTATCGTACTTGCAGCATACTTCCTCATGAGCGGCCCGTCCGTACCGGCAGCGTGAGAACTGTGGGCGGGCTATATAATTCTTTGCCTGTCTATCGCACGGTCATATTCGGCGCATGCTGATGGGTATGCGATAATTAGGTGTCACTCTTTGAAACTATGAAAAAAGCACGGGTAGCGATCAATGGATTCGGACGCATCGGCAGAGCGTTCTTCAAAGCTGCTGCAGCCGATCTTGCACTTGAGATCGTTGCGGTGAACGACCTCGGTGATATCGATAATCTTGCGTACCTGTTGCAGTACGATACGCCGTACGGGAGAAGTCCTTTTACGGTCAGTACCCGTGACGGGAAGTTGATGGTGGATGACCGTCCGATCACCTTCTGTTCAGAGAAGGACCCTGCCGCGTTGCCGTGGAAGGATCTGGATATCGACGTGGTCGTGGAGTCGACCGGTGTCTTCACGACCTATGAGAAGGCGTCCGCACACCTCACTGCCGGCGCGAAGCGTGTAGTGATCAGCGCGCCAGCGAAAGGCGGCGACAACGCCTCCGCGGTGGAGGGGAAGACGGTACTCATGGGTGTGAACGAAAAGGAGCTGGCGACCTGCCAGGTCACCTCGAATGCGTCGTGCACCACCAACGCCGCGTCGCCCTTGATCGGTATTCTGCATGCCGGACTCGGGATCGAGAAGGCGCTGTTGAACACTGTTCATGCATACACCGCCTCACAATCACTGGTGGACGGTCCGAGCAAGAAGGACCTTCGTGCCGGACGCGCAGCGGCACAGAACATCATTCCGTCGACGACCGGTGCCGCGATCGCCACAACGAAAGCGCATACCGATCTTGCAGGAAAGTTTGACGGCATTGCCCTTCGGGTACCGGTGGTGGTCGGATCGATCGTCGACCTTACGTTCGTTGCCAAGCGCGAGACGACCGCCGAAGAGGTGAACAATATCCTGCGGAAGGCGGCGACAGCAGAACAGTGGCAGAACATCTTTACCGTCACAGAGGAGCCGATCGTATCGTCCGATATCATCGGCGCACCGTACGCGGCGATCGCCGATCTCTCCTTCACCCGTGTCGTTGGAGGGAACCTCGTGAAGGTACTCGCGTGGTACGACAACGAGTCCGGCTATGCGCATACCCTAGTGGCCCATGTGGCGAAACTCGCGTCACATATATAGTTTGCATATGGAACTTGCACCACATCTCAATCCCCATATCTTTGATGATGACGTAGAACGGGTCGCCAACCGTGATGGCTACGGCGATGGATTGAAGGAAGCGGGGGAGAAGGACCCGAATGTGGTAGCGCTTTCCGCCGACCTCACGAGCTCGACGCGCACGAACGTATTTGCCGATGCGTTTCCTGAGCGGTTCCTGCAGGTCGGGATCGCTGAACAGAACATGGCATCGGTCGCTTCCGGCATGGCATCGATGGGGAAGATTCCGTTTATTGCCTCGTACGCGATGTTCTCACCGGGGCGCAGTTGGGAGCAGGTACGGACTACCATCGCATACAACGATGCCAACGTGAAGATCATCGGTGCGCACGCCGGCGTTTCGGTGGGTCCGGACGGCGCAACCCACCAGGCCATTGAGGATATTGCGCTCATGCGAACGTTACCGAACATGACAGTGATAGCGCCGTGCGACGTCCATGAGGCACGCAAGGCGGTACTTTTCGCAGCCGAATACGACGGGCCTGTCTACATCCGTCTTGCGCGAGAAAAGACACCGGTCATTACGACCGAAGAGAGCCCGTTCACCTGTGGCCGCGCAGAGATCATGTGTTCGCGGGACACGTCGCACGAGAGAACGGTCGGTATCATCTCGACCGGTATCCTCACACACCAGGCGCTCGTTGCTGCAAAGGAACTGAACGAAAGCGGTATTGGCGCCTCGGTGCTCCATCTTGCAACGATAAAGCCACTCGACACCAAAGCGATCGCTACGTTCGCAGCAGAGCACCAGATACTCATCACGCTCGAAGAGCATCAGATCGCAGGCGGTATGGGGTCAGCTGTTGCGGAGTTCCTCAGCGGGACAGAACCAAAGCGGATCATCCGTCTTGGAGTACATGACCAGTTCGGACAATCAGGCGAACCCGAAGAACTCATTGCGTTCTATGGCATGGATGCAGCGAGTGTGGTGAAAGCGGCGAACGCGGCTTTTTAAGATAGTTTTTTGGGTCGGTAGTCTGCCGGACCATCTGCAAGATGACCCTCCAGCTCCTCACGCGAGAGAAGTCCTTTTTGTGCACCGATGTGCTGCACGACCGACATCGAGTTTACCGGTCCCCATGAGAGCGCTTCCGCCGGCGTTTTGCCGAGCGCTATGGCTGTGGTGAAGGTGGAGGCGAATGCGTCCCCGGCACCGGTGCGGTCGACCGGCGGTGCTGGATCCGGATACATCGGCATGTGCCATGCGACGTCCGCTTCATCGACGACGTACGCGCCATTCGGTCCGTCCGTGATGACCGGCATTTTCGGACCGAGCTTCCTGAATGAGCGGATGAGGGTAGGTACGTCCTGTTCCTTTGTATTTAAAATACGCTGTGCCTCCTCTTTGTTGCAGAAGAATATCTCGGTCACTGCGTAGAGATCCTTGAGCGCCTCGTGTCCGAGTTTGATCTGGAACGTACCCGGCTGGAATACAAGCTTCGTCTCCGGATGCGCCTTTATATACGCCGCAAGGTCATGATGGAACGCGATACCGTGCTCACCAATCGAAGAGAAGTAGATGAAACGCGGTGGTGTATCGAATACCGGCATCACATACGGGTACTGCTCATGCTTAATGAGGATCGTGCGTTCCGGTCCGTACCGAAGGACGTAGTGGTAGTTCGTCACCTTGCCTTCGTGCACCTTCACGTAGTCAGTGTGCACGTTCTCCTTCCGGAGCGCGTCGAGGCAGTCCTTGCCCCAGCGGTCGTGTCCGAGGTTTGTGACAAGTGCGGTCTCAAGGCCAAGGCGGTGCGCAGACACGGCCGCGTTCGGTGAGTTGCCAACAGCGTTCACAACCGTCACATTCTTGTATGGCAGTTTGTCGCCAAAATTCATCGACAGGGTCTTGCGTCCGGTCGACGCGTCCTTGGTCACCTGTGCGCTCGTTTCGTCGAGTTCGATGAACGCATCGATGACAATGTCACCAATTGCCACAAAGTCATATCGTTCCTGCATATAGTGGAAGTATACCAGTCGTCAGTGCATGATCGCTGCACGGACGTGGAGAAAGCGAAGCTGGTACTGGTGATTCAGAAAAAGCTATGGTATGGTTGTCGGCACTATGACAGTATCACTACAGGTAAATAGCCGGAAGAAGAAGGGTGCAGTGGACCGACGCGCGGAGGTGCTGGGTGTTGTGTATGGCCCGAAGCAGGAATCAACGCCGCTTTCGGTCGACCGTTCGACGTTCGAGAAGCTGTACCGCGACGCAGGTGAATCGACCATCATCTCACTTGAAGGACTCGGCGAGCCGTTGGATGTCCTTATCCACGATGTTGATTTCGATCCGATCAAGAACACGATCCGGCACGTGGACTTCTATGCTATCGAACGCGGCAAGGAACTCACCACCGATGTACCGCTTGAGTTCGTCGGCGTATCGCCAGTGGATGAGAACGACGGTGTCCTCACGAAGGTCCTGCACGAAGTGGAGGTCACCTGTCGTCCAAGCAATCTGCCGCACAACATCGAAGTTGATGTGAGCGTACTTGTTGACCTTGAGACACCAATAAAGGTGAAGGACATCAAGCTTCCGGAGGGCGTGAAGATCACGAACGATCCAGACGACGTTGTAGCACTCATCGTCGCTATTGAAGAGGAGGTTGAGGAGCCGGTAGAGACAGTTGATATGGATGCCATCGAGGTAGAACAGAAGGGCAAGGAAGAAGGTGAGGCAGAAGAGGACAAGACCGAGGAGAAATAAAGGGGACTGGAAATATGGAAACGCACACGATCCGTATAGCGGATCGTGTGCGTTTTGAAAGAAGCCCTCCATCCAGTCGTCATGGTAGATGAGTATGGTTAGTTTGGTATACTAATGATTCGTATGGGAATGCTTCGGGCTGGGATACTTGGATGCATGCTGCTGTTGTGCGGCATGCCAATTTCTGTGGTTGCGCAAAGCTCTGACCTGTCTCCGGAAGAGCGCCGCGAGCTTGAACAACAGCTCGCTGAGCTCGAGCGACAGATGGCGCAGACAGACGCAACCATCAGCGGTCTCGAAGCAGAGGGCGCTTCGCTTGAGCGGGACATTGCGATCCTTGATGGGCAGATCGCGCGTGCGAAGCTGCAGGTCCGTTCAACACAACTCGAGATCGCACAGTTGTCCGAGGACATCAACCTGCATTCGCTCACCATCGATGAGCTCACCGAGAAGCTGGCGGCTGACCAAAAGCTCCTTGCACAGATTCTCAGAAAGACGCAGGAGGTCGGTGACTACTCGCTTGCCGAAGCTGTGTTCTCATCTGAGACGCTTTCCGATTTTTTGGTCGACCTCGATTCCTTTCAGGCGATCAAGCGCGACATGATCGACCTTCTGGACGAGATACGCGCCGCGCGTGCCGAAACGACCGAAGTGAAGGGTGAGCTTGAAGGGGAGCGCACCAACCAGGAGATCCTGCGATCGAAGCTCTTGCTTGACCAGCGCGCCGTGGAGCAGAAAGAGGCAGAGAAGCAGAAACTGCTCGAAGAGACAAAGGGACAGGAGGGTCTGTATCGGACGCTGAAATCATCGCAAGAACAACTCGCCTCACAGATCCGCGCGCGACTCTTCCCGTTGCGTGATGCCGGAGAGATCCCGTTCGGCACCGCGGTCCAGTATGCGAAGCAGGCGTCGGCGAAGACGGGCGTCCGCCCGGCGCTGATCCTCGCGATCTTGTCGCAGGAGTCCGACCTTGGGCGGAACACCGGCAACTGTCTCGTCACTGACCTTGAGACCGGCGACGGAAAGGGAAAGAACACCGGCACGCCGTTCTCCGGTATCATGAAAGTGCCGCGTGATACGGTACCGTTCAAACGCATCATGGACGGCCTTGGTCGTGATTGGTCCACCACACCCGTATCGTGTCCGCAGCCGGGAGGGTACGGGGGTGCTATGGGACCGACCCAGTTCATCCCTTCCACATGGGAGATGTATGCAGATCGCATCGCGACGGTCCTTGGAGTCCCGCACTCCGATCCGTGGTCCGCGCTCCACGCGATCACCGCGACCGGATTCTACCTGGCTGACGTGGGTGCAGCCGGCGGGACATACATAGCCGAACATACCGCCGCCGCTCGATACTACGCAGGCGGAAACTGGGCGACATCCGGGCAGGGGTATGCGAACAGTGTGATGGGGAAGGCGGCAGCGTTTGAGAAGGACATTGAACTTATTGAGTAGCTTTTAAAACGAAAACACCCCACACATGTACGAGGGGTGTCCTCGTTGTGCGGGGGGGGTATGGCGGTTAGAACAGGTCGGCGAGTTCCTTCGATTCCCGGATCCGGTCACATCCGACCGGTATCTCCTTTGCGGCAAGCGTGATCCATGCCACGTCCCCTTTCTCGTGGCCGCAAGGCCACATCTGATCGAGGATGGATTGTTCGTGCACTTCGTACACGATTGGGAGGACGTACGTGTACAACGTGACGCCAGCCCCGGTGGAGCCCAACACCATCCCGGTTATCAGTGCGGAAAGAAACACAGCAGCGTTCATCGAAGTTCTCCTGTTTCGAATGAGCAGAGCATATGATACCATATTTATACTCATAAGTCAATAAGGCCAAGTCTGTACACAACTATTGCCGATTCCAAACTTTCTGATATAGTACCCACCACATGAAAAAGGAAATTCATCCGGAAAACTATCGACCGGTCATCTTTCAGGACAACTCCAGCGGGAGCCGCTTTTTGATCGGTTCAGCGATCGCTACCGAGGCTACGGATAAGTGGGAGGACGGGAAGGAATACCCGGTCACCTACGTCGATGTTTCAAGCGCATCGCACCCGTTCTATACCGGACAGGAGAAGGTGATGGACACTGCTGGACGTGTGGAGCGGTTCAAGGCCCGCGCAGCAAAGACCGGTACGAAGCGAAAGAAGAACGCATAACGACCGTTTTAGCAAAACCCCATAGGCTATGCCGTGGGGTTTTGCTATTGTATGACTATGGAATTCGACCACGACCAACTCACACTCTTCCGCGAGCATCCGAAAACGCAGTTCCTTGCGTCGCAGTTCGACGTGCTCCACCAAAAGCTTGAGGAGAACGAGAAGCTTGCGAAGGACGATCCCGAGATGGCGGAGCTCGCTGCGGCTGAACGCGTACAGCTCGAGGAACAGCTCACGATGCAGTTTGATGAGATGGCACGTATCATCGAGGCCTCGAAGGAAGAGGAGGTACGACCCTATGGGGTGGTGCTTGAGGTTCGTGCTGGAGCAGGCGGCGAGGAGGCGGCACTGTTCGCCGAAGAGCTCTCTCTCATGTATCGCCGGTATGCAGAGGTGCACGGGTGGAGTGTGAGTGTGATCAACGAATCGCGTGCAGGGCAGGGCGGGTACAAGGAAGCGACATTCGAGATCCTGCATCCTGATGCGTACGATGCGCTCCGCTATGAGACTGGCGTGCACCGTGTACAGCGCGTACCTGTGACGGAGAAGGCAGGACGGACCCATACTTCGACCGCGTCGGTCGCGATCCTGCCAATGCGCAAGAAACCGAGGATCGAGATCGACCCGAACGACTTTGAGATGGAGTTCTCACGTGCTGGCGGTGCGGGCGGTCAGAACGTGAACAAGGTCGAGACCGCGGTCCGGCTCATCCACAAACCGACCGGTATCGACATCCGCTGCCAGTCCGAGCGTTCGCAGCTGAAGAACCGTGAGAAGGCGATGGCGATGCTCGTGGCCAAGCTCGAGATGCTCCACGAGGAGGAGGAGGCGAAAAAGCACGCGGAAACACGTCGCACCCAGATTGGTACCGGTGATCGCTCAGAGAAGATACGCACATACAACTTCCCTCAAAACCGCATCACCGACCACCGCATCAAGGAATCATGGCACAATATCGAAGAGGTCATGGCGGGAAAGCTCGATTCGATCGTCGAGGCGCTCACGGAGGCCACTGACGCACTCGAATAAAACCGCGCTGGTTGCGCATTTATGGCGTGTATGATACGATCGTGACCACTTATTGCGCAGTCGCGCATTTTGTTTTATTGCATGAAAACCGACACCAATCCAAACTCATCTCTCATTGAACGGCTGTTTAGCGCTGGGGCGCATTTCGGCTTCACTAAAAGCCGCCGACACCCGACTGTACGACCATACATCTTCGGAACGAAGAACGGCACCGACATCTTCGATCTTGAAAAGACAGCCGAGTTGCTCCAGAAGGCCAAGGATGTTCTGACCGAGGCCGGCAAGAACGGAAAGATCGTAGTGTGCGTCAGTACGAAGGACGAGACGTCGGCGCTGGTCACTGAGGCTGCGAAGCGTGTGGGACTTCCGTATGTGACGAACCGCTGGATCGGCGGCATGATGACGAACTGGACCGAGATCAAGAAGCGCCTGGCACGCCTTGCTGAACTCGCGCGCGAAGCAGAGAGCGGTGAACTTGAGCGAAAGTACACCAAGAAGGAGCGTGTGGTGATCGGTCGCGAGGTTGATAAGCTCACCTTCAACTTTGGCGGTATCCGCGATACTGAACGGACACCGGATATGATGCTTGTTGTTGATCCACGACACGATGTGATCGCGGTTCGCGAAGCGATCGAGATGAAGATCCCGGTGGTCGCCATCACGAGCTCTGACAACAATCTTGCGCATGTCACCTACCCGGTTGTGGTGAACGATACGCTGCAGCCAAGTGTCGCATTGGTACTCAATGAACTGATCGACGCATACGCGGCCGGCAAAGCACAGTACACACCGAAACCTGCCCCAGCGCGAACCGGCGCTCCACGTGCACGAACCCCACGTGCGGCGTAGGTCACTGTTTGGAGAGGCGTGTAGTAGTTAATATTGGATCTGTATATGGATATTTCTTCAGCACAAATAAAAGAGTTGCGTGATCAGACAGGTATCTCGGTCATGCAATGCAAGAAAGCACTCGAGGAAGCGGGGGGTGATATGGATAAGGCTCGCATCATTCTTGAGAAGCGTCGAAGCGAAGCAGCGGCGAAGAAATCCGACCGTGCACTCGCGGCGGGCACCGTCGGTGTATATGTCCACAACACCAACGAAGTCGCCGCTATGGTACTTCTTGCGTGCGAAACTGACTTTGTGGCGAAGAATGAGGAATTCAGCACGCTTGCGCGTGAGATCGCGATGCATGTCGCAGCGCAGGCACCGGAGTTCGTCTCGCGTGACGAGGTGACCGATGAGGCACTTACGAAAGCAAAAGAGGTATTTGCCGATGAGATCAAGGATAAGCCGGCGGAGATGCAGGAAAAGATCCTTGAAGGGAAGCTGAACGCATATTTCAAAGACAAGATCCTGCTTGAGCAGCCATTCATCAAGGACCCTGAGACGACCATCGGTGAAATGGTCCACGGTGCGGTCCAAAAATTCGGCGAGAACGTATCGGTCGTACGAATTGAACGACTTTCGGTTAAATAAAGGGCAAAACGACCGCACTGCGGTCGTTTTTAATATCATCAAACTGGGCGGTGGTCTTCCTGCAGCCTCTCAGGTACAATACACTTCTCTATGACCGCAGTTATCATCGCAGCTACCAGTGGGACGCTGCTCGTATTCACCACGATCCTTTTCCGTGCCGAACTTCGGCTCGGTCGGCGGGCGGGACTTTCGGCAGTGCGCGGCTGGCTCGATGTCTTTCTTGCGAATCTTTATGTGCGACTTTCGCATCTGCGTTTCTATGTCGGTACAGGATCACTGCGTGTTGGGTTCCATTATGTCCTCAACCGGTGCATCAACGCATTGCTTCGTTTCAGTGAATGGTTTGGGAGTATTCTCAAGCGATTGCAGCGACAGAACCGCACTATTGCCCGCACCATCAAGGATGAACAGGCGCGTTCGCATCTCGATCTCATTGCGGAGCACAAAGTGACCACCGCACTCTCAGAAGAGGAGCGTGAGGCACTGAAGCGGAAATCGCTTGATGGGGAGGTATGACACGAAAAGAACCTGTGCAGAACACAGGTTCCTTTCATTTCGGAGCCACCTGTCAGATTCGAACTGACGACCTTCGCTTTACAAGAGCGCTGCTCTACCAACTGAGCTAAGGTGGCAAAGTCGGCCTATTATGGACATATTTAACTAAAATTGCAATTTATTCGTCCTCCATGCCCGTCCTTGTCCCCGGTTCAGTCCACGAAAGTATGGGGTGAGTGAATGGCAATTCGGGCAAAGAAGCTGCAAATTCTTCATTGTGGTGTTCTCTGGATTTCCATCAATATGGTCTACTTCAAGCGGCACTGTATTGGTGAGAGGATGGCGTTCGTTCCATCCACAAAGGGTGCACTGTTCCCCGTATGTTTCGATAATATAGCGCCGTACGTGTTTCGAAAACAGTTTCGTTGCTTTACCACGTGTGCCCGTTACGTCGCCGCGTAACCATTTTTCTATATACGATTCGTGCTGGTAGTCAATTTGGCAACGGTTGGAACAGTACACCATCTGATGTCTCCGCGTAAGTTTCGTGTGACAGCGTTTACATGTTCTATCCTCATTCATACTCTTTACCCTACCAGATAGTCCAGCGTTCTACCCAAGTTTCATTCACAGAAGTGCTTCAGTAATATCATTGGTAAAAAGGGCATTTTCGGGCTATACTCCGCCAATATGGAGTCATCGGACCACCTCCTTCCGTACGCCAAGCGACCTGATTTTCACGTGGGCCGCGCGCCCGAACTTTCAGGGAACGACCGGCGTCTATACCGGCTCCTTGAGATCCTTCCGGGGCTCTTTTCGTGGGCGACCCTCATAGGTGTCGTGCTGCTGTCAATGTACGCACCGTTCTATGCCGCGTACTTCATCATCGCATTCGCGATCTACTGGGTACTGAAGACCGCGTTTCTCTCGTACCACTTGCGATACAACTGGAAGCGGCTACGGCATCACATGAAGCTCGACTGGGTACAACTGATCGCCCGGTTCGAGTATGGACACATCTATCATGTGGTTGTTTTTCCATTCTACAAAGAGCCAATCGAAGTCGTGGAAGCGACAATGCAGTCGCTGATGGCAACACGGTACGACAAGAAAAGTATGATCGTTGTGCTCGCGGCCGAGGAACGTGCGGGCGAGTCGGCGCAGAAGATCGGAGCGATGATCAAAGAAAAGTACGGTGACCAGTTTGCAAATTTTCTGGTGACGACGCATCCAAAGGATGTACCTGGCGAGATGGCAGGGAAAGGGTCGAACGTTTCCTATGCAATGGAAGAGATACGTACGAAGGTTCTCGATCCGCACGGCATCCGGTACAACCATGTGCTCGTCTCAAACTTCGATATCGATACGGTACTGTATCCCGACTACTTCAACTGCCTCATCTGGCACTTTATGACATGCGAGAAGCCTCTGAAATCATCCTTCCAGCCGGTGCCGATCTTCAACAACAATATCTGGGAAGCGTCAGCATTCTCACGAGTGGTCGCCATGTCGAGTACATTCTGGGAGATGATCCAGCAGGAACGGCCGGAACGTATGGCAACGTTCTCGTCCCATTCGGTCTCGTTCCAGGCACTCTACGAAGCAGGGTACTGGCAGCGGAATATGGTGAGTGAGGATTCACGTATCTTCTGGAATCTCCTCATCGCGAACGACGGTGACTACCGTGTGGTCCCGCTCTCGTATCCGGTCTCAATGGACGCGAACGCTGCACCATCGTTCCTTGCGACGGTGAAGAATACGTACCTGCAGCACCGCCGGTGGACCTATGGCGTGGAGAACTTCGTATACATCACGTACCACTTCACCAAGAACAAGAACATCCCGCTCCGCCGCCGTGTTGGTATCGTATTGCAGCAGGCGGAGGGGTACTGGTCGCTGGTGACGAATCCGATCATGCTCTTCATCCTCGGATGGGCACCAATCTTTCTCGGAACGCAGGAGTTCCATCAGACGGTCCTATCATACAATCTTCCCATCATGGTGCGGGACCTTTTGATCCTCGCCATGTTCGGATTGGTGGTCTCATCGATCATCTCACTCACGCTTCTGCCTCCCCGACCCGACCGCAAGAGCAGGTTCGTCTATATCGTCATGGCAGCGCAGTGGATCCTGGTGCCGATCACCATGATCATCTTTTCGGCTCTCCCAGGTCTGGATGCCCAGACACGACTCATGTTTGGCAAGTATATGGGCTTCTGGGTCACCCCGAAGACCCGATAAATTTGCAATTATGCGTTATAGTTAGAGCTACGACATGCCTGCAGAGCCAACCGTTAAACCACTTTCATACAACAACCGAACCTGGACCTTCTGGACCCTGCTTTTGGTCTTTCTGCTGGCCATGCCGGTCTTTGTGTTCTACGCCACCGGCTACCGGATCGATTTTGCGAACGACCGCAACATCATCACCGTCGGCGGCCTTTACGTAAGTGCGGATGCTGATGACGTGTTGATGTTCGTGAATGAGGAGCCGGTCGTGAATATGCGGATGTTCCAGCAGGCAGCGTATATCCAGAACCTCGATGCCGGTATTCACCGTATCCATGTGCAGAAGGATGGGCTTGCTACTTGGGTCAAGGAATTGCCGGTGTACTCGCATATCGTCACCGAAGCGCACGCGTTCAACATGCCGGTCATCCCGCAGGTGCGGTACATTCCCGAATGGTTGAATGCAGCAGGATTACCGGTGCTGATCACGGAGCCTGCCTCTCAACCGAACATACTGATGGTCGCATCGACCACCAACAGGTTCGTGGCGACAACAAGCCCGAGTACCCGCTCGTACACCGCGAACACAGAGTATGAGTATGTGGAAAGCCTGTTCGCGACCACGACCGACACAACCAACGTATCCGGAACACCCCGCAGGGCGCTTGACGTGTCGCTTGAGGAACTTTCATTCACCGATACAGATGAAATGGGACGCGCGACCACTACCAGACTCTTTCGTGACGCGGTGCTCTTTCGTGGCGGGGAGGACGTGTTCGTCACGTGGTCAGGTTCGCGACGCAACATCCCATACTACTACTGCGTGATGTATACCGGTCCCGAGCAAACGATCGAGGAGTATGGCGAGCACGTGTTCGAGTCGCTCGTAGCTGATTCAGGTGTGACGGTCGACCTGGCTGACCCGGCGGTTCTGAACACGCGACTGTGCCGCGATACGATCCGTATTGACCGCGACGGACAGGAGGTGCGATGGTTCGACTTTCTGCCGGGGAGTATGCACCACGTACTTATGCTCGTAGAGGACGGGCTGTATGTGGTGGAGGCGGATGATCGCGCATGGCAGAACATGCAGGTGCTCTATCCGGGCGAGGACCTTATGGTACAGGTCGACGCAGGGAGGATCTATGTATATAACGGGGAACACTATATGGAAGTGGCGACCGAAATTGCTCCATAGGGAGAGTCTGATACTATGGCTGACATGAAGACACCAGAAGGGCACACACATCCCATTTCACGCATGATCACGGAGATCAATGCGATCTTTGCCGAGCTCGGTTTCGTGTTCGCAGAAGGTCCGGAGCGTGAGCTCGTTTCGTACAATTTCGACATGCTGAACGTCCCGAAGGACCACCCGTCCCGTGACATGCAGGACACCTTCTACCTTGCTGACGATCCTGAAATAGTGATGCGCACACATACATCGCCGGTGCAGGCGAGGTATATGGAGTCACATACACCTCCGATCCGTGTCATCGTACCCGGGAAGGTGTTCCGCAACGAAGCAACTGACGCCACACACGAAGCCCAGTTTTACCAACTTGAAGGACTCATGGTCGACAAGGATGTCACACTCGCACATCTCAAAGGAACGCTCGAGTTCTTCTTCTCTCGTTTCTTTGGCGGTGATGTTGACGTGCGGTTCCGGCCGAGCTTCTTTCCATTCGTCGAACCGGGTGTGGAGGTCGATATGAAAGTGCATATTCCTGGCAACAAGCTGTCCGGTCGATGGATCGAGATCATGGGTGCGGGCATGGTCCATCCGAACGTACTGCGTGATGCCGGGGTCGACCCCGGAGTGTATCAGGGGTTCGCGTTCGGTATGGGTATCGACCGCCTCGCGGTGCTCAAGTACGGTATCGACGACATCCGCATTTTGTATAACGGTGATTTGCGGGTGGTGAATCAGTTCTAACAATATGAACGTATCCTATAACTGGTTGAATAAATACTTTGACGGCACGCTGCCATCGCCTGAGGCGATCGCTGAAGCGCTGACCTTCCATTCGTGGGAGGTCGAGGAGGTGCGTGACATCGAGGGGGATACCGTCTTTGATATAAATATTCTTCCGGACAAGTCCATGTGGGCCCTCTCACACCGTGGCGTTGCGAAGGACCTTTCCGTCATACTGGACCTGCCGATGGTGAACGATCCGCTTCTTGAGCCGGTGATACTCACAGAAAGTGAACCAGAGATCGGTATTGTGCTTGATACGCCGCACTGCAGGCGCTTTGCTGCGGTTCGGGTCACCGGCATCAAAGTGGGACCGTCGCCCAAGTGGCTTCAAGATGCACTCGAAGCTATCGGACAGCGAAGTATCAACAACATTGTCGATGCGAGTAACTATGTGATGTATGACCTCGGTCAGCCGTCACATGCGTTCGATGCCAAACGTGTTGGTGACGCCGGACTCTTGGTGCGTGCAGCAAAGGCCGGTGAGAGCCTCGTAGGTCTTGATGAGCAGGAGTATACATTCGAGACCGCCGATACTGTGATCGCTCGCGCTGACACCGACGAGGTCTTGAGCATTGCCGGCATTAAGGGCGGTCTGCACTCAGGTGTGGAAGATAGCACCACCGATATCATTCTCGAGGTGGCGAACTGGGACCCGGTCGCTATCCGGAAGACTGCACAACGCCTCAAACTCCGTTCTGATGCGTCGCGACGTTACGAGAACGGTATCGTACCGGAAATGGTACCGGTCGGCCTTCACGCCGCACTCGCGCTGATCCTCGAGGTCGCTGGTGGAGAGGTAGCTGGTTTGAGTGAGGTGGTCACCACGACCACGTCTCCACGTCCGGTCACTGTACCGCTTTCCAAGGTGAACAGCGTGCTGGGCATCTCACTCACAACAGACGACGTCGACTCGATCCTTCAGCGATTTGGGTATGCGCACGAGTGGGCGGAGGACGTGGTCACGGTGACACCTCCGTTCGAACGGAGCGATCTTGCCATCCCTGAGGATCTCATCGAGGAGATCGGCCGCGTTCATGGACTCTCGCATGTACCGTCCATCGTCCCAGAGCCGGTCCCGCTCACCGAGTTCAACAAGCAATTCTTCTACGCAGAGATCATCCGGAAGGAACTGACCGAACGAGGGTTCTCGGAAGTGTTCACTAGTTCATTCCGCAGCAAGGATGTGGTGCAGCTTGCGAATGCGTTCGCGTCCGATAAAGGATACCTGCGAAGCAACCTCCGCAGTAACCTCACCGAAGCGCTTGAACGGAACATATCGCACCGCGACCTTTTGGGGCTGCAGCGTATCGCGATCTTTGAGATCGGTACGGTGTTTTCGAAGGAAGAGGAACATCTATCGCTCGCGCTCGGTGTCCGCACGAACGTTACATACAAACCAAAACAGGACGACCCGGTTCTCACAGATGCGATCGCCGCGCTTTCCGATGTATTAGGGAATGAGACGTTTGAAGTGAAGGATGGCGTCGCGGAGGTGAACCTCACCGAGGCCATCAGTGACCTGCCGGAACCGACCGCATATGCGCCGTATGAAAAAGACGCGGACGTTTCCTATCGACCATTCTCACCGTACCCTGCGGTAGCGCGAGACATCGCACTCTGGGTACATGAAGGAACGGGAGCTGACGAGGTTGTCACCGTCCTCAACGGAGCAGCAGGCGATCTACGGGTACGAACTACGTTGTTCGATGAGTTCGAGAAGGATGGCCGCAAGTCGTACGCGTTCAGACTGGTCTTCCAGTCGGGTGAAAGAACACTCACCGACGACGAGGTGAATGCGGTGATGGAGGCGGTATATGCGGCTGCTTTGGAATGCGGATGGGAGGTGCGGTAGATAGCTAGAATATCCCCATACTAAGGCGTCAAAACGTCAGTTTGAGCACTGTTCTTGGGGTCTGATCCATGCTATAATTCAGGCATTGATTTGAGCGTAGATGCTCGATATTTTTATGCCGAAGAAAGAAAGCGATCCAGCAAAGAAAGGGAAATACGACGCATCGGCCATCAGTGTGCTTGAAGGGCTCGACCCGGTCCGAAAGCGACCCGGTATGTATATCGGCACGACCGGTCCCGATGGTCTCCATCACCTCATCTGGGAGGTGTTCGATAACTCACGCGACGAAGCGATGGGTGATTTTGCAGACCGTGTTGAGGTCGTGCTTCTGCCGGGTGGGTATGTTCGCGTAGCGGACAACGGACGTGGTATTCCGGTTGATATGCACAAGCAGTCGAAACGTTCGGCGCTTGAGACGATTCTCACCACACTCCATGCAGGAGGGAAGTTCGGGGGTGAAGGATACAAGGTGTCTGGCGGCCTCCACGGCGTGGGCGTGTCGGTGGTGAATGCTCTTTCTACACATCTCATCGCGGAGGTGCACCGTGACGGCGGCTATTTCATACAGGAGTACCAGATCGGTGTGCCGAAGGCGAAGGTAAAGAAGATTGGTCCATCGAAACTGCAAGGAACCGTCATCACTTTCCAGGCCGATGAATCGGTGTTCAAGGAAGTGATCTTTGACTACAACCGCATCGTATCGCACCTGCGTCAACAGGCGTACTTGGTGAAGGGGATGCGGCTATCGGTCATTGACGCACGGGAGCTCTCCGAAGCGGAGGAGAAGAAGTTGAATATAAGTGGCAAGCAGTTCCTCGCTGAGGAGCATCTGGAGGTGCCCCATATGCACTTCTATTTCGAGGGAGGACTCCGGTCACTCGTCGCTTTCAACAATCAGCACCAGAAACCGGTTCATAAGAACATTTTTTATATCGAAAAGAACGATGTCGATGAGCAGGTACTCTCTGTCGAGGTAGCGTTGCAGTATGTTGATGATATTTCCGCACGCATCACCGCGTTCGCGAACAATATCTATAACCCTGAACACGGTACGCATATCACCGGTTTCAAGACCGCACTGACGCGGACGCTGAATAACTACGCACGGAAAGCGAACGTCATCAAAGAGAAGGACACCGGCTTCACCGGTGAAGATGTACTCGAGGGCATCACGGCCGTGGTCTCGGTGAAGATGCCGGAGATCCAGTTTGAGGGTCAGACCAAAGCGAAACTCGGTTCGGTCGAAGCACGTAGCGCCGTTGAATCGGTGTTCGGTGAGGCGTTTGCGATGTATCTCGAGGAGAACCCTGATGATGCAAAGGCGATCATGAACAAAGTGGTGCTTGCTGTGAAGGCGCGGAAGGCAGCAAAGGCAGCAAAGGATTCGGTGCTTCGCAAGGGCGCGCTCGATGGTATGTCACTGCCGGGGAAGCTCGCTGACTGCCAGAGCAAGCGCGCGGAGGATTCAGAGCTCTTCATTGTTGAGGGCGATAGTGCAGGTGGATGTTTTTCCGGTGATACAAAAGTTGCCCTTACCGATGGTCGTGACGTCTCATTTAAGGATCTGGTGAAAGAACGCGCTGAAGGCAAACAGCATTACTGCTATACGATCGGTGATGATGGTCGCGTTGCGATCGGTGAGGTTCGTCATCCACGTATCACGAAACGTGATGCTGAAGTGATGAACGTGGTCTTGGATACCGGGGAGAAGATCCAATGTACGCCGGATCATCGATTCATGCTTCGCGACGGAAGCTACAAAGAAGCAAAAGATCTGGTTGCGAGCGACTCTCTCATGCCGCTCTATCGCAAACTTTCTGAACGTGGCGGCCGTATCACTATTGATGGGTACGAGATGGTATACGACCCAGCTGATCGGTATTGGATCTTCACGCACCTGCTTTCTGATCGTTTTAACCAGACACGTGGCGTGTATGAACGCACTGATGGCGACCACGTTCATCATATTGATTTCAACAAGTTGAACAATGACCCAGATAACCTGATGCCGTTGTCCAAAGAGGACCACATGAAGTTGCATTCCGAGCATGCTTCACGGACACTGCATACTGAAGCGGCAAAAGAAAAAGCACGTCGTGTGCATAAGACTACTGAGTACCGTCAAAAGATACGGAATATTATGACAACGCCTGAAATGCGTCGTATGCTCTCACGTCGGGCAAAAAAACAGTGGGAGGATGATACATACAAAGCATATATGGTCGAACGGTTCCTCGAGTTCTATCATT
This sequence comes from Minisyncoccota bacterium, assembly GCA_040879435.1. Lineage (GTDB taxonomy): Bacteria > Patescibacteriota > Minisyncoccia > Phycocordibacterales > UBA918 > OLB19. The sequence goes on along the minus strand of JBBDKG010000012.1, from coordinate 74,044 downwards.
CGAATGATGTGTACCGCAAAGAAACAAAAACCCGCTTGAACAAAGCGCAGCAAGAGTATTGGGGCGATCCAGAGAATCGAAAAAAACAGGCAGAGCGAGTGGCTGCCTTCTTCAAAGAAAATCCTGAACTTCGAGAAGAACTACGTACGCAAGCGCACAAACAATGGAATGATACCGAGTTGCGAGCGTGGCGCAGTGAAGAAACAAAGAAGCAGTGGACACCTGAATTTCGCCGTGCACGGAAGCAGGCATATGACCAGACCTATCTCAACAAGATGCTCGACGCGCTCCATAGCATATATGCTGAGACAGGGTCGGTTGACCTCGAACGCTACGAGCAGGTGCGGGCTACAACAGGAGACCGCAGTCTTATTCGACCACAAACAGTAGCTGACCGATTCTTTGGAGGAAGTATTGATGCCTTGAAGGAGGCTGCAATACAACACAACCACCGAGTGAAAGCTGTGGAGCAATGTATTGAACGGATCGATGTCTATGATATTGAAGTACCCGGTACGCATAACTTTGCACTCGCTAGCGGCGTGTTTGTGCACAACAGTGCCAAAATGGGCCGCGACCGGAAGACCCAGGCGGTACTGCCGCTTCGCGGAAAGATACTGAACGTTGAACGTGCGCGCATCGACAAGATGCTTGCGTCTGAGCAGATCAAGAATCTGGTGATCGCTCTCGGTACCGCGATCGGTGATGTGTTCGACGAATCCAAGCTTCGGTACCACAAGCTCATTATCGCGACTGACGCTGACGTGGACGGAGCGCACATTCGTACGCTCTTGCTCACGCTATTCTTCCGGTACTTCCGACCACTCGTCGACGGCGGCTATATCTATATTGCACAACCGCCGCTATACAAGATCCAGAAAGGAAAGGATGTCCAGTATGCCTTTACCGACGCAGAGAAATTCAACATCCTCGGCGTTGACGCTCCGGCGGAGGACGAGATCGACGACGAGGAGGCTGAGGAGACAGAAACAGCCGAAGACCAGGAGGCTGATATGAAGCGACAGTCGAAGGTACGTATCCAGCGATACAAAGGACTCGGTGAAATGAACTCGGAGGAGTTGTGGGAAACCACCATGAATCCAGAACACCGTATCCTGAAACGCGTGACAGTCGAGGACGCGCAGGAGGCTGACCGTGTGTTTGATATTCTCATGGGGACTGATGTGGCGAGCAGGAAGTCGTTCATACAGTCGAATGCGCGCACCGCCAACCTCGACATCTAGCCTTGGTGCAAAACGAAGACCGGC
>JBBDKG010000012.1:0-72766 GCA_040879435.1 Minisyncoccota bacterium | reverse complement strand
TTGGCACACGCCGGTCTTCTAAATGTATGGAGTATTAGTCTCTAACCTCAATCGTCCACGAGAAGCTGTTGTTCGCTGTGCTCTGGTCGTTGCCACCGGTGATCGTTGCACCGAACTGGCGGGTGCCTTCGCTTCCAACACCATCAAATGCGATAGTGATGAGCGCACGCTCTTGTGGCTTCAGGGCACCCTGTGTCTGCGATTCGTATTTCTCACCGTTCGGAAGCTTTGCTTCAAAGCGCCACGTTCCCGAGGTCTTCGTACCAATGTTCTTCACTTCGAACTGGAACGCACCACGGTCATCAGACTCGAGTGTGGTGCGTGGGGTAAAGGAGTTTCCGCTCGTGAGCGTACCCACTGCGAGATACTCCACCCTAAGTTCGGTGTATCCGTTCGGGTCGGAGACCGGTGTTGAGTACGTCACGGTCTTCACCGTACGGTACTGGATCGGCGCTGGGGTCACTGACGTATCGTCATCAGTGGCAACCACAGCATCGTCCTCTTCTTCGCCGGTGTTCGCGCCTGCAAACGGAATGCTTGCGTTCACGATCGTGAGTGTCTTGTTGACCTCACTCGCGTCCTCATCTCTGTCGCTTGGTGTGAAGAGGATACGATATGAGACATCGGCAAAGCGTTGATTGGTCGACGCGAAGAGTACATCGATCTTGAAGGTGTCCTTTGGCGCTGTATACGGTGTATCACAGGCAAGAGGCACGATCTGACCGTCTGCGGTACGGATGTCGGCAGTGACTCCGTCCACACAGCTATAGGTGAAGGTGTATGTACCATCTTCATTCTGTTCACTCCATATGATCTCGACCGAACTGCGTGAGTTCACGACATTGTTCGATGCAACGACATCAAGAGGGATATCCACCCGTGCGTCATTCACATCTTCTGCGAGTGATGCGAGAGATGCAAACGCACCGGGGAGTACACGGACCAACTGGACCGCGATCCATGTGAGGAGGAGGACCATCACGACAAAGCCGATGATGGCAAGGATCTTTGCGAGCCAGTCCTCCCGTGTTGTTGACTTCTGTTCCATAATAATGAATATACTTAGCAATAAATACGAATCGCAGTCTCCCCGAATACAAAACAGCCGCACCGTCCAGAGTGGACCGTGCAGGATGTACAGCGTATAGGTGTTGTAGTGGGGAACGAGGTCCGAGTGAACGGACCGTAACTGACCCATGTACTCTATCATAGATTATGGATATGTCAACTGTCTTGATTGACAAATCCGTGAAGTAATGTATTATGTAGCTTTCCCATATGAAGAAGGCGAAATCACTTTCTGAATTCATGTCACAACTCCTGTTGCGCAAGGGCCCGTTCCTTGTGGTCTTTTTCGTGGTCATGCTGCTTTCATACGCGTTCCTCTACGCTATCGATTTCATTCCAGAGGCACCCGAGGCAGATAAGTCTGAAGAGGTAGAAGAGCAGGAGGAAGAGCGTACCGAGGAGCCTGTAGCAGTATCAAATGCAGCGCCACTTCCGCTCACCATTCATTTTGACTCGCTTCAGCGTGTGGTTTCGGTACAGAACCCTGTGTCGCGCAAGATCGATGATCTTGATGCGTCACTTCTCAAAGGTGCTGTCCGTCATCCCGACTCAGCGAACTTTGCGAATACAGGCAACATCTTCATTCTCGGCCATTCAAGCTATCTTCCGAACGTGTTCAATAAGAACTATCAGGCATTCAATGGTATTCAGGATCTTAATTTCGGCGATATTGTTCGCCTTCGTTCAGCTGATACCGAGTACATTTACCGCGTCGAACGGGTGTATAAGGCGAAAGCATCTGATGTGGTAGTGCCAAACAGTCGTGGGGAAGCGAAGCTAACGCTTGCGACCTGCAACACCTTTGGAGCGAAAGAGGACCGGTTCATGGTGGAGGCGTCGCTGGTGAGTCAAAAAGCGCTCTAGTTCGGTCTTTCTGAGAGCTTAATAAAGTCTTCAGAAACTGAACTGTAGAGTGAAGGAAGATAGGAGAGGGCAGAATAGTTGACAGATTAGTCCAACTGTGGTAAGCTATCTCTAACGTTATTGTTCTTCGGGAAGTTTGGGCATAGTTTGCGCCAAACGTTCCGGTACATGCACACGTGCATGTACGCAAAGAATTCTTCTCAATTACATACGCTGTACCTATAACGAGCTTCCTCTCTGGAACCCGGCTTTTTTCTAGATGGTTCTTGAAAGAAAGCTCGCCATAGATGCGGCAAGTAGAGAGAATTCAGTTCATCACAAATGGAGGCGCACATGCGCAACGTAATCTCAATCGTCGGTGCAGCTATGCTAGCTGCACTCGGATACTTTGCCGCGCCGGTCATCACTGGCGACGGTGAAGCCTATGCGGCCTACAAGTGCCCGAACGGGCAGTGGGCAAATACCTCTTCTGCGTGCGAATCCTACAAGAAGAAGTCCGCGCAGAAGCCGTACCGCGGGGCAGTTGCTCCGACAACGGTGAAGATGGTATGCATCTTTCCGATGCATCGTGGATCGACGGCGCTCGTCGTTCGCAAAGGCTTAGGCTTGAGCGGACCCGAGGTACACCCCGGTTTTCGCAACCAGGGCTGGAGCCCAACCCCTGCCGGCTTCGCCGTGAAAGAGACGTGCTTCACGCGTGCGTTCATGGAGAAGTACCGCAACGTCGGCATAACCATCTGTGGCGAACTCGGGAAGGTCGAGTTGTCACCATCTGACATTGGCCATATCCTTTCGAAAGGACGGATTACGGCGCAGGCAGATCCCGCGTGCATGTTCACCGGGAAATGTTACTACAGGTGACCTTGGTCGCCGGTCCGAGCAATTTGTCTCGGACCGGCAACCTCTCTTGAGATGCTTAGATGACGTTCTTTAGTTCCTGAACATCATTATGGATGTTGGTGTCGGAGTTAACCCTCCGGCTTCATTATCCGGAATGATCCGGTGGTTTATCTTTAAGCAGTTAACGTTTATGAACAATATTACAAAGAATCTTGGATACGGAGTATTTGCCCTTACCGTAATGACGGTGATGGTCTTTGTGGTTCTTCCGCAGCTCCCGCAGGTTAAATCTACGGTTGAGAACGTCAGTTTGTCGGCTGCTACAGCGTTTGCGCTTGGTAGCGGCTCAGACGGCGGCTGCTGTGGCGGCGGCGGTGGTGGCGGAGGCGGCGGAGGCGGCGGCGAAGGCCCAAACACTCCTCCAACACCTGTCATCGGTGCATGTATCGCTTTTTCAGCAAGCCCAACACAAGTGCCTCATGGCGGTGGCAACACCACGCTTTCATGGCAGACACAGAACGCTGAGAGCGTAACGCTGAGTGGTCATGGTGGTGTCGCTGCGAACGGTTCAAAGACCGTACACGTAAGCTCAAACATTACCTTCACACTCACCGTGTCTGGTCAGGACGGTGCATCCGGGTGTACTGTAACCGTAACGGTTGCACCTCCACCTCCTCCTACACCAGCAGCAACGTGCGACACCTTCGTGGCAAGCCCAAAAACACTTCCACACGGCGGGGGAACAGTGAATCTTGCGTGGGGTACTACCAACGCGACCAGTGTTTCGATCACCGGAGTCGGTTCAGTATCGGCTGATGGCTCGACATCTGTGAATGTAACTGGTAACACGACATTCACCCTCACTGCAGTTGGTGCAGGCGGTAATGCAACGTGTGCTGAATCAGTAACCGTTGAATCTCAGAAACCACCAGCGAAGTGTGACTTCCTCACCGCGTCCCCTACAACACTCCCACACACAGGCGGGAATGTGACCCTTTCGTGGGAGACCACGAACGCAACAAGCGTATCGATCAATGGTGTGAATGCACCTGCTGATGGCAATACGGCCGGGTGGGTGAGCAAATCGACCACGTTCACACTCATTGCAGTCGGCGCAGGTGGAAATGACACCTGTACTGCAAGCGTAATTGTTGGGAACGAACCACCGAAGAAGACTCCAAAGTGTGACTTCCTCAACGTCTCTGACGACGAGGTTGAAGACGGCGATCGTGTGACCCTTTCTTGGGAGACCACGAACGCAACAGATGTATCGATCAACAACGGCATCGGAAGTGTTGCAGCTGACGGTTCAATGTCAGTTCGTATCGACGACGATGTAACATACGTCCTCACAGCTCGTAACGCGGGTCAGTCGGACACGTGTAGCGTTCGGATCGAAGTTGAAGAAGAAGAGGACGAGGACGACGCTCGTTGTGAGCTTGAGATCTCTGACCGTACGGTCAAGGTCGGTGACAAGATCACTCTTGAGTGGGACGTACGTGATGCAGATGAATTCGAGATCGAAGACGATCGTGGCAACACGATCCATCGTGATCGAAGTCCATCGAGCCGCGAACGTGGCGAGAAGGATATCGTGATCACTCGCGATACCGAGTTCACACTCACAGCAGAAGGAAAGGATGGCGGTGACGACGACAAATGTCGTGTGGAAGTAGAGGTTGAGGACAGCGAGATCCTCGTGCTCTCTGAGCGCGATCAGGGCAAGGTAGCCGGTATCGCCCTTACGCAGGTACCGTACACTGGCTTTGAAGCTGGTCCGATGCTCACCATGCTCTTCTACGCACTCCTCGTTGCATGGGGACTCTTCGTTGCATACACGCTTGTGATCCGAAAGGACTCGATCCTCGGATTCTCACTCGCGGGTACGAACACGGACGAGGATTCATACGACTTTGCACAGGAGGCTGCTGATCAGATGTATGTTGCATCGGTTGCAGCGCCAGTTGCAGAGGTTCCATCGAATCTCCCGACCTATGGCTACGCGTCATACACTGAAACAGTAGAGGACGAGACCGTATCAGAGGAGGCGGACACACTGAAGGCGCTTGAAGACCATGCGCATGAACAGCACGTTCTCTTCTCAAGCGATGCGCTTCGTCATCTCGAAGCTCTGACCGAAGGAAGTGATGCATTTGCAACACTCGACGCGGTCATTGCGTCAGCAAAGGCGACCTTCCCGTCTGAGGACGGATGGATGGTCATCAACCTTGCGCGTCTTGAAGAGCTCACTGCGTCACACGCGTCAGTTGCACTCGAGACAGACACAACAGTATCTGGTACAGGTTCACTCGCGGAAGCGATCGTGACCGGCAACGTAGCTGCAGCGTACCAGCTCATCGAGCATCGCCCGATGATCGCGCTTGCAGACGCAGCAGCTGAGTTCGATGCGGTATACCGCATGTATCAGGGTAACCCAACAGGAACAGCGACTGCGTCCGAGCTCCTTAAGGCGGAGATCGCACAGCATTCTACCGATGATCTAAAGGCGGCGATCGCAGCCCTCACCGGCGCGCTCGACGGTACATACACCGACGAAGCGTCAGCAGTGAAGATGGCGATCATGAAGGCAGTACAGGTATTTGCAAAATAAGCTTTGTATCTGCAGAAAAAGACCGGCACTTGTGCCGGTCTTTTTCTTTGGTCACTACGACGACCGGCGTTCGGTGATCTCTGCTAGGAGGCGTGCCGTGAGTTCTTCGAGTGTGAGTTGAAGAGACGTACCGTCACGAGACTCGACGGTCACGTTCTTGGCGGTGACCTCCTTGTCGCCAATGACGAGGAAGTACGGCAGCTTATCCTGTTTCGCTGCGCGGATCTTCTTTCCAAGCGATTCATTGGTGTCATCCAATTCGCTTCTGATGCCGGCTTCCTTAAGAGATGCATTGACCGACGCTGCGTACTCCTGGTGTGCTTCAGCGACCGGAATCACGCGTACCTGTTCGGGTGCGAGCCAGAGCGGAAAGGCTCCGGCGTAGTGTTCGATCAAAAAGGCCATGAATCGTTCGTGAGTCGACAATGGTGCACGATGGATCACGAATATATCGCTGCATTCCTGACCTTGGGAGTCGGTATAGGAAAGTCCAAATCGTTCTTTTGCGATGAAGTCGAGCTGGATCGTTGACATACTCTCTTCACGCCCGACGATCGATTTGAACTGCACGTCAACCTTCGGTCCATAGAACGCAGCCTCGTTCTCAACTTCAGTGAACGTGACGCCCATCTCGACGAGTACTTCGCGAATGCAGTTTTCCGTATACTCCCAGCTTGCAGGTTCATCGAAATACTTATCTTTCCGTTCGGGGTCCCATTTCGAGAGACGGAACCAATACTCAGAAAGTCCGAACGTTTCGAAGTAGTTCATGGTCAGCTCCATTACCGCCTTGAACTCATCTTTGATCTGGTCCTTGCGGCAGTAGATATGCGCGTCGTTCATATCGAGTCCGCGCACACGCAGTAACCCTGCCAGTGTTCCGGAACGTTCGTTCCGATACACTGTGCCGTATTCTGCGAGACGGACAGGGAAGTCACGGTAACTCTTCGGCGTATGCTGGAAGATGCGGTGGTGGTGCGGGCAGTTCATAGCCCGCAAGTAGTACGTGCCGTCATCCATTTCCATCGGCGGGTACATGTCCTCTTTGTAGTACGGGAGATGTCCAGACGTGAGGAAGAGCTTCTCTTTGGCGATGTGTGGGGTTGATACGCGTTGGTAGCCAGCTTTGTTTTCGCATGCAACAGCAAATTTCTCGATCTCTGATTTGATGATGTTTCCCTTCGGTAACCACATGACCAGACCTTTACCGACCATCTCGTCGATGAAGAACAAGTCCAGTTCCTGACCGAGCTTCCGATGATCGCGCTTTTTCGCTTCCTCGATCTGGTGTTCGTACGCTTCCAGTTCCTCCTTCGTCTCGAACGCCAGTCCGTAGATACGGGTGAGCATAGTGTTCTTCTCGTCACCGCGCCAGTATGCACCTGCGACAGTTGCGAGCTTGAACGAATCCGACGCGATCTCACGCGCAGGATTCTCTGCGTGGCCACCGCGGCACAGGTCCGTGAACTCACCGACGGTATAGAGCGTGATGGCCTCACCCTTTTCGGTCAGTTCGTCGATAAGCTCAAGCTTGTATTCGTTTCCAGCGAACACCTCACGAGCCTCGTCCGCAGACACCTCCCGGTGGGTGAACTCGGTCCACGACGGAAGAAGCTTCCGCATGGCCTTCTGGATGTCCTTCAGGTCGTCATCACCTGGCGCGTCGCCGTCTCTGAAATCGATGTCGTAGTAGAAGCCGGTGTCGATCGCCGGACCGATCGTGAGCTTTGCATGCGGATACTGCTTCAGTACAGCCGCCGCCAGAAGGTGGGCGAGGGTGTGGCGTTTCTGTTCAAGGGTACTCATAAAGTTAATAGATAAACTGGTAACGAAAAACGTCCAAGCAAAAATAAGAGCGATGCTCTTGTTCTTGCTCGGACGATCTTCACATGTGTGAGAACCGCGGTTCCACCGGGCTTCCTGACATCAGGCACTCTTTGATCGGATTAGGCTAAAGGCATGCACTGCACCGATGGTTGGTAGCCATCGCAATCTCCGTTCACCCAATAGTAACCGGCTCCTCGTTGTTGTCAATTGGTGCTGTTGGTTGAGTGGCAAGCGACTTTACCTTATCAACCAAAATGGTCGGCTCACCGCTTCGGATATTGAGCGTGCCTTTGACCGCGATACACGATCCTGGAGTGAGAAGTGACTGGTTCGCACGATAGACCTCGGGGAAGGCGGTCATCTCGATCGCATCGGTGTGGTTCACCAGACCGACGAATGCCATGCGGTCGCCTTTCTTGGTGAGCAGTTCGCGGACCGTCTCCACCATGCCGGCGGTCACGACCGGAATGCCGTTCCGTCCGTCATCCTTGATATCAGTGATCGTTTTCCGCTTCTTCAGCTCATCACGGTGCGCGTCGAGCGGATGACCTGATACATACACACCGAGCAGATCCTTTTCCCACTGCAGTTTCTGTTGTGGTGTCGCGGGTGTTGCATCGGCGAGGATAAGTTCATTCATGCCACTCTCCACTCCACCAAAGAGCGATTCCTGCGACGATTCACGACCCGCGATCTGTTCCCTGTTGAATGCGAGCATGGTGTCAATATTCGCATACATCCTGCCGCGTTCCGCAAACCGGTCGAACGCCCCTGTCATCACGAGCGCTTCAAGCGACTTCTTGTTGAGGTTGCGGTCATGGATGCGGGAGAGGAGGTCGGTCAAGGACGCAAAGTGGCCGTTCGCTTTCCGTTCTTCAATGATGCGCTCAGCGATACCTTCACCAAAGTTTTTGATGGTCGTCAGTCCGAACCGGATCTTCTGCGTGCCGGGGACCACCGAGAAGTCCGCAAAGCTTTCGTTGATGTCCGGCGGCAGCACCTCGATATCCATGCGATCGCACTCATGGATGATCTCTGAGATCTTCTCGGTGTCCCCGGAGTCGGCGGTGAGTACTGCAGACATATACTCCACCGGGTAGTTCGCCTTCATATACGCCGTCTGGTATGCCACACGACCGTAGCTTGCTGCATGGGCTTTATTGAAACCATAAGCGGCGAACGGTTCGATCAGTTTCCAGAGCTTCTCGGCAAGTTGCGGTGTAAGCTTGCCGTGATCACGGAATCCGTCCAGGAGCTTCTGCTTCTCAGCCTCCATCACCTCCGGGATCTTCTTTCCCATGGCCTTTCGGAGCATGTCTGCCTCAAGCCAGGAGTAGCCGGCGAGTTCGCGTGCGATCATCAATACGTCGTCCTGGTACGTCACTACACCGTATGAACGGTCCAGTATCGTTTCGAGTCTCGGGTCGAGGTACGTCACTAGGTGTGCGTTGTGCTTCCGCTCGATGTATGACGGAATGGACTCCATCGGGCCGGGGCGGTAGAGGGCGACCATCGCGTTGATGTCGTGGATCGCACTCGGCTGCAGCTGCTTTAAGAAGGCGGTCATGCCGGAACCGTTCAGCTGAAAGAGTCCCATCGTCTCACCGCGTGCGAGCATCGCGAATGTCTTCTTGTCATCAAGCGGGATATTCTCGATATCAACCGCTATATCACGGATCTTCCGTACGCGTTTTACGGCGTCTGCAAGTATGGCGAGGTTCTTGATGCCGAGGAAGTCGAACTTCAAAAGCCCTACGCCATCCTCGCCAACGGAGTGCATCTCATACTGCGTGATGTATTTACCGGTCTTCGGGTCGGTCTGGATCGGCACGAACTGGTTGAGCGGCTCCGGCGCGATCACCACGCCGGCAGCGTGCACACCAAGATGCCGGACGCGACCTTCGATCTTCTTCGCAAGGTCGATGACCTCCCGCGCATCACGGTCCTGCTTGTATAGCTTCGCAAGATCGGGTTCGATCTCAAGCGCCCGCGTGATGGTCATCGGGAAGCCCTGGCTGCCCATCGGTATCAGTTTGGCGATAGTGTCTCCGGTGCTGTATGGGTGGCCCAAGGCCCGCGCAACATCCCGCACAGCAGCACGCGCCATCATGGTACCGAAGGTACCGATCTGCGCGACCTTGTCCTCACCATACTTTTCCTTGGCGTACTCGATGATCTCATCGCGTCTGTTATCGGCGAAGTCCATGTCGATATCCGGTGCGGAGGGCCGTTCGGGATTGAGGAACCGCTCGAAGGGGAGTTTGTATTCAAGCGGGTCTACGTTGGTGATACCGAGCACATAGGTGGTGAGTGATCCAGCGACCGAGCCACGAATGGTGGTGAGGATGCCGCGCTCGCGCGCCTCGCGGAGCAGGTCACCCACCACAAGAAAGTACTTGGCGTACCCTTTCATTTTGATGATGTCGAGCTCATAGTCCAGTCGTTCTTTCACAGCCGCGTCATCAAGCGAAAGGCCGCGCCACGGCACACCGCGGTACGCCATCTCCTTCAGTTCGTCGTCCGGCTCCTTGCCGCTCTCGATGATGTAGTCGGGGAAGTACCAGACGGTCCCGATCGGGATCTCGACGGTACATTGTTCTGCGATCTTCACCGTATTCGTGAGCGCCTCGGGCGTATCTTTGAAGTATTTGGCGGCCTGCTCTTTCGTGATGAACGAGAAGTCCTCAACGGTCTCATGCTCGTCTGCAGTTTCGACCACGCCGCCGTTCTGGATCTTGATCATCGTCTCACGCGCAATACGGTCCTCTGGTTTGAGGTAGTAGACGTCATGGGCGGCAACGAGTGGGGTGTTCGTCTCAGCGCTGAGCGTGATGATCCGCTGTTGGTTCTCTTCGTGGTCAAGGATCTCAGGGTGGTGGGTGATCTCAAGATAGCAGTTCTCACCGAATCGTTGTTTGTACCAGTCGAGTGATGCACCGGCACGTTCAGAGTCGCCGTTCTTCAGAGCACGTGCGACCTCACCGGCGAACGACGGAATGATGCAGATGAGGTTATCGCCGAGCCGTTCAAGGAGTTCCTGGTCGATGCGGGGTCGGTAGTAGAAGCCGTCGATGAATGAGCGGGTCACGAGCTCGATGAGATTCTTGTATCCATCGTTGTTCTTTGCGAGCAGTACCAGTCGCGCGTTCGGTTTGTCGATCTGCGCCTCCTTGTCGAAGCGTGTACGAGGGGCAAGGAAGGCGTCAAGTCCGATGATCGGTTTGATCTCCGCCTTTGTGCACGCTTTATAAAAATCGATAGCACCGTAAAGGGCACCGTTGTCCGTGAGTGCGAGCGACGTCTGGCCGTCCTCCTTCGCAGCGGCCGCCAGTTCCTTTGGTGTCGGAAGCGCGTTTAAGAGCGAGAAATGGCTGTGCACATGGAGGTGGACGAAGTCTGATTGGAGCGGGGCATTCATAGATTTCCTCCATTGTACCAAACATCTCTGGTAGAGTTATACAATGCAAAAGTGGCGTATTGGTATTGATGAAGCGGGTAGGGGACCGCTCGCTGGACCCGTTGCGGTCGGAGCGGTGCTGGTGACGGCGGATTTCGACTGGCAACTGGTCTCAGGTGTGGATGACTCGAAGAAGCTGTCCGAGGCACGGCGGAACGCCGTGTTCGACACTGCCTGCTCACTGAAGCGCGACGGAGTGCTCGATTGGCAGGTGACACTTATCGGCCCGCAGATCATTGACGACATCGGGATCGTGCCATCGGTACGAAAGGGAATTGCACGGACCATTGCGGCGCTCGAGAAGCGGAACGCGTTCGTACCCAAGTCCGTTGAGGTGCTGCTTGATGGTGCTCTTCGCGCACCGACGCGTTTTGGTCGTCAACGCACCATTATCGGCGGTGATGGCCTTGAGCAGTGTATCGGTCTTGCTTCTATTCTTGCGAAGGTGCGCCGTGACCGATATATGACACGGTTGGCAAAACGGTATCCACAATATGAATTTGCGGTCCATAAAGGGTATGGGACGAAACGGCACTGTGCGTGCATTCTCGAGCACGGTCTCTCGGATGTGCACCGCAGAAGCTTCTGCAGGGGCTTGCGGGTATAGATCGGTGTGGTACGCTCATATGCGGTACGGGACAGAGGGTCGCGTACTACGCATACAAATGCGGCAGTACATTATTCAATTGGGAGGTCAGACTTGAAAAAAAGAACACCCCTCACGTTCAGGGATATACCCGAACGAAGCAGGGACGCGACTCGTGAAGAAAAGTGGCGACAGCTCGTTGCCATGCATGAGGCGCAAGCTCGGCAGGCCGATCGGCCTGCTCACTGGGGCACATACCCCGAACAGGTGGCGTACGCTGCCTGAATAAGCATGACCCGGAGGTGGCGATTTCGTCACCTCCGTTTTTTATTGCTATTTTCAGGACTTTCTGGTATATTTCTGCCCACTATGGTAATCCGAATGCGACACACGCGGGCGCACACCGCGAACCGCCGTTCACACCACGCACTGAAAGCACCGAATCTTGCGGTGTGTTCAAACTGTGGCAGTGAGCACCGCCAGCACCACATGTGCCTTTCCTGCGGCTTCTATAAAGGGCGGCAGGTTATGGACCTTGCGGCAAAGCGAGAGCAGCGTGAAGAACGCATGCGCACCAAGCGCGAATCGATCAAAGCACAGGCTGAATCGGTTGCTCCAACTGAAGCTGATGCGGTCGCTGAGGCACCGTTGGCTGAGGAACAAAAGGAATCGAAATAATCCCCACGAACCCGCACATGCGGGTTCGTTTCGATCCGGACGATGATATACTGTGTTCAGTTACGGATAGTTAGTTTTTGAAAATGGCAAATCGGCACCTCTCACGGTCAATCGTTCTTCAGACACTCTTTGAGTGGGATTTAAATAATGTAGATAAGAAGGGGGTTGCGGAAGTCTTGGAGCGCAACGTTGCCGAATTTGCACCAAACAAGGCGGACCTACCGTTCATGACCACATTACTGGACGGCGTACTCCAAAAGCAGGGTGAACTCGACTTGGTGATCGAGAAGGCAGCACCTGAGTGGCCCATCGACCGGATATCGCCGGTCGACCGGAATATTCTACGTCTCGGGCTCTTTGAGCTCCTCTTTGCGGACCGCAGCCAGGTGCCGGCGAAGGTTGCTATAAATGAGGCGATCGAACTCGCGAAGCAATTCGGCGGTGAGAACAGCAGTCGGTTCGTGAACGGTGTCCTGGGGGCGGTATACAAGGAGATCGGTGAGCCGGGCAAGGATGAGATATCGAAGCGACGGAAGAAGGACGTCCCGTTCGATCAGATGCCGATCCAGCGCCTTTCCGGTGCGGTGGTATACGCAGAGGAAGGCGGGGAAATGTATCTTGCGCTCGTGCACGACATCTTCGGCCACTGGACCCTCTCAAAGAGCAAGGTTGCTGAGAACGAGACGGTCGAAGGGGGCGCTATCCGAGCACTCAAGGAGGAGGTCGGTCTCGACATCACGATCGAATCAGAACTTGGAAAGAACGAATACGTGGCGTCGCAGCCGGAGATCGGGAAGGTGCGCAAGCAGGTACACTACTTCCTGGCGAGCGCCGACTACAAAGAGATCAAGCTTGAGAAGACCGGTGGCCTCGATGACGCACAATGGTTCCGTGTGGCCGATATCCTTGACCTTAATTTCTATGAGGATATATTACCTATTGTCACGAAAGCGGTGACGATGCTGGTCTCGAAGAGACCAGTGGCAAAGAAGTAGGTGGTACAAATGAAGAAGTAAGAAGTACAAGAAAAATTGGAGCACCGCTTCTAATTTTGAAATGCACTTTTTCCTTTTTCACTTTAACCGTTAAAGTAGAAATATGGAGAATCTATCAAAGCTTGAGGAGTTGCTTGGGGTAACTTTCAGTGACAAGAATACGCTGCTCTCAGCGATCACCCACCGTTCGTATCTGAATGAGCATCGAGAAGCTGTGCATGAACACAACGAACGACTGGAGTTCTTGGGTGATGCGGTACTTGAGCTTGCGGTGACTGACTTCCTCTTCCGCAAGTACCTCGAAAAGCCGGAGGGTGAACTGACCGCAGTGCGTGCCGCACTCGTCAATACGGTCTCGCTCGCCTTAGCAGCTGACGCCATCGGGCTCAATGAGTTTCTCTTGATGTCGAAAGGCGAGGCGAAGGACACTGGCCGTGCACGACAATACATTCTCGCGAACGCCTTTGAGGCGTGTATCGGTGCAATATACATCGATCAGGGGTACGAGGCCGCAGAAGCGTTCGTCGGTCGACAGCTCTACCAGCGGACCGAGGAGATCGTCGAGAAGCGGCTCTGGCAGGATGCAAAGAGCCGGTTCCAGGAACTGGCGCAGGAGCATGCCAATGTGACGCCGACTTACGAAATGCTCTCGCAGGTGGGGCCCGACCACGATCGTATATTTACGGTCGGTGTCTTCCTACGCAACGAGCAGGTTGCGGAAGGTCAGGGACGGTCCAAGCAAGAAGCGGAACAGCAGGCTGCCGAGCACGCTGTTGCAGCAAAAGGGTGGTAGCACCAAACCCACAATACACCCGCGTACGCTCTCTGTACGCGGGTGTTTGATGCTATTATGGCACCATGAATGAACGATTCCGAACATCGTCAGGCTTCACGCTTGTCGAGCTGCTCGTGGTGATCGCGATCATTGGGCTTCTGGTCGCTGTCATTGTACCGCTGTTGGGCGGTGCGCGGGAGAATGGTCGTGATGCCGCGCGCATTTCGGACATCGGCCAGTTGGCCATCGCCTTGCGGCTCTATGCGGAGCAAAATGATGCATTCCCGAGCTACCCGAGCGGCACGGTTTTTGGTGAGGGTGAGGCGATCGATACTGCCTTGGAATCGTTCGTTTCCGTGCCGCATGATCCAAACGGGCCCGGCGACAGTACCTATCGCTATGTATACGACAGCAGCTACAGCTGCAACGGAGCTGACAGGATAGTGGTGTATGCGACCCTTGAGCGGGAGAATGATGCCAACTGGGACGCGCTCTGTGGTGAGGATGAAGTGCGGTTCGGCGCTGTGGTGAACTAGACATGTACCTGAAGCAACTTACAATCTCCGGATTCAAATCGTTCGCAAAGAAAGGCGAACTGGAATTTTCCGCACCCATAACAGCAATCGTTGGTCCGAACGGGTCTGGGAAAAGCAATGTTGCGGAGTCATTTCGGTTCGTTCTTGGTGAGCAGTCACCGTCGCGCATGCGCGGGAAGCGCGGTGAGGATCTCATCTGGGGCGGGACAGATCATATTGCGCGCGCGAATCGTGCATCAGTGACACTGACACTGAACAATGAGAAGCGTGTGTTTCCGGTCGATTTTGATGAGGTGATCGTGGAGCGCGTAGTGCACCGCGACGGCCAGAACGAGTATGTGGTGAACGGGTCACGTGTGCGGCTCAAAGATATACAGGAGCTACTCGCAGCCGCCAACATCGGCCCATCCGGCCACCACATCATTTCCCAGGGCGAAGCAGATCGTATCCTGCTCTCGAATCCGAAAGAGCGACGTGAGATGATCGAGGATGCTCTTGGTCTCAAGGTATATCAGTTCAAAAAGTCCGAAGCAGAGCGGAAACTGCAAAAGACGCGCGAGAACATTGAGCGGGTCGCATCGCTCAGACGGGAAGTGGCCCCGCACCTGAAGTTTCTCGAACGACAGATCAAGAAGATCGAGCGAGCGGCAGCGGTCAAGGAGGAATTGACCGCAGCGTACGCCACATACCTGAAGCGCGAGGATATCTATCTCGCGTATCACCACGACCGACTCACCGAGGCACGACGTGAGCCGGCGGCTCGTCTCACTGAGTTAAAAGACGCACACAGAGCCGCCAAACAGAAGCTGCAGGAAGCCGAGAAGGATGTGAAGCGGGATGCGCTGGTCGCTGCGGAGGCAGAACTTTCAGAGGCGCGTGCGACGCACCAGGAGCGGGTACGGGCACTTGGCCAGCTTGAGGGACAGGTCGCTTTTCTTGAACGGCGGGTGCAAGCGGCAACGGAGCGCATGAATCGGGCGAAACCGGAGACGGTCGCGTATGCGTCGGTCGCCGCACTCGCTGACGAGATCGAGCGTGCGGTCGAACAGGCGGTGCGGGACGATAACGTTGCACGACTTCGTCGTGCCCTCACCGACATCATACATACCTTCAAGGCGTTCTTGGTGAAGAGTGAGGAACGTGGGGATCCGGTCACTGCGACCGAAGAACAGGAGTTGTCAGAGCTGCGGGAACAGAAGGCGTCACTAGATACTGAGATCAGCGAACTCACCAAAAAAGAGGCAGCATTGCAGCACACATACGACAGGATACGTACGGAGATAGAAGCGGAAGCAAGCGAAAGCAGGGAGGCGGAGCGCGAGATGTTCCGGATCGTGAACGAGGAACGGGAGTGTGAAGGGGAGCTCGCTCGGATCGACCAGGAGCTTGCTGCCCTCACACGCGATCGTGAGGAATTCAAGCGTGAGCTCACCGAAGCGGTCGCGCTCATTGGACGTGCTGCAACGGAGTATCAGAAGACGGATATCAAGGAGAATGGTTTGCCGGTGACGAACGGGACGATCGTGGCGGAGGAACGAACAAGGCAGCAGAACCGTCGACGCGAACTGGAGAAACTGAAGATCCGCCTTGAGGAATTGGGTGGCGCGAATGATGATATTGAAAAGGAGTACCGTGAGGTGAAGGAGCGGGATGAGTTTCTGGTCCGTGAGGTTGCTGATCTTGAGGTGTCAGTCCAGAAACTGACCGATATGATCGCCGAACTCACACGTGAACTCGATACGCAGTTCATAAGCGGCATTGAGAAGATCAATGCAGAGTTCAATCGGTTCTTCGCACTTATGTTCGGCGGAGGAGAGGCGAAGCTGTTGCGGGTGAAGCCGAAAGTGCGGAAGAAGAGTGAAGAAGATCTTGAGGAAGAAGAGGTTGAGGAGGAGACGGAAGAAGCGGAGGGCATCGAACTCGATGTGAAGTTGCCGAACAAGCGCGTGCGGGGACTTGAGATGCTCTCAGGCGGTGAGCGCGCACTCACCTCCATCGCACTTATCTTTGCAATGAGTCAGGTGAATCCGCCGCTCTTTGTGATTCTCGACGAGACCGATGCAGCGCTCGATGAGGCGAACAGTCGACGTTATGGCGATATGATCGAAGCGCTCGCCGAACGCTCGCAGCTCATCTTGATCACGCACAACAGGGAGACCATGCGTCGCGCAGGTGTACTCTACGGCGTCACGATGGCGGGGGATGGGGTGAGCAAGTTGCTGTCGGTGAAGCTTGAGGACGCTGAGGCGGTGGCGAAGTAGGACGAGAAAAGGCCTGAGGCGCTCACATGCATCAGCGTGTGTCGTGTTCCCAGGCCCTTTGTCCTCATGCCATTTGTAGGTGGCAATCATGACAGTTCTCCGCTGTTTGTATTTCTGATTCGGAGTTGCTCACTTCTACATCGTTCTGGCCCTTGTCTACGAGAAGCTGTTGGAAATGCTCTGCGCAGAGGAGGGAAGGAACGATGAATTGAGCGAAGCTTCCGCGCTGGTAGTTGATTGCGAGACCGTCGCCTACAAGTGTGTGAAGCACACGCTGCAGTTCGATCGAACGCTCAACAAGACGAGGCGGATCAGTGGTCAAAAGAACAAGTAGTTCCCGTCGCATGGCACGACTCCTTTCGTTGCCATTGTTCCTATTTGCATAATACCACCAGATAAAGAAAATGGTTACTGGGCAGCATTGACTACAACCAAATATAGTGGTATATCATATCTGGCCCAGAGGGGTCTGGTTCTAGCTAAACGGAGAGTACACTTGCAGCATAGAAACGAAAAGCCGGTGCGGAACCGGTGGGCGGACAGACGGGATTTCATTGGTGGCTATTATGCACGCCCGAATCGCAGAGGCAGGCGGAAGACGTCGATGGCCACATCGTCAGCGGCACCTCCACCCGACCCGAAGGCGCTGAAACTCGAGGAGGAGATCCGGTTGATCGATGAGGCGATCGCAGACCGCGAGCGCCTGAACAAGAAAGCCCGCGGTAGGCGAGCACGTCTCGCGGAGAAACTCAGCAAGCTTCGGTAACGGCCGGTGCATGACCAGAAAAGGCTGGTGCATGCACCGGCCTTTTTCTATTTCACCAGTTCAAAATCAAGCTGTCGCTCCTCGAGGTTCGCACGGACGAGTTTGATCCGCACTTCGTCACCGAGTGAGTAGGTGGTGCCAGTCCGGTCGCCCTTGATGCGGTACTTGCTTGCTTCGTGTGTGAAGTAGTCGCCGCGGATGCTTGCAAGACGGATCATGCCTTCCGCCTTCGAGTTCTTCTCCTCCACATAGATACCCCAATCGGTAACACCCGTCACCACACCATCAAATGTCTGCCCGACCTTATCCTGCATGAATTCCACTTGCTTGTATTTGATACTGTCACGTTCCGCGCGGACCGCTTCCGCTTCACGCTCTGAGGATTGGATCGAGATCTTCTCGAACTTCGCCATCTCTTTTCCGCCGATCATTGAGCCGTCGAGGTGACGCCGCAACATACGGTGCGCTATGAGGTCCGGATACCGACGGATCGGTGAGGTGAAGTGTGTATAGAACTTGAAGGCGAGCCCGAAGTGACCGATATTCTTTGTGGAATACACTGCCTTTGCCATCGATCGGATGGTAGCGACCTTAATGAGGCTCTCCTCAGGCTTCCCTTCGACCTCCTTCAAAAGCTTATTGATGTTCTTGGCGTTCACCATACCTTTGTTGGTCTCAAACTCGTACCCGAGGGCGTGGAGGAATGTTGCCAGTTCCTCGATCTTGTCCGGATTCGGTACGTCGTGGATACGGTAGATGAATGCCGTATCCCGGCCGGCGGACTTGCAGAGCTCGTGGATATGCGTCGCGACCTGCTGGTTTGCGAGTAGCATGAAATCCTCGATCATGAGCATCGTTTCGGTCCGTACCTTCGTGTATGCACGGATCGGCGTACCATGTTCATCGAGTTCGAACTTCACCTCCGGTTGTTCGAAGGCGATCGCACCGCTCTTGTATCGTCGTGTCCGAAGCTTGCGCCCTAGTTCCATGAGTGTGGAGAGCTCAGTGAGGTGCGGGCCGTTCTTGGTATCAAGCACATCCTGCGCCTCTTCGTATGAAAAGCGCTTGTCTGAGTGAATGATGGTCTGGCCGTACCACTCGTCTACCACAGCTGCGTCAGCGTTAATAGTGAAGACGGCGGAGAAGGCGAGACGGTCCTCGTTCGGGCGCAGGGAACAGAGGTCATTGCTGAGTACCTCGGGAAGCATCGGGATGACGCGGTCGACGAGGTAGATCGAGGTACCGCGTTCCCGCGCTTCCATGTCGATGATGTCGCCTTCGCGGACGTAGTGGGAAACGTCGGCGATATGGATGCCGATCTCGTACGTACCGTTTTGAAGCGGGCGGAAGGAGAGTGCATCGTCGAAGTCTTTCGCATCAGCCGGGTCAATGGTCATGGTCGGCACGTCACGCATATCGCGGCGCTTCGGGTCCGCCACCGCATCAGCGAATATCTGATCCTTTTGTTTGTATAGTTCCTGTGCCGCTTCGGCGACCTCAGGTGGAAAGTTTTCTGAGAATCCGCCACCACGAATGATCGCCTGCATTTCGGTCTCATGGTCGCCGGCCTTTCCGAGTACCTCAACGATTGTGGCGGTCGGTTGTGCTTTCGGGTCGGTCCACTCGTTGAGTGTGACAGCGACCTTCATACCGACGTCAGCTGCGGTCGCATCGGGGAGCTCAGGACGGATATGGATACGGGTATTGTCCGGTGTGAGTTCCAGTCCACGACCGTTGTTGCGGACGGTGCCGATGATCTCTGAGTGTGTCCCTTCAATGACGCGCAGAACACGGCCCTCACGTCGTTCACCTTCTTTAGGTGCTTTGAGTTCGATCTCAACGATGTCCCCGTTCAGGGCAAATCCCAGGTCGTCACGAGGGATAACGATATCCTCAAGAAAGTCTTCGAGCGCTACGAACCCGGTGCCCTTGCCGCGAATTTGAATAACGCCTTCGTATGATGTTTTTTCTGCCATAATAAGTTGGGTCATCCTAACATTGACTAACATGAAATGCCATAGTACTTTGCGACTTAGAAAATGAGCTTTTGTTGATGGAGGAGACTATGCGTTTACCAAAAACCCTTACGGTCGTGCCTGACGGGCACAACCGGATCACACTGTCCATCAGACCGACTGATGATCCGAACCGGTTCGCGTGCGGCTTCAAGTCCACCAGGGGTGTGGAATTGGATGGTCCCAGTGTGATGCCAACATACTGGTATCACTGCTTCCCAGGACAGGAACTCGTCGATTTTCTCATGCGGTTCAACTACGAACCGGATGACCAACTGATCCTTGGCGAAGGAGATTTCCGACGCATTGAATCAGTTATCTCTGGTCCGATCTTCGACCTTTCTACCTGCGATGTGCGTGTGGGGAAGACTCGGAAACGGATAGGGATATTTGTACATGAGCCGGAGAAGGATTTCCGGGAATGGAGTGTCTGTACACATACCCGCGGCTACTGGTCATGGGGTACCGATGATTCTGCGGAAGGGGCGGCACGTCGCCTCCGGAGCCGCGACGCGGAGCTGCCGATCTTCATGTCCGAGTCAGTCTTCGACACGATGAAGGAAGCATGCATGCTGCCGGCACTCCCTGTCGAGGTCGTACATGATCCAGACATGCCGGAGGTGGTATACAACCCCCATCGCCCGTCGTTCCTTGAGAGCCTTGGATGGTTTCTGCGGTGGAGGGCGGTTTCCTAGCGAGCGTAAACCGCCGGACACACCAGTGTCCGGCGGTATTTCATTTCCCTTCGACAGATTGACTGATAGGAGTCTTTCTGGTATCTTTGCGGTCACTTATGTTAAAGATGAGACTACAGCGCGTTGGCCGCAAGAACGACCCGTCATACCGGTTGGTCGTTACCGATTCCCGCACCGGCCCGAAGAGTGGTAAGCACGTGGACTACCTCGGTTCGTACGATCCGAAGAGCAACCGCGTGGAGATCAAAGCTGACCGCGCGAAGGACTGGCTTTCAAAGGGCGTACAGCCATCACCAACCGTCCACAACATTCTCGTGGGACAGAAGATCATCGACGCCAAGAAAGTGAACGTTCTGCCACGAAAGTCACCGATCGTGAACGAGGAGGCGGAGAAGGCAAAGGCCGAAGCGGCCGCTGTAGTTGAGGCGAAGGAAGCGGAAGTGGTGGAGGAAACTCCTGCGGTCGCTCCAGAAGAAGCTGCACCGGCAGAAGAAGCTCCAGCTCCCGAAGCTGAAGAAACCCCGGTACCGGATGAAGCTCCTGCAGCAGAGGAAGAGAAGGCTTCGTAGTGAAAACAAAATGAAAAACGCGTGTATTCGCTTCCACGAATACACGCATTTTTTATTGACGCACTCGTGCAACTTTCGTACTATTTAGATACAGAGCTCCCTCGGAGTTTCTAGTAAATAAACATAAAGGATATGCATGAAGATCAGCAGTTTCTTGAAACGCTTGTAAAGGCCCTGGTGGATAATCCTGACGCAGTAAAGACGAATCGGACGGTGGACGAAATGGGAGTGCTCCTCACACTCGATGTACACGCCGAAGATATGGGTAAGATCATCGGCCGCTCGGGAAATACCGCCAAAGCGATCCGTACACTCCTTCGCGTTGTCGGCATGAAGCACGACGCACGCGTGAACTTAAAGATCAATGAGCCGGAAGGCGGGAAAGGTATTCCACGCGACATGGCAGCGGCAATGGAGCCGAATAGTGATACACTGGCACCAGCTGAACCGAAAACGCTCGACCAAGCCATTGATGACCTGAAGATCTAGAACATCAAAATCGCGGGAGTACCCGCGGTTTTGTTTTGTGCTAGGATTGCGATATGAGCGAACCGATCAACTTTGTAGAGGACCGGTGGCATTATCTCTCACCGTTCTCTGCCCATGAGGTGGAGATCGACGGTGTTGTATACAAGACCGCAGAACATGCGTATCAGGCGTTGCGCATGGTTCCTGAGGTCCGCGAGCAGATACTGCAGACGAGCAGTCCGCTCGAAGCGTGGCGTATTGCACAGACGCTAAAAGAGGGAGGGAAGCTGGATCCGGCACATGATAAGGATGTCTTGATGGAACGTATCTTTCGTGCAAAGCTTGCACAGCATCCAGATATACGAGAGATTCTGTTGGAGAGTGGAGATCGCGAACTCTTAAAGGTGTATCCGACCGACTACTATTGGGGGACGGGCGAGGACGGTACCGGTGAGAACAAAATGGGGAAACTTTGGATGAAATTACGTGACGACCTAAGGGTCAATCCTAATACATGAACTTCCACATCATCACACTTTTTCCGGAGGCCTGTCAGGCGTACACCGACGCGTCGGTCCTTGGTCGTGCGCAAAAGACCGAAAAAGGAAAGGGTGCGAAAGTACGCGGCAAGAAAATCTCCGTCGCATACTACAACCCGCGCGACTTTACGAAAGACAAACACAACAAGGTCGACGACCGGCCATATGGTGGCGGTCCAGGTATGGTGATGCAGGCTGAGCCAATACTGAAAGCGTGGGAGAAAGCGGTCGGGCGGAAGAAGAAGGTGAAGACCCTCATTATGTCGCCGCGTGGGAAAACGTTCGACCAGACGATGGCGAAGAAACTTGCGAAGCAGTATTCAGATGTCGTCCTTATCAGCGGACGATACGAAGGGATCGATGCACGGGTGAAGAAGATATTGAAAGCCGAAGAGGTTTCGGTCGGTGACTACGTGCTCACGGGAGGCGAGCTACCGGCGCTCACCATACTGGATGCGGTTGCGCGAAATGTAGAAGGAGTGCTCGGAACCAAAGAATCCCTTGAGGATGCGCGTGTTTCGAGTGGGGAGATGTATACACGGCCGGAGGTGGTGGAATACAAAAAGAAGAAATATAAAGTGCCGTTGGTCCTCGTTGAAGGCGATCATAAGAAGATCGAAGCGTGGCGAGCAGAGCAGAAATAGAAACACGGCCGCCGATTCATTCGGCGGCCGTCTCTGTTGGCTGGAAATACAGTTCGGACTCGTGTTCTTTGCAGTACCTACAGAACTCGCCATATAGGTCGAGTAGGAAGGGATGTTCTGCGATCTTGTGCCACTTATACTCCAACTTTTCCTCGTACGTTACCTTAAGCACACGGTTCGTCCGACCGCCGTCCTCGAAGATATTCAGGTCCGCAATGAACTTGTCGAGTGCGTAGACGAAGCGGCTTTCCTCGTCCGCTTTCTGCTCATACGTCTCGATCGTCGCGAACGCTTCGGGCCAGTCCAGTTCACGCTTCAGTCGTTCGAGCGCCTTGTGCTCGCGTTCTTTTTTCGTCGTGTGGTCGACGACGACATCGAGACCGAATGCGCCGTCCTTATCAGGAAAGGCCGGCGTGTCTCCGCCATACACCTCCACAAGGTCGTGGAGTAATGCGTACCGCAGGACCTTCTCTGCGTTCAGATGTGGCAGGAACCGGTCCCGAATGAACATGGCCGCCATGGCGATCTGGTCCGTGTGTTCGCCAAGCGGCTCACCCTTGGTGTCCTTGACCGTGTAGATCGCACGACGCTTGTATCTGAACTCGTTGTAAAGAACGACAAAGTTGAATATTTCCACCAACCGTGCAGGGAAGATGGACAAGGCCTTTTTCAAGCTATGCATCACCAATCCCTCATGGTTGCTGTGGCTCACTTCATTTTAACAGCATCTTCATATTGGTAAACAGTTGATAGCATTGACGAATCTCTGTTTTCTGCTATACTCCCCGCAACGCAATTTTGATCTCGATTGAGTCCCGGGTGCAAAGATTAACAAGGCGCATACAGTTCCATCTTCTTTTTATAGTATCGGAACCGGTGCGTCTGAAATAAATGCGGAATAGCGGTGTTCCTGAAAGGGGTGTTCAGGTACACGTCAACTTCACGGGGGTTGTGATGCAATTCTATTTAAAAGCATAACCGCAAACTATGTCGGCAGAGGCGCTTTTGTGCGCTGTCTTTTCGTTTGCGGTTTGGGGGTAATGAGTACTACGTCATGAGTAAGTCAATCGATACAAAACTGAACGAGGCACTGATGTCGGGAGTTTCCGTCGGAAATCTTCCGGAACGAACGTTCGCCAAGTTCGGCGCGCCGCGCGTCGACCTGCCAGACCTGATCGAACCGCAACACGTATCCTTCAAGTGGTTCGTTGAGGAAGGACTGAAGGATATCTTTAAAGAGTTCTCACCGATCGCGGACTATTCGGACAAGAAGTTTGAACTCCAGTTCAAGAAGTATGAACTTGGCAAGCCGAAAACCACGCCGGCCTTTGCAAAAGAGAACAAGCTCACCTATGACGCACCGCTCTCGGCGCACATCATTCTCAAGAACAAGACCTTCGATAGTCAGAAGGAACAGGAGATCTTTCTTGCGGACATTCCTGCGATGACCGAGCACGGCACCTTCATCATCAACGGTGTCGAGCGCGTCATTGTTCCGCAGCTCGCCCGCTCGTACGGTATCTTCTTCACCGCGCAGGAGCAAAAAGGAAAGACATACTTTGGTGCGAAGATCATCCCGGCACGTGGTGCGTGGGTTGAGATCGAATCAGAACACGATGGTGTCATCTACGTAAAGATCGACCGCAAGAAGAAGTTTCCGATCACCTCACTCCTTCGTGTGCTCGGAGTTGAGACCGAAAAGGAGATGCTCGCACTCTTCAAGGGTGTGCCGCATGCGGAAGCGTACCTCAAGACAACTCTCGAGAAGGATCCGGCGCACTCGACCGACGACTCGTATGTTGAGATATATAAGCGACTTCGTGACGGGGACCTTGCAACGGTCGACAGCGCCCGTGAATTCGTCAATTCACTCTTTGCTCCTGAGCGATACGACCTCTCTGAGATCGGCCGTCATCATTTTAATGAACGATTCAGTCGTTCACTCGAAAAGAAGGCACTCGATGAACGGACCGTCTCTGTTGAGGACCTCAAACTCATTCTCTCGCGTATCATGGAGTGCAACAACACTCCGGGATCGCTTCCTGACGACATCGACCACCTCGGATTCCGTCGCGTGCGATACTTTGGTGAAATGCTCCAGCAGCGTGTTCGTGTTGGTATGACCCGCATGAAGCGGAATATCCAGGACCGTATGTCCACGATCGAGTCTGAGACCAGTCTCCCGACGCAGATCATCAACCCACGCCCACTGCAGGCTGCCATCAAGGAGTTCTTCACCACGAACCAGCTCTCGCAGTTTGGTCCGCAGCAGAACATCCTTGCAGAGCTCGAGGGACTTCGTACACTCTCAGCGCTCGGTCCGGGCGGTCTCACCCGTGAGCGCGCCGGCTTTGAGGTGCGTGACGTCCACACCAGCCACTATGGCCGACTCTGTCCGATCCACACACCTGAAGGACCGAACATCGGCCTCATCCTTCGTCTCTCCATGTATGCTCGTGTGAACCGTTTCGGTATCATCGAGTCACCGTATGTGAAGGTGAGTAAAGGTGTGGTGACCGACGAGATCGTGTACCTGAACGCACACGAAGAAGAACGATTTAACATCGCGCACGCTGCAGTTGAGATCGACGAGAAAGGGAAGATCAAGTCCGACCTTATCGAAGTGCGCAAGAACGGAGAGCCTCGTGTGATCGACCCAAAGGAGGTTGACTATATGGACGTGGCGACCAACCAGGCGTTCTCGGTCGCAACCTCGATGATTCCATTCCTCAACCACGACGACGCGAACCGTACGCTCATGGGATCGAACATGCAGAAGCAGGCGACGCCTTGTGTGATTCAGGAGGCACCGCTCGTTGCAACCGGCGTTGAGAAACTGGCAGCACGGGACACCGGCCGCGTGATCATTGCGGCTGAGGCCGGCGAGGTCATCACGGCTGACGCCAAGCGTATCGTCGTCAAGAACAAGGAGGGCAAGAAGCGTGAGTATGAACTCACGAACTTTGAACGTACCAATGATTTCTCTGCGTTCTACCATCGCCCGGCAGTAACTGTGGGCGACAAGGTGAAGCGTGGTGACCTCCTGGCCGACACCTCATCAACAGACAACGGTCAGATGGCGGTAGGGCAGAACGCACTCGTTGCCTTCATGAGTTGGAACGGTGCGAACTACGAGGACGCGATCATTATCTCGGAGCGACTCGTCAAGCAGAGCAAGTTCGCATCCATTCATATGGATGAGCTCGACGTATCAGTGCGGGACACGAAGCTTGGTCCTGAAGTGACGACGCCGGACATTCCGAACGTGTCTGAGCTGAAGCTCCGCAATCTCGACGAGAGCGGTATCATCCGCATTGGTGCTGAGGTTCGTCCGGGGGATATCTTAGTTGGAAAGGTGACGCCAAAGGGAGAAACACAGCTCACACCTGAAGAGCGACTACTCCGTTCGATCTTCGGTGAGAAGGCGAAGGATGTGAAGGACACCTCGCTTCGGCTGGAAGCAGGAAAGCGTGGTCGTGTTATCGGTGTGAAGATCTTCTCGCGAGAGAACGGTGACCATCTCGAGAGTGGTGTCATTAAGCGTATCCACATCACCGTCGCGCAGGTCCGCAACATCTCGGTCGGTGACAAGCTCGCCGGTCGACATGGAAACAAGGGTGTGATTTCACGCATCCTTCCGGAAGAGGACATGCCGTTCACCGAGGACGGACGTCCGATCGACATCCTTCTCACACCACTCGGCGTTCCGAGTCGTATGAACCTCGGTCAGATCCTCGAGCTCCACCTCGGTATGGCAGCCAATACGCTGGGGTACCAGGCGATCGTTCCCCCATTCGGCGGTGCGAATGAGGCGGACATCAAAGCAGAACTTAAGGAGGCTGGTTTGCCGGAGGACGGCAAGATGCAGCTCCGTGACGGTCGTTCCGGTGAAGAGTTCGCGCAGAAGACTGCGCTTGGATATATGTATATCCTCAAGCTCCACCACATGGTGGAAGACAAGATCCACATGCGTTCAATCGGTCCGTACTCACTCATCACACAGCAGCCACTCGGCGGAAAGGCGCAGGTCGGTGGACAGCGGTTCGGAGAAATGGAGGTGTGGGCACTTCTCGGATACGGCGCGGCATACACGCTCCGTGAGATGCTCACCATCAAGTCGGACGACATTGTCGGTCGTTCGGCCGCATTCGATGCGATCGTACGCGGTGAGCGGATCAGTCATCCGCATACGCCGGCTGCCTTCAACGTGCTCCTTAATCAGCTTCGTGGTCTCTCACTCGACGTTGCACTCGAGCATGACCCGGTCGGAGAAGCTGTTCGCACACGAACACCTCGCACTGAAACCGCTTAGTAGCCTCACTCATTTCAAACATTAGTATGGAAACACAAAATACATCAGCACCAGGACGACGATTCGGCAAAGACCGCCCGCGCAATATGCCGCAGCAGTTCTCTTCGCTTTCGCTGAAGCTTGCTTCGCCGGATCGAATCCTCGAGTGGTCAAAGGGTGAGGTGACCAAGCCGGAAACGATCAACTACCGTACCCAGCGACCGGAAAAGCACGGTCTCTTCGACGAACGGATCTTCGGTCCGGTAGAGGACTATGAATGTGCCTGCAAGAAGTACCGGGGTATCCGGTACAAAGGCATTACGTGTGAGAAGTGTGGGGTGGAGATCACCCGTTCGATCGTACGACGCGATCGCATGGGCCACATCGAGCTCTGCGTCCCTGTCTCACACATCTGGTTCCTTCGCGGCGTACCAAGCCGAATCGCTCTCATCCTCGGCATCACGGCGACGGACATCGAAAAGGTGATCTACTTCGCCGGATACATTGTTACGAAAGTGTCAGAGAGCGAGCGTGCACGACTCCTTGCGGAACTCGCAAACGAATACAAGACCAAGCTCAAGGAGCTTCAAAACGACGATGCGCGTGAGGAGCTCAAGAAGCGCATGGATGACTCCAAGCGTGAGATCGAAAGCATCAAGCAGGGTGTCGTACTCGAGGAGAACAATTTCCACAAGTTCTCAATGAAGTATTCGACGCTCTTCGAGGCGAAGATCGGTGCGGAGTCGGTATACGAACTCTTCAAGAACCTTGACCTTGTGAAGCTTCAGGCAGAGCTTGAAGAACAGCGGGAGAAGGCGGGTGCTGCAGAACGCACGAAGCTTGATAAGCGGCTGACACTCATCCGCGGTATGGCTCACTCAGAGATCCGTCCTGAGTGGATGTTCCTGACACGTATCCCGGTGATCCCACCGGCACTCCGTCCAATGGTCGCGCTTGAAGGTGGCCGACACGCGTCATCAGACCTCAACGACCTCTACCGTCGGGTGATCAACCGAAACAATCGTCTGAAGAAGTTGATCGATATCATGGCACCGGATGTGATTCTGCGAAACGAGAAGCGTATCCTGCAGGAAGCGGTCGATGCGTTGATCGACAACTCGATCCGTCATGGGAACGCGGCGTACTCGGCGATGAGCCAGGCGCAGCGCCGACCACTGAAGAGTCTTGCTGACTACCTCAAATCGAAGCAGGGATACTTTCGCCAGAACCTGCTCGGAAAGCGTGTTGACTACTCCGGTCGTTCAGTGATCGTCATCGGTCCGGACCTCGATCTCGACCAGTGCGGTCTCCCGAAGCACATGGTGCTTGAGCTCTTCCGCCCGTTCGTGATCTCTGAGCTGCTTCGTCAGGAGCTTGCATACAACATTCGTGGTGCAGGTCGTCTCATCGAGGACGGAGTGCCTGAAGTATGGGCAATTCTTGAGGATGTGATCAAGGACAAGCACGTGCTTCTCAACCGTGCACCGACACTCCACCGTCAGGGTATCCAGGCGTTCCGCCCGGTCTTGATTGAAGGCAATGCGATCCAGGTGCACCCGCTTGTGTGCCGTGCGTTCAACGCCGACTTCGACGGTGACCAGATGGCGGTACACGTACCGCTTTCAGAAGAGGCGCAGATGGAGGCGCGCGAGATCATCTCAGCGAACAAGAACGTACTGAAGCCGGGAAGCTCGGAGCCGGTTGTGTCTGAATCCTTGATGGATATGGCGCTCGGTGCGTACTGGATGACAAAGGTTATCGAAGGCGCGAAGGGTGAAGGGAAGTGGTTCTCGTCTCCGAACGATGCGATTAACGCGTACGACTATGGTCTCGTGGACTTCCGCGCCACCATTAAGGTCCTTGCTACCGACACTGCGAAATACTCACAGTTCGAAGGGAAGGTGTTTGAGACAACGGTGGGGCGTCTCCTCTTTAACAGCGTACTCCCTTCAGAGCACCCATACATCAACAACGTGGTGACCCAGCGTGACCTCTTTGGTATCGTCATCGACCTGATCGACGACCAGGGAGTGGACGTGGTACCAGGTGTGGTGAACAAGATCAAGAAGTTCGGTTTCAAGTATGCAACCCACTCAGGTACCACATGGGGAATCGATGACGTGACCGTACCGGTCGAGAAGCAGGCGATCCTTGATAAGGCGCGTGCAGAAGAACTGGTGGTACGTGATCACTTCGAACAGGGTCTCTTGGCACGCGACGAACGCCGCCGGCACATCGTGGAGATCTGGCTGCGAGCCAAGTCAGAGCTCGAGGAGATCATCCCTCTGCGCATGGACACCAACGGTTCAGCCTACGATCTCTGGAAGTCAGGAGCGCGTGGTAGCGTCCGGCAGATCGCGCAGATGATCGGTATGAAGGGTCTCATCGTGAACACTCGCGGTGAAACGCTCGAGTTCCCGGTCCTTTCCTCGATGAAGGAGGGTATGAGCCCGATCGAGTACTTCAACACCACGCACGGTTCGCGTAAGGGGCTTGCTGACACGGCGCTCCAGACCGCAAAGGCCGGCTACCTTACCCGCCGACTCTTCGTGGTGGCGCAGGATGCTATCGTGACCGAAGCAGACTGCAAGACAAAGCAGGGAACACGAATCGGCCGTGTGTCCGCGTCCGGTATCGAGATCGCGTTCTCAAAGGCGATCAAAGGACGAGTGCTCGTTGAGGATGCGGTTGATGCCAAGGGTACGGTACTCTTCAAGAAAGGACATCTGCTTTCACGCCGCGACGCGCTTGCGATCGAGGGTACGACCGCGGAGTCCGTGGTGGTGCGTTCACCAATGACCTGCAAGACGCTTCGTGGAGTGTGTCAGCAGTGCTACGGCGTCGACCTCGCGAGCAACAAGCTCATCGATATCGGTGAAGCGGTTGGAACCATCGCCGCACAGGCGATCGGTGAGCCGGGTACACAGCTCACTATGAACACGAAGCACGCCGGTGGTGCCGCGTCGGTTGGTGGTGACGTGACCTCGGGTCTTCCACGAGTGGAAGAGGTGTTCGAGAAGCGTCAGCCGAAGATCCCGGCGGCCGTATCGAAAACCAATGGTATCGTGACCGAGATCAAACGTGACGGTCGTGACCGCATCATCGTCGTCACACCTGAGAAGGGTGCGAAGTATGCAAAGAAGACCTCAGACAACCTCGAGTATCCAGTGCATTATCGTCGTGTGATGACCGTTGCGAAGGGTGAGTCAGTGACCGAAGGTCAGCTACTCACTGATGGTTCGGCGCACCTTCCGGAGCTCTTCAAGTATGGCGGCCGTGAGCTCACTCAGGACTACATCATCTCTGAGATCAATAAGATCTACGAGTTGCAGGGTGTGACCATCGCGCGCAAGCACATTGAACTTATCGTCAAGCAGATGATGAGCCGTGTGAAGGTGACCGATAACGGCGACGCACGCTTCACGGTAGGTGAAGTGGTGGAGGAATGGATCTTCGTGGAGGAGAATGAAAAGATGAAGGCTGAAGGCAAGGAGCCTGCAAAGGCGGAGAAGCTTATCCTTGGTATCACCGAGACCTCACTCACACGAAAGAGTTTCCTCTCTGCAGCTTCATTCCAGAACACGACACGCGTTCTCATCAACGCTGCGGTGAAGGGAAGTGAGGACAACCTCACCGGCCTTATGGAGAATGTCATTATCGGACGTTTGATCCCTGCAGGAACTGGGTTCCCAGGTTCAAACAAGCACGAGATGATCAAAACCATTGCCGAGAGCGAATAGATTTATACAACGAACCAAAACAGCCGGCGTGATGCCGGCTGTTTTGCGTTATCTTGATTCCAAAGTTGAACTATGGCATAGTCTCATAAGTTTTGTTGCCCAATAAGGGCATTGAAAGGGAGAAAGACCATGAACGGACGAGTATATTTTGCGATCTTCTGCGGCGCGCTCATTGGGGGCGCAATCGTCCATGTGCTTGCCGAAGCAGCTGGCTGGTATTTCGTGGGCGGGCCGGCAGGTGGAATTGCTGGCTGGCTGGTCTACGCCTGGCATGACATCAAGCGGCAGACACCGGCAGTATGGAAGTCAGTTTCCAGCTGGAGACCAGACACCGAGCGGTACTGGGCCTGGGCAACATACATTTTCTGGTGCGCAGCGGCCGCAGCATCCTTTGCGCTCAACGCGCTGGTGGTGATGGCTGGCATCATGCTCTGGAGAACCGATATCATGCTCTCGCATGCTGTCATGGGTTCAGCAGGCGTCGCCGGCGCGTTCCTCGTGTTTGGCTGGTTGTGGGCGATTTCTTCCGACCATCTAGGAAGTCGGAAGGGGCGTACGAGCGTACTGCGGATCAATACCGTCGCACGCAAGAAACGGGATGTGGTCCTGGGTGTCAGTCCGATCGGCGTCGCGTGTCTCATCGGACTTGGCGTGGTCATGTTCGTCCGCGCTCTTCCGACGATTGGTCGGTTCCTGGTCGCGCTGTTCGTCCGCGTCCATTCAAACGACGCACTCGATTGTTTCTTCTACGCGGCAGTCGGGGTCTTGATCGGTGCCCTTACCACCCAGACGATCTGGGTGATGGCGATCAGTGCTACAGTTGGTCTCGGTCTCGCGTTCGTGTTCCGCATGCTTGCGCGCTGGGTGAAGTCCCAGTGGCCGGCATTCGCCTGACGTTCTTCAGTTGCTACGGCGGCCCCTTAGGGCCGCCGTTTTCCATGCCCTATGAGTTTTTTTAGAAAAACAAAACCCCGGCGTCACCGCTAGGGTTTCGTCGGGGGAGGGGGGATGTTTATTCACCCTTCCTTCTGTCTGCAATATCGGCAAAAATGACGCCGATGGTGAGAGGGCCGAGGAGAGTTGCACCAACAACCACACAGACCTTGGCAACAACTCCAGCATTCCTGAACATTTCGTCTCGCAGAGCAGCGTAAACAACTGCCCCGAAAGCGATGAAAGAACACAGTATCCAGAGCTCAATGAACATTTCTGCCTCCGTTCTTGGTTAATTCAATAACAGCATATTTATATGCGTATGTCAATAGCTCAGCAAAACACCGCTGAATCGGGTACAATACGGGTACGAATATGGCCTCCGATGCAGTAGAAAAGATCAAGGAACGATTGTCGATCGTGGATGTTGTCGCGCCGTACGTGGAGCTCCACAAAGCGGGTAAGAACTATAAGGGCAAGTCACCGTTCACGAACGAAAAGACCCCTTCCTTCTACGTCTCACCTGACCGTGGCATGTACTACTGCTTCTCCTCGTCACAAGGCGGCGATATCTTCACGTTCGTCGAGAAGATGGAAGGAGTCGACTTCAAAGGGGCGCTCAAGATCCTTGCCGAGAAGGCCGGTGTCGAGCTGGTCCCGGAGGATCCGAAGAAGCGGAACGAACGCGACCAACAGTATGCACTCATCGACGAGGCAGCGAAGTTCTATTCGTCGTACCTCCTCAAGAAGGAAGAGGCGGGCAGGTATCTCAAGGACCGCGGTGTGAAGCCGTCAACGATCGGCGCGTGGCGCATCGGGTATGCACCCGGACCGCCGGAACACGGCTGGCGTGATCTTCGTGAACACCTTGCACACAAGGGTTTTAGTGACGCGGAGATGCAGAAGGCAGGACTTATTAAATCGGCTGACGCAGGGAAGGCACCGTATGATGTATTCCGTGACCGCATAATGTTCCCGATCTGTGATCCGTCCGGCCGTATTGTGGCGTTCTCAGGGCGCATTCTCAGCAAGGACAGCGATGCGCCGAAGTATGTGAACTCGCCGGAGACTGAGCTTTTCGATAAATCATCTGTCTTATTCGGATACGACAAGGCCAAGCATGGTATTCGCCAGTATGATTTCTCTCTCATCGTGGAAGGGCAGTTCGATGTGGTGCTCGCACACCAGGCGGGATACACCAACGCAGTCGCGGTGTCCGGCACCGCACTCACCGCAAACCACGTGGCGCTCTTGCAAAGACTTTCAAGCCGCGTGGTGCTCGCACTTGACGCAGACCGCGCCGGTATCGCGGCGGTTAAACGGGGAGCGGATGTGATGCTCGCACGCGGCATGGACGTGAAGGTGGCGCGGCTTCAAAACGGCGAAGACCCGGCGGATATCATAGAGAAGGACTTGAAGCAATTCAAAGACATTATCGGTCACGCGACGCATGTGATCGAGTTTCTGCTTGCCGTATTGAAGGAAGAAGCGCGGGATGAGCGGACGTTCAAGCTGCGGGCTCGGGATGAGGTCGTACCATATCTCCTGCGTATCGAGAGTCGTATCGACCGTGAGCACTTTGAGGGAGTGGTCGCAGAAGCGCTCAATACAACGACCGACGCGATCCACCTTGAGCTTGCGCGTCTCGAACGCGACCGCGCACGTCGTCCGGCAGTGGCAACCGAACAGTCGGCACACCAAGAAGCGGAGGCGCCTGCATCGGTCACCCGCAAGGAAGCACTCCTCGCATACATGGTGGCAGCCGAAGCGCTACTGTCGGAGAAAGAGCGTGCGGTTGTATCGCGTACCTTTGAAGCAGCGGTCGGGAGACCGATCACTGCAGTTCGTGACGAGCTTTCTGCGGAAGTCATCTCGCCACTTGTGTTTCAGCTCGAGAACGAGCTTGCCGATATGCGGCCACTGCAACGTCATGAGGAGCTTGCCGGCCGTTTGCAGGAGCTTCGTGAACTGTTGCTGAAGGAAACCATCAGGGAGAAGCGGACGACCCTTGCCGCCGCCGAACGTACTGGAGATGAAGCTGCAATGGAGACGTTGATGGGCGAAGTGGCAGAACTTCACCGTGAATTTGGGAAACCGCGATACAGTCCTGAATTATTTAACGGAGAAGCCTGATTTCCACAGCCAAAGATATTGACAGAAGGGTACTTTTGAATACTCGACATTTCCTGATTATCCAGTATAGTGGTCGTCACATATGGCCGTAAAGCGCAAAGCCGTACAGAAAACAAAAAAAACATCAAAAGTGGCCCGAAAGGCCACCACTAAGGCAAAAGCAAAACGGGTGACGAAAGCACCAAAAAAGCAAGCCAAAAAACAAGCGAAGCGCACAGTACAAAAGAAGCAGCCAAAACGAACTACCAGCTCTGGAGCTAAAAAGAAGACACCAGCCAAGAAAGCGCCCGCAAAGCGCAAGGTCGCCACGCGCGCAAAAACGAAGAAACCTGCGGCAAAGCCACGGGTGTTGTCCCGTGCCCGCAAGGATCAGGAAGCGAAAGCTGAGATGCTGATGAAGATGGGACGTGACCGTGGGTACATCACCTACGACGACATTCTGAAATACTTCCCGCAAGTGGAGAAGGACGTCCCATTCCTTGACGACCTCTACGAACGGTTCGCGATCGCGAACATTGACGTCCTTGAGAGTGGCGGCATGCTCGGCGGTGACTCACACGCCGACGAAGTACTTGCACAAAAGAATGCGTATCGCCGGAACGATAGCGGATACGATTCGATCCAGATGTATCTGCGCGAGATCGGGCAGTACCCGCTCCTCACCGCACAGGAAGAGCGTGACCTTGCAAAACGTATTACCGAAGGTGATGAGGAGGCACGGAACCTGCTCGCGCGGGCGAACCTGCGTCTCGTGGTTTCCATCGCCAAGAAGTATGTGGGGCGGAGTCCCGACCTCACTCTCCTTGACCTCATCCAGGAAGGGAACCTCGGTCTCTTCAAGGCGGTCGATAAATTCGACTACGAAAAGGGATTCAAGTTCTCAACGTACGCGACGTGGTGGATCCGCCAGGCGATCACTCGCGCACTCGCCGACCAGTCACGAACCATCCGTATTCCGGTACACATGGTGGAGACGATGGCGAAATACAAGCAGATCTCACGCCGACTCTCCCAAGACCTTGGTCGTGACCCGATGCCGGAGGAGATCGCCACAGAGATGGGTGTTGAGGTCGAGAAAGTGTACCAGATCGAGAAGATCAGTCAGGACACCATCTCGCTCGAGCTCCCGATCGGTGACGATGATGACCGCTCACGCCTTTCGGACTTCATCTCGGACGACAAGATCATCGCACCGGACCAGGAAGTGGCACACAGCATCCTCGCTGACCAGATCACTGAGATACTCGACACGCTCTCTGAGAAGGAACGGAAGATCCTCGAGATGCGGCACGGACTCCTCGATGGCACATACCATACGCTTGAAGAGGTAGGGAAGGAATTCGGAGTGACCCGTGAACGTATCCGTCAGATCGAAGCAAAGGCACTGGAGAAGATCAGACAGCACGAGAAAGCGAGACGATTGAAATCATATTAAACAAAACGGCCGCCCATCCCAGGGCGGCCGTTTTTATTGTCTTTTCGTTAGTCCTGATACGGCACCGGATGTTCGTATGCAGACGCTTCGTTCACGATGCGAACGTCACCAAGCTGTCCGTGGGTGGAAAAATGTTCAGTGAACAACACGAGTGCAAGGGTGGAGACGACCAAGCAGGCGATCATGGTCGGGACACCCTGTTTCATCCAGCCCATAAAGGTGATCGGCGAACCGGTCTTTTCCGACTTGGCGACCACGATGACGCCGGCAGACGATCCGATCGGGGAGCCATTGCCACCGAATCCAACACCGAGTACCAGCGCCCACCACAGGAGATCGGTCGGTACGCCTTGCGCACCCAAATACATGATGATCGGGATCATCGCGACCGTGAGTGGGATGTTGTCAACGATCGCAGAGAGGATCGCACTTGCCCAGAGGACGATGATGGCGGTCAGAAGCAGGTTGTCTGCAGCACCGGCGGTGAGGAGCTTCGCCAGTTCTTCGAGGATTCCGGCGTGCTCAAGTCCGCCCACGATCACAAACAAGGATCCGAAGAAGAGAAGAACAGACAGTTCGCATTTTTCGATGATATGTTGCGGGTCGTGTTTTGGAGAGACCACGATAAGTGCAAGCGAGGCGCCAATGAGCGCGACCATGGCCGGCTCAAGGTGCAGGACGCTATGGAGGAAGAAGAGTGCGATCGTTATACCGAACACCACGAGTAGCTTCTTGAGTGTCTTCGGTTCCTTGATCGCATCCCACTCATTCATCTTTTGGAGCTGGTCGATATTCTCCGGCTTCTTCGCAATATCCTTGCGGTAGATGACTCGGAAGATGAGAAGTGTTGCGAGCCACGCGACGATGACGACCGGAAGTGAATGAATGAGGAAGTCATTGAACGAGAACCCGACCGCAGAGCCGATCATGATGTTCGGCGGGTCACCGATGAGCGTACCGGTCCCGGCGATGTTCGAGATAAGCGCTTCGGACATGATGATCGGAATGGGGTTGATTTTTAGGATATCCGCAATGATGATCGTGACCGGCACGATAAGGATCACCGTGGTCACATTGTCGAGGATCATTGAGAAGATACCAGTGATCGCGCCGAGTGCGAGCATCAAAAACCACGGGCTCCCCCCGGTCTTCTTCGCGGTCCAGATGCCCACGAACTGAAAGAATCCGGTCTTTTCAAGCATCGAGACCAGAAGCATCATACCGAAGAGAAGGCCAAGCGTATTGAAGTCGATGGCTTCAACGACCTCCTCCGGGTGGTAGAAATCGAGGATGATACCGGCGAGTACCATACCGAGTGCACCGAAGAGACCGATGACGGTCCGGTGAATGCGTTCGGTGAGGATAAAAAAGAACGTGACGGCAAAGATCGCAATCGCGACCATCTGAATGAGTTCCATAATCTGTGCGTGACAAAAGAAAAACGTGACGGATTCCATCACGCTTCGTGCGGGCTGTTAACTATTAGGATGAGAGGTTGAGCGAGCTTGCGAGCAGTTCTTTGAGACCGCGTCTGGAAATGATGCCGATCGGCCGGTTCTCCTTGTCCACCACCGGGATCCGCGCCTTCTGGTGCGCGATCGCGACCGCTGCCACCTGCATCAGACCATCGTCGGTCTCCACAGCTTCGACATCGGCGTTCATAAACTCACTGACCGGTTTGTCAGATGCTTTCTGGACCGCTTCTTCGAACATCTCTTCTGTGGCAAAGCTCGAAGCGATACTATCGCCATCAAGGTATTCCGGAACGACCGCGTCCATGAGGTCGGACACGCTCACTTCTCCGATAAGCTCTCCGTTGTCGCCGGTAACCAAAAGGGTATTTGTCTGTTCACGGATCATCGCTGAAAGTGCTTCGCGAAACGTCGCGCTTTCACCAATGACCACTGCTTCCTTTACAATATCCTTCAATTCCATAGACAGGGCTATACTACCACCAGCCTGATTAGTTGAAAAGTGGCATTCCATGCGCATTTCACCACATCGGTTATAATGAATCTTTATGGACTTTCAGGCGTTCAATGAAGCATATAACCGTTTAAATGAAGGACAGAGGAAGGCGGTCGATACGATCGACGGTCCGGTCATGGTGGTTGCCGGACCGGGAACGGGGAAGACGACCGTACTGACGCTCCGTATCGCGAATATCCTCCACACCACTGACACGCCACCCTCAGGTATCCTTGCCATCACCTACACCGACGCAGGCGTGAAGGCGATGCGTACAAAACTTCGAACTATTATCGGCCCGCGGGCACACGAGGTCGGCATCTTCACATTTCATGGGTTTGCTGCAGCGATGATCGCCGAATATCCCGACCACTTCATACATCTTCGTGACCGACGCCGGATCACCGATATCGAGCAGGAGACACTCATTCGCGATATCCTCACTGGCCCGCAGTTTGCCGATATCCGTCCGCTGGGGAAACCTGACCACTACCTCTCGGAGATCATCCGGACGATCAGTGACGCGAAGCGCGACACTCTCACACCCGATGACGTTCGTGCCTTCGCTTTGAACGAGATAGAGCGCATCAAAAATGATGAATCCTCTATCTCCACGCGGGGTGTGACAAAAGGCAGGTTGAAGGCAGATGCGGAGCGGGAGATCGTAAAGTGTGAGCGGACAAAACTATTTGCTGATGTATATGCCTCATACGAAGCGGCCAAACATGAGCAGGAGCTGATGGACTTTGATGACCTTATTATCGAACTTATCACAGCCCTCGAAGGTGACGAACTGCTGAGGCGGCTCGTACAGGAGCGGTTCCTCTACCTGCTCGTTGACGAGCATCAGGACACGAATGATGCCCAGAACCTCATCATACGGATCATCGCCGAATTCTTTGAGATACCGAACGTGTTCATTGTAGGGGACGAGAAACAGGCAATCTACCGATTCCAAGGCGCGTCGGTAGAGAACTTCCTTGCGCTTCGGAAACGATGGCCGACGATGGTCTCAGTATCGCTCGATACCAACTATCGTTCGCACCAGTCGCTTCTGGACGCGGGTTTTGCGATGATCGAACACAACTACGACGGTGACGAACATCGTGATCTGCGAGT
Organism: Minisyncoccota bacterium; assembly: GCA_040879435.1. GTDB lineage: Bacteria > Patescibacteriota > Minisyncoccia > Phycocordibacterales > UBA918 > OLB19. Next base: position 34,953 of record JBBDKG010000012.1, on the reverse strand, counting down.
TCCGCTCACGGCTGCGAGTGGTGAGGGGGCGCGGCCGATCGAAGTTGCGACCGCCGAGAATGCATCTGCGATGGAACGCTATCTTGTGGATTCGATCAGGGAAGTGACAGAACGCGAGCCGGACGCAACGGTCGCGGTGATCACGCGCCGGAACCGTGAACTTGAACGTGTCCTGCAGCTCTTGGAGCAGGAAGGGATTCCAGTCTCATCGGAACGGAGTATCGATATCTTCGCACACCCGGTTGGCCGCACCTTCTTTGATCTCGCTGAGTTTACCATCGACCCAACACGGCTTGATGCACTGCTTCGCACTATGGTCGCCGGTTGCTGGGATCTCTCGATCGGTGAGGTCGCTGAATTGGCAAAGGCGATACGAAGCGGCGCTCGTATCGAATGGGAGGAGAAGCTACCCGGACTTGCGCGAATTCAAAAGCAGCTCCTCACCGACGATCCGCTCGGCTGTGTGGTGGCGCTGTGTCGTGAGTCAGGGCTTGCCGAACAGGTGGCACTGAATCCTGCTTCCGTGCAGGTGTGGCGGGGTGTTGTGGCGCTTGCGGAATCGATAGTCCGGGATCGTGAACTGACCGACCCGGCTGATCTCCTGCGCGGACTCCTGGCGTATCGCCAGTCGGCTGAACGGCGGACGGTGAAGGTTGCGGTGGGTGTGCCTGACAGTATCGTGTCGGCAATGACAGCGCATGGTAGCAAAGGGCTTGAATTTGACTATGTATTCCTGCCGTACGCGACCGAATCGGCGTGGATCGGCAAAGCGCGTGGCCGGTCGTTCTCGATGCCGAACCGGCGTGCGTCAACTGACGACATCAGCGATCTACGAAGACTCTTCTATGTCGCGCTCACACGCGCACGAAAGCACGCGGTCGTGTTGGCCGCAGAAGAGGAGTCTGATGGCACGACACAATTGCCGGTGCGGTTCATCGACGAACTGCCTGTTGAACACACCTCTACCGTGCGGCTACCATACATCGACCCACCGCTACCAACCGCACACGAATCGGATGTGGATTCTGTACGCGCACAGGCGATCACTGACCTCGCCAAGCGGGTACTGACCACCTCAGGACTTTCAGTGACTGCCCTGAACCATTTTGTTGAAGACCCGAAAACGTTCCTGCTTGAGAGTATTCTCAAGATGCCGCAGGCACCGTCCGCGTCTGCTGAGAAGGGAAGTGCGATGCATGCTGCGTTCGATCGTATCTGGAGTTCAGGGGAGCGTGACTCCGAGCGCATCGAGAAGGTCATCATTGAGGCGGTTGACGGGTTCCTTGCCGCGTCGTTGTTGGCGAGTGCAGAGAAAGATGCTGTACGGCGCGAGCTGCACGCGAACGCACCAAAGGTCGCAGCTGCGCTTTCCGAACACTTTGAAACTGATGGAACTATTTATTCAGAAAAATGGGTTGAAGCGGAGTTTCGGGGCACGTTCGAAGGTGTACCGGTAACGATTCCTATTCATGGCAAGCTCGACGCCATCATCGAACACAGTAATACAGTCGAGGTATTTGATTACAAGACACGGCAGGGTATGTCGCCGGCGGCCATTCGTGGTGAGACCAAGAGTTCGGACGGGAAGTATTTCCGCCAGCTCATCTTCTATACACTGCTCATTTCAGGGAACGACCGCTACAAAGGAAAGGCCGTCAACGCGTCACTCGTGTTCCTCTCTCCGGATAAGAAAGACCGCTGTCCCATCACGACCGTGCCGGTGACAAAGGAGGACCTCGACCAGGTCCAGGGAGAGATGCAGGAACTCATTGAGTTCGTGTGGAGTGGAAAGCTCGGTACGGTACTAAACTAGTGGGACGCTATTCGCCCTCCAGCGCACCACCCTCATTCTGAGCAATGAGATTATCGACGATCTGCTTTACGGTCGCATATGGTTGTGCGCCGTTAATAACGCCCTGTTGGTCGCCCACCAGTACGATAGTATGCGGGGTACCCCGTCCGCCGATCGCAATGGCGTTGTTGAAGTCCTCTTCGACAAGTTCTCGTGTCTCACCGCTGTTCAGGCACGCGGTGAATGCCGCCTCTTCCACACCGGCGCTTATTGCAAACTCATTCAAGCGGCTCATATCCGTCGGTTCGTTCACTGTGCGCTCTTCAAAGATAAGGTCGGAGAATGTCCAGAAGGCCTGATTGCCGCCAAGCTTTGCAACACACTCGGACGCTTCGGCGATGCGTGGTGCGCTCGGATGGAGCTGCTGGAGTGGAAACTGTCGATACACCCATGCAACCTGACCGTTGCTGCCGTACTCGTCCATGATGCGCTTCATGGTCTCATGGAAGTTCTTGCAGAATGGACAATCGTAGTCAGAGTATTCGACGAAGACGATCGGTGCATTCGGATTACCGCGAATGTGATCCGCTTCAGTGACCGGATTGATGAGGGAGAGGTCCGGGGTCGATGTATCTGTTTCTTCCGGCGGTTCGTTGTTCGAGCCGGTAATAGCTGCGATCGGGTTGTTTCCGCCACCAAAGTAGATGGCGATCGCAATGAGTGTGAAGCCAAAGACGATGGCAACTGGGATAGCAAGCGACTGTGCGCGTGAAGGTGTAGGGGGCATATCTGGACTGTTATTCATAAGTTTCCTGCATTATATCATGCATCAGCCCATGATATAATTCGCTCATGACGTCAGCCGAATCGGTCATTCTGGGGTTGGTACAGGGTATTACCGAGTTCCTGCCGGTCTCCTCGACCGGCCATTTAGTGCTCACCCGTTTCTTCTTTGAGTTTGGAGGCAGCAATGCGCTTGCGTTCGATGCGGTGTTGCATTTGGCGACCGCAGCGGCAGTGGTCGTGTACTTTCATCGCGATCTTGCGCTATTGGCGAATACGGTGGTACGGAAACTTGCACGGTTGCCGGTGAATTCACGCGACATGACACTCGTGTATGCGCTTATGATCGGTACCGTGCCGGCGGTCTTCTTTGGGCTCCTTCTTGAATCCTTGATGGAAACGTTCTTTCGAAGTCCGCTTTTGGTCGCCGGGGTGCTGGTTGCCGGTTCATTTCTGTTCATGTATGCAGAGTGGGTGTATCTCAATGTACCGCGACGGCCGGAGATGACCGTGCGGAAGGGGTTGCTGATCGGACTTTTTCAATCGCTTGCACTCATTCCGGGCATGTCGCGTGCTGGGGCAACCATTGTCGGCGGAATGCTTCTCGGCCTCACACGTGAAGAAGCAGCACGGTTCGCATTCTTGCTTGCGATACCCGTCATCCTTGGTGCTGGCGCGAAGAAGCTCATTGAGCTCATGACGCTCAATGAACCGGTTGCATGGACAGCTATCGGGTTCGGTGCTGGAGCGGCGTTCCTGGTGGGTCTTTTGGCGATCCACTTTATGCTTGCGTTTGTTCGGAGGTACTCACTCTGGCCGTTCATTTGGTATCGTATTGCGTTGGCCGTTGTTGTTGTGTTCTTTGTTCTGGTCTCGTAGTTAATTGGTTGCATAACAAAAACGTCCTGCGCAAAATGGTGTTGCGCAGGACGTTGTCTCCTGTTTGATCAGTGGTCCAAGTATCGGTGTCCGTTCGTACCCAGAGGGATCTCTTTCGGCTTTTGGGCTTTCGGAGTCAGTTTGTCGACTTCCGCCTCAAGTTGCAAGACTCTTTTCCGCAAGCTGTCCTTTGTATTGATCATGACGATCAGTGAGAACAGATAGAGACAGACGGCAATAAGCAGTGTTGCGAAAGCGAGAAGCGGATCGTTAACCATGCTCGACGACCCTGCGCCGACGAGCAGCACGAGCGTCAGCAACAAGGCTGTGACCGCACAGATGTTCGCGAGCGTAGCAAGTGGCTTTTCACGCAGGACAGCCCACGAACCCAAGCATAGTCCGGCGACAATGAGTGTGTCAGCAAGAAAGCTAATGAGGAACATGGAAGGAACTCCTTCTTCAGATGGCTATACATAAACCTTTAATAGGCAGTTTGTCAAACTAAAAAGAAAACCGCCCGGGAGCGGTTTTCGTGTTCGGCCGAGCGGGGCTTAGTTGCCCATCTCAGCGTTTTTTTCGGTGAGCCATGCCCACGGGTCGGCGACCTGACAGACATCTGACGATACTTTGATGCCGTTGTGCCACCACCAGACAGCTTTGCCTTCTAGCTTGCTCACGGCGGCAGCGACTCGGAGTTCTTTCTTGAACTTTTTCTGGTCCAGCCCTGCTTTAGCCGGCTTATCGAGCAGCAATTCAGTTGTGCCGTCTGGATGGTTGGCGGTCCAATAATGGAGAGAAACCTCTCGCATCTTCACCTCCTGGAACGGACTCTTCGCTTGTGCGGCTGTCATGCTCGTACTCCCTTGTTTCCTGCCGGCATACTAGCAGGATAAAGGGAGGTATTCAACTAGAACAGGAGTGAGTGCGTAAGCGACGAATCTTCTTTGTCAGTCCAATTCGACGTGTCGATAGGGATCTCCCTGTTGCGCGTACCATCCTTGAACTTCACATGACCGTTCTTGAGTGCATATTCAAAGACTTTTTTGGTTACCTTCACGTCCTGCATACAATATTTCTTGACCTCCTCGACCTTACCCTCTCGCCACCACCGCACCGCCGCAAGTCCATCAGCGCTTTTCTTTGCGCCAACGGTGGCTTGTGCGATCGCGTCGAGTCGAAGTCTGCGACCGAGTGACTCCTTGATAGATTCAAGGATGTCGATGCTTTTTATCTGCGCTAGGTCACCTGGGTAGTATTTATTGAGAAGGGGAATGTCGAAATGGTTGCTGTTGTATCCAACGAGCGCATCTGCCCGCTCAAAAATCGGCCAGAGTTCCTGCAGCTCGTCGATCGTGACGGCTGTGTATGTGTCGGTCTCGCTTTCATACGTGCACACCACCGAGATGTCGAGACTGGTCACGTCCGAACTTCCGACCTCATGGAAGATGTTCTGAGTTTCAATATCAAAGATAACGTAATTCATTGTTCAGGGCGGAGTACTAGACGAGCTGTTCACACAACTCTTCGAGTGTACCAGAGAGTTGCTCGCCGGTGGTGAGATTCTTCACACTATACGTTCCCGATGCGATCTCATCCTCGCCGAGTACGAGTACATACTCCACGAACGCATCGCTTGCAGCTGTGATCTTCTTGCCGATCTTTCGGTTTGAGATATCGACCGCAACGGAAAGGCCACTCGCGCGGATCTCTTGTGCGATCTTCTGGCCGGCGATATTGAGCGACGGATCGGTCGGGGCGACCATAATAGTTGGTGCGGTGATGTCGGCGGTGAGGAGGTTGTGTGTTTCAAGGAAATCCCGCAGCGTCACATCACCCCACCCGAACCCGATGCCGGGGATCGGTTCACCGCCGAAGAGTTCGGTGAGGTTGTCGTAGCGGCCGCCGCCCAAGAGCGCGCGTCGGTTCGCAGGGTCGGTGTCGAAGAACTCGAAGACCACGCCGGTGTAGTAATCAAAGCCACGCACAATCGAAGGGTCAAATACAACGTTAGTAATTCCCAGAGTGCGAAGTCCATCGAGTATCTCACTGGCGTTGATATATCCTGTATACTCAAGAGGATTTTCAACGGGATTCTGAGCATTTTGTGAGATCCATGCAAGGTAACTAGCAGGATCTGGACAGTCTAAAGATTTAATAAATAAATTTGTTTTGTGGGTGTCAGCCCCAAAAATATCAGCCGCTCCTACTTCAAAGTCTTCAACTTTCAATTTACGCCTCTGATCCGTCAGTTTTCGTAAACGACGTGACTGCTCAGCTGATAAATCAAAGAAATTGGCATCAGAAAAGGTAGTCTGCATTCCTGCAGCGTCGTTGATTCGAATCTCGAACATGCTTGGGTCTGCACCAAAGTTTAGAAATGTCTGGTATGCGAGCGCAATGATCTCCACATCGGCGGCGCGCTCATCGGTGCCAAAGATATCGCAGTTAAGTTGCCAGTGTTCGCGCAATCGTCCACGTTGCGCGCGTTCATAGCGAAAGAGATTCGGGATGGAGTACCAGCGGACAGGAAAGGCAAGTTCTTTGCGTTTCGCCGCGATCATGCGCGCGACGGTCGGGGTCATCTCCGGGCGCAGCGTCACCTGTCGGTCACCGCGGTCGGTGAACGTGTATGTCTGTTCGTTTACTAGTTCTTCGTTCTCGGCTCCTTTTGCTTTGTAGAGCTCTGCCGGTTCAAGTACAGAGGCGTCGTAGCGGGCGTAGCCGAAGGATTCTGCCGTTTGGCTCCAGACATCGAACATGTACCGCTGGACGGCCATGTCGTCTGGGTAGAAGTCGCGGACACCTTTGTATGGCTCGGTGGGGAGATTTTTGTCTGCCATGGTTCGTTTGATTGTATGGGAAAGAGACGGAAAAGACAAACAGAAAAGGGCCCGCGCACTGCGCAGGCCCCAGCTTATTTTCGATATAGGAAGAACTCATGGGCACCGAAACTTCCGGAAACCCGTTCAAATTCGCCCAACCTGATCTTTTCCGTAAAGTACGGCGATCTTGCGTCGGTGCGCTTGTAGAAGAGCGCACCTCCAGTTGGGTCGGGGTATATGCCCAAGGCGTCGAAGCCTGAGTACACATAGCCTTCAAACCGAGATCGAAGCCAGGCACCCCACTTGCTGTAGTGGTGGACCCATGGAAGATCACTTTTCCCATCACACATGAAGGAAAAGTCGCATAAGCGGCCACGTTCTCGGCCGTCATTAACGACCTCCGCGACAGTGTTCGGGAAACGCCGGTCGTCGCGGCGGTTGAAAATAGTCGCCGCCACCGCTCTCCTGCCAATCCACGGTTCGTCACGCGCTTCATAGTAGAGTGCAAGCGAAAGTGTATGGGCAGGCGTGAACGGTTCGAAGATCGCCACTGCGGCGATGATCGAAACGCCGATGCCGATGCGTCTGTAGCGAAGCGGGACCATGTACCACAGTGTCCGGATTGGCCACGTGACCACACGCCACACGCTGTGGAGTAGGCGTGTGCGCATGGTCTTGCTCGACGTGGTCGGCTTGCGCCGGCCACGTCTTGAAGCACTTGTCATACTTATCCTCCCTTCTGACGGCGGACGTAATCCGCGTACTCGCATTGATAGACCGCTATGTGGAAGTGCGGAGGATGTTTTTCCCTCGTTACTTCCAAGTAGCCACCTGATTCAAGCGAGATGAGGACGCGTTCCAGCCACCTGCGGCAGGTAGCATTCGCCGGCACACGCAGATCAACTGCCATGCCGGTCGGATGCACCGACCGTGTGGATGCGTTTGGGATCAGTGAGTTCTGTCCCGTGGTGCGCACAAGGCTTGTGACAACGAGTTTCTCGCCACACGCCGCACGATACTGTGCAGACAACCTGCTCAAGAAGAGTGAAGTTGCCGGCAGTCCGTACGGATGCGAAACCTTGTGCAGCGTGAGATCACTGCCTGCACGGACACGTACGAGTTTTCCTGTCGCATGAGCACGCCGCACATCGTGACGTGACTCCATGAATGTGAGTCCGAGGTCCATTGCTTTCGCATGAACCATTGTCACTACGGCGCGACTTCCGGTGAAGGAAGCAGCCGCCGGAGGATTGGGTGCGCTGTTGAGACAGGTAACTGCGAACGTGCTGCGATACTGCATCACGGCTATGATTGCGACCGCGCAGATCATGACAAAGAGCAGTACCCACAAGCGAACACGGAAGGATCGACGAACGACCCGTCCGGTCGATACCGTTTTGGTTCGTTGCATTATGTCCTCCCAAGTTTGTTCAGTAGGGTGGTTTGCATTGTAACACTAAGTTAATACAAAGTCAAGTTCTTCATACGACACTCCATGACTGCTATACTCACCAAATGGAAAAGGGACCGGGGAACCCCGATACAAAAGGAGAGGAGCTGATGGCTGAATTGGCGCAGAAGGCTATTGAGCGTCTCAAGACGCTGCCGCCACCGGTGGTGCGTGTTTTCGGCCCGCTCACCAGTGGTGGCAGAGGGTACGATGAGAATCTCCGACGCTTTAACGAAGCGACCCGTATTCTTCGGGAGAAGGGTTATACCGTCTTTGACTACTTCGATACCGATGACGAAGAACGCATTAAGGAGGCGAATCTTCCGTGGGAGACCGTGATGGAATACTACCACCGCCCGATCCTTGAGACCGGGTTGATATCAAAGGGTTTCTTTTTGCCGGACTGGGAATCCTCCAATGGAGCCACGTGGGAGTATGCGCTTATGACCGCGCTTCCTAATATGGAGACGGAAGCGTTTCCGGAGGAGTGGTTCAACAAAACGACCGACTAGACATCATCACCCGCCACACGTGGTCGTGCGCGGTACTCGTCGATCATAGTGTCTGCTGCTTTCAGGATCTCCGCCTTGAGTTCGCGTGGTCGCGGCATGCCGTATGCACGAAATTCCTCCTCACTATGTCCAGCCGTTTCGGCGTGCACGGTGCCGTAGTCGAAGAAGGTTGCAACAATGCCGTCCACTTCAACGTGCAGGTCCTGCAGACGTTCAAGACGGAAGCTCGCGACCCGGCGGTGAAAGAGTCCTTTCTGGTCGATCAGGATGATGCGTTCATTGGTGAGTATGAGGATGTCGAGGTAGTGGTTGGTCCAAATATTGAAGGCGAACATCCAGAGGATGAGGAGCCACGCAGCGTAGAGGAACGAGATCGTCGGCGAATATGCATTGATGTCTATCGGCAGCGTTCCGCCGATGAGTGGCGTGCCGAGTAGTATGAGGGCTATAAGTGGCAGAATCGCGAGCGTGAACGGAAAGGAAAGTTGTGTGATCAATACGAACCAGTGCCGCTGCGCCTGTAGGAGCACTTCCTCATCAGTATTGAACTCGATCTTTTCAATAAGCATACGGGACGATTGAAAGCGTATAGAGGATGATACCCATGATCAGAAAGAGGATGCCGGCGCCGGCAAGGTATATGGAGAGCGACAAGCGTGATTTGTGCACGCTGGTGCCGTATGTGAACCAGTGGTAGCCGAGCATGCACGAGTAGATCGTGAAAAGGAAAAGCAGTGTGAAAAACAAGAGACCAAGGAGGGTGGGGAACGAGGCAGCGAATATCATGATGATAGCTTCATTTTCCCATGCTTTTTGCTGTTTGCATCATGAAGCTGGGTATTAACGTGTGAGATTTGACAATAATCCATAGTATGTTTAAATATGGGCATGCGAACTATTGCATATACAACAGCAGATACCCGAGCGCACATCTGGGAGCAGAACAAGCTTTCTATCGTGCGTGCTTTCGTGACCCCACTTTTCATGGGTGGCGCGGGCGTATCCGTGTGTAGGCAATATGTTATGACGACGTAAATCTCTCTTTATTTTATGTGATCAAAACATCTTGTCTTCCGGCAAGATGTTTTTGTTCTTTTTGTACCTTGAAAGGAGAAGGATGATGAGTACATTCTCGAGAGTCATGCGCGAAACGCGTGATGTGTATCGTGAGATGTTTGAGGGGATCAAATGGATATGGACTGAGATCATCGAACAGGAATCTCGCACCAATGCGAAGAAGGCGATTTGCTTTTTGATCGCTGCAATGTTCACATTGATGTTTATTCCGTATACCTGGAAGTTCGTCGCTGACGCGATGCACGCAGGACAGACCAACCTTGCGCTCTTGTGGCTTGTATTTGGTACCGGTGGTGCCGGACTCAGTACGGTTGCGTTGATATCTCTCCATGACCACTACCGTGAACGGGCATGGAACAGCAACTATTCGAGTGTGGTCAATTCACTCGTCCGGAAGCTCTACGAGCGGATACTTGAGGAGTTGCTTGGTGACGGTAGTGAGGTCGGAGCTGAACAGATCGAATCGACCAAGGACAAGGTCGAGAACATTCTGTACATGCTTTTGTTTGAATCTCCACAAGTGCTTGCGTCGATCACGCCCGCAATTATCTTTATGGGCGTTGTCGATTGGCGTGCGGGACTCGTGGCGTTCGGACTCTTGGTGCTCAACGTGCTGTGGTTCCTCTACTTCAACACCCGCATCGATGAAAAGATGGGGGATCTCGACGAGCAGTTCCGCACTGCAAATCGCCGCATGGTGGAGAAGATGTACTTTGCCTATTCGGTGAAGGCAGCGGGTGTCGAACAGAAGATGCAGCAGCAGATCGCGCAGGAGGTGGCAGAACCACTCATGGCCGATCTCAAGATATGGGCATACTGGTTCATCTATGTGGAAAGTGTCCGTAAGGGTATCAACTATGTAACCCCCGTGCTCTTTCTGGGGTACGGCATCTACAGCGAACTATGGACGGTCGGGGATTTTCTCGCGATCGCCGCGTGGTTCTTCCTACTCACTGAACGGTTCGGGCTCGTTGGACACTTCATGCGTCACCTTACTGCGAATGTCGCAAGGATCAAGGCGACGCGTGAGAAGCTTTCGAAACCGTCCTTATTCCACTTCAACAAAGGCACTATCTACGAAAGGAGTTCGTAATGCACATACGTTTCGAGAACGTCGGCGTGACCTTCCCTGGTCAGCAGCCGGTACTGAAGGGAGTGAGTTTCTCGATCCCTGACGGGAAGCGTGTCGCACTTATTGGCGCCTCCGGCGCTGGAAAAAGTACGGTCGCTGGCCTCTTGATCCGAAAACGTGACCCTGATGAAGGTGTCGTATACATTAACGATCGACCATTGTCTGAGTACAATCTCTCTTCCGTACTCGCGCACATGGGTGTGATCCTTCAACGTCCGGAGATCATCAGTGGGACGGTACGAGAGAATATTCTTCTCGCCATGCCGTTCCAAGTGGACGGGTCCATGACGGACGACGAGATCTGGAAGATCATTGATCTCGTGTCTCCAGAAATGCGTACGCGGTTCAATGGACACGGACTCGATACAAAGGTTGGGAAGCAGGGTCTCCAACTTTCCGGCGGTGAGCAGCAGCGTATCTGTGTGATGCGGGCGCTCATCAAACAACCGGAGTTTCTCATCGTGGACGAGGCGACGTCCTCACTCGATTCAGAAACGGAGGAGTCTGTGCAGCAGGGTATCGATACTGCGCTCTCACAAGGCATATCAGCTTTGGTGATCGCGCATCGGTTTTCGACGCTGCGGAACTGCAACCACTACATCGTGCTTCGGCGGTTGTCCGACTGTGCCAGTGGAGAACCGCAGGTCGAAGCGGCATGCGACTCGCTGGACGAGTTGTATGACCGTTCGCCAACGTTCAAACGACTGGCTGACAAGCAGGGATTTGTTCCCTGATAAAACCAACACCTCGCGCTTTGCGCGGGGTGTTCTTTTGTATTGAAACAGTTGCTTCATGAAGTCTTTATGGTAGGGTACGGTCAATGATAGCGCGAACCACATACGCGCACTTCTATCGGGGTGTATCAATATTGATCACATGTGCGGCACTTTCTGTTTACGCACAATCTGTGCATGCATCGCAGTCAAATGTCGTCGTCCATAGTATCCAGACCCACAATGCGGCAGGTGAGGAGTTGTCTGAACCGATTGTCACTCCCACCGACCTGTTCGATGGTGATACTTACGAAGCGTATCTTGATAGACAACACTATATTTCCTTTACATGGAGCGGTAGCAGTGCATCAACAGTGGAATCACATTTATACGCTGTTTCCGACAATGGTACTTCCACTGAGCGGGAATATGTGAGTGAGGTGCCGATCGGATTTGCGAATGGAATTCCGCAGGCGGTGCCGTTCACTGCGGAACCGGGCATGTATGAGCTTGAGATATATGAGCTTCAGTTCGAAGAACCTGACCTTGTCTATCAAGGCATCTTTCGGAGTATCCGAGAGTATATTCTTCCGACAGTGTTCGCACAGGCGTCGGACGAAATGGTGCTAGCTGAGACCATTACCTTTACGGTCGTTGAAGCATCTGAATATGATGAGTGCTGCTCAAGCGTCGTATTTCTTCCTGGCATAAAGGGTAGTGTCTTGGGAAAGGATGGTCTCGTCGGTAACGATACGTTGTGGCCACCGACAGCCGGTAGTAATGATCTTGGGCAACTTGCATTGAATGGAGATGGGTCAAGCACAGAGAGTGTGTATGTGGACGGAATTCTTAATGATTTCAAAGGCTCGTCCGTGTATCAGCCGTTCTCTAATTATGCAGATGAGCTGGTGTCTACCGGCGCTATCGAAGAATGGAAGTCGCTTCCGTATGACTGGCGGCTTGCACCCGAAACCATCATCGCCGATGGAGTACAGACTGCTGAGGGAGTCGTTGACCTCATAGAAGAGATCAAAGAAGTTGCCGACGATTCACAGACCGGCAAGGTGACCATTGTGGGGCACTCGATGGGTGGAATTATGGGGAAGGCCATCATACGTGAAATGGAATCACGTGGTTTAGAGAATCTGTTTGATAATTTCGTGATGGTCGGCTCCCCTCAACTCGGGACACCACAGGCGGTCGCTTCGCTGTTGCATGGAGATGGAGAGGGGATTCCTAATTATTCTGATCTTAGAAAAGTCTCTAACGACTTGATTGTGTCTTCCAAAGAAGTAAGGCTGATTGCACAAAACATGCAAAGTTCATACAACCTCCTTCCGTCGCGTAAATATTTCGACACAATCACTGACCCGGTTATACTTTTTGATGCATTGAGTCAGCATACGCAAGAGTGGCATGCAAAGTGGGGGTACGCAGTTTCAAACTACGAAAGTGTCAGCGAATTCCTGACCGGCTCTGGTGTAGCGCGAAGTGATCCAGCTGCCGATGATCTCAATACACCCACGATCTTGAGTGCAAACTTGCTGTCGAACGCCGACTCACTTCACGACACACAAGATGATTACTCCATGCCTGAAAACATCGACGTGGTACAGATCGTGGGATGGGGACTACCGACGGTGAAAGGAGTACTGTATACCGAAGAGCACGATGAGCTAACATACCACCCCCAGTTCACACCTGAAGGGGATGGAGTTGTGATCTATACAAGTGCTGACGCGTATGACGACGCTGAAACATATTATTTCAACCAGCAGGAATTCAAGGAACAGACCGGCACAGACACAAGTCATGCGTACCTGCTGAATGCCGCACCGATACAATCAGCACTCGCGTCACTTATCAGTAACGAGAGCATTATCGCGTCGGATGTTCTCGTTAGTACTAAACCTGACACGTCGTTCTTTGACGGTATGCTTCTAGTGAGCGCTCATTCGCCGGTGCTTCTCGGTGTATATGATGGCAGCGGTAACTTCACTGGTGTTAAAGACAACGAAGTGTTGGAAGGGATCGACGGAAGTACGTATCTCATCTACGGCGAAAGTCAGTATATTTTCGTACCAGAAGGTGGTGAGTATACGTTTGTGTACGAGGGTACCGGCACGGGTTCAACGACAATTCGTATAGCTCAGTTTTCCGAAAACACGACAGAAGAACTTGCCGTGTATCCCGATATTGATACAACTGCGAGTACTACGGCAACTTTTGTGATCGGTGATGAGACTTCACCTGTTATCGAGGTTGATATTGACGGCGACGGTACAGTGGATGTGCTTGTGTCTGCAACGGGAGATGTCACTGTTCCAGAGGCGTCTGAAGAGGACGAAGTCGATACAGAAGATGAGACGGGCTCTGAGGCGAGTTCCGGCGGAGGTGGGCGACGCTCTTCGTCTGCTCCGACGCCTCAGGTGGCAGGGATTTCTACCTCTTCGTCACTTTATCTAGAGGCCAAGATCGTTCAGCTTCTCACGGAGCTAGTTGCATTGTATGAGGAGTTGGTTGCGATGCGTGTACAAATCAGTTCATAAGAAGTGGTACGTGCTAGACTACGATTGATATGTTGACTTTGGGCCATAAAGGAATGTACATAGGTGTTGTCACGGGAATCTTTCTGCTTATCGTAAATATTTACGTTGTAAACTCTGGTTGTTTCAACTGCGGACTATTTTCCGTGGATTCTTGTAGAAGCATTGATAACCAGTGTGATTTAGTTCAAGATTCACAATTTGTAGCAATTGCACATCTTCCTTACATTCTTACTAGCATCATTGTTAGTCTGTTCCCGTTTTCGTATTCAACAACTGAGTCGATGCATTTTGCTAGGTTGCTTGTTTTTGCTTTGATCACAATCCCACTTCTTGGTTTAGTGGGCCACCTCATACAAAAGATTTTCAACAAAATCGTTACATCAGTGAAGTAGTTCTCCGCCGTCGCTAGAACAGAAAGAAAGACCGCCCGAATGTCGGGCGGCCGTTTCGTCGCCACATCAGAATCATTCTTCTGTGACAATATAACAAGTGACAAGCACCTCTCCTCGAAGTATCTCGTCGTCTCCTTTTTCTTCTCGCTGGACCATGCGCTGGGGAATGAAAGGAGAGAAGGATTTGTCTGGGAAGTAGTTGTAGAGCTCACCTCTCGCACGCGCGAGCGTGCGTGCGACCGAACCAGTGTTGTGAGGCTGGCCATGTATTTCGACGATGAAAGCCAGACGATCGCCAGGGGCGCTGGCTATCTGTAGTACATGGGTACCCGGATCGTGGTTCGTACCAGTGGAGCCGCAAATGCGACACTGATGAGCATGCGCGTGGACCTGTTTGGACATGAAAGAACTCCCTCTCTTTTCACCACAAAGTACATTGTATTCTGTGGGTGTCAAGACTCCGTCACTAAACCTTCAATACCGAAAATCGCTCCACACCATACTGGTCCTTTAGTGTTGTAACGCCGAAGTTGTGCAGAGAAGCCAACTCTTGAATTTGTTCCACCTGCTCCGGTTCATGTTCGAGCCAAAGTTGTCCATTTTCATTTAAATAGTGGGGCGCGGCAGCAATGATACGTGCAATGAGTTCCAGACCGTCTATGCCGCCGTAGAGTGCACGGTGTGGTTCATGTTCCTTCACACTCAGCTGCGCACGATCCACGGCCGGATCAATGTACGGTGGGTTCGATAACACAAGGTCGAATGTACCGGTGATGTTTTCAAACAGGTCAGACTGGAAGACCTGGTAGCGCGTACAGGGGATGTCATTCGCTTCAAGATTCTTCGCGATGGTCGGGAGGTGAGTTGCGTCAATTTCAGCAAATGTCACATACGCGGTCGGAACTGCTTTGGCGACCGCGATCCCGATGGCGCCACTCCCGGCACACAGATCAAGAATGTGCGGCTCGGCAATACCCGAGGCGTTAATAACGGCGATAGCCTGCTCGGTCCAATATTCAGTCTCAGGGCGGGGAATGAGCGGTCTTGAATCAAGGTGAATGGTCGTACCGAGGAACGGCACATGGCCGATGACGTACGCGAGCGGTTCGCCAGCGACGAGACGCTTTGCATCAGCAAAGAACGCGTCGCTCTCGACGTCTTTGTATTTTTCTGCCAGTAGTCGCTGTATATCTTGATTCATAGGGGTGGTGTGGTACTATGCGGCGAAAGTTCATTCTCGTCAAATAACCAACCGGGAGGCGATACAGTGGAAAATGTGTATTTAATGCTTGTTCCGAACGAGCAATATAGGAATCAGAGTGAGCTTGCCATGGGTCGTGATCCGCTCGGTGAGAAAGCACTCACTGCGCTCGCATGTGTGCCGCTCGTCCAGAAACCGAGCGTATGGCTAGGTGGGTCACTCACGCTTTTCCTGAAGTTCCATAATAGCCCGAAATGGTACGGCACAGCGGAAGTGATCTGGACACCGTTCAAAGAACTGCAGGACCCAATCGCCGGCGGTCTGCTCTATGCGTTCGCCACGTTCCGGCGGGTGGAGGTTGATGGCCATATACCGGTCGACAAGTATCCTAATCTTGTCATTGATTCCATGCGCGCAAAGTGGGACTACAAGGTATTGGCCGACGGACGGAAGCTCCATCAGACGTTCGACGAACTGTTGACGTGGGTGCGTCAGTCGCATCAGCCGGGTTAACGGAAGTCAGGATAGCGTCGCGGCAACATGCCGCGGCGTTTTTCATATGAATTTTTCATTTTTGTATGTACAATGTTGGTCATATGGCACACGAGAAGTCTGAAAACATTCTGGTGATCGACAATCTGGTCAAGAGGTATGACAAGAAGACGGCAGTAGACGGCATCTCACTCACCATCAAACGTGGGAGCTTCTTCGGACTTCTTGGTCCAAACGGTGCCGGGAAATCAACAACGATCCACTGCGTCACCGGTATTGCACAGCCGACCTCCGGCACCATCACCATCGATGGACTTGATGTAGTGAAGGACTATAAGCAAGCGCGGACGAAGGTCGGTCTCTCACCGCAGGAGTTCAATCTCGATTTCTTCGCGACACCCGAACAGCTCATGGACTACATGGGAGGATATTACGGCATTCCAAAGAAAGAACGGAAAGAACGGGTCGACGAACTCATTGCGCGTTTTGACCTGGAAGAACACCGAAAGATGAAGTTTCAGAAACTCTCCGGCGGACTGAAGCGTCGTGCGGTGCTCGGTCGCGCGCTCGTGCACTCGCCGGATCTTTTGATCCTCGACGAACCGACCGCAGGGGTGGATGTGAAGCAACGGCACGATCTGTGGGAGTACCTCAAAGAAATGAACAGCAGAGGGAAGACGATCATTCTCACCTCGCACTACCTTGAAGAGATCCAGTACCTCTGTGACGAGATCGCCATCATCCATAACGGCAGGATCGTGAAGGAGGGAACCAAGGAGGAATTCATGCAGGACGGGAAGAGTGTGGAAGAAACCTACCTGGAGATTACCCGCGAAACAAAGGAAACAACCGTATGAGCATAAACTGGATCGGACTGTATACCATCCTGCGTCGTGAAGTGGTGCGTACCTTCCGCGTGATCACGCAGACTCTCATAGCGCCTGCTATCTCAGCAGCGCTGTATATCTTTATCTTCGGCACGGTGATCGGTACGCGTATCGACGACTTCGCCGGCGTCCCATACATCTCGTTCGTGTTTCCGGGAGTCTTGATGCTCTC
Source organism: Minisyncoccota bacterium (assembly GCA_040879435.1). Taxonomy (GTDB): domain Bacteria; phylum Patescibacteriota; class Minisyncoccia; order Phycocordibacterales; family UBA918; genus OLB19. Next base: position 18,100 of record JBBDKG010000012.1, on the reverse strand, counting down.
GATCATCAACGCATCCTTTGCGAGTGCATCTTCTGCACTGTATTTCATGCGCTTCACCCGCGGCATCGAGGAGATTCTCATCGCACCGTTCTCGTATCTTGAGATGCTGGTTGGGCTTGTGGGGAGCGCGATCGTCCGTGCGCTTCTGGTTGCAGGCCTCATTCTGCTTGTGGGGCTTCTTTTCGGTGCGGTAACACTCGTGAACCCGCTTATGTTCGTGATATACGTCGCAGCGATTGCTGCTATCTTCGCCATGCTCGGTATTCTGGTCGCGCTCTGGGCGGAAGGATTCGAGCAGCTGCAGGTCTTGAATACCTTCGTGATCACCCCGCTCACGTACCTCGGTGGTATCTTCTACTCCATCACATTCCTTCCGTCATTTGCGGCGACCCTCACACAATTTAATCCCTTCTTCTACTTTGCCGACGCGGTCCGTTCGAGCATGATCGGGTACAGCGAAGCGAACAGTGCAGTCGGTGCGGTCGTGATCTTTGGACTTGTTGCAGCACTTGGATGTCTCGTGACGTATCTCTTCCGCATCGGGTGGAAGATTCGCAGCTAACATTTTGCACACCGCAGTACGTACACGGATGAACATCCGTTTGCTACACTGATGTCTATGAGTTCCACATCACTACACGCGTGCGCGCGTTCGTTCTTTAAAGAAGGAAAAGGCATACTTGCGGCCGACGAGAGCACGAAGACCATGAACAAGCGTCTTCGTTCCATCGGCGTACCGGAGGAGCCGGAGATGCGACGAAAGTATCGTCAGCTTTTGTTCACCGCTCCGAACATTGAAGAGTACCTCACCGGTACGATCATGTATGACTCGTCCATCCGCAACAAGACGGACGACGGTACACCATTTGTCGATGTACTCATCGCTAAAGGCATCATACCGATCATCAAAGTGGACAAGAGTACGACCGAACACACTGGATTTCCGGGTGAGGTGATCACCGAAGGACTCGACGGATTATTTGAGCGCCTTGAGGAATACTACGAGCTCGGCGCGCGCGCCGCAAAATGGCGGGCGGTTTTTTCTATCTCCGAGAACACACCGACCGAGCAGACCATCCTAGCAAACAGCTTCGCACTCGCGCGCTATGCCGCACTCTGCCAGAAGGCGAACATCGTACCGATGGTAGAGCCGGAGGTGCTATTCAAAGGAGCGCACTCTCTTCAGAAAGCTGAGGAGGTGACGACGTATGTACTCACAAAAATGTTCGAGATCCTCGCATGGTACAAGACGGACATCACCGGCATGATCCTAAAGACAAGCATGGTGCTTGCTGGAAGCGAGCATGAGAAGGAATCATCGCCTGAAGAGGTAGCTGCAGCGACCGTGCGGGTACTTGGTTCGGCAGTGCCGAAAGAAGTTGGTGGTGTGGTATTTCTCTCGGGCGGGCAGACATGGCAGCGGGCGACAGAGAATCTGAACGCTATCTCGAACCTTGAACCAACACTCCCATTCCCGACAACCTTCTCCTTCTCACGGGCCATTGAAGAACCGATACTTGAGGCATGGGGCGGCAAGGAGGAAAATATTGAGAACGCGCAGCAGGCAATGCTTCACCGGCTCAAGATGAACTCACTCGCCGAGAAAGGGGAGTACGATCCGTCATTGGAGAATGGATAAAGAAAAGCGCCCGGGTTGGTCCGGGCGCTCAAGGGACGTTTTTCACGTCCGTCTGAGCTGTCGCAAGCTCTGTAGCATAAGCAGTACGCCGACTACCAGTAGAAGAAGGATAGCGATGGTATGGACGAATTCCGGCATCAGTCCGTAACTCGAGAGGTAGGAAGTGATGTCGGCGAGCAGTATCAGAGCACCGATGACAACTCCCTGCCATATCCGCGCGTACAAACATACGGCGATCATGGTCAGAGCGATCAGACCAGCCGCGACTTCGATTATGGTGAAAGTGAACATGGGAGTTCCTCCGTTAAGATATGACGGTGTCGTCTACTTCACCGACACCGCTAGTCTCTGCATGAATTTCGGCACCCATCGTAGCGGAAACCAGAAGCCAGCAAGGCCGAGGGCACAAACGAATGTAAACGCCACCGATCGTTCGACGATTATGTCGTGCTCAAATGAAACAATGACACTTGCTTGTAACAGCCAGAACGCTGTTGCGAGTGCATAGTGCCATTCGATGATGCTGGTGTTTTGCCAGTGATGGACCACTAGCAGCAGTTGCCATAACGCACAACTGAACGATCCCGCGATCACTGCAAAGTAGATCATGGAGATATCCCTCCGTTTGGTCTGTTCGTATAGTGTTGCAGGAACAGGGAAGTGTCAAGCTATAACAAAAAGACCACCGGCTCATGAGCCGGTGGTCTTTTTGTTATTTCTTCTGCGTGTACGTAACGTGCTTGCGGAGCTTCTTGTTGTATTTCTTGAGAGAGAGTTTGGCGCTCGGGTCTTTCTTCACCTTGTTGTTGTACCGGGTATAGTACACGTCGCCCTTGCCTTTGCCGGTCTCGTCCCCTTTGCTTACCAAACGCACAATTTTATCCTGTGACATAGTGCCGAGAGAGTACCAGAAATCGGCCCTCTGGTCAACGGCTTAGTATAGCCTCCTCCAGAAGCCAAAGCCCGACAGGAGCGGTATATAGCGCCCGATCTTCGTCCGATGGATCGAATAGGCAAGCGCCGGTACGCCGAACCGATCGCCGATGTGCTCGGCAAGTGAGCGCATGTATGTGCCGCTGCTTGCGATACATGTATATGAGGCTACCTGATACTCATGTTCACCGGCTTCTTCCTCGAACCGCTGCCAGTCTGCGAGCACCTTCTCTCGACGAAAATCCTCCCCGAGCGCCTTTCGTGGGTCGGTAACCACCGGCAACGTGTCTATCTTTGCGCGTACCTCTTCAGCGATAGTGGTGGCGGGAACTGAACGAACACCTGTGCATGTGAGTTTATAAAGAGTGGTCGTGGCGGTCGGTATCTCGATCTCATCGAGACGTCCTTCAAGCGTCCACATGTGGAGCGGTTTGCCACGCACGGTCTTTGCCGAGAATTTCGGATAGGGGAGGGAGGGTGTTGTACCGGAGAGGGATCGGGTGACTCGCTCTATGTCAGCAACGTCAATCTCCGGCGGGTTGGACCGGTATGTTAGTCTCCCTAATACATCGCCGGTGTCGCTGCCGACACCGAACAGCACCTCGAACCGGTACTCCTTGTCCAGTCCATGATATTCCTTCTGTCGTTTGCATTCGTCGCCGATGAGGATCAATAGTTTCCCGCTTGCCATAGGGTCAAGCCGGCCAGCGTATGCCAGCGGGACAGCAGCAAGCGCTTCGCTGGTTTGGCGGTAGCGTTCCAGAGCGTGGAGCGGCGTTTCGCCAACCGTCTTATCAATCACAGCGTAACGTGGCATATCAGTAGTTCGTGATGAACGCATGAAATCCTGCAAGCAGAATGAATGCAAGGATGGCAAGAATGATGATTTTCATTGCTGTAGTATACGATAGATATGCTATGTTGGGATGTAAGAAAATACGGTAGATGGCGTCTCATATGATGATGAATACAACAACAGTACCCCTGCCGAATGCAACACAGAGCCTTCGTGTGGCTCTTGCGTTTCTTTTTCTTGTAGCGATACTCGGTATGCCCTCAGCCGCTGAAGCAGCACGACACAATCTCGAGTATTCGGGGTGGGTTCCGTGGTGGCAGTCGGAAGATGGCGCTGAGCGTGCAGAGGATATGATACGAAAACTTGATACTGTCTACCCGTTCGTGTATGAGGTGGCGACCGATGGTTCGCTTGTATTGAAGAGCGATCTTGATGAAGACCACTGGGAGGATCTCTTTGACGAGGCTGACGATCGGGGCGTTGAGGTCATTCCGACCATTGCGTGGTTCGATGGAGCAAACATCCATCGTATTCTAAGTGATGATGATCTCCGCGAGGATCACATCGATGAGATCGTAGAGATGGTGGAGGATGGTGATTTTGACGGAGTCAATATCGACTACGAATCAAAGCTTGCAGCGACCATCCACCACTACTCCGAATTCCTTGAAGAATTGAAGGATGAACTGGATGGAAAGCTTTTGACCTGTACCATCGAGCCGCGAACCCCACCGGCGTCACGATATCGCGAGGTACCACGCACCCTTGAGTATGCGAACGACTACGAAGCGATGGCGGAACACTGTGATCGTGTGGAAATCATGGCGTATGACCAGCAACGCATCGACTGGCGCTTGAATGATGCGAAGTCCGGACAGCCATACATCCCGGTCGCTGATGTGGACTGGGTCGAAAAGGTTGTGGAGCTGGCACTCGAAGATATTCCGGCAAACAAGCTTGTGCTTGGCGTACCAACCTATGGCCGCAACTGGACAGTACAGGTCGCACCGAACTGGTACAAGGAGTATACGGGCGTAAGCGCAGTGAACATGCCGGACGCCGAAGCGATTGCAGAGGACTATGACAAAGAACCGGGCCGCAACAAGGCAGGGGAGTTGAGCTTTTCATACTTCCCGGAAAGCTCAATCTTCAAGGTACTCGAATCGCTCCCGACCCCGGAAGGAACTGCGAAAGGGAATGAGGCCGCAGCGAAGGCACTGCTCTTCGCCAACTACACCGGTATGACCGTGCCAGTGAACGTGGTGTGGTACTCGGATGCGAAAGCAATCGAGGACAAGATCGATCTTGCGAAGAAGTATGCGCTTCGTGGTGTTGCGCTCTTTAAGATCGATGGGGAGGAGGACAGTGGTATTTGGGATTTGATCTAGTAGGGTAGGATAACGTTCTTGCTTCGCCGGACGAACACGCTATAATGGACGTGGTGCGGTATTCCTTTCCCGTACCTCATTTCGTGGTTTGGATCTTGTCTGGTTTGATTGCTGGGCTCTTGTGACCTTAGGGTCACCTCGGGTAGCGCTGTTTCGATGGCGCTACCCATTTTTTATACACCCCGACCGAATTCATGAATCATACAGATTCACGTGGTAGAGTAACCTGTATCTATGACCGCAACACGCGTATTTGTCACCCTTGCCGTTGTCTTTGTGCTCGTTGTGGCGCTCGTGAGTCTCTATGGCTGGACCGTCGTGAACGATCTCTCACCGGACACCGCGGAACCTGAACGAACCATTGTGGAGATCACGCCGACGGAGGTGATCGCTGAAGGTCTTTCGATCCCGTGGGATCTTGCGTTCTTGCCAGACGGCAGCATGCTGGTCACTGAGCGTGCCGGAGACGTTATTCACATTGAAAGTGGGCAGACATTTCCAATTGAAGGTGTTGAACACGTGGGTGAAGGTGGACTACTTGGTATCGCGCTTCATCCTGACTTTGCAGACAACGGATTTGTGTACCTCTACCAGACGACGCGAACAGACAGCGGTCTAAAAAATCGTATCGTCCGGTATGTGTATGCAGAGTACGAACTCACATTTGACCGCGTGATCTTCGACCAGATCCCTGGCGCGCAGTATCACGATGGCGGCCGGATCGCGTTTGGTCCGGACGGTATGCTCTACGCTACCGTGGGTGACGCACAGAACGAGGATGCTGCCCAGGATCCGCAGCGACTTCACGGTTCGATCCTGCGAATAACGCCTGACGGCGAAGTGCCGGAAGACAATCCGTTCGGGAACGCTGTCTACTCATACGGACATCGTAACCCGCAAGGACTGACGTGGGATGGTGCAGGAAATCTCTGGAGTACAGAACACGGACGTTCGGGTCTCCGGTCAGGATACGATGAGATAAATCTCATTCAGCCGGGTGGCAACTACGGCTGGCCGGAAAGTGAAGGTGATACGGTTGCGGCTGGAACGATTGCGCCGCTGTGGCACTCAACAGCAGACACCACATGGGCACCTGCAAGTGCACTCTTTTACGAAGGTCGTATTTTCTTTGGCGGTCTCCGTGGCGAAGCACTCTATGAGGCAGTCCTTGCAAATGGTGAGGTGAATGAAGTTCGGACACATCTTGAAGGGGAGTATGGACGCATTCGAAGTGTTGTCTTGGGACCAGATGGATTTTTCTACCTCACCACCAGCAACCGTGACGGGCGCGGTTCTCCTGTTCGGGCGGACGACCGCATTATTCGGATAGATCCGCAACAGTTCTGATCCTCACCTCTGTACCGTACAAAAAACCGACCGGCATGCAGCGCATGCCGGTCGTATTGTTTATTGCGTCGGATTGTAGAGGGTGTATCGGGATGTTAGTTCCTCGTCCGGCTGGATCTCACGGAGCGTGTACAGGAACTTCTTTCCAATTCGTTCGACGCTTGCACAGTTCGGGTCCTCGGCGTTGTGGTTGTAGAACCCGCCGATTGGTGTCCGTGTCCAGTATCCGCCGCATTCGTTGACCCACACGTGTGTCACGCCGAGGATCTTATGTGCAGGAATTCGTTCAAGAGCAAAGAGTCCCAGTCCGGCGATCGGTGATTGCCGGATTGTGAGGCAGTTGGGTAGCGGCTGGTAATGGCCGTTCTCAGTTAAGGACATTTGTTCCTCCTCAAAGCCGATGCGAAATATAGCACAGGCCTGCTTTGTATAAAAGTATATTCGTATCAACTGCATAACAACGCATTGCCCCCACACTATGGGGTACAATCAGGTTATGAAGTCTTCATCTCGCACGAAGAAAGAGCAGGCGATCAAAGATCTGCAAAACAGGGTCAAAACACTACAGTCTAAACTAAAGAAAAAGAAGGAGGCCCCGACCCACGATGAATTCATTCGTTTCAAGATCGAGAAGTCCCAAGGAAGCTACGAACGGATACCGAATCCGGACGGAGTGGACGGTGGACAGGGGACATTCCTGCTTCGTTTGGATATTACAGCACTTACCAATGCCGTATATGTACCGATCTCGATCGCGTCGAGCCAGAAGCCGACGGGCTTCATCTATCACATCGAAGGAACGGCTGAAGGTGATATCTATAAGACTGATATCTCATGCAGGGGAGAGGGAGTGACAAAGGTCAAGCTCGGTACGCTGCTGTATGCAAAGATCCCGGCGAGTCGGACGGCGAACTTCCGTATCCTCATAGAGATACGGGGGCAGTACGCAAAGACCTATAAATGCGTCATTCACCGGATAAACTACAAACTTGACCCGCGGGATGCGCGATACAAGCGATTTGATACAAAGATCCCTACCAAAACGGTGGAGTTTCGGTGATGAAAGAAACGCGCCCGAACAATGCCGGGCCTAGGCGCTACCGAGATTCTGCTCATATAAAAAGGAAGCCGTCTCGTAAGACGGCTTCAGACTGCAAATACTCCAGCTTCGTAAAGAGAGGCGACGAGCTTTTTCTTGTCAGGGTTCAAGGCGAACATCTGCTCCTTAACCTCCTCGTCGCTCAGACCATGCCCCTCCTTGAACTTACTGTTGGGACGGTGTAGGGCGTCGTAGACGTCCGCGAGCGCAAGCAAGCGGCCATATTCGACGACGAGCAACTTGGTCGGCTCGCTGTATTCGCGCAAAGGCTTCGGTAAGACCCTAGGGTAGCCATGCTCTTGGAAGCGATGGTGCCAGAGGATGATTTCGGCGGTGAAGTCGAATCTCCCCCGCAACAACCGATAGCTATCCATCACGTGCTGCTGCATCACGCGCTGGTCGGCCTCTGTCCAAGGACCAGTCTTGCCCATCACCTCGACAGGGGTTAGGGCCTTGCCGATGTCGTGGAGCGCACCCGCAAACAACAATGGTTTTTCTTCGTGATGCGTATGCTTTCCAATCGCGCGAGCAATGAGGCTGACTCGCAGTGAATGCAGATAGTGCGCGTGCGTCACCGCGTTCTTATTACGCAAGGGCGCCAGCAAGGACTCGATGGTGAGTCGGTCTTCTTCCTTTATTCCCACATCCTCGCAGGCTTGACGGAAGCCAGCTTCGAGAACTTCTGCTCTTTGCTCCATTGAAGGGCTCCTTTCAAAACTCAAAATACCACACTATTTGCAATTTGTCAGCTCCGCGTGGTAGACGATGAGCATCATCGGAGGTGTGATTCTTTATGTAATACTCCTCCTAGTCGTGTCTTTCGGTAGCGGCTCTTTCTATGAAATCCCACATCTCCTCGTAGTTCTCAGCATGGAATTTTGCTTTTCGAAGCACCGGCTCGACACGGTTGTCGTTTCTGGTGTGTCCTGAAAAGTAGTGCTGAAAGACCGGCCAGGAGGTCCCGATGCGCTCGTGCATCAACGCGTCATACGCCGTTCGCAAATGTGACATATCGATCTGCTGACCGAGTCCTTCCTGATACTGTTCACATACAGCGCGTGCTATCTCAAACCGATCTTCCTGATACGAATCAAACCGATGACCAATTACAGTCATCGCAAATGTGTTCACGAAGTCCATGTACTTATCTGCCAATCCGGCATTATCCCAGTCAAATATTGCCACCACGTTCATATCCTCATCGTATAGCACATTGTGTCCATGATAGTCAGCATGACAAATGTTCAAGTCAAGAGCGTCCCAATCTGGTTCGGGTAGCGACTGTATCAAGGATAACTTGGTAGTTGCTGATTCAAGAGCCAGTTCATCAAACTGATCCCGTTTCTCTAGGGTATGAATGTGCTTGATGACGCGTTCAAGCATAGAAGTACGCGTTGTCCGGGCTTCTTCCTGCCACCTTCCAATGGGGCGTAGTAGCGGGTCATCTTTTGGTACCTCTACTGCATGCATGCGTCCAAGATTCACGGCCATGCTGGAGGCGAGCGCCGCCTCTTCAGCTTCAGTTTGCGGCGGTTCAGCTCGGTGGGGTACGTATGAGAATAGTGCTAATGGACGTCCCGCTACATCGACGGTATATGTTCCATCTTTGGATAAGAAGGGAAGTGAGACAGGTATGAGCGGGTTTGCGGCGAGCAGCTCAGCGGCTCGGTATATACTCGTGTGCTTTTCTTCGTCTACACTGTCATACAGTTTGGCAAAGTATCGGGTTCCGTCCTCGGCCTCCAGGATAGCGTTATCGGTAATGATCCCTGCCTCTGGGGAATGCAGGAAGTGGAGGGGAGGGAGGTCGTATGCGCGAGCGATAGTGTGTAGCTGTTCTGGGCTGAGAACCTCAGGATTTTTCTGGATTTGTTCAAGTTTTTCCATATAAGTTCTATATCTTCAATGAACCGTCGATGAGCGACTGTGTACCTTCAAAGTAGTATGAGATCGAGTCTTCGTCACCATTGGCAACACGCTTTTCAAGTTTGTTGAACACGTTCAGATGCACCGGGTCGCCAGCGTTGGTGGCACACGCGACCACCCAGCGTTCCCACTCCTCATCGTATTTCCACTCTCCCTCAAAGAGTATGATGAAGGCTTCACCAAGTGCGGCCGCCAGCTGAATTATTCGTTCAGTGTGAAGTGTGTTGCCATCGGACTGTGCCGCATCAATGATCCCATCGACACTTTCTACATATGCACGCGCTTCCTCCTTGTTTTGAAAGATGTCGACAGTAAGTTCATCAAATAGCATCTCGGCTATCCGTCGAAATGATGCAGGTTCAAGCTCTGGCTCTCTTATGGCGTCGAGTATATCCATAGATACAGACATTATTACATATCACAAAGATAGCGGGAGCCTGTCACTTAGTGATGCTTAGCGACTCCAATATGTTGGCCGTCAACCTACGAGCTTGGTCGGATCTCGATATAGCGCTTCTTCCACGCGGGTTTGAAATCTTCCACGGATATAGTGCCACCGCCTGCCGGCTCCGCTGGATCGTTGTAGTGGACGATATCATCTTCGATGTCGTTTATGATCACGAGGTGGGGGATCGGATGACCCAGCGTGAAGGTATAGTAGACGGACGCCATCACCGGCCCTTCTTCAAGCGATTCTTCAAGAGAAGCGAACGCATCGTTCATACTCAGATGATGCAACACGACACTTTCTCCAGAGAGGCCGTGGTCCTCAGCGAGTCCAACAAGTCCTGCATACGTCCAACCGGCATCGTCGAGATATGCATCCGCCGCAATTCCTTCTGCCAACAAGGTATCGACCGAAACTGCCGGTTCATAGTAGTCAATGAGCATCGCGAGACTTGCGATACCGCAGCCGATCTTCTTCCATGCCAGATCACTGATGTCGGTGAACTGGGAGTAGAACGGAACAATTCGAACAGTATCCTTGTCCACTATTTCTGGGGTCTCATCGGGAACATTTGTCTCCTCGGATTCGGGAATGGTCGCATCCACGTGCACGTTCGGTGCATCAGGTTCTGCTACGCTTGTGTCGATCGTTGGTTCCCATGCTGCGTTCGCCGGCGGTGCCGCGGTGTAGGTAACCGGCGCACCCGTTACAATGAACGGAAGAGTGTATGCACACATAACGCATACTATAGGGATCGTTCTGCGGTAGATCAAAGTGTTACCAGTCTATCGTTGTCCGTTGCTTGCACACAATGGTGAATACGTGGTGAAGTGCCGATTTCATGAAGCAGGGGATGTTTTGGTCAGAATTGCAGAGTATGTACTAATCACGGACCACCACTGTCGTTCCAAGCGGCGCCCAGTTATACAATCGCTCTGCGTCCATTGGCCGCAGGTTTACACAGCCGTGCGAATACTGCTCACCGAAGTTTTCGTGCCAGTATGCACCGTGAATGACCGCGCCGCCTTCAGTGAAGTATAGATTCCACGGTACTCCAGGGAGGTCATAGTAGTCGCTGCCGGGAATGCCGGGGATCGGGCCTTGCATATACCGGCTCGGGGTCTTTTTGAACACGGTGAATGTTCCGCGTGGAGTAGGGGAGAGTTCGAGCCCTGTGGAGATACTTGTTTCCATGAAAAGTTTGTCGCTTTCGTACGCGTAGAGCATCTGCTCAGACCGGTCGACGACGATACGTTTGCTGGTTGTCGCATTTCCGTGCTCCCATGTGGTCCGGACGCCTTCGTCGAGCAATACCTCAACGAAATCCGCAGCAACGTACCAGTCGCCCTCGGCACGCTCCGGGTACCGAAGCCACTCATCGAAGACGATACGGAACCAGCTGTGGTCGCCGCGCTCCACCTTGCCGTCCACCTTCAAAATGATGTCGTTACGCAGTCGCGTGACGACCGGATGGTCTGTTCCTGGTCCCGACCGAACATTTACACACTCGCCTTCGAAGCGTGCACCACAGCTGTCCATGATACGGATGTATTCAAAGAGTACCTCGGTGACCGGGAGTACCTCCTCTGCGCTCGTCGTCGCTGCGTCGTTCGGTTGTGGATGTACGATAACGACCTCCTCCTTTGCAGCGAAAGGGCTCTTTGGTGCTTCCCAGAACACGGACGCGGCGTCATCGATCGGGCCGCCAGAGAGTGGTCTCTTCTCCTCAGTGGGGAGGACGTAAATCAGCAAGATCGCGACAAGTGCCGCGATCAAAACGGCGGTTATGGAGCCGAAAATTAGGATGACCCGACGGTGATGTTTCAGCGTGACATGCATATGAGTAGTATGCATTTACACACGAACGTTCATAAAATGCAACTGAACGGATCGCGACGCGCGGAAGCTCTCTCTACGATCCTGCAAACGGTGTGCCGAAGACGCCGACTGCGAGTTCCGCCCAAGTGAGGAGGAATACGGCGATGATGCCGAGTATTGCAATGATGCGATACGGGGAGGAGCTGAACTTTGACGAGGCGAACTCAAGCAGGAGTCCGGTACCGAAAAGAAGTATACCCATGACGATGAAGTCGGTCTCATCCCAGGCGACCTCGCTTGTGAACTGCATCGCGACGAGCGGAATGAGTAGGATAAGTATTGTTCCGAGTAGAGGGCGAATGATGTGTATGTTTTGCATGACAGTTTCTATAACCGTTGTCTACAACAAAAGGTGACGTGCCAGGTTCTACACCACAAAAATGAAAAGCCGCCTGAAGGCGACCCTTCATGGCGGTGTTCTGCCGTCAGCGGCTGAAATACATTGCTCCGTGATCCTTGAGGAAGGAATCCTCAAGTTGATCGGCGGCTCTGTCCGGTAGCGTCATGACGAACGCCATGATCGCAGCTACCGTGAGATCGTCGATCTGGAGCTTTGTCCTACGCTCATGTTTGCGCGTGTGCTTTACACGGTGCTTCGCTTTTTGGAGCAATTCGTTGGTAGCGAACTTCATGTACTGCACCAGCACTTCTTCGGCGTAATCGACCTCATCAGGATTCCAGTCATACGCTTCGATCAGATTATCGAACATTGGCTCGCAACAAACCTTGACGATATTGCAGGCTTTCTCTTCGATAACCTGCTCGCTATCTCGCTGCCGAACGCTTGTCAGCAGATTGACCGCGAGTCGCAGGTGGATGGTACCGTAGTCGTCCCCGTCGCTAATGTGTATACCAAGGAACTTCTTTTTGTCGATCATGGGAACCTCCCTCTCGATTACTCTACTGTACCGCTAGTATTGGCAAAAGTGCAAGCAATAGAAGCTTCCTGCTTGTTGATTGCGGTGACGCTAATGAGCTCGTTGAGTGTGCAAGTGAAGGATGCGCTATATAGCATGGTAAAATTAAGGTATGGAAAGAGCACCAAAGCAACCATCGGCCGAAACCAGGGCTTTCCTTGAAGTGTTCGGAGATGGGAAAGCATACGATGAGCTGCAGGCTTCCGCAAAGAAAGTCAGTGTATTTTTAGAGAACGCGAACGTTGAAAGAGATGGCGAACGAATACGGTCGGTCACTTTCCATGTGCCATCCAACCAAAAGGAAGACATACAAAACGAGTTTGTCGCAATGGGTGTGCATCCGTGGACTGAAAAAGACGAAGATGGTAATTACAATTTTATCATTGAACACGAACGAGAGATCAAAAAGCTTGAATTTCTCCAATTGGTTAGCAGTCCCGAACCGACACTCGCCGGCAGCGAAGAAACGTCAGCAGACGAAAGTATTGAACATGACCCGTACTCGTTCCCGTTGCCAGACGTACCCACAACGGAACGTCCGCGACCTAACCGCCAGACTAGCAGAATCGTAGATCAAGCCAACGATGAAGTCCAAGAGGTGGATACTTACATGCAAACAGCTGAAGAGAGTTTCTCACAAGGACTGGATATCGAAGCAGAAGCTGCCATACAGCCAGAATTTAGATATTCACCGAACTTGAAAGGATTTAAACAAGAATATTTTTTTAAAAACGGTGAGATCAGTGATGTTCACGGCAACGAGATTCCGTACGAAACATATAAGCAGATTTTGCTTGAAGCCAAGGACGATCCAGAAAAAATGGAACAAGCGGTGAAAATGTCTACAGGACTGGTAATTACGGTTCTTAAAAGAGTGCTTGATAAGTTTGGGCCGAACAGCGTTGTCACCGCGGACGACCTGTTTCAGGCTGGAATGGAGGGTTTGGTGGTCGCCATTAGGAGATACGAAGACCGAGAAACACGGCCGTCATCTTATTTCGTCCCATATATTGAAGGATATATACGCACATATCTTTCAGTTCAGAAAGAAGGGTATGCACGAAAACCCAACGATATTCGGAAAATTGCTACGTATCAAAAAGCTGTTAATACGCTGGTTGGTAAAGATCCGTACTTTAACAACTTGCCAAGTAACGAACGAGAGCTGCTCATTGCTGAGGAGACCGGCTTTTCACTAGCAGAGGTACGAAAAACAGCACGCCAGACTGGTGCAACCTCGGAAGAGTACGACGATGATGTGTTGGAACACAATCGTGAGAAAGAGGAGGACTTATTCATTGACCTTGAAAGTATTGACTATAGTAAGTTGCAAGATGCAATTACGGAAAATCTTGAATCAGTACCTCTGCGAGAGGAACTGGCAGTACGTTTGTATTTCGGATTAACTGGTCCGGGCCGTTGGCGGAATGAGGATGTGCAAAATGAACTTTTAGGAGGTGATAATACATCTATCAGGAACGGTTCGTATCAGGAATTACTGAAGTTTGATCCACAGAAAGATTCTTTGCGTGATCTAAACTCAGCGGAGCAAATGTTTTTGGCCGTCATAGGGAAGATCCCGGAAAGTGCAGTTGCTGAACTTCATCTGAATGATCCCGAAAAGCCAACTAGCGTTAGCTTGGAAGAGATCGGTAAGATCTTTGGGACACGTAGGGAACGACCACGACAACTTATTGCAAAAGGACTGCGACAGCTCAAGCATCCAGGTAAAGTCCCTAAGCTTGTCAAGACGGGATATGTAAAGAAGGTTCGGGAGAAGAGAAAGAACTGGCAAGGAGATACAGTTGAACATACGAAACATACTTTGGAAGGTGAAAACGAGTGAGGGTTCGCTTCTAAGAGGGGAGACTAGTTTGTCAGCAGTGTATCTAAAAGAAATGGCCAGAGTTTTTAATAAAAAGACTCTTCGACTAGTACTTAGCTATTTTCTTGAACGTTGCACGGCAGCGTAAAATAGAACCGGCTACCTTCTCCCACTGTACTTTCTACCCAGATTTTTCCGCCGTGCGATTCAACGATGCATTTGGAAATATGGAGACCAAGACCTAGTCCTTGCCGGTCATTTTTTCCAACTTGCCAAAAGCGTTCAAAAACAAGTCCAATTGATTCTGGGGAAATACCGACTCCTGTGTCGCTGACCATAAACTCCACAACTGATCCTGACATTTTCCGCGATACTGAAACAGTACCACCCTGCGGCGTGAATTTGATGGAGTTGGTCAGTAAATTTGCGAGAACCTGTAGTATCCTCTCTTGATCAAACGAGGCTGTTGCGGGACCGAGTGTATCATCTACCAGCAACGTAATACCTTTCGACTCCGCTATGGTCCGGAACGTATCTGCTACTTCAGAAATTAAAGGAGCGGTATCAGCGTGTCTCGGTGTTATCGAAAGCCTGCCTAAGTCAATGCTTGTGACATCGACTAAATCACCTATGAGTCGACTCATTCGTGCCGCATACCGTTGAATCTGAGAAACCTGCACGGCGACGCGCTTTGCTTCCTCTTCAGAATCGACCTCTTTTGTGAGTAACTCAGTGTTCAGTACAATTCCTCCGAGTAGGTCGCGCAAGTCATGGCACACTACCCCTAAAAGATCATCCCTGTTCTCAAGGGCGGCATCTGAACGCGCCCGCTCGGTAAGTAGCGTTCTATCTGTCGCTTCTCGCTCGAGCGGTAGCAGGCGTTGCAGTGCATGATCGACCTGCGCTCGCTCGTGAACGATGTTCTCATCAGCAACATCTCGCTCTTGTTCTAGGACCGTGTCCTCAACAACACGAGTTTTTACAACGTCCTTACCTGGAGCTGTACGAGCGTCAGCTTTGTGACGTGCCGTGCTCAGTACGTCGTCTGCGCTCTCTCGAGCCTTGTGCACAGCACGGTCCGCTCCCGTTTCAAGAGCCTTTTTAGAAGCGAGGATCTCTTGATCGGTTTTTTCTCTTTCCGAGCGTAAGCTTTTGTCGGTGAGTTCGCGCTCCGGTTTTTTATCCTTTAAAGGCATTCGTCAACACTATCATTCGTATTGGACAATACAAGT
The DNA here is from genome assembly GCA_040879435.1 of Minisyncoccota bacterium. Taxonomy (GTDB): domain Bacteria; phylum Patescibacteriota; class Minisyncoccia; order Phycocordibacterales; family UBA918; genus OLB19. The sequence goes on along the minus strand of JBBDKG010000012.1, from coordinate 2,672 downwards.
GTTTTGCCGTCGTTATTGTCTAGGAGTTGAGCGTTCGTTCACCGTACAGTACTTTCCATATGACTATGGTTAGCTCCCACTGCTGGATAATTTCAGAGAGATGTCATCAAGCGTATCCTGCACAAAATGCCAGATCCTATCGTAGTTCTCGGCGTAAGCTATTGATCGACGGTACGTTTTTTCCAGACGATCATCATTGCGATGGTTGTTATCAAAGTAATGCTGATACATTGGCCATGAGGTGCCAATTCGTTCTTGCATCAGCGTATCAAATCCTGCCTTCAGTTCTTCCTTGTTTATATCTCCCGTTAGATTCAGGCCTTTTATGTAGCTACTGATAAATGCTGTGGCCACTTCTTTTCCTTCGGTCGCTAATGTATCAAGCCTGTTCGCAACGACCTGCATCATAAAAGTGTTAAAGAAATCTACCCATGGGTTTGCTAGTCCTGCGTTGTCCCAGTCACAGATGGCGACGACATCCATGCTTTGGTCGTATAACACATTATGTCCATGAAAATCGCCGTGACAGATCCGGAGCGGTGACTGTGTTAGGTGTGTAGATTCAATGCGACTCAGCAGATCGAGTCTTGTGGTGGCTGCCTCCATTGCGAGTTCGTCAAAGGAGTTTCTGTCCGGCAGAGTCTCAATGTGTTCGACGATCTTGCGCAGTCGAGCGTGACGTTGCTCTTTGGCCTCTGGTGACCAGCGTTGTATTGGCTCTATCGAACCATCTTCAGTGGGGACATTGACCGCGTGCATGCGACCCAGATTTTCACCCATGCTCGCGGTCAGGTGCAGAACCTCCGAATCGTCTTTTGGAGGCGATGTGCGGTGTTCTATGTATGGGAACAAAGCCAATGACCGTCCTTGTATGTGTGCAGTATAGCTTTTGTCTATGAGTCTGATCGGGAGCAGAACAGGGATCCCGGAATCGACCAACGCTTCAGCAGCTCGGTATGAGCTTGCGTGATTTTCCACGTTCCCATCTTTGTATAATTTCGCAAAGTAGCTGTGTCCTCGCTCGTCTTTGAGTACCGCGTTGTCGGTAATGATGCCGGCCTCAGGTGATGTGACGTATTGGAGGCCCGGAATGCCGTACGATTCAGAAATAGCATGTAGGCTCGGGTCATCGAACACCTCCGTCTTGTTGGTTGGACTCATGTCGATCCTCTCCATGAGGAAAGTATATCAGGTCTGGGAATTCACATACTGCAAGTATCGAAAGTGACCTTGATTTTGGGCTAAAACGAGATATAATTATTACATTATGAGAACAATCGCTCAATTTAAGGTATATAAGGAAGGTAACTCTTACATTGCTGAAGGAGTCGATTTGTCTATTGTCACACAAGCAGAAGATCTAGATCAGTTAGTTGAAAATATTGAAGAAGCAGTGTCACTTCATTTTGAAGGAGAGAATGTTGCTGATTTTGATTATTCTCAAAAACCGTCAATTTTGGTGAATTACGAGTTACCTCAATATGCCTAAATTAAAATCTTTAGATTCACAAGAGATAATTAAAATCTTGGAATCTTTTGGTTTTACTACCGTCTCACAAAAGGGAAGTCATATTAAACTATCTCGCAAGACGTCTTTTCAAAAACAAGTGTTAACCATACCTAATCATAAAGAACTTAAAAAGGGGACAGTCAAAGCAATCTTTAATCAAGCCAGTCGATTTGTCTCTGGTGAAGAGTTAGAAAAACATTTCTATACTGAGTAGGTGTCTCGATGGCATGAGACGTATTTGAGTGGCTATTGAAACGGACGAAGAGCATCACGGCTTTACCCGTGAAGGTGTCGCCTACGATGTACCGGAACCGGATCCTGACGCCGTAGTTCACGAGGATGCTGCGACTGCTGAGGAGATCGAACGTATCAATGATCAGTTGGAGCAGCTCGGGCTGACGCTCAGAGTGGATTCTCATATCGAAAGCTATGTGGGAACAGGGAAGGGAGAGGTGCGATATGTCCGCCCGCTCTCACCATGGGATGGAGTGGAAACGGCTCCGGTACGACCCGGTCTCCTGTTTGATGTGTCTCGTGTAAAGAAGAGTATACAAAGGAGTTCGTTGCCACCTGAGGTAAAGATACAGTGCATTCAAGATCTTGAGCGGGTACTCGCCCTTTTTGAAGAGGAGAAAGAAGCGCGAAAAGAGAATCTGCGCGAAGCCGGACCTGAAGTGGCGGCGCTCGATGAAATGTTTCGTGAGGTTGAGCCGTACTGGGATATGCTTCATGCGATCGTGACGGTAGATGAGGCGCGCGAAAGCGAGATACGTATGAATGTTCATGCGCAGCTCAAACCTATGATGGCGAGTCTCGACACGCTCAGGAAAGAAACGGATGTAGCGCAGGAGGCGCATCAGGAACTATTCCGGCGGTTTAGAAAGATATCACTGGCGGTCGGGCTTCTGAATCGTGATCGTATCGAACGTGATCGGTAGGAGGTACGGTGGTGAATGAAAACGCCGCTCGGATAATGGTGGGTGGGGGATTATGAGAAAAGAAAAAATCCGACTACGATTTTCCTATACATCACCTGCGCGTGGTGATGTATAGGAAAATCGTAAGTGTCGGATTTAAGGTTGCGCGGAGCGCAGAGAGAAAAAAATGAACAGGAAACTAATATGAGTATACAGGAGGCGGTGATTTTGTCAAGTGTGTGTAC
>JBBDKG010000011.1:0-21028 GCA_040879435.1 Minisyncoccota bacterium | reverse complement strand
TCAGGCGTCACCCCCTATACATCCTCTTACGAGTTCGCAGGGAGCTGTGTTTTTGTTAAACAGTCGCCAGGAAATCTTTCGCTGCGGCCCAATACACCACTTTAGCCTCAACCTGCCTTTAGCGGTTGTGGCCAAAGGCGTTGCCGCCAATATGTAGCGGCGTAGCACTTGAGATTGACATTGATGTACCATCTTTGAATTCGATTGTCAGAGAACGTCGATCATCTGACACATCGACTTTTCTTACTTCCCTCATTGGAAGCCACTGATTCAGTTCTGATACTTTCATTATTTTCTCCCTTCTTTGCCAGTTGAGGACAAAGTGGTGTATTGGGCAGGCCTTATCCCGAAGTTACGGCCGCTTTTTTGCCGAGTTCCTTAAGGACCTCTCACTCGTTCGCCTTGGTCTTCTCGACCCTACCACCTGTGTCGGTTTGCGGTACGGAACCGTTATGCTTAACCCAAACGAAGTTTTTCTCGGAAGCGTGCTCCCCGCATTTCTTTGGCCGTAGCCGCAGATTCAGACTCTACTCGGATTTGTGTGTCCCGGATTTGCCTAAGACACGTCCTCATAGCTCCAGCATCAATCCAATAAGATGCCGCGAGTACAACCCTCCGTCCCTCCATAGGAACATAACAGTGTGCAGGAATATTAACCTGCTCTCCATCGCCTCCCCCTGTCGGGATCGGCTTAGGACCGACTAACCCTTCGCTGATCACCATAGCGAAGGAAACCTTGGTATTTCGGCGGGAGGGGGTCTCACCCTCCTTGCGGTTACTTGTGCCGGCATTCTCTCTTCCATACGCTCCAAGTCGGGTCTCCCCTTCCCTTCATAGCAGAATGGAATGCTCTCCTACCACTCGTACGATCCGAAGATCATACGAATCCGCAGTTTCGGTAACATGCTTGAGCCCCGATCATCTTCGGCGCAAGGACTCTTGACCAGTGAGCTGTTACGCTATCTTTAAAGGATGGCTGCTTCTAAGCCAACCTCCTGGCTGTTGAGGAATCCTCACCTCCTCGAGATGCACTGAGCATATATTTAGGGACCTTAACTGGCGATCTGGGCTGTTCCCCTTTTGTCCAATGGAGCTTCTCCCCCACAGACTAACTGCCGTACAAAACTTAACGGTATTCGGAGTTTGATAAGTGTAACGAGCTTTCGCCCTATTTACACTTTCCAGTGCTCTACCCCCGCAAGATACATACGACGCCAACCCAAAAGCTGTTTCGGAGAGAACCAGCTATTACGGAAATCGATTAGCTTTTCACTCCTTACCACAAGTCATCCGATGGTTTTGTACGGCCAACCGGTTCGGGCCTCCACGGAGTATTACCTCCGCTTCACCCTGCTCATGGCAAGCTCTTCCCGCTTCGGGTCGTACCCCAGCCCTATAGTCGCGCTATTCACGCTCGCTTTCACTGTGCCTCCGTGGGGTTACCACTTAGACAAAGGACAAAGGTACACTCGCCGGCTCATTCTTCAATAGGCACGCCGTCGCCCCGCAGGGCTCCGACTCCTTGTAGATGTATGGTTTCAGATCTATTTCACTCCCCTCTCCGGGGTTCTTTTCACCTTTCCCTCACGGTACTAGTTCACTATCGGTCTGTAAAAATATTTAGCCTTAGGAGTTAGTCCTCCCAGATTCATTCGAGCTATTCGTGTCTCGAACTACTCAGGAACAATGTCAAGAGAGTTGTGAGCAATTTCGCATACGGGACTATTACCCACTGGGGTCGTGCTTCCCAGCACGTTCTGCTATCACCACATTTTGTAACTCTCCTCAACTAAATGAAAACACTGTCCTACAACCCCGCACATGTAAACACGTACGGTTTGGGCTGTTCCCGTTTCGCTCGCCGCTATTCAGGGAATCGCAAGGACCTTCTTCCTGACTTCAATGGCATGTACCGAAGTACATAGTTTTAGTCAGAAAGAAAGTCCCCGTTATTGCTTTCTATTCCTCCAGGTACTGAGATGTTTCACTTCCCTGGGTTCGCATCTGCTTACACAGATCTCGTGCGTAGCACGAGGGGTTTCCCCATTCGGAGATCTCCGGGTGAGATTGATTGGCATCTAACCGGAGCTTATCGCAGCCATTCCACGTCCTTCATCGCTCTTTACAGCCTAGGCATCCACCATACACCCTTACATTCCCGTAGGGAATGTTGTACACCGCTGTACAATTATTTGAGTGTCGTGTGCGCATACCTGCGCACACTTGTGTGTTGTTGTCTGTCGGGGACGAAAAGACCCATCCTTGCGGATTAATCTTAACCCGACAGACTACCTGTTGAACGCAACGCATAAATGCATACGCATTTGTGTATTGCGCTCACTGCCTACCGGCGTCGATTCCGGTAGGTCTTTTTCGACAGGGCCTTATCAACCCTGTCTAGGATATGCATGCCACTGTTCACTCCGTTAAGAGTTACTGGTGACAAGGTGTCAAAGATTCGACACGTATCCTTGAATATTTCCATCAAAAAAGCCGCGAGGTGCGGCCTGAGATCGCAAAGCGATATCGGGCGCACTTACGATTTCTTGAAAGGATTATTCATATACGTAGGCGCCATTCTATACGAAGGAAAAATAATGTCAACACGTTTCGGACCCCTAGAGCGGTATGAATGTAAAAACGGCCCGGAGGCCGCTTTTTTCTCTTAGTCCAGCTCGTAATCATCGAGCGGGTCGTAGTATTCACCAGCAGTCTGCGCGACGAGTCGCTCGTAGAACGCGATACGATGCGCCCGCATTTCCGGCGTATTCAGTTCTGCGATCGTCGGACCAGCGGCGTTCGAACCAGCCTCGCCGGTCTGCAAGTTAAGGCGCCAGTGTTTCTTCAGGACCATGATCAATCTCCCTCAGCTACACTCACTCTAACTGGATGGAAAGAAAAAAGCGAGGGCTCACCGCTCTCGCTTTTTTCTGAAAACCTGGAATCAACTACATCCCCCGTCCTCGGGTCATGTCGCTGATGTATCGGCTGGCTGCTTCCTTGCCACCAAGTCCGAACGCGAGTCCGAACGCGAGCGATGTCGCGAACACGATACCCATGAAGAGCGTCTGCACGAGCTCCGGTGCGATCTCAAGCTGGCTCATTGCCGCAAGTACCGCGAAGAGAAGGATTGCGTACCGCGTCACTGAACCGAGTAGCTCTGAAGCATTGAATCCGGTCGCACGTGCTCCGGCCACCACGCTTGCACTTGCAACGTTGGCGACCACGGTCGCACCCAAGAGGATGAGTACCGCGACGATCACCTTCGGAAGGTATCCGAGCACGACGTCACGGAAGAAGACAGTGACCTGGTCGAGCTGCAGGATGTCGAGCGCTGCAACGAAGAAGACGATGATCACGAACCACTTCACGAGTGCGCCGACGAACTCGCCGGGTTTGAACGGATACCCCGCACGTTGTGCGAGTGCATCAACACCGGCGGCATCGAGTGCTGAACCGACCTTGAGTGCTTTAAAGATGCGGATCACCACGTGCTGCAGTGCAGCACCGACGATCCAACCGATGATGACAACGACAAGCGCTATCACAATCTCAGGAATAAACTGAACCACATCCACCCACAGATTGTTGAATGACAACTCGAGTGATTGAATTACATCTGGTCTCATAGTTCTGTAGTGTTACTGGATAAATCTAACTCTATGGTAGCACAATACTGAACGCACCATGAACACTACATGAAGTACTCCCTTTAACTTCGACGGACCTCGTTCTTGATATCAAGCTTATCAACAAGGATCTTGTGCTTGTAGTCGAACACGTCGCGGGTGAGTTTGTCATACATACCAACGCGGTATTTGAGGTCTTCTGACTGCAGCGTAGCGAAACGGATCTCGATGCCGAGTTCAGACTCAAGCGAACGGATCGCCGCTTCCACTTTCGCCTCAGACACTTTCTCCATCGCGATCAATACGTCGAGCCTACGCTCGAATTCCCGCACAAAGACCCCAGACATGCAGACGAAGTCGAGCTTCCCTGCTTTGCGGAGATGTCGCAAGAGCGTTCGCTGGTTGATCGGTGCGGTCTCAAAGAGGAACCGCTGGAGTGCCTCGAGTTCCGGAAACTTATCATTCAGTGCATAGCCGTGCGCACGCGTCTTCTTATTCTTCCCTTCAAGCTGGACATATATCTGCTTGCGGCGAATGACCTCTGCACGTTCAAGCGCATTGATCTCAGTGCGGGCTGTTCGCCGCACGAGTTTTGCACGCCGGCTGATCTCATCGAACGTGAAGTCCGTTGACGGGTTAAATAGGAAGAACCGGAGGAGTTTCACCCGGGCCTGATTGCCGAAGAGTATGCTGAGTGGGTCGACCTTGGTTGCCATACAGTAACGTGGCCGGATTATATCACACGCAACGTATCCCCGATATTTACACCGAAATGGGGTGGTGTCATAGAAAAAGGCCCGGCCGCGAATCCATACGTCATCGCGTGTGCCGGGCCTATCGAATGCCGATCATCTAATCTTCTCCTAGTACCTCCGTTTTGCCCGCACCCATTTCATCGAGTCGCAAAACGTTGTTCAGTGTCCAGAGCAGTCCGAGTGTTGTTGAGGACTTGCCGCAATCAGCGGTGACCTTTAAGTCCACTATACCAGCACTTTTGTAGCGCTCAAGCCGTGCAGATAACTCCTCGCACAGCTTCTGAGCCACGGGATCTTGCTCCAATGAAACTTGTTTTGGACCCCTTAAGAGTCTGTTCAACCAATTTCCATTTTGGGTACTCCCCTTCAAGAACAGGCGATATTGCCTCCCCTCACTATATATACAAAACACACGGACGTCGAGTCCGTGTGTTTTGTCGTTCTTGGATGAAGTTACTTAAGCGTAACCTTCGCGCCAGCTTCCTCAAGCTTTGCCTTGAGTGCTTCAGCATCGTCCTTCGATGCGCCCTCCTTCACAACCGCAGGAGCAGCGTCAACCATGTCCTTCGCTTCCTTGAGTCCGAGACCGAGCACTTCCTTCACGACCTTGATGACCGCGATCTTCTGTGCACCGGCTTCGGTTAGTTCAACGGTAAAGGTAGACTTCTCCTCTGCCGCGTCACCGCCGGCTGCAGGACCTGCCACTGCAACTGCAGAGGCTGAGACACCGAATCGCTTCTCAAGTACCTTCACAAGCTCGTGAAGCTCAAGCACGGTCATAGTCTCCACCTGCTCAACAAGCTTCTGGAACTCCTTTGGTACCTCAACTGATTCATCAATACCTGAGTCGTTCGATGCTTCCGCTGCCGGAGCGGCTTCGGTCGCCGCCTCCTCGGTTGCAGCTTCTACTGCCTCGTTCTTTGTTTCTTCTGCCATAGTGTATTTCTAGCTACTAATAGAGTTACGCTTTCTTCTCGGCGATCTGATTGAGTGAGACCACAAGACCTTGGATCGGACTGTTGATCACATTCACGAACATGCCACGGAGTGTCTGGAGTGGCGGGATCGATGCGATCTCCGTCATTTCCTCACGGTTCTTGTATACGCCCTGAAAGATACCGCCAACGATCGCAAGCTGGTCAGTGTATTTACCGACGAACTCCTTCACGTTCTGTGCCGGTGCGATAGCGTCTGCACTGTATGCAACGGCGATCTCACCATCAAGCGCCGGCATCTCGCCTTCAAAGGCGGTACCGAATGCGCGCTGCATGAGCGTCTTCTTCGCCACAAAGTATCCAACTCCCTGTTCGCCAAGCGTTCGCCGCATGGCGTTGCTGTCCGTTACTCCGAATCCTTTGAAGTTCACGAACACGATCGAATCCGATGTGCTCTTGATTTCCTCAAGCTTCGCAAGGATCTCTTCCTTTTTGTTTCTGGTAATTGCCACGTTAGATTGTATTTACGTGTCTCGATAAAAACAGGCCCACAGGAGCAGCTGCTCCGATAGGCTTCGACCGCCACGCTCTAGTATAGAGAGGGACCTCGGCCGGCGAACCAAACGGTTCTTCACCCGATACCCTTTCCGGTACCGGACCGACTGTCATGAGCCTGTTGCCGAAGACTATACCAGAATGTATGAAAAAGAAAAGGCCGCCCGGTGATGCCGGGCGGCTTCGTACGCCTTTAGGCGCGCAACGTGTCTTCGGTGCCGCCGAAGAAATAGTCGGCGAGGCTCCACCAGGTGAAGCCGGTAGCGACCAAAAGAACCACCGGCGACCACATCTCGGACAGTTCCGGTGCGAATGGATAGAGGCCGTAGCATGTGAGTGCTAGAAGCTGCCACCCTGTCTTCCACTTTCCCTTCCAGCCGACCGGAAGCGAGCCGTGTCCGTACCGTGCACGATACACGCTCACAAACACTTCTCGTAGTCCGATGAGGACAAAGAGAAGTATCTCCAGCCACCAGTCCGCAATGCCGGCACTCCAGAGGAACACCACGTACGCGAACACCAGAAGCTTGTCGGCGACCGGATCGATGCGTGCGCCGAGCGCTGTGGCCTGCTCCGGCCATGTCCGTGCGATCCATCCGTCCAGATAGTCGGTTATGCTTCCAGAAAGAAACAAGATCAGAAGCATCCCCCAGGTGAGCTCTGTGTATACTGCCGGCCCGACCAACGCCAGGACCAGAAAGCCGACGGCGATCAGAAACCTGATCAGCGTGAGAACGTTCGGGACCGTGACGACCTTATCAGTGTTCATATTCCCTCCTCGCAAAAAAACAACTGATGTCTAGCATCAGCTGTTTTTATTTCAAAGTCAATATGCTATCCCTCCAATTGATCGCGTTCGACACGTCGCTTAAGCTCTTCTGCTTTCCATCCGACCATGTTCGCAGTTACCTGGAAAAAACTGCCAATACCTGCGATTGCAAGGAACGCAATCGGCAGATACATCCATGGGGTGAGGAGGTAGAAGAATACGACCACTGCTGCAGACCATATCCCCACACACCACGGGCATGAAATGAGATCGGCGAGTGTGCGGCGTGGACCACGAATTGGTTTGGTGAGGACCACCTCCCCGTTCATCACTTCCGCGTTATAGAACATCTCACGGAAGAACTTCATGATGGCGTCGTACACGAAGAGGCGTGTGAGACGGAACGCAGCGAGTGAGAGCAGAAGGATGTCTCCAGCAGTGAGCGCACCGTAGCCGATGTATGCATGCTCTGCGAGTATGTTCATGCCGCCGATGAACACCAGGAGAAAGAAGGTGAGAAAGACGATGTTCCAGATGTATTGGTCAATGGTTCGGATCATAGTGAGTAGTTATTGTGCACCGACCCCGACAACCAGGATCAAAAAGAGTGTGACCGAGATGACCGTCAGGAAGCTGAACACGAACTTATAAAATGTCCTGTTAAACATTGGTGTAAGTATAGCAAAGCCCACAGGCCATACCTGCGGGCTTTGTGTAAATACGCAAAAGACCCCCGAAGGGGTCTTTTGCTACTTCAGTTCAAACTTGAACCTGAGTTACTCGTTATCTAACCGAGATTAGATGTTGAGTGCGTCAGTCTCAAAGCTTGATTCTGGAAGTGCACGCTGCTGTGTAGCGGCTGCACCTGCAGTACCGGCACTGAAGTTTATACCGTACAACTGGACCTGGTAGTAACCAGCAGTTGTAGGGTCAAGCGTAACCTTGAGGGTGAACGTTTCCGTTTCACCTTCGCGGACTACGAACTTAGCTGTGTCAGTGTCAGCTGTTGAGGTAAGAACAGCAGAGCTTGAGTCAACTGTAGTCCAAACGCCACCGCCAGTTTCGATCTGGAATGTAACACCAGATGTAGTTTGGGTGGTACCCGAAGCTGCAGTCTTTGTAACCCAGATGTCATCCTCGAACGCGGTCACATCGAACTTGAGAGTAAATTCACCCTGGTTGTCCGTTGTAGATGCGTCGTTGTTCTCCTTGAACGTCTCTGTTGCGCTTACGAAGTCAAGATCAACACCACTTGAACGAAGTGTGTGTGTTTCACCGTTTGATGAACCAGAGATCTGCGAAGCCGCAAGATCATCAGCGCCTTCCGCGTCAATGTCGTCAGCTCGATTTACAGAAGCAGTGATCGTATCACCTTCGTAACCTGCACCAAGTGCCTTGAACTTGACCTGAAGCTCTGCGGTAACTTCGTCACCAGCATCGATCACAAGGTCCTTATCAAGGTCGAAGTCAACATCGAATGTTGAGCTTGCAGCTGTACCGGTTGCATAAGACCAATCGTCGTATGTCTCGCCGTCAACAACCAACTGAAGGTCATCGATGACCGCAGTTGAAGTCGCACCACCTGCAAGAACGATGTTCACGAAGATGTGATCTACCGTGATGTCGTTCGTACTGTCATCAGTGTCGAGATCAAATGCGTGAACAGTAATCCAGTCAGACTTCTCTGAGCTGTCGAGCTGAAGCGTTGTCGCATCAGGATCGTCAGATGAAGTGCTTACCTTAAGTTCATCGTCACCACCTTCTTCAACAATGTCGATGTTGACAGTGTCAGTGATAAGACCTGTGTAGTTCTGGATACCCATACCGTCAACCGCACGGATACCGTCGGTTGGGATGAAGATATCCCAGTCTGCTGCAGTACCAGCACCATCCACTGAACCTGCGATCGTAACCGCAACAGTGAATTCTGCTGTTTCGCCTTCGCGAACTACCCAGTCAAGTCCTGAAAGACGGATCTTGTAGTCACCTGTTGCTGGATCGTCGTCTGACCAGTCATCTTCGTCGTCAGTATCAACGTCAGCGATCTTGTCGCCATCAACGTAGATAGCTACATTCTCGAAGACATCCCATGGATCATCCTCAGTGTTTGATGCACCAGGATCGAATGCAACGTCGATTCGGTTGACTTCTACGTCACCGTCCTCAACATCGAACTCTACATCCATGACCATCTCATCTTCTGCACCTTCAGCTGGCTCATCCTCGTCGCCTGACTGTGCGTCAAAGTCTTCGAGAGATGCCTCGCCGCCGTTCAGGTCAGCAGATGAACCATTGTCCCCGTCATCTCCATCCTGGCCATCCTGGCCATCCTGGCCACCTGCACAAAGTGCGTTTGCCTTCGTGATAGATGAGCTACCGAAGTAGCCTGTTGGATTTGCGAGTCCGAGAGGTGTAAGGATCTCAGCTCGGTACTTAACCTGGAACTTAGATACTGCAGCCGCGGTAAGCGGACCGTAGTATGTAGATTCCATTCCAGCAGATCCAACACCTGATGCTGCCACCTGTGTGTCAGGATCACTGTTGAGGAACTTCTGGAGATTCAGAGCCTGTGCTCCTGTTGCTCCCTGGCCCATAGGGTCAGTGAACGTAAATCCACAGCTCATAGAGCTGCTTGACCCACCAAGCTGTGCCTGGAGGGCTGCGATCGTAGCCAAGAGGCTATCGATCTGTGACTGGAGATCGTCTTCAGACTGCGCCTGCGCTGCAGGTGCAAGAAGAGCGAGCGCCATTGCGGCTGCTACAAAAGCTACGAAGAGCTTTGCAGACACGCCTTTTGCAATTGTCGTCATAATCTTACTAATCGTTGTAATTAGAATTACTTCTAACTTACTAATAAATATGAATTAATTCATATTTGCGACGTAAGCCGCGTTCCGTTCTCAATATATATATTGAATGCGGAATGCGGCCCACGTCGCAGATATCTACACCGGAACAAAGTTTTTCGACACTTTGTATTCCAGCTGTTATGTCGGACTGAGTTTCTGTCGTATTGCATCCGTGACTGAAAAAGGTAATTCAGAAATGCACACTACTTATACCGCGCGGTATGCTCGCGCTTGTGAAGTAAGTTGATATATATGAACGTTCATTCAAACGTTCAAGATGTCAACGAACGGTACCTCCGCCGAGTGCTCCTGAAACATTTCGTTTCAAAAAAAGCGCTCGTGGCACTTGCGATAGAGTATATAACCTCTACCGTGCATTTTGTGCGGTTCGTGTGGATAAAACCCCTACAAACCTTCACGAAACTCATGCCGGAGCATACGCGTGAGACAAAAAGAAGTCAACACGCATCGTACCTTGTCTACCCATGATGACGCTTCCATCATCCCCATCTTACTTCGCAAAAAATTAGAAAACGTTCATGAACCTTTGGCAAACATTTCTGCAACTGCCGAGACTGTTGTTCACACTTGCGTTTACGTATCAAGACATGATGAGGTCTGATGGTCTATCGATACTTCTGCTGACAAAGAACGACGTTATCCACAGGATCGAGGCGCATATGTCCCTAAATACAACGACCAAACAGTATGTCTCTTACACACCATCATGCTCGCGCTGTATCACGCAAGGGTATACACCGACCAGCGACGCTCACCCTGTCTTTGAACAACTTTGTCCTCTATCATGGCGTTTAGCTCCCGCTGGATTGTCTTTTCGCTGCAGTCGGTGATTATATCGGATATGTCCTTTATAGACGCCGTGCCCTTTGCCTGAAGGACAGTCTTGATCCGCTCACGCCGATCGAGCGTATCGGTCTCCTCACGCGGCTCCGAACGCTGCCGCGGCGCGACAGGCCGCTCTCGACGCTTAGGCGCGTTGAACTGGAGAGCAGTTGCCGTCTCATCGAGCACATCAGGTGCGTCAGACTGGTGCATGTACTTGTTCATTCCGCGAAGCACACTATCGACCTCGGCACTCAACACGTGCAGCAAGTCAGAAGAAACTGCACCCGCAGTATGCGCTACACGCAGTTTGCTCTCAAGCGCAATGAGGGCGAGCGCTGCTGTGCGCACAGCATCTTCCGCATGCATGATTCGTGTCTCAAGCGATTTCAAAATTGCATCGTGCACCTGCTGGGCTGTCCGTTGAATGTCCGCAATATGCACCTCTGTCTTTGTGTCCGTTGGGAGATTGTAGAGGATATAAAAGACTACCGATACAATCTTCTCTGTCTTTTTGAAAATATAGCGATAATACTCTTCGTCTTGGACCAAGCGCTTGGTGGTGTCTGCGGCGCTGATTATGTCTTTTTGATTTAAATTGATCATATTTGTCCTTTTAGTTCGCCGTCCTTTTGATGTATGTACTATACACCTTGTCTTTGACTCTGACAATGCAGTGCCCATAAGCCACAAAAGTGCCTGTGTATAACGAATTATCCGCACGTAGAGACGACTCGGTGCAGTGTACGCGTGGTATCATGTGAGGGACAACGAAGTTGTGGCGGATCGTACGGTGGAGTTTATGCTGTAGGTTCGCCGTGTTTCGTGGGATTTGATGGATTATCTTGATTAGTTGCTATGGCCGGTAGGAAACGAAAGAAACCTGAACCAAAATCATTCTTTGATGACCTTTCTCCGCACACCAAGCAGGCGATTGTTGCTGTCCTTTTTGTGGTGCTTGCGATCTACTTCTCACTCACGCTCGTCGGCTATGCCGGCATGGTAGGCGGATTCACAAGAGACGCTCTTATATTCCTGTTTGGTGCCGGTGCGTACCTTGCACCGCTGGTGTGCCTCTTCTATGTATACGCACTGATGAAACCAAAGGAGAACGAGGAGGTGAGCTTTGCCAAGATCATCGGGATCGCGCTCTCGTTCCTTTCGCTGCTCGGATTCCTTGAACTGTATCAGGAGAATCTCGGCGGTGTGTCCGGTATGGCACTTGGCACCCCCCTCACCTACCTCTTCGGAAACATTGCTGCCGGTGTGATCCTTGGAGCAGTGCTTCTCATCAGTATCTTCCTGGTCTTCAATGTTGGACTTCGCCGTCCGTTCGCGGCCCGCGACGAAGAGGAAGAACCTGACGAGGACATCAGCGAACTTGATACCATCCTTTCCGAAACAGACGATGACCAGGAGGAAGAGGACGTCGAGGAGGATGAGGAGCCGAAGCAAGGCAAGAGCGTCACCGAACGGTTGGGTCTCGGCAAAGGATCTGCCTTCACCGTTTCAAGCTTCCAAGGTACATACGACCCACCTCCACTCTCACTCCTCTCTAAAGACAAGGGCAAGGCACGCGGTGGCGACCCGAAGGCAAGCGCGAACATCATCAAGCGTACGCTCAAGAACTTCAATATCGAGGTGGAGATGGATGATGTATCGATCGGTCCCGCGGTCACCCGTTTCGCATTGAAGCCCGCTGAAGGCGTGCGCATCTCAAAGATCGTGAGCCTGCAGAACAACCTCGAGCTCGCGCTCGCCGCAAGCCCGATCCGTATCGAAGCGCCGATCCCCGGCAAGTCACTCGTGGGTATCGAGGTGCCGAACACGGTGAAGGCGACGGTTGGCCTCGCCTCGCTCCTCGCAGCAGCAGAATACACCGATTCGCCGAAGCCACTTTTGGTGGCGCTCGGTCGCGATATCACCGGTCATCCACAGTTCGCGAACCTCGCGAAGATGCCGCACACGCTCATCGCAGGAACCACCGGTTCCGGAAAGTCGGCGACCATGAACGCCATCATTACCTCACTCCTCTTCCGCAACTCCCCGGAGCAGCTCCGCTTCATTATGGTGGACCCGAAGCGGGTGGAGCTCACACTGTATAACAGCATCCCGCATCTCCTCACACCGGTCATCACCGACGCGAAGAAAGCGATCCTCTCGCTGAAGTGGGCGATCAAGGAGATGGAACGACGGTACGATGTACTGCAGGCCGAGAAGGTCCGCGATATTGACTCGTACCACAGCAATATCTACGTGCCGGCGAAGGAGAAGTTCGTGAAGGACGGTGAACCGGAGGAAGAGAAGGACACACTCCCTGAACCGATGCCATTCATCGTGATATTGATCGACGAGCTTTCCGACCTGATGCAGACGTATCCGCGTGAACTCGAGGCGTGTATCGTGCGCCTCGCGCAGATGAGCCGCGCGGTCGGTATCCACCTGGTTATCTCGACCCAGCGTCCGAGCGTGAACGTCATCACCGGTCTCATCAAGGCGAACATTCCGAGCCGTATTGCGCTTCAGGTCGCCAGCCAGATCGACTCGCGCACCATCCTCGACATGGTCGGTGCCGAGAAACTCATCGGTCAAGGCGACATGCTCTTCCTTTCCGGTGAACTGGCAAAACCACAGCGCCTCCAGTCGGCATTCGTCTCCGAGGATGAGGTCAAGAAGGTCGTTGAATACCTCACAAAGCAATCCGACGCACAGGAGCTCGACTCGATTAACTTCGACGACCCGAGCGGCAACAACTCCGACGCCTTCTTCAGCGCCGTCGTTGACGAGGATGAAGACGACGACCTATACAGTGAAGCGAAGCAAGCGGTGGTCGAGGCTGGTAAGGCCTCCACGTCATACCTGCAGCGAAAGCTCCGCATCGGGTATTCTCGCGCTGCGCGACTCATCGACCTCCTTGAAGAGCGGGGCGTTATCGGTGCGCAGGACGGCTCGAAGCCGCGTGAGATCCTGTCCGGCTCAGACGAGGACGAATAACCACCATGTCACCTATCCGCACCACAACTCTCTCCCGCTCCCGCCGATACATCATCGGAATACTGGTCTTGTGTATTGCAGCTGCCGCGCTCACCTATGTTCTCTTTCAGGCGCGGTTCCTCATTGAAGGGCCTATGATCAGCCTCTCGCCCGAACCTGATATAATTCACCATGAGCGGCAGATCATGCTCGCCGGTATGGCAAAAAACATCACCGCCATCACGCTCAACGGCCGTTCGATCATGACCAGCGAGACCGGCGTGTTCAATGAACCGATCGTGCTCGAGAACGGATACACCGTGGTTCGATTTGAGGCACGCGACCGATTCGGTCGGACAGCCGCAATCGAGCGATCGTTCGTCTACGTTCCCCCGCCGTCCTCTGTTACCATCGCGCACTAATCCCATTTTCCTATTTATGCCAAAAAAGACCTCGAAGAAGGAAGCAGCCGCAGATACAACCCCGAAGACCGACGCACAGCCGACCTCAAAGCGTGAGGATGCTCAGATACTCGAAGCGCTGCGCAGCATCAAAGCGAAGTTCGGTGATGAATCGATCATGACCTTTGGCGAGGGTCAGCGTGTCGATATCGATACGGTCTCCACTGGCTCCATCGGACTCGATGACGCACTCGGGATCGGTGGTCTTCCCCGCGGACGTATTATTGAGATCTACGGACCGGAATCATCGGGAAAGACGACACTTTCGCTTCATGCGATAGCCGAAGCGCAGAAGGAAGGCGGTGTCTGTGCATTCATCGATGCTGAGCACGCCATGGACCCTGAATACGCAAAGAATTTAGGTGTGAAGATGGAAGATCTGCTGATCTCCCAGCCAGACCACGGTGAGCAGGCGCTCGAGATCGTTGAGTCACTTGTCCGTTCAGGCAAGCTTGATGTGATCGTTATCGACTCGGTAGCTGCCCTCACTCCAAAGGATGAGATCGAAGGTGAGATGGGTGCACATCATGTTGGAAAGCAGGCACGGCTTATGAGTCAGGCTCTCCGGAAACTCACCAGTATTGTCTCCAAGTCCCGCACTGTGGTCATCTTCATCAACCAGATCCGTATGCAGATCGGGGTCATGTTCGGAAATCCCGAGACGACCCCTGGCGGAAAGGCACTGAAGTTCTATACATCGGTACGCCTCGACATCCGCCGTATCGCGCAGATCAAGAAGGGTGACGAGGTCGTGGGTGGTCGGCACCGTGTGAAAGTGGTGAAGAACAAGGTTGCGGCACCGTTCCGGACGACCGAGTTCGACCTTATATATAACGAGGGTATCAGCCGTGAGGGCGAGCTTCTCGCGCTCGGTGAGAAATTCGGTTTTGTGAAAAAGTCGGGTGCATCATACACATACCTCCCGCCTGGGGGCGACGAAAGCGCAGAAGTGAAGCTCGGTCGCGGGTATGATGCTGCACGCACCACACTGCGCACAGAAAAGAAGGTCGCGAACGAACTTCTGAAACACATTAGGAAAGCGCTCAAGGAGAGCAAGTAGTATAGAAGAACGGCCGGATGCGAAACATCCGGCCGTTCTTCTTCCGTATCCCTACTGACCATACGCCACGCCACCCATCTGTGAGGCACGTGGGAGATGCTGTAGTCGCGAATACATCCACACAATATTCAGCACGATGAACACAACGAGTACCACGGTCCATACTTCTGTCTGGAGTGCGGCGCCGAGTATATACTGATGTACCTCCCCCACCTTCACCTCAAGGATATTTGCTATCACATTCGGAAACGAAACAAAGCGGGTCAAAAGAACGGCGCAGACCGCGACGAACGCGCCGTGCGCCGTGAGTGGATGTAGCAACAGACGAAGCCCATACGCGTAATAGATGCGGCGCATGATCGTGTTCTTTAGGTTGTGTGTGTTTCCTGCCATATGATTGTTTGAAATATATAACGAGCGGTAGTGAATGAAGGTTACGCTACCGCACCAAAAGCTCCGCCTCACTCCCCTTCGCCTCTTTCCGAAACGACGCCTTTGCACGATGGATACGCGCCTTGATGGTACCGACGGTCTCACCGGACTGGGCAGCGATATCCTTGTGTGACCAGCGCTCAAGGTAGTGGAGCCGAAGAACCACCGCAAAATGCCCTGGTAGGCGTTCCAGTACCCGCGTCACCGCATCTTCGTGATCCCGCCGCTCGATCTCTCCCCGGTCAGAACCCACAAGCTCCACGATCTCATGCTCGGCTGGCAGTACCCGCCCTCGCTCACGCTTCAGCTTCTGGTATCGCGTGAACGCGGTATTCATGAGGATGCGGTACCCCCACGACGAGAACGAGGAATCGGTTCGTACCTCGAACCGGTGTGCATTCTGATAGATCTTGGTGAACGCGTCCTGCACCACTTCTTCAGCATCCTCTTCGCTTCGAACGATACCGCGTGCCTTCCGCATGAACGCGTCCTGATAGCGGTCGAGGAGCACCGCAAATATCCATGGCTCTTTCTGAGAACGTGCGAGTATCTCCTCGTCCGCAAGATCGCGGACCATATCGGTGGTTGTGAGGCCAAACATGTTCGTAGTGTACCACTTATAACCCCCGGTGCGAGCAAAAAGATACAGGTGGCGGAACAACGCCGTGTTGTGTATACTCTGCGGGTCAAAACCTATGGCAATACTTTCATACAACGAAATAACCCCGAAAAAGGTCATCCTGCACAATGATGAACCGTATCTGGTACTTTCCTCGCACGTATTCCGAAAACAACAGCGGAAACCGGTCAATATCACCAAGCTCAAAGGCCTCATTTCCGGTCGTGTCGTCGAAACCACCTTCCATCAGAACGAGAGCGCACCTGAAGCTGACCTTGAGAAGCGCACGATCACGTTCGTCTACGAAAGCAAAGGCGAATACTGGTTCCATACTGCTGGTAACCCATCTGACCGATTCGCTCTCTCAGCTGAGATCGTCGGCGACCAAGGCAAGTTCATCAAGCCGAAGTCAGACATCGACGCGCTCGTGTTCAACGATGAGATCATTGGTATCACCGTACCTATCAAGGTGGAGCTTGCGGTGACCGAAGCAATGGAAGCAGTGAAGGGCAATACATCGCAAGGTGCACAGAAAGAGGTGACGCTTGAGACCGGTGCGACCGTCATGGTACCGATGTTCATCGGTGAAGGAGACGTTATTTCGGTGAACACCGAGACCGGATCATACGCTGAACGCATCACGAAGGCATAGAAGAACGCCGCCCAAGCAAAGCCGGGGCGGCGTGTTCGTTACGGTTGCCATTCGATTATCTGTTGCGCCATGCGGAGAACCACGCTCCACTGATCGGCAACACTCCACACAAGGACGACGATTACAAGAGCGATGACAGGTACGACGAGCACCTCGGCAAGCGTCGGTACGCATGGATCCACAGGACGCTTTCCGTATTCGATCTCAAGCTCCCGCTCAATAGATGGTGGGTCGTTCGGCCGTTGTGTCATTGTCACCTCCAAGAACCAATCGCCCACAAGCCTACCAACTTTTAGAAAAAAGAAAAGAGATGCGGTCAGATCTTCGGACGGATGATCTTCTGGTACAGATTGGTCCCACCTTCAGCATCTGTCGCTCTTGCCACCAATGGGATTGCCAATACTTTTTCGTAGAGATGATTCGCCGCCTCGCGGTGCGGTCCGCTGGTGAACTTCAGGTATATCGGCTGCTGCTCTCGGTCGGCGTATGCTTCTAGGTACGCGAGCATACGCCTCAAAAGCCTGGTTGCGTATCCCTTCCCCTGCTCCTCCTCGACGATCTTCACGTCCTCAAGCTGTGCATACAGCCGCGTGTCTGTCCGGTAGATGAAAAGTGTTGCTTTCCCGATCTTTCGCCTGCAGAGAAACGAGGAGAAGTGGACCACCGTACCGTGCTGTGGGTAGTCGGTCACCCGTGCCACTATGTTCATGTTGGTACTCCTTCAAGGTTCATCTGCTACTTAGTACCTATATTACGGAACGGAAGTTATACAAAAGCCGCCGGACGAATCCGGCGGCTTTTGTATCTCTGCTTCTAATGGCTCACGTATGGCATAAGCGCCATGAACCGTGCCCGCTTCACCGCAGTTGCGAAATCACGCTGCTGGCGTGCTGAAAGGCCGGTGCGTCGGCGATTCAACATACGTGCATGTGGATTCACGTGGTTTCGAAGTCGCAGGATATCTTTGTAGTCGATATGGCTCTGCGCTTCTTTTGCTTGTTTCTTTTCGTCCATGTGTAAATAAGTAGTTAATTGGGTGTTCTAGAACGGGATGTCCTCAGGATTGATCTCCTCTTCCGGATAGTCTGGCGCCTGCTGTTGTCCGGAGTCGTTGTTCGACGATGCTGCTGCAGGAGCTGCACTGGCACCACCGCCATCGCCGCCACTTCGTGGTCCGAACTGCACCCGATCAGCAACGATCTCGGTGCGATACTGTTTTTGTCCGTCCTTCTCCCAGCTTCGTGTTTGGAGACGTCCTTCGATAAGTGCGCTTCCACCCTTCTTCAGATACTGAGCGCTCGTTTCCGCCTGTCGGCCGAATACGACGATATTGTGGTATTCCGTTGATTCCTGTCGTTTGCCGTCACGGTCGTTATAGACACGGTTGGTCGCGATCGAGAATGAACAGACGTTCATACCGCTCGGAAGTGTCTTGAGCTCAGGGTCCCGTGTGAGGTTACCGTAGACTATTGCTTTGTTGAGGTACATAGGTGTTTAGTGCGTAGTTAGCAGTGCGATGCGTTGTAATACGTTGATTATATCACGCTTACGCATCCTCCTTCTTAAGCGCCTCGTCGAGCTCAGAGTCGTCTACGTCGTCCGATTCGGTCGTCTTCGCAGCCTCAGGCTCCACTTCACGCTCTTCGATATTCTCAACTCGCTTTTCTGATTCATACGCTTCGTGGAATCGGAACGGATTTGCCTCCTCGACCCGCGTGAGGCGGATGAGAAGATGTCGGAGCACCTGCGGGTGCACCTCGGCGTTCCGTGCGATCGGCTCGGCGTTCGCAGGGTCTGCAGTGAAGCGTACCCATCCAAAGTATGCGCTTGCAAAGCGTCGGTCCTTCCCTTCGAGATGCTTTACGATCTCGTAGGCAAGGTCGAACCGCTGTGGCGCCTCTTCGTCTGTGATCGCACCGCCGGCATTCGTCACGATCTCCTTGAGCGCTTCGAATACGGATGGCACTTCCCCTTCAACAACCGTTGGAAGTATGTGGAAAGCGAGTTCGTATGCGGCACGTTCATCGTCCGCTACGAGCTCAACTTCGGCTGTTGGCATTGTATTTTCTACCATTACGTTTTCTTAACTTATAACGTGGCGGTACAGTACCATGAATGATACTCCTCATCAATGGTGTGATACAATCACCCATACATGCAGAGGACCACTATTATCTTGAGCGTTATCGCGGTCATTCTGGGAGCAGGCTGCGCTGCTCTCGGATACCTGTGGTATACACAGAACGAGGAATACAAGGAATACCGTGCTGATGCTGAACGGACCGAGGCATCGCTCTCAGCCGAACTTACCTCCACCGCATTGGCGCTCGATGATGCAAACACCCAGATCACCAGACTCTCCGGCACACTCGATGAGACGTCCGACGAACTACGGGAGGAAAAGGACCGTAACGACGAGTTCAAGGATCAGATCAACAAGATCGCCGGCACGGTCGGTGATCTCGATAAACTTTCGAAGACCGATAAGGAGTTGCTGCAGAAATACTCCAAAG
The DNA here is from genome assembly GCA_040879435.1 of Minisyncoccota bacterium. Lineage (GTDB taxonomy): Bacteria > Patescibacteriota > Minisyncoccia > Phycocordibacterales > UBA918 > OLB19. Next base: position 1,983 of record JBBDKG010000011.1, on the reverse strand, counting down.
TATACTTCCTGAACGAACACTATGTACCGGAATCTCTACGTGAAATAGATGACGAGTGGAAATACTCTGAAGATCGTCAACATCAGCTTCATAGCAAAGTGATACCGTTCTTTGAGAACATGCTGGAGGACGCAAAGGACGACGGCATCAACCTCTGGGTCGTATCCGCCTACCGTTCATTTGAATACCAGTCACAACTAAAGGGAGCGTACACGGTGACCTACGGAAGTGGCGCGAACACGTTCTCGGCCGATCAGGGATTCTCCGAACATCAGCTTGGTACAACGGTCGACTTCACCACAAATGGTCTCGGCGGTGGTCTGCAGGGCTTTGGCAATACACCAGCATACGAATGGCTCACCAAGAACGCTCACAAATACGGGTTCGTACTCTCCTACCCTGAGGATAACTCCCACTACATCTTTGAGCCGTGGCACTGGCGCTTTGTAGGGACGGAGCTCGCTGACGACATGCACGATGATGGGACACACTTCTACGACGAGCCGCAACGGGAGATCGATCAGTACCTACTCCACATCTTCGATTAATGAAACCGGCTGATCAATTCGTTTGTAGATAACCCATAAAATACTCATGGTATAGTTCCTTACAGACAGGAACAGAAAGGTCTTCACATGAGCAAAAACCATGCAGCTCGTCAGCTGCCTCAACCGACACGTATCGGCGCTGTGTTTGTCAGCAACTATCCGCCGTATGGCACGTGGGACCAGGAATCGGTTTCTCACGTCCTCGATCAATTCGCTAGTGCTCCAAATGAACAGAACGGACCGCTTGGACTGTATGTCCATGTACCGTTCTGCCGGAAGCGGTGCGCGTGGTGCTGGTACAAGGTGAACGAGATCAGCGAACATGCGCCGCAAATGAAGGCGTATCTCAATGCACTCGGCGCAGAGCTCGAACTGTATGCTGAACTACCTGCCTTTCGCGGCCGGCCACTTCAGCACATTCACTTCGGCGGCGGTACGCCGTCCTTGATCACGACCAAGCACCTTCGTCCGTTGTTCTCACGTATGAAAGCGGCATTCCCGTGGACGGATGTAGAAGAGGTTACGATCGAGTGCGAACCGGGTACGCTTTCACGCGATAAGGTCGCTGAATTGCGAGCACTGGGTGTGACTCGTATCTCGCTCGGGGTGCAGAGTTTCAATGACGAGATTCTTGCAGCGAGCAATCGCTTGCATACAGCAGCACAGAGCGTTGAAGCGTTCTCATGGGTACGGAACGAAGACTTCCGACACGTGAGTATTGATCTGCTCGCCGGACTACCTGGTGAAACAGACGAGAATTGGCGCGACACCGTAGCGCGCGCTCTGGAACTTGGTCCTGACGCAGTTTCCATCTATCAGATGGAGTTGCCGACGAACACGATACTGGCGCGTACCGTCGGAGATGGCGGCGCGGCAGCATTCGCTGACTGGAAGCAGAAACGTGACTGGGCGGCATACGCCTTTGAAGCGTTCGAGGCTGCCGAGTTTGTGGTGACTGATTCGCGTTCTCTCATCAAGAAGGAGAAACGCATGTCTGTCTCACCGAGCCTCTACCAGGACGGACTGAATACCGGCATGGACCTGGTGGCGATCGGTGCATCCCCGTTCGGGTATGTGGGTGACACGCAGTACCAGAACCTGAAACGGATCGATGAGTACCTGTCTTCCGTAACAGCAGGGTCACTCCCGCTTGCACGTGGAGTGCAGATGAGCAAACGGACACGATTCATCCGTGAACTCGTCCTGCAATTGAAGACCGGGAGTATCTCGCGGGGGCACTTCCATGGGAAATTTGGTCTCGATCCCGCAGTGGAATACAGCGATCGCTTCGAACGACTCGAGCATGATGGCTTCCTTGAGCCGATTTCGAAGGATGCGATCACACTCACGCGAAACGGACTGTTGCAGGTCGACTTCTGGCTACCAGAACTTTACGAGAGTGACGTCCCGATACAATGATCTTTGGCGGGGGCCC
>JBBDKG010000010.1:0-100015 GCA_040879435.1 Minisyncoccota bacterium | reverse complement strand
TGGAGTATTATAGGTCATTATCTGTTGGAGTCTCATAAGTGGTGAGTTCGTACAACACATTGACCATTTGACATTTTCAGCGTAGTCTTGCAGGGCATTGATTGCCTTCGGGCGCTTTTTCATTTCAGGCACAGACACACCAACTTTCAATATGGAAATCAGAAACATCGCAATTATCGCCCACGTGGACCATGGGAAGACGACCTTAACTGACGCCTTGATGCGCCAGACGGGTATGTCTGACGACACGGTCTCGATGGACTCCAACTCGCTCGAACAGGAGCGGGGCATTACCATCTACGCCAAGAACACCTCGGTCACATACAAGGACACGAAGATCAACATCGTTGATACCCCCGGTCACGCGGACTTTGGAAGTGAGGTGGAGCGCGTGCTCCGCTCGATCGACTCAGTACTCCTTGTGGTGGACGCACAGGAGGGTCCGATGCCGCAGACACGGTTCGTGCTGAAGAAGTCACTCGAGCTTGGTTTGAAGCCGATCGTCATCATCAACAAGGTGGACAAGCCGGCGGCCAATCCGGCGCAGTGTGAGGAGCAGGTGCTCGAGCTCTTCCTTGAGCTTGGGGCAAGCGACGAGCAGGCGGACTTCACGGTCGTCTACGCGATCGGTCGCGACGGTGTGGCAAAACGAAAACTCGATGATGAGTTCAAGGACCTCTCACCGCTTCTCGACACCATACTCGAGAAGGTGCCGGCAGCGCGTGCATACACGGAAGGCGAAGCGCTCCGTGCACAGGTGTTCAATCTCGGCTACGATAACTTCACCGGCCGGCTCGCGGTGGCACGTATCTACGAAGGAAAGATCGTTGACGGTACGAACGTATTTGTGATGCCAAAGAGCGGTGACGTCCGTACGGCACGTATCACCAAGCTTTCAACATACGAAGGTATTGCACCGATCGCGGTATCCGAAGCAGCGGCAGGGGACATCGTGCTCGTTGCAGGACTCGGCGACATTAACATCGGCGAGACCCTCACCGACACAGAGGGCACCGAACCCCTCCCGGCCATTTCGGTCGACGAACCGACCATTAGCCTCCAGTTCATGCCGAACGGGTCACCGTTCGCCGGACGGGAAGGAAAGTACGTGACCGGTCGCCAAATACGTGAACGTCTCGAGAAGGAACTCGAGATCAACGTCGGTCTCCATGTGGATTTCAGCGGCGACACCTTCACTGTCTACGGGCGTGGTGAGATGCACATCGCTATCCTTCTTGAGAACATGCGTCGCGAAGGGTATGAGCTTGCGGTCTCACAGCCGCAGGTGATTATCCGTGAGGAAAACGGACAAAAGCAGGAACCATTCGAGCTCATCACTGTCGATATCCCTGAAGAGTATCAGGGTGCGGTCATTGAGCGACTCTCGAATCGTGCATGCATCATGCAGAACATGTACATTCACGGTGATCAGGTGCGCCTCGTCTTTGAAGGACCGACACGCGGACTTCTCGGGTATCGCGGCCAGTTCATCATTGATACGCGTGGCGAAGGTATCCTCTGCACCGAGGTGCTCGGCTTTCGTCCGTATGCTGGTGAGATCAAGAAGCGCGTCGTTGGCTCGATGGTCTCGATGGCCGCCGGCAAAGCGCTCGGCTTCTCGCTCTGGAATCTGCAGGACCGTGGCTCACTCTATATCGGTCCGGGTACCGAGGTCTATGAGGGGATGGTGATCGGGAACACATCAAAGGGTGAGGAGATGATGGTGAACCCGACGAAAGGGAAGCAGCTTTCGAACGTTCGGTCATCTGGTTCCGACGAAGCGCTCGACCTCGTACCGCACCATGCACTCACGATCGAGAATGGTCTCGAGATCATGTCTGATGATGAATTTCTTGAAGTGACGCCGAACTCTGTTCGGCTCCGCAAGCAGCATCTCAAAGAAGCTGACCGCGTGAAGAATCGGAGGAAGTAGCAAAGACATTTTTGTTCATGAAGGTGCTATAGTGTCGACAATGGAATGGTTCAGCAGGAAAGCGAAGCGAGCATATCGCATTTTCCTTGACGGTGTAGTGATCATCATAGCTCTCACGTTGGCGTGGCCGCTTATTGTTGGCGGGTACTACTGGTTTGTTGGGTACGAGGACCTCACCATACCGGATGAGATGCATGCACTTGATGAGCGGATCGAGCGGTTTCTTGATACCGCACAGTTCAATTTTGAAACGAAGTACCAGCACCCTACCTCAGCTGACAGCTATCAGTTTGCATCACTCCACACACGAACGCCGCTTGCTGACACCGAGAACTACAAACAGAGCGTTAAGAGTATCGTCTACATCACGACCGTTGACGACGTCGGCTGGTACTACTACGGAAGCGGGTCGATCCTGACAGAGGACGGTGTGATCCTCACCAACCACCATGTGATCGAGGATTCCGAAGCAGTAATCATCGCCACAGCAGACGGAGAACTCTATGAGGTGACCGAGGTGCTCGCGTACGACCACGATCTGGATGTTGCATTTCTAAAGATCGATGCCGAAGGACTCACACCGCTTCCGATCGGTGATTCCGATGCGGTGGCGGTTGGTGAAAAAACACTGGTGATCGGTCACCCGGAGGGGCTCAATAACTCTCTGTCGCTCGGGAATATAAGTGGTATTCGCGACTATAGCTCACAAGGCGCTGGTATACAGCTCCAGATCACAAACCCGATCTCTGGGGGTAACAGTGGTGGTGCAGTCCTCAACCAGTATGGGGAGCTTATCGCGGTACCCAGCTGGTCCATTGAATATGAAGGTAACTTTGTACAGGTCCAGAACCTGAATTTCGCAGTGCCGATCCAGTCAGCACTTGATGTGTTACATCAATAACGTTACACGTAGTTGCTGGTGAACGAAAATGCCTGACCCTCCCAGCGACGACTTTTGTATTTTGTTGGTACAATACAACTATGTTTTACGCCATCATCCATCGACCAGAGACCGATATATCCGTAATACAAGAGGTAGCCAAGAAGTATGACCCCACCTTTGAATTAGTGGGGCCACACGTCACACTCGTGTTTCCGTTCAGTGCCGAAGGGGTCGACGAACATGCCCTCACAACACACATCCAGTCCGTTGCCGGTGGTCTCCAGCCGTTTCAGGCGCGCTTCAATGAGCTTGAACTTTCATGGGACCAATGGCTTTTTCTCACACCGACGCTCGGCAAGGAAGCACTCACACAACTGCACGACGACCTGTATGTTGGCATGCTGCAGCAGTTCCTGCGGTCAGATATTCCCTTTGTCCCACACATCGCACTCGGACACTTCGCAGTGGCGGATAGCGAGTACCAGCTGAAGGATCCGACCGCCGTTCCGCTCGACGAAGAACGATACATAACGGCACGAGCAGAGATCGAAGCGCTCAAACTGGATCTGGTGTATGAGGTAACGACGACAGAACTCATATCGGTCACCGACGACTTTTCTCAAACGTCTTCGATCGCGACGTTTCAACTTGGATCAGCCTGAGTCCTGTATACTACGATACGTGCAGTGAGGTTTGTTGTGTAAGCATTACTTAGTAAGTACGTCAGAATAGGGTATGGAATTTCATTTTTTGAGACGGATAATGCCGCGTCGCGGCTTTCGGCTTACACGCCGGAATCTTATTATTAGCGGTACGATAGTCTTCACGATCCTTCTCGTTGCGGCTGCAGCGCTATATCTTATACTCCGTGAACCTGCACCTCCGGAAGGTTCGATCCTTCTTGATACGGGGGAATATGGTGAGTATCAGCCGAAGGAAGCCAGCGGAGAAACGCTCGATACCTCGTTCTCATGTCCGGACGACGCAGAGATCACCACGAGCTACGACTTCGGCTCGAACGAGATCACCCTCACACTGCCGGATGGCAGCCAGCATGTATTGGCACAGTCCTTCAGCGGAGACAGTGCGCGGTATGAAAAGCCGGATGGTACGGTCCTCTTCGTTGAAGAGAACGGAGCTGCACGCGTAGAACAGAATGGAACGACCGTGTATGAGAACTGTGTGGCGGTCATTGGCGGGACACCTGCTGTTTAGCCCCTGTCTCTTCAACTGAAAGCGGCGCTGTATCGGCGCCGCTTTTTGCAAGCTCGTATAACAAACGCAACTGCTCGCGCTCCAGCCTATGGATAGGTGATATTCATAGGTTCCTCAGTGCGATATCTGGTAGAGTAGAGTGATGCATACAAAAGACTGGTGGATACTTCTCGGGTTCATTATCATTTCGCAGGCCGCCGGCCTCATCGGTTCGGTGTTCACCGCGTCCGCGATACCGGAGTGGTACGCAACTCTCACACTACCGGCGTTCGCGCCACCGAACTGGATCTTCGGTCCGGTGTGGACCACGCTCTATGTCTTCATGGGCATCGCGGCATTCATCGTGTGGCGAAATCGTCACGCATTCCCCGGCAAGCGGGCAGCGCTCACGGTCTTTTTCATACAGCTTGCATTGAACGCCGTATGGTCGATCATATTCTTCGGGCTGCAGAATCCCGGAGCAGCGTTCCTGGAGATCATTGCACTGTGGATCGCGGTAGCGACGACGCTCATCATGTTCGCACGATTCTCTCGTACCGCGGCGGTACTCCTCGTGCCGTACCTTTTGTGGGTCACCTTTGCAGGCTATCTCAATTACTCGATCTGGATATTGAACGCATAATCTATGGCACTCCCAACGAGAGACGAAGCACAGACACTCCTTGAGTCACACGTGACCGATGAGTATCAGCGGTACCACGCGCTCATGGTCGCGATCGCAATGGAGGGATACGCGGAGTTGTATAGCGAGGATACCGACCTGTGGTACATCACGGGTCTTCTCCACGACATCGACTACGAAGAACATCCCGACGTACATCCAAAAGAATCACTTACTTGGTTCCGTGAGTGGGACTACCCGGAAGAACTGGTGCATGCAGTTGAAGCACATGCATATGGATACAACGGCTTTACCACGCTTCCAGAGACGAAGCTCGCCGCCGCCCTTCTGGCGTGTGACGAGGTGAGCGGCATCTTCTATGCGTACCAGAAACTGAATCCGATCCCGTTTGGTGAAATGAAAGTATCATCGCTTGTGAAGCGGTTCAACGACAAGGGATTTGCAGCAAAGATCGAACGTGGGGTGATCATGCGCGGCTGCGACGCCCTCGGTGTGACGCTCGAAGAGCATCTGGCTCACCTTGTTCGTTTTTTCAAGAAGCTTGATTAATGTATTACGTATACATCCTGGAGTGCGCAGACAAAACGCTCTACACCGGCATCACGACCGATATTGCCAAGCGCCTTGCGGCTCATAAGGCGGGGACGGCAAGCCGTTATACCCGCGCGCACGGGGCAAAACGTATCCGCTATCAGGAAGAATGTCAGGATCGCGGCAGCGCGCTTCGGCGTGAAGCTGCTATCAAAAAGCTCTCACGCATACAAAAGTCGGCGCTCATCGAAGGGAAGTAGATACAAAAAAGGCCGGCTGATATGTTGCCGGCCTTTCGGTCATTCCGCTTCGTCGGAGCATTCGAGGAGCGGGATCCATTCCCGCCAACACTTGGTGGGCTCGTCTTCTGGGGCGGAGCCGGTTTCTTTGTTGTCACGACGGATGAGATCCTTCGCGTTCTCCTTGGCGCGCGCAAACGCGTCCCGAGCTTTTTCTGACACGGTGTCCTTCGTATCCTTTGCGACGTCTGTGACAACGGCAACACCGCCGCCAACCATGTCGCGCAACGCCACGAGCGGTGCTGAGATCCACCCGGTGGCTACGCTTATGGACCACCAGAGGACAAAGAACACAACCAGTGCAGCTGCACTGTATACGACGATGTTGCTGACCAGTCGTGCCCCGCCCTCGCGCAATCCCTTGAAGAACCAATGTTCTTCGTTTTCATTTTTGCTCACAGTTCGATCCCTTCCTCTGTTTGCAATAGCCTACGCAAAATTATAGCACACATTATATTTATTTCAAGTATGCTCATACTGTTCATTACTATTGCGCAATATGAAACGTATGTTGCTATAATCAGCACATTAGTATTTATTCATGAAGTGTTGATATGGAAATCTTTCTAGCCAAAGTTATCGGACTCTACTTTCTCATCATGGGGGCGCTTGTTATTATGCGCCGCAGTGCCATCATGCCGGCGATCAATGACCTTGCGAAGAATCGCGCGCTCGTTCTTGCGCTCGGTGCGATCGAACTTGCTGCAGGTCTCTCGCTCGTGGTCGCGTATCCTGTTGTATCGTACTCAATGACTGGCCTCCTCTCCCTCATCGGCTACATGCTTGTCGTTGAGTCGATCGTCTACTTCGCATTCCCAATGAACAGTATTCGCAGTATCACAGCGAAGTTCAATCGTTCGGAGTGGTATGTGGGTGGGGGACTGGCATCGATCGCGATCGGTGCATACCTACTGGTGAGTGCGTTTGGTCTCTGGTAGCAGGGCCTGTGGTATATAGGCAAAAAGACGGTGCAGGTCACCGTCTTTTTGCGTGCCATGAAAGTGGTTGCTCGTCCAGCATTGACAGCCGACAGGGCGGTGCTTAAATGAGAAGAACTTATTCATATAAGCTTCATACCATGCATACGAAAGTCCTTATCGGTGTGCTCGTAGCACTCCTTGCAGCCGCCGGTTGGGTGATCTATCTCGACAACCAGCGCCAGCTTGCAGACGAACAAATGAATGAACGCGCTACTCCTTCGGCAGCGGTGTCCTTCATCTGTGCTGACAACTCGTATTTCATTGCTGAATTCCCTGAGGCGTTCGATCGCGTCTCCATCATCGTGGATGGTGAAGTGGTACGGACCTTGCCACGCGTTGATGGCGATGGGCAGCGGTTCGAAGATACGCAGTATGTGTATGTGTTTGCAGGAGAGGAAGTGACTGTCACGAACAAAGCGGACGGGTCGCAAACAGTGTGTGATCAGCCATTCGATCCGAACAATGCACCGTATAACTTTGGCGACGCCGGCGAAGGTGCCGGAGATCGGCAGGATGCAGTTGATGCAACGCGAGCGAACATCGTCGGTGTGTGGCGAAGCATGGATGATGCGAGCTTCACACGCACCTTCAGTGCAAATGGTACGGTCCTTGATGAGTACGATGATGCGGTGACGTCTACGGGGTCGTGGGAGATGTTCGTCGACACCACTGCGCCTGACGTCGCTTTCACACTTGAACCTGATACGGTGTATCTCCGGATCATGGATGATACCGAGGCATTCCACTACACTGTCTCCAAACTCACACCGGAAGAACTTGAACTCATCTATATGGAACGCGGTGGTGCACTTCGCTTCACCCGTGTCGAGTAGTGTATGGAAAAACTACAACACGAACAGATCCAATACGTTGAATTCCTTTCGCGCGATTTTGATGCAGCAAAGGCGTTCTACACGAGCGCCTTCGGGTGGACGTTCACGGACTATGGTCCAGCGTACACCGCGTTTAGCGGGACATACGTCGACGGTGGATTCACAACCGGCGAACCGGTCCGCGGCAGCGTGCTCGTGATCCTGTATTCAAAGGAGCTTGAAGTCACTAAGGGTCGTGTCGAGGCATCTGGCGGCACTATCACCAAGGATATCTTCACCTTCCCTGGCGGCCGGCGCTTCCATTTCACAGATCCTGACGGCTACGAACTTGCTGTCTGGTCAGATCGATAGGGTATACTCAGCTCATAGCAGTCTAAGTGAACTACCTATGTTGATTACAACCACAGAAACCATCACGGGACAGACGATCACCGAGACACTCGGACTCGTGCGGGGGAACACCATCCGCGCGCGGCACATCGGGAGCGACATCGGCGCGGGACTCAAAAGCCTTGTGGGCGGGGAAATTCGCGGGTACGTCAAAGCGATGTCCGATGCCCGCGAGGAAGCCATCAGCCGCATGGTGAGCGAAGCTGAGGGGCTCGGCGCTGACGCGATCATTTCTGCGCGCTTCACCACCTCACAGGTCATGGGCGGTGCGGCAGAGATCATGGCGTACGGTACCGCAGTGCGCACGTCACGTGCGTAGCCACGTTCGTTCCTTTGGTATACTGGTGACATGAATCTTAAAGAAGTGTTGAAGATCAGCTCCGTCCCGGTCGTGGTGGCGTCTCTCTGTTGCCTTTCTCCGGTCATCCTTGTGCTGGCGGGACTGGGTACGGTCGGAGTCGCCGCGTCCCTTGCCGACACGCTCTACGGGGAATACAAATGGTACTTCAGAGCTGCCGGCCTTATCGCACTCGCCGCATCAATGGTGGTGTATCTCCGGCGTACCAAAGGTATCTGCACAATAGATGAAGTGAAGCGCAGACGGAATGAGATCATTAATCTTGTTGCCCTCACCCTCACCGCAGGTGTCATTGGCTACGTGTTCTTCCTCTACGTCGTGGTGCATTACGCCGGCGTATGGCTTTCGATCTGGGAATAATCTATGGGACTTGAGTACTACGCATTAACCGTTCATATCACCACCGTATTCGCGCTCATTGCGACCGTCGTTGTGACGGACGTACTCGGGCTTTTGTGGGTGACGGGGAGACTCGAGACGCTCTCCCGCCGCACACTCACGGTACTGCACCGGCTGGTGTGGGTTGGGTTGTTGATCATGATCGTTTCGGGAGCCACCATGTTCCTCTCATACAAGGAGTATCTGCTCACGGTGCCGGCGTTCTATGTGAAGATGGGGTTCGTACTGACGCTCGTGGTGAATGCTTTTGTTATCGGACGGCATATGCATATCGCGACCGTGCGGTCGTTTGCGGCACTTTCAAAGGAGGAGCGTCGCCCGCTTTTCATCAGTGGCGCAGTCTCAACGACTGCGTGGGTTGGCGCCGTTACGGCAGCGCTCATGCTGGAACTATAGCGTGTGGTACGATAGCAGCATTAACCCATTAGTGTATTGAAGAGCGTTATGAAATATGTACTTGGAGTACTCGTAGTGGCATTGCTCATTGCCGGCGGCTGGTACCTCGCAAACGATGTTGAAGCGCCAGTGACTGATCCGATGGATGAATCTACAGAAACTGAGATGTCGGATATGGATGATGAGAATACTATCTCAGGGTCGGTCGTTGAAATTGAGAGTAGTGTCGTTGTGGACAGCGACCCTGTTGTCATTGATATCTCGGGACATAACTTTGCCTTTGACCAGGATGAGATCCGTGTACAGGAGGGTGACACGGTAGTGATCAATTTCACTTCCACCGATGGATTTCATGACTGGGTGGTCGACGAATTCGATGCGGCGACCGAGCGCGTCAGTGCCGGCAACAGCTCATCGGTCACGTTCGTAGCTGACAGTGCGGGAACGTATGAGTTCTATTGCTCCGTCGGTACGCATCGACAGCAAGGTATGGTCGGTACGCTGATCGTTGAGTAGCTCCTCTTCCCGTTGGTTGTCCGTGTGTCATGCTATGATTGAAGCATGAATAATCAGATCACCCGGATCTTTATTGATATCGTCATATTCTGCGCGTTCATCTTCACTTCCATATACATCTACCAGGTATATGGTGAAGATATAAAAGGATGGTTCACGCAGGAAGAGCGCATCGTGATGTTTGTCCAGAACCTCGCCGTGTCGGTCACTGTTGCGGACGATGTTGAAGAGCGTCGGATGGGCCTCTCACACACAGAGTCACTCGAGGATCTTGAAGGGAAATTGTTCGTGTTCGACGCGGAGGGATATCACCGGATGTGGATGAAGGACATGCGGTTCCCGATCGACATGATCTTCATCAACAACGAACTTGAGATTGTCGATATCGTCGAGAACGTGCTGCCGGAAACGTATCCGCTCACCTTCACCTCATCGGATCCTGCACGATTTGTACTTGAGACGAACGCGTTTTTCGCAAAGACCTTCAAGGTGAAGGAAGGGCAGCATGTGATCATACCTCCACGGTACTTGCCCGGGGATCTCCAAGAGAACTTGCAGGAATAGGTATTTTGTTGCATAATAGCTCGGCGTGATGGTCGCTCCCTGTTGCACGCAGCGGGGAGAGGAAAGTCCGGACACGCACCCATTCCGTTTGGAGTGGGAAGGGTAGCGGGTAACGCCCGTCACCGTCACTTCGTGACGGTCGAGGTGCGAGCAGAGACGCCGACGAGCGAAAGCTTACGGCACCCTTCGGGGTGAGCTCTGACGGAAACGTCGGAGGTGAAACGGCTAAATCCTTACCTGCGTGCAAGACCGTGCTATGCGCTTCGCGTATGGAGAGTCGCACGAGGCTGGTGGTAACATCAGCCCTAGGTATATGACCATCCCAGCGCTCCTTTGAGCGTTGCGACAGAATCCGGCTTATACGCACATCAAAGCTCCCTCGGAAACGGGGGAGTTTTGCTGTCCACTATATACACAACTGTATCGGTGAATTGTTCGATCTCATGCAGTGGTTCCGTGCTACGATAGATGAAATTAGCAGTATACAGATAATTATAGTTTGGTATGAAGAACATTTCGTTTCAGCCGGTCGCGGCACGTAGTGTAGAGATGGATTCTGTTGCAGGAGTGCTGTTTGCGATCGCGCGGAATACGCTCGTGGTCACGCTCGGATTGTTTCCGTTGTTCTTTGTTCCCGGCGTGTTTGCTTCTGTCGGTTTTTCAAAGATCATGTTCGTGCTTGTCGGTACAGCAATTGCAGTGGTCGTCTTTGCACTTGCAGTACTTCGTGATGGTCGCATCAGATTCTCCGCCTCCCCGGCACTTATGCTGCTCTGGGTACTTGCAGGTGTATACGTGATCGCAAGTCTGGCTTCAGGGGATATCAGGGACTCGTTCATTGGAGATGCGATCGGAGTGCAGACAGCGGCGTTCATGGTCCTCTTTGCTGTCGTTGCAACTGTATCTGCCACGATACTGAACACGAAGCAGGCTGTTGCCCGATTATTTACGCTACTCGTTGCCAGCTGTATCGTGCTTGGCATGTATCATCTCGCCCGGTTCGGGTTCGGTCCGGAGTTCCTCAACTTTACAGTAGAACCAGGAAGAACCGGAAGATTCTTTTCGCCGTTCGGATCATGGAATGGGCTTGGAGTGTTCGGTGGACTGGTGCTTCTTATCTGTTTTGTTGCGTCACAAATGTTACGGTTGACGCGTTTTGGCGTCGTGATCATCAGCCTTTCGGTGATATCAGCGCTCGCACTCCTCTCACTTGTGAACTTCTTTGCGATCTGGGTGGTGCTAGCACTTGCAAGCTTTATCATCCTTATGTATAGCCTCGTATACGGCAGGCTTTTCAAGACAGAGCAGCTCTTCCCGGCTGAAAAAGAAGGGAATGCGAAACTCACCATACTACTTGCCGGCATCGTGCTGGTGAGTTCATGTACCTTCCTTTTTGCGGGAACAGCGGTCAGTTCGTACATCTCTTCCGGAATCGGAGGTTCGTACATAGAGGTCCGTCCGTCACACACAGCTACGATCGAGATCATGAAGCATGTGTATAACGAACAGTCGATGTTTGGTATCGGCCCGAACAAGTTCGTGGATGCATGGCGACTCTACAAGAACCCAGCGATCAACAACACGATTTTCTGGGCGTCGTCCTTTGACGGCGGCAGCGACCTCTTCCTTACCTCCTTTGTGACGACAGGGATCGCTGGCATTGTTGCGTGGGTACTATTCCTTGCGTTCTTTATCTGGCAGGGAGTACGGATGCTCGTGTCTGGCGCGTTCCCCGATCGGTTCTGGGCATTTATCGGAGTTGCTTCGTTCGTAGCGGCAGTATACCTCTGGCTTATGACCGCGCTCTATATGCCGACCACAACGATCATGCTGCTTGCCGCTGTGTGTACCGGACTGTGTCTCGGTGCATACCGGTATGCTGTGCCGCAGCAACAATTCGAGTTCTCATTCCTGACCAGCAGAATGATGGGTGTTGCACTCATTGGTATGACTGTGTTTGTGATCGTCGGATCGCTTGGTGCCGTGTATTTTGTTGGACAACAATACGTTGCAGTGTACTCATTCCTAAAAGCCACAAAAGGACCTGATGCCTATAGAGACGGCATTGAAAGGACCCAGGAGCGTATCGCACTTGCATTTGAACGATCAACAAACGATGTCTTTGCCCGCGAAGTTGCCCGCGCTCGTTTGCTACAGCTACAGGGATTGATGGGCCAGGCTGGGACGGAGCTTGATGACTCCGAACGGACTGAGTTTCAGACAGTCGTCGCGCACGGACTCAATGCTGGCCAACAGGCTGTCGATCTCGATCCGACCGAACCGTTGAACTATGGAATACTTGGACAGTTCTACAGCCTCCTCACACTTGCGGGTGTCAACGGGGCATACGACCGTGCAAAACAGTCGTATGAGACAGCGAAACTGTATGATCCTAAGAATCCATCGCTGCCGCTCTTGACGGCGCAACTTGAATCGCGCCGGAACGAACTTGGCGCGGCGCGTGAACTTGCTGAACAGGCGGTTGCTATGAAGCGGAACTACACCGATGCTCTGTTTTTCCTGAGCCAGCTTGATATCGTTGAAGGGAATGTGCAGTCGGCGATCCAAATGACAGAGGCGGTCGTTTCATTCGAACCGCAGAATCCTGCGCGACACTACCAGCTTGGTATTCTCTATGCCTCGACAGGGAATCTTGGTAGCGCGATCGCCTCGTTCGAACGCGCGGTGGCACTCGACACACAGTATGCTAACGCCCGGTACTTCCTCGCACTCGCCTATGCTGAACAGGGAAGGATAGAGGAGGCGCTTGCACAGATGCGTGCGGTCGAATCACTCAACCCGGACAACGCACTCGTCGATGACGTTATCGGCCGGCTTGAACGCGGTGAACCGATCGCCAACCTAACCTCGTCACTTACTTCCGCTGAGGAGACAGTAGTTGAGGACGGGCAGGAAGTGACCGCAGAAGCGCTTGATGAGACATCGCTGGTCGCACCGGTCAACACGGTCCCGGACAATGACGGGGCGGCAGATAACACGACGTCTGAAACGACAGGCGAAACTGAGTAGTATATAGTGGGCACATGGTACGACGAGTGCTCAGCATCGTATATCGGGAGATCAGAGGACTGCACCAGGCTGCCTACGTGCTTGCACTCTTTACCCTTGGGTCGCAGTTCTTAGCACTCGTACGTGACCGGATGCTGGCGCACCAGTTCGGTGCTGATGCTTCGCTCGACATATACTACGCTGCGTTCCGTATCCCTGACCTTTTGTATGTACTGTTCGCTTCGACCCTGTCGGTCTACGTATTGATCCCGTTTGTGTCGAGGAGTCAGCGGGAGTATGGTGACGGATCCGGAAAGGACCTCCTCTCCCAGATCTTCTCCTTGTTCCTGATCGGATACAGTGTGATCGCTATCGTCTGCATTGTCATCGCACCGATGTTGGCGCCGATACTGTTCCCGGGAATCGAGGATAGCGACACACTCGTACTGATGACACGTATCCTCTTGCTGCAGCCGTTGTTTCTCGGTATCTCGAGTCTCTTTGGGGTTGTGACGCAACTCGGTCACCGGTTCGTGCTCTACGCAGTGAGTCCGCTTATCTATAATATTGGTATCATCTTTGGTGTGGTCGCTCTGTATCCCTTGTTGGGGCTCGCAGGGCTTGGCGTAGGTGTGGTACTCGGAGCACTCGGACATATGCTCGTCCAGCTCCCGTTCATACAGAATAGCCCGCTTGCATTCCAGTTCACGACCAGATTCTCACGCGATCAGCTGCGCGAGGTGTTCCTGGTCTCCATTCCGCGTGCCCTCACCCTCTCGCTCAACCAAGTCGTGCTGCTGGTGCTGGCGAGCTTTGCGAGTTTGATGGCGGTCGGGTCAGTGGCGGTCTTCCAGTTCGCGTATAACCTCCACGCAGTGCCGCTTGCGGTCATTGGCGTGAGTTACTCGGTCGCGGCATTCCCGTTACTCTCCCAACTCTACGCCGACCGTGAGTTCGGTAAGTTCCGTGTTCATATCACCACGGCGCTGCGGCACATCATCTTTTGGTCGGTGCCGGCGATCATGCTGATCGTGGTGTTGCGCGCGCAGATCGTGCGTGTGGTGCTGGGGAGTGGTGCGTTCGATTGGGACGACACACGGCTCACTGCTGCGGTACTTGCCATTCTCGTCCTTGCGCTCCTGGCGCACGCAGTCAATTTGCTGGTTGTTCGTGTGTTCTATGCGGCCGGATACACCAAGATCCCGTTCTACCTCACCCTCATGGGGGCGGTGCTTGCAGTGAGTACGACGGTCTTTCTCAGCGCACTCTATGCGGCACATCCTGAATTTGCCCGCACACTTGCCGCCGCCATGCGACTTACCGATGTCGCAGGTAGCGAGGTGCTGGTACTCGCAATCGGATACACGATTGCGATCCTCGTGCAGGCCCTTGCGCTCTTGGTGTTTGCGTATCGTGTGTTCGATATCCGTCTCATGCCACTTCTGGTACCGTTCATAAACGCGGCAACAGCGGCGTTCGTAGGGGGTATCTCGGCGTATATCGCCCTCAACTTCCTCGTAGAGGGGATCAACCCAAATACGTTCGTCGGTATCTTCCTGCAAGGATCACTTGCCGGCATCATCGGTGTCGCTGGCATCATACTCACATACATCGGATTGCAGACAGAGGAACTGCAGGAGATCCACGGTTCGTTCAGGAGAAAGTTGTTCAAGACCGACGTAGTGGCGCCCCAGCAGGATATCATCTAAGTGGTGGAGGTCTGATAAGTGGCTAATTCACGTTATTTCCTGTACGCTAGCCATACTGTATGAAAAAGGAGATTCGAAATTTCTCGATCATTGCGCATATCGATCACGGGAAAAGCACGCTTGCTGACCGTATGCTCGAGAAGACCAAAACGGTCGAAGCGCGCAAAATGAAGGAGCAGGTGCTTGATTCCATGGATCTTGAACGTGAGCGTGGTATCACCATCAAGATGCAGCCGGTCCGCATGCTTCATGAATTCGAAGGTGCGGAGATCGAACTCAACCTGATCGATACGCCGGGTCATATTGATTTCTCGTACGAGGTGTCCCGGGCGCTGCGCGCGGTCGAAGGCGTGTTGCTTTTGGTAGACAGTACCCAAGGGGTGCAGGCCCAGACCCTCACCACGCTTCAGATGGCAAAGGAACTCGATCTTGTCATCATTCCCGTCCTCACAAAGATCGACATGCCGCATGCGCGGGTCGGGGACGTCACTGATGAGGTCTGCCGCCTGATCGGCTGCCCGGCTGATACGGTTGTGACCGTCTCTGGAAAGACGGGTGAAGGGGTGCCTGAACTCCTCAATGAGATCTGTCGGCGTATCCCGCCGCCGCGAAGCGCGGAAGTTGACGCAACACGGGGCCTCATCTTTGATTTTGAATACTCGAACCACAAAGGCGTGATCGTCTTTCTCCGTATGTTTGATGGTGTGGTCAAGAAGGGGGATGAACTTAGCTTCGTGGTGGGAAAACGGAAATTCACCGCGCTTGAGGTTGGATTCCTCTCGCCTGAGTCAACCCCGGTCGCTGAACTCTCCGCAGGAGAGATCGGGTATATTGTGACGGGCATCAAGGAACCAGGTGTGGCGAACGTGGGGGATACGGTGACCGGCGCAAAGCACCCGGGCACCATGCTCGATGGATACATGGAGCCGAAGCCGGTGGTGTGGGCATCGTTGTTTCCTGCAAGTCAGGACGATTTTGGCATGCTGCAGCAGGCACTCGACCGGCTGCGGCTCTCAGACTCGTCGCTTTCGTACGAGGAAGAGTCATCGGGTGTGCTTGGTCGCGGGTTCCGCGCCGGATTCCTTGGTATGCTCCACCTGGAGATCGTGACCGAACGCCTCCGTCGTGAATTCGATCTCGATATCATCCTGACCGCGCCATCCATCTCGTACGAGGTTGTCTGGCCGGACGGAAAGACGGAGAAGATCTACGCAGCATCACGGTTCCCGGACCACGGGGAAGCGGCGTCGGTCAACGAACCGTGGATGCTCGGGAGCATTTTCCTGCCTGCGGAGTATGTGGGGGGCGTGATGACACTACTTTATGAACATGAAGCTGAAGTGCTCGAGACCGAAGTGTTTAGCGACGGCCGCAACCTCCTCACCATCGAGATGCCACTCCGCGAACTCATGCGGAATTTCTTTGATAAACTCAAGAATGTTTCGAGTGGGTACGCGTCGCTCTCGTATGAGATCGCCGAGGTGCGTCCTGCAGACGTGGTGCGGCTCGATGTATACGTTGCTGAGGAGCTGGTGCCGGCCTTCTCACGCGTGGTTGGCTCACGGCGTGTTGAGACCGAAGCAAAAGCGGTCGTTGAGAAGCTATACAACACACTTCCCCGACAACAGTTCGTCACTAAGATCCAGTCGATGGCCCGCGGCCGGGTCATTTCCTCGCGAACCCTCTCGGCTCTTAAAAAGGATGTGACCGCAAAGCTGTATGGTGGCGACATCACCCGAAAGATGAAGTTGCGTGAAAAGCAGAAGAAGGGAAAGAAGAAGATGCTCGCCCGCGGGAAGGTGAACATCCCTCAGGAGGTCTTTATGAAAATGATCAAGAGCGACGACTAGAAAAGAGCACTGCCGCCTGAGTACGCAAATATCATACTGATGATGATAACGAGTGCGATTACGATCCAGACCCATTTGATGACCGATTTGGTCCGTTTGTGGTAGAGGAAACTCATAGTGCTACAATACTACCATATGCCCCTCGGTCGTGAAAAAGGTACGTTTTCCACTATTTTGTATTCGCGGATCACGATCGCAGTGATTCTTGCGGTCTCATTGTTCCTGATGTTCAGTGTCTATGAGCGGTATGTCATCGAGCGGGAAATGGCGGAGCGCCGTGAGGAGGTCGAAGCAGAACGCGCGGCACTCATAATACGGAAGGCAGAGCTTGAGAAGAAGGTGGAGTATCTAAGCAATGAGGCGGGTGTTGAAGCCGAGATCAGAAAGCACTTTGATGTGGCGCGGGAAGGGGAACAGGTCGTGATCATTGTTGATGGTGAGTCAGAGTCCACAGGCGAAGTGCAGGCGGCAAGCGTACAGGGAGCTGAAAGCAAAGGAGGTTTTTGGTCGCATTTCTTTTCATGGTAAACTGAACCGGTATGGATAAAACAGTAACAATATACAGCACACCATCATGTCATTTTTGCCATGCGGCGAAGGAGTTCTTCACCGCCAATAACGTGACATTTACAGATCACGACGTTGCCGCTGACGCTGACAAGCGAAAGGAGATGGTTGAAATGACCGGCCAGATGGGAGTCCCTGTCATTCGGATCGGTGACGATGTAGTGGTAGGGTTTGACGAAGCGAAGGTGAAGGAATTGCTCGGAGTTTAGTTAACGCTTTCACATACAAAGGCTGCACGGATGTGCGGCTTTTTGTTAACTGGTCACTGTTTTACTATTGTGCCCTCGGCAGGAATCGAACCCACATCTCCCCCTTAGGACGGGGTAGCTCTATCCATTGAGCTACGAAGGCAATTTGTGCACTACTCTAGCATAAAAATTTACTCTAGAATTGGTATACTACTCGGGTATGCAATCAACCGAACCTGATCTGAAACGACAGCTGGACCAGAACAAGAAGCTACTTGAAGAAAACAACTCACTTCTCAGACGATTGGACCGAAACGCACGCATTGGAATCTGGCTACAGGTACTCTGGTACGTGTTCCTGATCGGTATGCCATTCGCTGTCTATTTCTATATCCTCGAACCATATTTCGCAGCGATGGGCTCTTCGTATGAGACCTTCAACGCAGGCATTCAGGAGATCCCCGGCTGGAAGCAATTCCATGAACTCCTTGGTTCGTATCAAGGGTCGGAAGGGCAGGAATAGGTTGAAAAAACTCCCAAAAGCCGTACAATACCCGTACTTTTGTGTGTGAACGCAAATGCTTGGGTAGCTCAGTTGGTAGAGCGCGCCCCTGAAGAGGGTGAGGTCCCCGGTTCGAGCCCGGGCCCAAGCACAAAGAAAGCCCGCCTTTGGCGGGCTTTCGCCTGCGTGGAAATGGCGGATATAGTAAAGGCCGCGCCAAATGAATGGCGCGGCCAGGAAAGGGTTACCCCTTCAGGATCTTCGCGAGAGGATCGTCAGTTCTCGAAGCGGGAGGGGGCGCCTTCTTCTGAAAGCCTTCCCTATCTCGTTTCTCCCAGTCCTCATCGTGCCGGGCGAGTGTGACCTCGGTCAGATCTTCCCGGAGGTAGAGTCGGACCCCGCCACGGCTGAGAAGGATAGCGATCTTGCCGTCCTTCCGCATCTGCGTCGTCGTAGCGATCGGATCAGCTGCGTTGCCAAAGTGCTCCCGAAAAGCGTTGTTGAAGCCGGAATGCACCACGTGGATGCCGTTCGACTTCCCGTTCTTGAGAGCCACGATAGCCCTCAGAACGAACTCCTCGGGCGACAGCTTCGGCGTCGAAGCCGCTTTCTGTGACTGTACCATCAGAGCCTCCTCACTGTACCTCTGGACGACGCTTCAGCACGGTCGGCCGAAGTGCTTGCTGGAAGGAGTCGCGTTCGCGGTACCGATTCCATGCGTGCAAACACGCCCGGTACATTTCTTCTGAGCCGAGCTGGGACTTCGGCCCACGAAACACCGGCTGGCTACCCTGGATGCTGACGTTCGTCAGCATCTGACGAAGCCGCGCCGCCGGTTCAGTTTCGCTTTCGAAACCGACGCCGGTCGCCACCGCGCGCCAGAATCGCTCCGCATCACTGCCGTCGACGGCGAACGTTGCGTAGAGTGCCGCCACGACCGGCCCACGGAACATGTGGCCATGGTAGGTCGCCCTGTAGTTGAGGCTGTCCATGAAGGCCGCGACCTGTTTCGACAGATCGAAATATTCTCCCTGGACGTCATGCGCGGCGGTTTCGCCGGCAAAGAGACTGCGTTCACCCGTGTTCTCGAATTGCATGATCGAAAGTCCGACGGGCAGCAGCTTCAGTACCCGTGCCGTGACATCGGCGAACTCGGGAGTGCCGGCGAGAATGCTGTTGGTGACCTGCACGTTAGTGCGTGCCGCCCCGCGATCGATACGTGCATAGAGCTGCCGCAGGTCGGTCTCGTTGTCGACAGAGAACGTCATGAGCGTTACGCCCTGGAGCGCAAAGCCCGGATCATCCTCGTCGCACTTCAGCACTGCGGTCGCAGTATGCTGGCCGTTGAGGCGGTAGATCACGCCGTTGAGGTCGGCCACCATGATGTTGGTGATCTCGGGCATGAAATGACCTTCCTTCATCTCGGCAACGAGCTTGGCGACGTGTGCCTTGCTCAGCGGACGGTCAGCAATGAACGGCTGAACTTCATCGAGAAGCCATCGCGCCTTCTTGGCATTCAGAGTGATCTTGGTCTGCGTTTTGTCGTGAGACATCAGGTTCTCCTTTTCGTGTCTCAGTTTGTCTCGGTGTGATCCGAGTCTATCGGCTCGTCATCAAGAACGAACCGTCGTGCAGTGCTGGCGCGCCAGCCTTTTCGGTATCTTGTCATTCTTGACAAGACCACGACCTCTCCCTTTTGTGGAGGCCCGTCTTCGGACTATACATCTGGAGAGAGTGAAAAGGTGACACGACCGTATCCTTTGGTCGTAGTAAAAGCGATGGAGTTGTCCGGCGATAGGCCGGTGACTGTCGCATTTACCACATCCTCTCTAGGATGTGTCACATGGATACTCCTTTCTGGTCTCAGCGCGTTTGAAGGGGTAACATATTGTGTATAGAGCTAAAACCGGAAAGATTATAACATACTCTTATCCTGTGTCAAAACGCCGCATAGCGCTACGATAGTTGTTCAACCCTGAGTAGCACGCACTTGGAAACATGTTGTATACTTTTTATACTATGAAGATCACCAACACATTCGCCACATGGAGCAGCTTTTCATGCCCGTCCACCCAGAATCCGCACTAGGAGGTGGCGTTTAAGTATCTATGCTTGCAATCCGCCTCCTGAGGCGGATTTTCGTTTGTCAGGAGGTTCTTTGAAGGAGAAGATACATGAACCAGATGGTGTGTCTTGTGACCGCTGACTCGGTATGTGCGGATATACTGGATTCGATAAAGACAAAGCTCGCACAGACGACGATCACGATCGATGAGATCCCGTCAGAGCTCACCGACCACTACAGCGGTCATCTGTTCGTGAAGGGGGTATTTGGTACAGAACTGTACCTCGGTATCCCGTGCGTGACATTCACTGGCTACGTGTGTGGCGAGAAGCGGACTATCACCGTGTTCTAAAAAAGGCGCCCGTTCCTGGGCGCCTTTTCCTATTTCGTCTTCACCTTCAGTCGTGCACTGCGGTCCTTGTCGACCTTCGGCAGTATGAGTTCCAGGAGACCATGACGTTCACGAGCTTCCGCTTCGTCTATCAGCACCTCTTCAGGAAGCAATACAGTGCGTGTGAAGCCACCCCAGAAAAGCTCACGGTGGAAGTAGTCGTCGTCAGCTGACTCTTTGTATTCTTCACGTTTCCCTTTGATCGTGACCATGTCACGTGTGATGGCGATATCGAGGTCGTCGGGGTCAACGCCGGCAACAAGCGCACGAATGATGATGTTGTCGCCTGTCTGGTACATATCGATCGGCAACTCGCCATCAGCAACGTCCTCGTCGAGAGGATGTTCCGACTGATGCCAGTCGGAGTCGCGATCCAGAAGCTCTTCCTCGGTCTCCTCCGGAGCAACGTCGGTCTCGTCGAATGCGTCATCAAAACCGTCTGCGTTCACAGAGCCGGTAAGGCGTTCAAGGAAGGAAGGTTTTTTCATAGTCGTTTGCGTTTCGCGGAGTGGCGTAGGGTTATGTGTTTAAGTTTTTCAAAGATGAGGAACAAGGCGATGATACCGACCCAGACAAACAGAAAGACGGTGAGGATGGTCTCTCCACGTGCATCCATTATAAAAAAGTTAAACAGGCCGTGCAATACAATGGCAATGCATAACCCAATCGTCCCGAACATAAGTTTAACACTACTTCGCTTGTAAAATGCGAATGCAAGGAACACGCCGACGGTACCGGACGCGAGTACATGAAGCAACGTTGCACCCAGGAACCGGAAGTTACCGGTGATGAGCGAGTCGGCGATGTCACCAGCGACGAGCGGGTTGAAGATGAAGAGTGCGTTCTCAAGTGCTGAGAACCCGAGCGCGATAGCGATCAAATAGATCACGTAATCGATGGGTTCGTCCACTGCCTTGTTCCAGAGGACGAGTGCAAGCGCTGCCGCATATTTAAGGGATTCCTCGATCGTCACCCATACAGTGGTCAGCAGGATGCCGCTGTAGAGATCGAGCGCCATCTTCTGCAGTGGGAGTGCAAGCGGTACGACCGCCATGCCACCAATGAACGCGAGCGCGATCAAACGGTACGGCTCAGGATTCTTCTTGTCCTCACGGAGCCAGAACCAGAGCCAGAAGAGCGCCGGTATCACACCACCTGAGAGTGCGAGGAGTACATACACTAAATCCATGTGCGTATTTTAGCAGTTTTCTACGATATCAGGTGGTCGACTCTGTTCATTTCAGTACATCGAGCAGTTCAGAAAGTCGTACCGGCTTGGTGAGGTGGTGTGTGCAGCCAGCTGCATACGCACGCTGCTTGTCCTCTTCCTGCCCGTACCCACTGAGTGCAATGATCGCTCCAGCGTAGCCATGTTCCTCTCGCAATGCGCAGGCAACGTCGTATCCGGTCATGTCCGGCAGACCGATGTCGAGCAGGATCGCATCCGGTTTGAACGCTTGTGCTGTCTTCTCAATTGTTTCGGCCCCATTGTATGCGCACGTCACCGTGTAGCCGCTCATACGAAGGAGTTTTGCGATACTTTCAGCGGCTGTGTGGTTGTCGTCCACAACCAGTACCTGCTTCTCCCAGGTAAGAGGGGAATCGTCCTTTTTCTCCACAACCAACTGCTCCCGCTCAACTTCAGGAAGCTTTGAGTGCACGAGTGGCAGGGTAACCACGAATTCACTCCCGCTGTTTCTTCCTTCACTTCTGGCTACGATACTTCCTCCATGCATTCGTACGAAGTCACGCGTGAGTGCCAGTCCGATACCGAGTCCGCTTCGTGCTTCCTCTGTCCGTCCTTTTGCCTGATAGAACACATTGAAAACGTGTGGAAGGTGGTCGGGTTCGATACCCACGCCGCTGTCCTGGACCCTGATGACAACCGAATGGTCACGGCGGGTGACGACAAGTTCGATCGAACCACCGCGCGGTGTGAACTTCGA
Organism: Minisyncoccota bacterium; assembly: GCA_040879435.1. Classification (GTDB taxonomy): domain Bacteria; phylum Patescibacteriota; class Minisyncoccia; order Phycocordibacterales; family UBA918; genus OLB19. Next base: position 77,869 of record JBBDKG010000010.1, on the reverse strand, counting down.
CGCGTTGTGGAGCAGGTTCGTCAGTATCTGTTCCATGCGCGTTTCGTCAGCCTTCATCATGAGCGGTTCATTGGGCAAGTCCATCGCAAAAGACTGCTGTTTGTTGTGGATGGAATGCTCAATGTTCTCTGCCGCACGCGTGGCGATATCTCTCATATCAATATTTGTCTTCTTGAGCGTGATCTTGTTCTCAGAGATACGCGACACGTCCAAGAGGTCATCGAGCAGCCTCCCAACACTCGTAAGCCTCGTTTCAATGACGTCAAGTGACGCCGCACCCTGTTCATCCGTCTGTTTGTTGAGTTTCAGCAATTCCACGTTGCTCACAATCGCCGCAAGCGGATTTCGCAGCTCGTGTGCGAGTACCGCAAGGAAATTGTTCTTCATCTGATCCTGGTCATGCAGACGTTGGAGAGCATGCTGCAACTCACCAACGTTTTGTCGCAGTCGTGTACCGGCGGCTTTACGCTCTTCTTCAAGTGCAACGAGAATGAGAAAAATGAGGGCAACGATCACAAGGAACACTTCTGTTTGAAAGAGTACGAGACCGCTGGCGCCACGAACGATCAGTCCACCGCTGAGTGTGGTGATGGTAAGTAGGAAGAGGGCGAGCGTCATAACGCGTGGTCCGAGACGAAGTGCGATCCACCCAAGCGGAATGAGAAGTAGGTAGACGAGTGAGATGTTGGCGACTGTGCGGATCTCAAGCCAGGTAACAAGGACTGCAACTCCTGCCATCACGCTGAGTGCGAATACGGCCTCAACGACCTCTGTCACCGAGTACCGGCGCATTGGGCGAAGCCAGCGCGTGATCAGGGGTGTGAGGATCACAATGCTTAAGATCATACCGATCCACCAATGGCTCCACGCGAACGCCTGGGGCGCTACCTGTCCGGTGCTGAATGCCTCAACGAACCAGAGTCCGATGAAACCAAACGTTGGTGCGATGACACCTGTAGCGAACGCGGCGATGATCAACACGAGTGCGTCCTGCAAGCGTGCCAGTTTTGGGTCGAAGTCGAGACGTTCAAGGAGTGTTGAGCCGAATACTGCCTGTATGGTGTACCCGATCGCAAAACACAGTACGAATAAAAACGGCGCACCGATGAAGAGGTACGTTGTGTATATGGCGATGAATACGAACGGCCAATAGCGAACGCCAAGAAGGATGAGTCCGGCAAGTGCAACACCGGCTGTTGGCGTGATGACCGCTGGCGCGGTAATGAAAAAGAAGCTCACGCACACGGAAGCGACCAGCGTGGCAAAGAAGAGTGCTGTAGGGAGCACACGATAGGAGTTCTGACTACGAAGAGTATAGATACGCATACAGATATTCAGAAAACCGCGCCATGTCATACACGTATAACGTGTGTGGCGCGAAATAAGGACATCAGGGTGAGGGCAGAAAGCTCTTTTCTGTCCGTAGTATAGGCGAAGGAGGGGGTTGCACAAGGTGTCAAACTATTGCGCTATACAAAACGTATGGTGCGGCGGTCACTTCATGAAGATACGCATTTAATAGAAGCTTTCGTATACTGCAGAGTCTATGCCAGCACGATCAAAAAACAGCACATGGCCGCCGGGGCGCTAAGCGTTGTGAACGAAAGAGCTCGACGAGATGGCGAGTACCAAGCGGGACGGGAAGCCGGAGAAGGTGAACGGTTAGTGTGTGGGCCAGTGTGCGACCATGAGCATATCTCGGTCCTTCATCTCCTTTGGAAGCTCCTGCCAGATGGCTTCGGTCACGAACGGCATGAACGGGTGGAGCAGCTTGAGTGACGTAGTGAGGCATTCGAGCAATACTGCTTGGCGCGCACTCCGTGCATCGGTATCACTTCCGTTCAACACCTCTTTCGATTCTTCCAGGATCTTGTCAGCGAGTTCGTGCCAGACGTAGTGGTAGGCTTTTTCGGCAGCGAGGTAGAGTCGGAAGCCTTCGATATCATCAGTGACGTCGGTCGTGACCTGTCGAAGCGTGGCGAGGATCTCCTCATCGCGGGTACTGAGTTTGGGTGTTGTATCGGATTGTGTCTCGGTGTTCGAAAGGACGAAACGGGTGATGTTCCAGAGCTTGTTTGCAAAGTGTTTGTATCCTTTGATCTTGTCCTCAGAGAGTGGCATGTCGTGACCTGGTGCGGCACCCACAATGAGCGAAAGTCGTGTCGCATCCGCACCGTACTTCCCGATCATGTCGAGTGGGTCGATGATGTTCCCGAGCGACTTGCTCATTTTCTTACCTTTCTCATCACGCACAAGACCGTGGAAATACACGTGTCGAAACGGAATGGTACCAAGGAGGCTGGTGGTCATGAGTATCATACGTGCCACCCAGAACGGAAGGATATCGTAGCCGGTCTCGAGTACTGACGTGGGATGGAAGGTGGCGAGATCGGCCGTATCTTCGGGCCATCCGAGGGTGGAGAATGTCCAGATGCCTGATGAGAACCACGTGTCGAGCGTATCGGGGTCCTGTTCCCAGCCGTCGCCCGGCGTCTCGGTCTGCACCTTCATTTCACCGTCCTTGTACCACACAGGGATCCGGTGGCCGTACCAGATCTGCCGGCTGATACACCAGTCGTGGAGGTTGTCGACCCAGTGGCGATATATCTTCCCGAAGCGGTCAGGATACATGGTCGTCTGACCGTTATCTACGACCGTACGCATGAGTTGTTTTAGGGTGACAGTATCACCTTCAGTGATGCCGGTGATCGTTGACGGCCCCATCGTGAACTCCTTGTCGACATCAACGAACCACTGCTCTTTGATCTGCGGCTCGATCATGCCACCACCGCGACTGTTGGTTGCAACGTTGTGTACATATTTCTCGTCAACGCGTGCAACAAGTCCTTTGACTTGCATCTTTTCAATGATCGCGGCCCGTGCTTTTTTGATGTGCTGTCCCGCAAACTCCCCGGCAATAGGGAGGAGAATGCCACGCTCGTCAATGATTTGTTCTTTATCTAGTCCGTGTCGCTCTGCGATCTCAAAGTCGACCGCTGAGTGCCACGGGGTGATCGTCATTGCCCCCGAGCCCAGTTCCGGGTCGGCCGCCTCGTCCTTGATGATGGTCGCGGTGATCGGACCGTTGATCCACTCGACCTCAATCTGCTGTCCGTGTGCATACTCTGCATACCGAGCATCGTCAGGATGCATCACCACGTACTTGTCACCGAACTTGGTCTCCGGCCGTACGGTACCGATCGTGAATGGACCGTATTTGAAGTAGTAGAAGGGGTCGGTCTGTTCAACGTACTCCACTTCGTCGTCGGAGATCGTCGTCTGCATCTTGGGATCCCAGTTGACGATGCGGTGGCCGCGATACACGAGACCCATTTCGTAGAGACGGATGAACGCCTCCATAACCGCTCGGTAGCGGGTATCGTCAAGTGTGTATGCATAGCGGGACCAGTCGAGCGAGGATCCCATCTTCTTGGTCTGGTTGATGATGGTGTTCTTGCTTTCCTCAGCAAACGCCTGCACGCGCTCCAGAAACGCCTCACGACCGAGATCATGGCGTGTGAGCTTTTCCTTTTTATACATCTCCTTCTCGACCTTTTCAGATGTGGCCACAGCGGCAGAGTCAGTGCCGGGGAGCCAAAGGGTCCGCTTGCCTTGCATACGGTGGTACCGCACAAGAATATCCTCGACCGCGAGCATGGCGGCATGGCCCATATGAAGTGTGCCGGTCACGTTCGGTGGGGGAAGTACGATCGAGAACGGTTCCGCATCTGCGTCCGTCACTCCTTTCTCTACACAAACGTCCGGATTGAAATAACCGGAATCCTCCCACATCGAATAGAGCTTCGATTCGTGGTCGGCGGGGTTGTATGGCTTCAGAAATATATCTGGTATGTTCGGTGCTTTCTCCTCCATAATAGAGCGATAGTAGCATGAAAAAAACGCCTCTAAAAGGCGTTTTCACCGAGCGGGATACGCCGATGCTGTTTGTTGCCTTCAGCCCGGAGTGAATCGAGGTCGTCCGGCAGCTTCGCAGACGCCGCGTGTGCGTGACCGGCAAGGGCGATCATGACGCTGTTGTCGGTCGTGAGCGACGGATCAGGGATATACAATGCAAGATCCGGGTACTCTGCTTCGAGTGTTGCACGGAACATGTCGCGTATATGCCGGTTGGCAGAAACACCGCCGCCGAGAATGAGCGTTTGTGCAGAAACGCGATCGATTGCAGTACGCGCTTTTGCAACGAGCACCTCGGTCACCGCATCCTCAAACTCACGCGCAATAGCACACTGTATTTCATGGGTGAGCTCTTGGTCCTGCACTGCATATCGTACCGCGGTCTTGATGCCCGAGAATGAAACATCGAGGTCACCTGAGTCGAGCATCGGGCGGGTGAGCTCAAGAACGCGTGGGTAGTTGGCTGTCCGTGCTTCCTCGGCGAGCCGACTGATCTCAGGTCCGCCGGGGTACGGGAGACCAAGAAGCCGGGCGACCTTATCGAACGCTTCGCCGACCGCGTCGTCACGCGTCTGCCCGATCTTTTCGTAGGTGGTCCAGTCACGCATCAACAGAAACTCGGTATGGCCACCTGAAATGAGAAGTGCGACCGCAGGGAACGCAAGTTCTGCCAATTTGTTCTCAATGAAGGTCGATGCGAGGATATGTCCTTCAAGATGATTTGCTGGAATGACCGGAACATTCCACAGTTGCGAAAGTGCACGTGCGAAGTTGACGCCGACCCAGAGCGCTGGCTCGAGGCCAGGACCTACGGTGACCGCAACAGCATCCACCTGAGGTACCCCGTGTGTTTCGTGGAAGGTGATCAGTTGTTCTGCAAGTCCAGGTTCGCGCGCAAGGAGTTCGCTGAGCGAATCCTTCTGTAGTGCGGTGAGTTTCTGTGACGTGCTCTCAAGCATGCTGGCTTGTGTGAGGGCATCAGTGAGAAGTGGCACGATGATCGCCGCATGGTCACGCTTTGCGAGGTTCGGGAACACGCCGCCGTACACGCGGTGCAGGTCGATCTGGGAGCGGAGCGCATTGCCGAGCACGGTGTACGTGGCGTTCGGGAAGTCGCCGTCTGCGCGGACGAAAGATACAGCGGTCTCGTCGCAGGAGGTCTCAATACTCAGGATATTCATAGGTACGGGCACTATATAGGAAAAACGGCAAATGCGGTATAGTACGGCCATGATGAAAGTAGTGACCCACAGTGGTAGTTTTCATGCCGATGATGTGTTCGCTGTAGCGACACTGCAGCTACACTTTGGAGTTGAGAATGTGGAGGTGGTGCGGACGAGAGATGAAAGCATCATCGCATCCGCAGACATCGTGCTCGATGTGGGTGGAGTCTATGACCCAGAGCAGCAGCGATATGACCACCACCAGAACGGCGCGCCCGTGCGAGAGAATGGTATCCCCTATGCAGCATTCGGTCTGATCTGGAAGCACTATGGAGAGGAATTGGCTCGCAGTACCGCCATTGTGAAGCGCATAGAGGAGTCACTCGTGCTTCCTATCGATGCTGGTGACAATGGCGTGGACTTGTTCAGTGTTAACGAGCACGGTATTGGTCCCGTTACTATTCAATCAATACTCGCACTCTTGCGTCCGGAGTGGGGAAGCGCAGAGGACGTCAACAAGGCTTTTTTGGATGCATGTACGTTGGCTCGTACTGTCATTGAGCGCGCTATCGCACACTCTGAGGCAGAGGTGGAGGAAGAAAAGGTTGCGAGGGCAGCGTACGAAACGGCACCTGATAAACATGTCATCATTTCCGACCAACCGATCTCCCCACACTTCTTTGTGGAGTATCTGGAACCACTGTTTATTGTCTGTCCTGACGACCCTGTGATGAATAACAATTGGGAAGCTACTGCGGTGCGGATTCGTAAAGATGATTTTGCCTCTCGTGTACAATTTCCCGAACGTTGGGCTGGGTTACGCGGCGATGAACTCGCAGCCGCTTCAGGAATCGCGGATGCGGTCTTTTGTCACAAAGCCCGTTTCTATTTTGTTGCTGGAAGCAAGGAAGGTGTGCTTGCGGCGGTAGAGAAAACACTTCTAGAGTAGCAGGTGTCCGGTACAAGACTTGAACTTGTGACCTCTACAATGTCAATGTAGCGCTCTACCAGCTGAGCTAACCGGACGTGGGGGTAAATATAGCAGAAACTGAGGCGGGATTGAAGCGTGCATCTGGCAGGAGGACGTACTGTCGGGTAGAATGACTCATATGAAAGAAGGATTTCCGAAACCGCCCAAAGCAGAAGTTCGTGAGCGTTTACATCACAATATTGAAGACGTAGTCGTGCACGCTACGGAAACAAGGCGCGAATGTCAGCTCAATCCAGATTCACCTGGTTGCGAACCAGAACTGATCCATAATGAGATTGAGAATTCTGAACTCGCAGGTCTGTATCACAACTACGAGGAACATAAGATCGTGAAACTTTCCGACCTTACCGGAAGTATCGCGAAAATCGCCGCACATCTTGAGCAGGAGCTAACAAAGGTTGATCCAGAGAGTGAAGAAGGACAGTTTATTACTACCCAGTTCAATTTACTGAAAACGAGGGACAAGGAAGTTCGTAGTAGCGTACAGCGATACATTCGCACGTTGAGTAAATTCTACAACCTTAAGAAGCAACGTGTCCGGATGGAGCCGGAGGAGTTCAGATACCAAATGGAGGAAGCTGACAGACGACGAAAGGCTGCACATGATGCGTTGTTGGACACACTTTCCATCTACAGTCGCATTCTAAGTCAGTTGCAGAACGAAGACTACTTGGAGGGATTTACAGTGGTGATGTGGAAGCAGGGAATAGAACTAACAGACTCTGCAGAAAGCGAACAGACCCTCTTTTCGTTTGCGAGCTTGGTTTTGCAGGACCGGGATCTCGTGAAAGACTGGGCTGTTACTGCACACGTATGTGACGAGCTGCAACTTTCTCGTGAAGCAAAGAAAAACGCGTCCACGGAGGGACGCGAGTTACCGGACGCAGACTAGGTTGTTCGTAGCCGCCCCGAATATTCTTTCACGATGAGTTCGAAGATCTCATTGTCGGTTAGCGCAAGCGAATGCTCGCGTGTTTTTCGGCGAATTCGTTCGAACTCATCTGCCTTATAGATTTCGTTGAAATCCTTGCCTTCAAGTCGGAGATCGAAGATGCGAATTGCATCGTCGCACACCGCAGCCATGAGCTCCTTATTGGTCATGAGAATCTCCTACGCAGAACAATACAATTTAGTGCAGTATATAACGGATATGCGGGCATGTCAACGTAGATACGAAACCAACTGCTCGTGTTGTTGGTAATAAGTGGTGATTATATGTGCGGCATCTTTGGATACGTAGGGACGAAAACGGCAGAGCCGATCCTGCTTGAAGGTCTTCGGACGCTCGAGTATCGTGGGTATGACTCGGCCGGTATATTCGTGCCGCAACACCCGGTCGTAAAGGCGGTCGGTCCGATAGATAATCTTGCAACGAAACTCAACGGCATGGCTGGGACAGCAGGTATCGCACACACGCGCTGGGCAACGCATGGCGCACCCACTGAGGCCAATGCACACCCGCACACAGACCACAACGAAACGATCTGACTGGTACACAACGGCATCATCGAGAACTACCGGGAGCTCCGGGATGAGCTTGCAGCAGATGGAGCGGTATTCGTGTCAGACACAGACTCGGAGGTGCTCGCAGCGCTCATTGCTTCTGCATACAAAGGCGACCTGTCTCTGGCGGTGCGAGCTGCTCTTTCCCGTGTACGCGGAACGTATGGCGTTGCGGTCATGGCGGCTGATGATTCTGATACCATCGTTGTGGCCCGCCTCGGGAGTCCGATCGTGATCGGCATCGGTGTCGACGGACATTTTGTTTCCTCTGACCCGTCCGCCCTCTTGGCGCATACGAAGGACGTCGTGTACCTCGACGACGGTGAGATGGCTCTTGTCTCCAAGGATTCATACAACGTATCAACGAACGGCGGAACAGTACGCCAAAAGCAGGCGGAGCGCATCGAGTGGGAGGTGGATGCGGTGCAAAAGCAGGGATACGAGCATTTCATGCTGAAGGAGATATTCGAGGCGCCGGAGGTTGTGTTGAACACCATTCGCGGACGGTTGATTCCGGAAGAGGGGAAGGCGAAACTCGGCGGGTTTGAGAACGTACTTTCAGACCTTGTGGCGCTCGACCGTTTCGCCATCACGGCGTGTGGTTCGGCATACCTTGCGGGGTATGTGGGGAAATATTTGCTTGAGACATACGCGAATATTCCGGTTGACCTTGAGCTTGCGAGCGAGTACCGATACAAGTCACACGTGGATCACGGGAAGCAGGCGTTGCTTGCAGTGACGCAATCAGGGGAGACCGCTGATACGTTGGCTGCCGTGCGTCTTGCCCGTGAACGGGGGTTGCTGACGCTCGGCATGGTGAACGTAGTGGGTTCGACGATTGCCCGCGAGACGGACGCCGGTGTATACAACCACGCCGGTCCCGAGGTCGCGGTCGCATCCACCAAGGCGTTCATCTCCCAGCTCACCGCGTTCGTACTCATCACGCTCCTCTTGGGGAGGGAGAACGGCATGAGCGTGAAAGAGGGGAAGGAGATCGTGCATGCACTCCAAACACTCCCAAACATTCTGAAACAGGTACTCGCCACGTCAGGTGAGGTTGAACGTATCGCGGAAAAGTATGCCGGATACCGTGACGCTATGTTCATCGGGCGGCAGAGCAGTACACCTATGGCATTTGAAGGGGCGCTCAAGTTGAAGGAGGTGACATACATTCATGCAGAGGCATACGCCGGCGGGGAGCTCAAGCATGGCTCGATCGCGATGCTCGACGAATCGTTTCCGGTCGTTGCGCTCGCGCCACAGGACACGGTGTATGAAAAGATGATCTCGAACATCGAGGAAGTGAAAGCGCGCGGCGCGCCGGTCTTGGCTATCGGTACTGAGGGTGATAAACACCTTTCGTCGCTGGCTGATGACGTGATATACGTACCGAAGGTTCACCCGATCGTGCAGCCCATCGTGCTTGCACTGCCACTCCATCTGTTCGCGTACTATGTTGGTGTTGAAAAAGGTTTGAATGTGGATCGCCCGAGTAATCTGGCGAAGTCGGGGACGGTGTAATAACAAAAGCCGCGCCTGTGGGGCGCGGCTGGTCCTTCAGGGTCGTTCCAGAAAATGCCTGAAGCTGTCCTTCAGCGTTGGCGTCAGGTAGATCGATACCGCGTTCGCGCTTTCCGGCCACAGCAGGTCGACTGCAGAGTGCGGTCCCGGAATGGTGAGATACGGGCCGCTTCGAGCGAACTTTCTCGGAACAAGATACTCAGCATCGAAGGCCTTTGCCGTATCCATGTTGTGTGTAACAGCTTTTTTCGCAAGGTCGAACGCCAAACGAAGCTCCGGAGTGGACATTGACCCGTAGGCCTTTGGTCCCCGTTGCCGCTGATCGAAGCGCTCGACGCTCCACGCAGCGTTTTCCTGCCATATCTTAAGGTGGAAGGCCAACCCGTTCAGATGGGTGCCCCACAGTCGGTAGTGTCGAGTCGGACACATGACCGTGTGGTATTCGATGATGGTGAAGTCCTCATCGAACCACCGGGGCGGAGCAAATGAGTTTTCCATGTCGGTGTTTCCTCGTAAACGGAATCTTCAATCTGGACGCTACTCTAGCACGTGGTATCAGTTGTTCAAGTGAAGTCACAACTGTTTCTGGGTAGTGATAGGAGAGTGTGGTAGCGTTACTGTACCAGTCTTCATGAATAACAAGACACAACAGACGACGAACTCCGTCGTTGATGCAACGCCGTCGGTGCCGAAAACACCGATACGTTTTATGTTGCATGCGTCAAAGCCGCACGCATGGTGGGCGATCGGTGCCATTACCGCAGTAACGCTCGGTCAGATCTGTATGAGTCTGAACCCGTTCGTGTTGAAGAACATTGTCGACGGAATGACATCATCGCTTTCATTTGACGCGCAGGTCGACCTGCTCATCTTCTGGGCAGCGGTCTATATCTCCCTGCAGTTGGGCGCCTTCATTAGCTGGCGCACGAGCGGGTTTATCGGCATGGAATGGTTGAGTCGCATGAACGCAACCGCATACAACACGCTCTATGCATATATCTCGCGACATAGTCACGGATTCTTTCTTAACCGCTTTGCAGGAGCGCTTTCAAACAACATCTCAAATGCCAGCGACGGGGGTGAGCGGCTGCTCGACCGGTCACTCTGGGGATGGTACCCGGAGATAATCTCCTTTTCGGTCGGCATGATCCTCTTTGTCTCGGTCGATCCGGTGATCGCTGTCGGGTTCTTTGTCGTATTTGCGTTTACGTTCGTGGCAAACATCTTTATCGTACAGAGGATCCGTCCGCACGTGGTTGCGTATGCAAACGCAAGTTCCCGGCTGCGGGGTGATGGCGTCGACTACCTGACCAACGTTGCCGCTGCCCGTCAGTATGCCCGCCACACGTTTGAGATCGACCGGATCAAGAAGTCAACAGCGAATCGGCGCCGCAAGGATATACGGCAGTGGCGGATGAGCGAGTGGGCGATCGTGTTCAATAACGCTATCGCATTCCTTCTCATTATTTCTGTACTGCTCTACGTCATATCGATATTCCAGTCAGGCGCCGCGTCTGCCGGTGACGTTGTGCTCATTCTCACCGTACTGGGGCGGATGATCATGATCATTGTCTTTCTCGGGAACTCTATGAACGGATTCGTTCGTATCTATGGTGAGATTGAGGAAGGCCTTTCGGCAGTACTACTCCCATACAACGTCCTCGATAAACCGAATGCTCCCGCTCTGCACGTTACCGACGGGACGATCAGATGGAAGGAGGTGGACTTTCAGTTCAAAGGTAATCGTGTTTTCCAGAAGTTCGACCTCATGATCAAACCGGGTGAGCGTGTGGGACTTGTGGGTCCGTCAGGTGCGGGGAAGACGACGTTTGTGTCGCTTCTCCTGCGTCAGTATGACCTCGATGGTGGTGTGATCGAGATCGACGGACAGGACATCGCCAGTGTCACACAGGATTCGCTGCGCGAACATATCGCGGTCGTGCCGCAGGAGCCGTTCCTGTTCCATCGGACGATACGTGAGAATATCGCGTACGGAAAGCCAACAGCCACCGAGAATGAGATCATGGCGGTTGCGCGCAAAGCACAGGCGCACGATTTCATCAGAACGCTACCCGAAGGATACGACACGCTTGTTGGGGAGCGTGGTGTAAAGCTCTCTGGCGGACAGAAGCAGCGTATTGCGATCGCGCGCGCAATGCTGAAGAACGCGCCGATTCTCGTACTTGACGAGGCAACGAGTGCGCTTGATAGCGAGAGCGAGGTTGCGATACAGAAAGCACTCCACAAACTTATGGCGGGGAAAACGGTGGTGGCGATCGCCCACCGGCTCTCGACACTGCGCGAGATGGACCGCATCATCATCCTTGAGAACGGGAAAGTGGTTGAGGATGGCTCACACGAGGCACTCGTTGGGTACGGCGGTGTGTATGCCCGGCTCTGGGAGCATCAGGCGGGAGGATTTTTGCAGGAGTAGGAATCGTACAGAGTGTTGTTCGCAAAACCTTTGTAGGGCACCTGTATGTGTTCCTATAGTTGGAGTCAATCCCTACAACTTCCTGCTGTCGTACGCCCAGTGCAGAAGTGCCTGCCGCTGCCGCGGACGGCAGGTGAGGTCTCCGGCCTTGCAGTTCTGTTTGATCTGGCCACTATGTCGTCGGAACGCCTTCCATCGTTTGATCTGCTTGGCGTCCTCTGTTGGGATCCGACGGCCCATATAATAGCGGCAATACCACTGGAACCAACCACGTGGGTCGTCCTTGTATATCCATCCTCGCTTCTTCCATACAGACAGAGGTTGTGATGCGTGGATTTTGAAGTAGTTCACGTCCGCGTCTGCTCCTTCAGGCGAAAGCTTTGCGCGAGCAAACCAGCTTTTCGGAAATTCTTTTGCACAGTCGGTCATGTACTTACCACCAAACACGCCAAGTGCGAGCATCTCCTTCGGTGTGAGTTGCGGTGTAAACTCAGGGTCAAAGTTTCGTCCTACAGGCTCGGTCAGTTCGTAGGTATAGCCAGACTGCATCAGGTCGTGAACAGAAACACGTTTTCGGGTCATAGCGAGGATACTACGCTTGCTGTGGACAGCTGATAAGGAAAAGACCGATCTTGTCATCGTGTTCGCGGGTGAGGGAACTTGCAAGGGGTGTGAGGATCACTTCTAGGGTCACACCGACCCGCATTTCCTCGACGTGTCCACCGAACGCGTTATTCTCTGTGTCGGTAAAGATGGCGTGAAGATGCACAAATGGCACACCCTCTTTCAACATGATATTCCCCGTGGCGCTTGCGACCTCAAGGAGTTGGTCGTATTGCTTGAAATAGTATCTCTTCTCATCGAGTGCGTAGTATCCGCAGGAGACGTGTTCAACCGCACCCATTGCACGGAAGTACGCGTTTTCAATGTTCTCCTCTGTACAAAAGCGGGTGAGGGTCTCGATCACGTTCTCACCTTGCTGAAGCACGATCACGTACTCATTTGCGGTCTTTTGATACTGCATAGGCTGAGTATAGCAAAAGAGGGAGGTGTATATACGAAAGGCCGGCACAGGTTGTGCCGGCCGCCCAAATGGTACTACATGAAGATGGACCAGATGGGTTCAAGATAATTCCAGGCAAGGGCCCAGTCGAACCAGGCCACGGTTATCGCAATCAGCACGGCACCAAGTCCGTACTGGATGATCGGCGTGGATTTCTTTGTTTCCATCTCGGTACTCTCCTCGTACACCTAAACTCTACCTGTTTGCTATTATATCACGATATCACCCGAGAGTCAATCTGTTAGATAAAGAAGCACAGCCGCCTACCTTAGGGATATTTTGTGCCTAGGTGCACAATATGCCCTTGTTTCTTGAGATACGGGGTTTGTATGAGCCCGATCATTGGTACAATGATTCTCGTCATTGCTAGTTAATGAAATACAATTCGTATGGATGACAATCAAAACCCAAACCCAATGGACCCACAGGCTGACCCAGCAACCACTCCTGAAACTCCAGCAGCTGATCCTGCAGCAACACCAATGCCGGATCCAGCAGCTCCAGCAGAGGACGCACCTGCAGAGGGTGCTCCGACTGAGTAAGGTATAACTCCTATATAAAACACCGTTCGCTCCTCGGGGCGGACGGTGTTTTATATACATCCGGTTGCAGGATGACTAATTCTGGTATACTTCCCCTAATGCATCGGGTATCTGTACGCACTCTCCTTACGACCACACTCACACTTAGCGTTGCCTTCACGCTCCTCTCAGGGAACCTGCTTCACTCCCTTATACCGCACGAACACGGGCCGAACGGTTCGGAAACGGCCGTGTGGGGTTCGCTTCACGCTGCGCTCCAGCACGAGGATAAGAAGATGGTATTGGTGCCGGCACTTGGTGTTGGTAGCGGGTTGATCGTGGTATTTCTCTACCAGTTCCGTATACGACGGACCGTACCGCTCCAGCATGACGCATTTCGCTCATACCTAGCAAGAGGCATCGCGCCGTATCGAAAATTCGGTTGACCTCTCCTTTTGTTGACCGTTTAACAACTAGAACAAGAACAACACGCTATGTACACACAAGTACTTGTCGCGGTACCAACCGCGCTCATTATTGGATTCTTTGTCAGTGCGTTTCCTGCATTCGCGAATCACAGTGCGACGACAGACGATCTACACGGAACTGATGTTCACACTCGTGGAGCAGACGACACTATGGGTCACACAGTGGCCCCTGTCACTGCTTCTAGACCCCTGCACGTTTTATCGACTGATTGCGTCATTAGCAAAACGCTTGGTGTCGGAAGTCGTGGAGATGAGGTCGCGTGTCTTCAAGACATGTTGATGGCATATGGTTATCTCACTTCGATCTCAGCACCGACCGGCTACTTCGGTCCACTAACCGCCGCGGCACTTTCCATGTGGCAGTCGGCAAATGATGTTCCGAGTACTGGCTATTTTGGTACGCTCTCTCTTGCAGCGCTTGCGCACAGTTTAAAAGACACTGTCTCGCACGATCATGTCATGATCGATGTAAGTGAGTGGCCTCTCATACCAGAGATTGAGATCGCTCTGCATAAAGACGCCTTGGCAGGTTGGAATCTTGAGATAGACACAGAGCACTTTACGTTCACTCCTGCTACGGTGAATGAGGACAACAGGGAGAATGAAGGTCATGCACACATCTACATCGACGGCGTGAAACTGGCACGAGTATATGGTCATTGGTTCCATATTCCCGACAGTGCGATCCTGGGCGCAGGTGAACACACGGTCAGTGTTAGTCTCAACGCAAATGACCACAGTGGTCTTACGCACGGCGATGAACCGATCACTGATGAAGTAACTATCAACATTCACGAATAAGCATGAAATATACCACTACCCCGATCGTACTGAGTGCGGTCATGCTGCTTGTTGCAATTCCTTTTGCGGCCAGCGCACACGAGACACAGCGATTCATTATCAACGGCACGGAATATCAATTCGTGGTCGGTTCACTCAACGAACCGATCGTGGTTGATGATAAGACTGGTGTCGACCTCCGTGTTGCTCGGTACACTGAGACCGCTACGGGGGACCACGGTCACGGAGATGCGCTACCTGCGGTCACTGGCCTTGAAGAGACCTTGGAGGTCGAGCTTCAGGCAGGTGACGCAACAAAGACACTTGCGCTCTCGCCGGTATACAACAGTCCGGGTGCATACAAGGCACCGTTCTTCCCGACGGTCGCGACCACATACACCTACCGTGTGTTCGGAACCCTTGAAGGTACGCCGATCGATCTCTCTTTCACGTGTAGTGCGGCGGGGCACACGGAAGCAGAAGAAGATACATCCTCGGTCGAGATGGGCGAGAATGTCACGCGCACATTCAAGAGCGGTGCATTCAGTTGTCCGCTTCCGAAGGCCGACATGGGATTCCCGGAACCATCTGCTGATGTGGTCACTCTTTCTGCAGGCACAAAAGAGGAGGGTCAGAACACGATCGGCTGGGTTGCCGGTGGACTTGCGCTCCTTGCGCTCGGTGTTGCATTTACCCGACGTCGTTCATAAGTTTTTGAAGCGGTGCGTATAGGGCATCGCTTCGGTATATTCAAGTATGAAACAGCTTCTTCTTTTTTTGATCATCGCTGCCGGTATACCTGCGGTGGCGTTCGCACACGCCACGCCGGTCGATACGATGCCCGCGTCCGGCGAGCAGCTCGATACTGCTCCGGAACACGTATCGATCCGGTTCAGTGAACGACTGGAATCCGGTTCGAGCAATATCCGCGTTGTGGATGCGTCCGACCAACAGATCACCGCTCTCGACGCGACCGTTGACCCGGATGACCCGCATCGACTGACTGTACCACTCCCGCAAATTGAGGAGGGTACCTTCATCGTATCGTGGAGCGTGGTCTCCGCAGACGACGGCCATTTCACAAAAGGATCGTACGCCTTCTCGGTCGGTTCAGGTGCTCCGGTGACGACGGCAACAGAACTGTCCGTTGTTACGATCGCTGCGTACCCGGAGATCGCCTCGATGTTCATTGAGTTTCTAGGGAACAGCCTGCTATGGGGAATGCTCGTGTTGTTCGTGTTCGCCATTCGACCGGTGATCGCACAAGTACGTGAACCGGACCCTGTGCGGCGACTGTGTACGCAGCTACTGTATGCGGGATTCGGATTGGTTCTCGTGGGCGGGGTACTTCAGTTCTTTTGGAAGACCTACGAGCTCGCCGGCTTGCATGAGATCGCATTTCTCGACGCCATGAACATGTATGCATACACGATGGCTGGCAGCGCGACGCTCGCGCGGCTTGGTGTGGTCCTGTTCGGCGCGGTGACCTTCACGTTCATCCGTCGAAGGTTCCTCACTGCATCACGCGGGAACAGGTATGATGCGGTGCTGTTCGGTGTGTTGCTCGTGTTCGCGTACCTACGCTCGACCGTTAGTCACGCCACGGCAAATCCGTTCCATCCTGAGTTCTCGGTGTTCATCAATACGCTTCATCTCATCGAAAAGGATCTCTGGCTCGGCATACTTCTGGTACTTGTACTCCTCGTCGCACTTCGACGGAGTGTTCTTAAAGAGATCATTCCTCGTGCGTTCGCGATCTTAAGCGTTAACTTCATTCTGGTCGCGGTGACCGCAAGCTATATCATCTGGCTGCATCTGAAGTCGTTTTCAAACATACGCACGACCGAGTGGGGAACAGTATTTACCATGCTCGCAGTATCTGCCGGGTTGTTGGTCGGGTTGAGGGTGTATCACGTCGCGTTGTATCGGTTCCGCCCGCGCCTCTTTGCGCGATGGTTCAAAGGCTCCATTGCTGTTGAAGCGGGGTGCGCAATACTGGTCGTGTGGTTCTCGTCCCAGATCATCATCACCTCGCCACCGCTTCCGGCACTCGCCGAAACGCTATCAGATGGCGATATCACCCTCACCAGTTCGCCGTTTGAGGACGATACGGCACTCATCACCGTACCGACGGGAAGCGACACGCCGACCGTTATCGTCGGGGAGGCGGATGGAGGTCTACTCGTTGATGTCACCACACGGTTTGCGAATGGGTACACATTCCCACTTGAGCTCATCAAACGCGACACCACCGTGCATGTTATTGCGTCGCAGGAAGCGGGATACGACGCCCGCGCCGCATTTGCCGTCACCGAGGATACGTTCGCGCCGCCAGAGGGACACGGACGGACGTTCGACCTGTTCACTATCCTTATGTTTGCGCTGGCACTCTTTGGGGTAGCTGCGGGCGTGTTGCTTGTGTATCTGTGCCGATCGTTCAGTGCTGTCTCGCTGCCACTCCAGAACGCACCATTCGTGGCTATACCGCTCTTTCTGCTCACGATCGCTGTTGTGTTCGTGCTCGCAGGGTGGGCGAGTGTTGTATGGGGGAATGAGTTCAAACAGCAGTGTGAGGCGGACGGAAACTACTGGCACCTGATGCAACCCACAAAAGCAGGCAGGATCGTGTCGCAGACCGCGCAGGAGGGATGTATGCTCTCGGGGAGTCAGTATCAATTCGCTGATGTACGGGAGTATACATACCTGCGCTCGCTCGGTGCGGCGGATGTCTCGTTCAATACTGATGAGATCACTGCCGGTGTTCCGACCGAGCTTCTGGTGGCGATCACAGAAGATGATGGCACACCGGCCGTTCTCTCGCTTGCACACGATAAGTTCCTGCATATGGTCATCGTAGGGAAGGACATGGACTATTTCGCGCACATTCACCCTGAGGATGATGGAGTAGCGGACGTACCGGGGGCACAGTTTAGTATCGCGCATACATTCCCCGAAGCGGGAACATACATCGTGGCAATTGATTATCTTCACGGACTCACTGCGGAGTCCCGGCACTTCCTGGTGGAGGTGTCCGGTGGACCAGAACAAGAGGAGACGCCACGCCTCTATGATTCGCCGTACACCGTTGGGCCGTATGAGGTCGGACTCTCATACAGTCAGCCGTTCGTAAATGAGGAGGCTACACTTCTCTTTGATTTCACCAAGGACGGAAAACCGGTCTATGATCTCGAGCCATATCTCGCCGCCGCCATGCATCTTGCGGTCGTGAAGCACGATCTGTCTGAGTTCATTCATACACATGGCGAGGTCCATCGTCCTGGTGAACTACAGCAATCAACTGATGGCGGTGGTCACAACCACGCACCGCCACCGCTTCAGTTCGGTCCGAGTGTGGAGGCGCACCCTGTATTTCCTTCGGAGGGTCTCTATACGGTCTTTGGTGAGTTCAAACACGAAGGGGAGGTGCGTAATGTACGGTTCACGGTGCGGGTGGAGTGATGTGCGGCGAGGTTTTGTTTTGTGAGTCGAGTTAGTTGGAATTGGAACCTCATTTACTTCCAAATAACAAAAGCAGCCCACAAAGTGTAGTCGTGGGACTTACGCTTTTGTGGACTGTCACTTCTGAGACAGATATTTCGTGATGATGGGGTCAAACGCCACCATGTCGGATTTTTCGATGAACTCGGCACCCATCTCGGAAGCGACACCTGCGAGTTTGTCTTTGTCAGCGTTGCCGCTAATGAGCACAAATGGCACGCGAACAAACACATCGATGGATCTGACCTTCCTCAAGAAGGTGAGGCCGTCCATTTCGGGCATATTGAAGTCTGAAATGATGAGGTCAAATACCTCACCTTTCTCGATGAGTTCCCAACCCTGCACTGCGTCACCAACCGCCACGCCTTCGTGACCAGCACGCTTCGCGGCACGAAGAAAGTATGGATGAAACGCAACGTAGTCATCTGCATAAAGAATTCTCGCCATGACAGAAATCCTTCCCCGCTAGCGAACTGCCGCAACAATACCGTCATACTCTAGATATGTAAATAGTTTCCAAGTTTCCTTTTGGTGTCAGAAAGTACTCTGAAAACAGGTTGAAAAATAGGGATGAAAAATCTGTGAGGTTTTACGAGACGTATGGAAAACCATATTCAAACATTGGGTAATTTTCGAGTTCGAAGACCCTCAATAAATTCATAGAGCGGTCCGATAAAAGCACCGGTTAAAAAATACCAGATGTACTCACCAATAGGGATACCGAAAATCAGTTTGGAGTACCATACTTCAGGCAAATGCCAGAAGAGCGATATGTATTCAGGATATATTAAAAACAGAAACCAATATGTTCCTGCGCCTAACACTAAAAGTAGCGTTCCGCTCACTATCGAGTTCACAAGTAAGTCTCTCCTGCGAAACAATAAATAAGAAATACCCACTACGTATGCCAGAAGAGCTGCGCTCATTGAGTTTAGATGCAGCATGAAGAAAGCACAAACGAACACAAGCGCAAAGAAGGCAATAAAGAAATATGAGCTCCTTCTAATAGCCTCTCTATTGGACGGATGTACATCTCGCCTCTTTGCTACAACTTCGTAAAGCACAGATGCGATGCCTCCTATAGCAAAACCAATGAAAAAATCTTCGAAACCTACTGAAGTATTTGTTATTCGCAGTGGTTGCCACCAGTCATGCAGGTGCAGATACTGGCAACCAATTCCTCCTACGCCAAAGACGAGGCTAATGGCGAGAATTTCTCTTCTGGAGTCTTTTCTCAAGAGAAATAGTGACAGCCAAATTATCAAAAAGAATAGTGTCCAGACAAGATAAAAGTATTGATAGTCCATTCTAGTATCTTACTACAACACAACCCTCAAATTTTATTAGTGACCCTAGGCGACCTTGGATGGAACACAATAGAAAACACTGTACTGCAGTGGAATCGGGTACTCGGAGATTTTAGTAAAGGTTTAGAAAATGCTGAATATGCCTATATTTCATGAGCATTTGTGCAGGAAGTTACTCACCCTATAGTTTATTAAACACCTATAAGAAAACAGCCCACTATGAGGAGCGGGCTGCTCTCGTAATGGGCTTTGATCTTAGCGACCGTAGTAGATCGACATCCGTTCAAGGCGATCAGCAACACGTCGCATATGATTGACGCGCGCTTCGAGGATGTACGCAGTACCACTCAGGGCAAGCTGCAAACCTGCTCGAAAGGCGTGCGTGTCAGACCACTGACCGTCCGCGATCTTTTCAACCACCCGGCTATCGCTCCACTCGACGGGCTCGACCAACAGATGGTCGAGATTGAAAATGTAGGGTCCCTCCTCGAGGAAGCGAGGCTCTTCACCGCCGCCGAAATACTCTTCAGCTGGCTTCCACCGAGCGGTGACGATATAGAGCTGGCGGTTCTTGCCGAACAGAAGCATGATGGTGCCAATGTCACCAATCACCTTCATTTTGCCACCCCATGCCGCCTCTTTTTCGATGAGCTCCAACTCCTTCCACTTCGGTAAGCGACCGGAGAAAAGTGTCAGGTACTGAAGCTGATAGGGTGTCTTGCTCGGCAAAGCCGGTTCGATTGTCTCCTTGCTGGCTTCGAGCTTGAGCCATTTCGTGCCGTAGTGTCCGGGCTCATAACGGAGCAAACTGGGTAGACTCTCCAAGCCCTGCGGATTTTCGACGCTCTTGTTATGGAGCGCTTGCATGTCCACCATCTGGAGGGCACGCTCGTAGAAACGAACGATCATCTCCGGCGTGAAGTAGCTCTCCGGGACGGTGAGCTTGTCATCACCGAACAGAAAAGCGATAGGGTCGATGTCTTTGGGAAGATCTCGGTACGTAACCGACATAACAGCCTCCTTAGGCTTTAGTTTCAGATACGGAGTACGTAACTCCGTGGCAACTATGCAATATAGTTAAATAAAATGCAACGGTGTTCCACTTTGGCGCTAGGTAGCGTAAAAATATGAAGTAAATAAAAGCTATTTTGAATTGTGACCCTACGGAGAATCGAACTCCGATTTCAAGGATGAAAACCTTGCGTCCTAACCATTAGACGATAGGGCCGGAAGTCGCCACATGTTATCAAAAAAGCCGAAAAATGCTAGTTTATACCGCATGGAAGAGTGCCCGGAATTGGTAACGGACCGCTCTCGAAAAGCGGCGCGCGCAAGCGCTTGTGGGTTCGAGTCCCACCTCTTCCGCCACAAACATTGACTATACTCTATAATTATGATATAATATACTCGTAAGTACATTGAGTACGGAGGGTACGAGTTGAGTAACCTAGTGTGGCAAGCCGTAACCGTCGCGTGTTTGACGGCCGGCATCATCGGTATGCTTTGGGGGACAAAGCAGCCGACTCACGAGACCCAACAGACCGACATGATCTCTATGCTAATCGAGGAGCACGGCGATGTGGTGGCACAACCTATCGTGCCGGTACGCGTCCCAGAGGATGCCGACGTCAGTCTGATCAAAGAGATCATCGCGAACGAAATGCTTCGTCTCGAGGTGATCGAACAGGGTTTCAAATCCACCGAGGAGGTCATCAAGCGGTTCCTTGAGTTTGTAAAGCTCATTGAATCGAATGGTGACCAGTATGCCAGAGCGTCAACTAGCTCTGCCATGTCGTTGTTTCAGTTCACGAAAGGCTCGGTCCCGACCGCAGTCAATCGTCTCGGAAACTACATGGCGCGGCATCACCTCGGCCCAGTACCTGAGTGGGCGGTGGAACTGAAGGAATCACCAATGCAGCTCTTTGAGGTTCCGGAAAAGCGTCAGGCTATTCTGACGCTCGTGAACATTATTGAGCAGCGGGGAAGCGACACGCTACTCCGCACGTTCCTTCAGGGCGAGTATGAGACAGCGAAAGCTATCTACTACGCGCACCACCACACCGCCCCAGACGAAGCAACGCTCCGTCGTACGGAACGTATCTTCGCACAAATCTTCAACTAATCAGAAAGGCCCGGCGACTCCCACGCCGGGCCCTTTTCTTTTCAGTGCAGCACGAGCTCACCGTCCACCTTATGCCACTCGTTCGCCGCGATCAGCCGTCGATGCGTAAAGGTGACCGAGTGCAACGGACCGTCAAGCTTCTTCTGCCAGAAGTCGATGAACCCATACAGTGCCGGAAACTTCGGTGCGATGTCGTATTGCTGCCAGATGAATGACTGCAGGATCGACTGGTGGTCAGGCATACGGTAGAGAAACTCTGCCGTTGTCAGTCCATAACCGCTCAGCAGCAGTTCGGTCTCAGTTGCGTCACGCATGAGTCGCGCTCCCTCTGTTAGACTCCAGTCCTCTTTATACACCAATCATGAGGTATTCGTAAACATAGTTTTTCGCACACCATGCACATGTTCTCCACTCCACTATGCCTCTCGTTATACCCACACTTTTCCAGTGGTTATGCACAGAAGGTACGAAAGTTAGCCATTTTCACAAATGCTTGACGGGTATTTCGAGCGTGAGAAACTAAGTATGGCTTTGCATGGTGGTGACCGAGTCATACCTGCTGCTGTCGGCTACAGCAACGGGTCATGCAGGCTGAAAGCTCTACGTTGTACGACAAACCGCGCCCCGAAAGGGGCGCGGTTTGCGTTGTGTTGAGATACTCGTTTGGTCAGTACCTCTTGCCCCACGCGTTCCAGGGAAGGGTAATTTCTAGGTCAGGTGTTTGGTCAAGCATCCATTGCGTGAAGGTATTGCTATTTGGTCCAAGCACCATGTTGTATCGTTCTTTGTATGGGTACTCATGTAAGAGACCTGCTTCAATACGTTCATACAACCGGCAGGCCACACTCTGCGGACCACCGGTCTCCTCACCGATCACTGTTGTTCTATAGCGTGGTCCAAACACAAATGGATAGCGGCCGAAACAGCGGAACCCTGTTTCAGGCGGCAATATATTCTTGCAGACGTACCCGTCGTAGTTTTTCGGATGGTCGTTTGAAAGGAACGGTAGAACGTCGTACCGATCGCGCACATCGTCACAACCCACTACCAAGTACGTATGCACTGCGAATGTGAAGGGGATAGGTACCGGAGACGAGTATATCCGTACAAAGTACTCCATGCGTCACTTCGTCTTCAAATGAACATAGATATCCTCAAGCGCACGGACCGCATCACCCGCTGAGATGTTGTTCTGATGGTAGCGGATATTGGTGCAATCGCCGGCCGCCCAGATGCCAGGGGTAGCGGTCTGCTGCGTCCACGGGTCGATCTCGATCCGCTTATACTCATCAAGCGCCACTGCGTTTTCGACGAACTCAGTATTCGGGATCATTCCGATCTCGACGAATACACCACCAACAGGGAGGTCATGCTCCTCTCCGGTCTTCGCATCCTTGTATGAAATGCCGGTAACGAACTGCTCGCCGGTCACTTTTGTGATCTCGGCATTCAGAATGCCGGTCATGTTCTCGTGCGCCAGCACCTTCTCGACCGTGACCGGGTCGGCCTTGTATGCATCGTTCTTGTGGATGAGCGTCACGCTCTTTGCGTATGCCAAGAGCTGCGCCGCAGTCTCAAATCCTGCGTTCCCGCCACCGACCACCACAACATCCTGATCGGAGAACATCGGCCCGTCACAGCTCGCACAGTATGTGACTCCCTTGTGCTCGAACTTATCGGCACCCGGAACATCAAGGCGACGGCGCTTCGAACCACTTGCGATAAGAACGGCACGTGCTTCTGCTGTACTCCCATCCTCAAGTGTGACCGAGAACCCGTCGCCGCTTTTTTCAATATTCGTTGCAGTGGTGTTCTCGTTGATCTCAACGACACCGTCGGCGTAGGTGAGGAGGTGTGTTTTCAGATTCTCAGCGAGCTCTGTGCCGGAGATCGACGGCGTACCGATCCAGTTCTGGATATCAGGAGATACGCTACTCTGGCCGCCCCATTCTTTCGTGACGAGGAGTGAGTTCAGTCGTTTTCGTGAGGCGTATACGCCCGCTGCGACGCCGGCAGGTCCGCCGCCGATGATAATGAGGTCAAACATAGCAATTCAGTACGTAGTTAGTTTCAAGTACAACGTGCATAGGATACCATAAAAACAAAACCATCTTCCGAGTGGAAGATGTTTTGGATGTCCTATTTCAGTTTGCTCCTCCGAAGGAATGCCGGAACCGCTCCCCAGTCGTCATCGTCCTCCTCGTCGATGGGATCCACCGGTTTCGGTTCGCGCTTTGACGTCGGTTCAGGTTTGGTAGCGACCGTCGGTTCCGGTTTTGCTTCCGCCTCGACCGGCTCTTCACGACGGCTACCACCGAGCGAGTTGAATATCCGCCCGCCGGCGCGTGCTTCGACCCGCTCTTCATCTGCGTCAGCGTCGCGTGGCGCGCGGACGACCGACCGGTCTGATGGGCGTACCTCGGAATCAGGGAAGCCGGTCGCAATAACGGTCACCTTCACTTCATTCTTCTTGAGCTTCTCATCGCGGATCGCACCGAAGATCACTTTCGCGTGTGGGTCGATGGACTCAGTGATGGCACGCGCTGCATCCTGGATCTCGAGCATACCAAGATCGTCGCCACCAGCGATCGCAAAGAGTACACCTTTCGCACCGGTGATGGAGATCTCAAGGAGCGGGGAGTTGATGGCTGAACGAGCAGCTTCCTCAGCACGCTTCTCGCCTGATGCAGTTCCGATACCCATGAGTGCAGAACCGGCGTTCTCCATGACGGAACGGATATCGGCAAAGTCGACGTTGATGATACCCGGCATCGTGATGAGGTCCGAGATACCTTCGACCGCGTGCTTGAGGATATCGTCACACATCGCAAACGCGTTCTTCACTGACGTATCCTTGTCCACAATGGCAAGAAGTCGGTCGTTCGGGACGGTAATGAGGGCGTCAACCTCCTTCGAGAGTTCCTCGATACCCTGGAGCGCAAGGCGCATGCGTTCCTGTCCTTCAAAGAGGAACGGCTTGGTGACCACTCCGACCGTGAGTGCGCCGCTGTCCCGTGCGATCTTGGCGATCACCGGTGCAGCTCCGGTACCGGTGCCGCCGCCCATACCACCGGTCACAAAGATCATGTCCGAACCTTTGAGGGCATTCGCGATCTCTTCACGCGTCTCCTCAGCAGCACGACGTCCCATGTCCGGGTTACCACCTGCGCCGAGTCCACGGGTGAGATTCTTTCCGATGTGAATCTTCTTCTTTGCGAGTGAGTTGTGCAGGTCCTGTGCATCGCTGTTGACCGCGATGAATTCGACCCCCTTGACCTTCGCGTTGACCATGTGGTTGACGGCATTGCAGCCGGATCCTCCTGCACCGACAACGCGGATGCGTGCGAATGATTCAACGTCTGATTTAATTTGTTCCATAGGCGAGCGTGCAAGCGTTAGTTAATACCTCCAAAACGGACGAGGTCCTCTTCCCACAGAGAACCGCACCGACGACACGATGGCGGTCTGCGCGCAGACCGGACCGGTCACCTCCGTACTTGTGCACCATAATACTAGTTACTGCGAGTGCTGTCACCATATTGACATTCACGACTTTCGTGTAATTGACGAAGGCGGGTGTAGTACGCAATTGAGAGCCTTGAGTAATAAAAAATGCGGCGCACGCCGCATCTGCATCACTCTCATTTCCGCGTCATCTACGGCAGAAACTGACTGAACCAGTCGACGAGCGAGTTCCGTGCTTTCTTGGCTATTCCCACACCACCACCTTCCTCCTCATCGCTTGCTCCCCACATACAAAGACCATACGCGACCGCCCACGAAGCGTCACGTACTTTGCCGTTCTGCCCGGGGTCAAGTGTGGCGATGCGCGACGGCAGACGAAGAGCGGTGCGTGCAAGTTCCTGTATGGTCGCAAGTCCCGAACCCCCACCGGTGATGATGATGCCTGCCGGCAGAAGTCCGTCACGTTTAATCTTCCGCAAATGTGCGTCGATGAGCTCGAACATGTCCGTGAGACGTGCGCCGATGATCTCATCGAGCTTGCGCTTGGAGTAGTTGGCACTGGTCATACCACCACGTTTGATCTTCTCAGCTTCCTCGAGCGGGATCTTGAGTCCGAGCGCGATGTCGTTCGTGATATCGTTCGAACCGATCGGGAATACCTTGAGTGAGACCGGCGTATTATTTTCAAAGACCGCGATAGAAACTGTTTCAGCACCGATGTTCGCCAATACACAACCTGCCCGCTTCTGCGCTTTCGTTAACATCACAAAACTTGCGGCGAGCGGCGCCGCCATCACATCCTCAACACTCACACCGATCGATTCAATGGTACTGATGAGGTCATTGAGATGCTGCTCGAAGCTGGTGACGAAGAGTGACTCGACCTCGAGCTTGGTGCCGTGCATGCCGTGAGGGCGTCCGAGGACAGACTCACCGTCGATAGAAAAGGAGAGGGGAATGGCGTGGAGGATCTTGCGGTTCGGAATGTGATCGATGATACGTTCCTCACTATCCTGCATTGCCTTGTCTACGTCGGTTTGAGTGATCTCAGAGTCGGCACGTGTGGTGATGACCTCACCGTGCGAGAACACCTCATCGAGTCCGATACTGCCGATCGAGACGTACGCCCGCTTTACCTCGACACCCGCAGCCTTCTCCGCCTGCATCACCGCACTCTTCACACTCCGCGTCGCATCAGCTTCGTTCACGATATACCCGTTACGAAGACCGCGGCTCTCTGCGTAGCCGGTGCCGATGATCTGTGGGAGGGAATGGTCCTTTTGGTTTTTGGGTAGCGATGCGATCACCACCTTCACCTGGTAGGTACCAACATCTATTCCCGCTATGATACGGTCCTTCATGCCCTTTGATTATAGCACTGACCCTTTGGGAAATTTCGGGAAAAACGTGGAAATCCCGCTAATCTCGGGAGGATAGTTTGAATGCAGCAAGGAACTTCTGTTCAAGACGCTCCATCTGCTCCCCGTGGTCGTACCCTTTGAGATGAAGCAGTCCGTGGACGAAGAGGTACGCGATGTATGTCTTCTGGCTCATGTTGTATTTCCGCGCTTCACGTTTTGCAACCTCTAGTGTGATGTATATCTCGCCGGTTGCGTCAGTGAGTGGGAAGGAAAGTACGTTTGGCACATACGATTTTCCTCGTGTGGTTTTGTTGAGCGTTTGTGCACGCGTGCGACCAACAAAGACGAGTGAGAGTTCGTAGCGTTTTCCCAAGACGGCATCTGTGATAGCCGCATACGGAAGCTGTTTCGGGTAGGAGCGCGCCGTTGCTGAAATGGTCGTGGACATGGGGGTAGTGTATCAAGAAAAGCGCCCCTTGTGGGGCACTTTCTCTATCGTCGCTTTCGTGTCTCCTCCACCTTGCCGAGCTTGTATAGGCGATCGTATTCGGTCTTCTTCGCGAGTTTCTTGAGACGGGCCTCCTTGCGGACGTTCTCGCTCTTCATGCGGGAGTAGTAGCGGCTGTCGCGGATACGGCGAACGATGCCCGCTCCCTGAACCCGCTTGGTGAAGCGGCGGATCACGTTCGCGCTTGATTCGTTATTGTTCTTCTCTACCTGAACGTTTGTTGCCATAAGTGGGGTCGAGCATACCACACGCACACAGGGAATGCAACGGGAGCGAGACAGCAAAACAGGGGACAAATCAGACCATAGAAATTGCAAACTTATGCACAAAAATAGCCGTTTTTTGGAGGTTTAAAGGAGGTCTTCTTGGTAAAATGAACTGATGCCTACACGTAGGGGAATTATCAGTATGATCGTAGCCTTTCTGGTGCTCGGGGGACTGACGGCGGCCATGTACCAGAAACTCGGAACGATACCCGGAGTGGCCGCTGTCTTCTGCTCCCTTGCGACTCCTGCACTCTCTGAAGTTGGTGGCTGCTTGATTATCGGCGACGGAAACAACACGAGCTCCGGCGACACCGCACTACCGCAGTCACCGGCTCCGGCGACTATCATTCGTGAAGAGATCGTGATCCGTGAAGAAGCTGCACCGGCATCCTCTTCCTCCGGCCTCATAGGGATGTTGCGCAAGGTGGATGAGGCACTGAATGCAGTCATCTTCAATCAGCAGACCATCACGTATATCCAAGAGGACATCGCTGACCTTGAGGACGAGGTCGCGAGACTGCGCCGACAAAGCGGCACACAGGATAGCGACAACCGTGATGATCTGAGTGGTGCCATTGACAATGTGACGGTCGATACGGTCATTCAAGGATCCTTCACACTCGACGATATCAGGGGCACGCTCGGCAACAGCCTATTGTTCGTCAACTGGCTCGGTGAGGTGTCCACCAGCACGCTCAATGGTTCTCATGTGACGGCGGACTCACTCGACTTCACTGAATTCCGTGACGCACTCACGGTCGACGCGACCACTACGTTCGATCTCGACACCAACGCCGCCGACCTTAACTTCGACAACAGCACGCTCTTCATCGATTCAAGTCTGAATCGTATCGGTATCGGCACCTCGACTCCGCTCTATGCGCTTGATGTGGTCGGCAGTGCGCGATTGACCGACTCGCTCATCGTCGACGCGGCCCTTACCGTACTCGGCCTCTCAACACTCGCGACCACCACTATCACGGATGCGACGATCACCAGTGGTTTGATAACCGACCTTGTCGCAACGAATGCAACCAGTACGAACTTGAGAGTGACCAGCAGCGCCACGCTTGCAACAACGACTATCACGGATGCGACGATCACCAGCGGGACCGTGACCGACCTTATTGCAACGAATTCCACAAGTACCAACCTCGTATCAACGAACGCTACTTCGACCAATAGTTTCATTACGAACCTGCTTGCATCGTTCGGTACATTCGGTGAACTCACCGTCACGGGAACGTCGACGCTTGCGACGACCAGTATCACGCACCTCACGGTCGGGGACAGTGTGGCAAGCGGAGTGATCACGGCGTCAAGGTTTGTAGCGAGTGATGCGAACGCGACGAGCACCTTCGGCAATATCTCAGCGTCGGGTGACGTATCGATCGACGGCGACCTCACCGTCACCGGCGATTCATACGTGGTCGGGACGTCGTCTGCAAGTACGCTTGTAATCAACTCAAGCATCGGTTCCGACCTCATCCCGACCATCAACGCCACCTATGACATCGGTTCACCGGCGTTCTTCTGGAACGACGGCTATTTCGACACCATCACCGCCAACAACATTTCAGCTGCTTCGACCTCGATCTCCGGTACGCAGTCGAACAACTTCACCATCAACAGCGACAACGCGAGCGCTGATGCGGAGTCGATCAGTCTCATCTTCTATCGTGGTGTCGTGGTACCGAACGCACTCATTACGTGGGACGCGACCCGTGACCGGTTCGACTTCAACCAGCCGACGTTCATTCAGAATGATTCGTCGACCACGACCGTGACTACGCTCGATGTGCGTGGTACTGCCGGACAGTCTGCTGATATATTCAACGTGGCGTCGTCAAGTGGCACCAGCTACTTCGATGTCTCATCGAGCGGTGCGGTGAGCATTTCCACTCTATCGAACGGCGTGTTGGTCACAGACAACACCGGAACGATCTCTGCGTCGACGACGCTCTCTGCGGCGTTCATTCAGGATGCGTTCGTGCAGAACACGGGCGACACGATGACCGGCACGCTCATCCTGCCGAACAGCGGGTTGCAGATCGGAGCATCGGTACCGTTCAGCGACTCGTCTGGCACGCTGACGCTCCAGAATGTCGACGCGCTCGACGCGACGACCGAAGCGACCATTGAGTCTGCGATCGATACGCTGGCGAATCTTGCAAGTGCTGCGTCGCTTGCGACCGTTGGTACCATCACGACCGGTACGTGGAATGCTGATGCTGTCGACATCAGCGACTACTCGAACCTTGCTGTGTCCGCGCCTGGTCTTGAGCTTTCCGGTGACTCCGTTGCGTTGTCGTCCGGGTATGAGATCTCTACAACTGCATCAACCACCGCTTGGAACAATTTCTTCAACACGCCAAGCACCCGCATCACCGCCGGTACCGGGCTTACGTGGACCGGCAACACGATCGATGTCGATGACGACTACGTCCTAAACACGGGCGATGAGATCTCCGGAAATCTTGTATTCACCGGAACTGGAGCAAATATTGCGCTCGGGTCGAACTTTCTGTCTGGTGATGGTGATGATGAGGGCGTGTTTGTTGATTCGGACGGCAACGTCGGCATCGGCACCACCACACCAAACAGCAAACTCAGCATCTACCAGACCAACAGCGCCGGTTCATACGACACACTTTTTAGCATCAACTCCTTTGGCACCGCCACCTCTACTTTGAAATACGACGACGGCGGATATCTCAACATTACCAGCGACAACTACTCAGGCTTCACCAACCGGACCTCGTCCGACCTCGGTGGCTTCGCCGCCGCTCCTGAAATGAGTCTCGGCGCTTCACGCGGTAACCCCGACACGCCAACTGCCACTCAGTCTGGAGACGACCTCGGGTACTTTAACTTCCAGGGCTACGGTACCAGTGCCTGGAGAACCGGAGCCTCTATCCAGGCCTTGGCCATGGAGAACTACACCAACACCTCAGTGGCTACCGACCTCCGCTTCTTTACCGTCCCAACCGGCACCTCCACCTTGGCTGAACGTATGCGTATCACCAGCGCGGGGAACGTGGGGATCGGGACGACGACGCCTTCAACCCTGCTTGATATCGTTACTGCAAGTACTGCTATTGCACCGCAAGTGTCGTTTGGAAATAGCGCTGGTGGTTTAGGATATGTCGGGCTTGATCGTGGAGGGAACTCGAACCGTCTGATCATTGGGGTTGGTTCCCATGCTGATGATGGACAGGCATTCACTCTGGATACTGGCGGCAACGTCGGCATCGGCACCACCACACCAAACAAGCGCTTGCAGGTGTTTGATACCGTCTCCGACGACCAGTTCCGTATCTCATACGACGCAACCCGTTACGCTGACTTCCAAGTGGACTCTGCCGGCGACCTCATTGTGAACGCACAGGGCGGGGACGTCAGATACAACGATGAGAACATCTGGACATGTTCCGGGGGCTCCTGTCCGGCGTCATCTCCGACCGGTACCGGTAACATCATTGTGGAGCGGGACGTCATCATTCACGGAAAGCTTGACGTGGCGACCATCGACCCGATCTACCGCATCGGTGGTGTGAACTACGCAACGTTCGGTGTCTCGGCGATCGGTGTGAAGGAGGAGGCGTCCGAGACCATCAAACTCACCGAGCGGAACGAGGAAACGGGCTACTACGAGTACCGCATCAGTTGGAATGATCTCGCGAAGGCGAGCGACCTCTGGCTCTTCTACCAGGTGACGGACTTCGGGGTTCTGTGGGAGAAACTCGCCGTTACCCTCACTGCCGGATTTGATGGTAGAGTGTTCTACACCAAGGACTTCAAGAACAATGCGCTCGTCATCCAGGCGACCGCGCCGGGTGAGGTATCGGCTCGGTTCATGGCGAACCGCTTCGACTGGATGGAGTGGAGCAACATCCGACCGGATCAGGATACAAAGCCGCACTTCGACCTTGAAGAGGAGAAATAAGGATATGATCACCAACCTGCAACAACTACGTATCCCTCGACATCGCCTTCTGGCGTTTTGCGCGGGTGTTGTGTGTGCAACGGCACTCGCGACGTTGTATCACCCGCTCGCCACCTTTGCACAGGTGTCGATCTCCGGTAGTGCAGACTTCCTCCAGAACCTCTCTGTGGTTGGTTCGCTCTCCAAGGGCTCCGGAACCTTCGTCATCGACCACCCACTCGATCCGGAGAACAAACTCCTGTATCACTCGTTCGTGGAATCACCGGATGTGAAGAACATCTATGATGGTGTGGCGACACTTAACGAGAACGGGGAAGCAGTGGTTACGCTACCTGACTACTTTGAAGCATTGAATGATCGTGAGAACGTCCGCTTCCTCCTCACGCCGATCGGTGAGCCCGGACCAACGCTCCACGTTCGTGGTGGTGTCGAAAACAACCGCTTCACCATCGCCGGCGGCCCACCTTCTGCAAAGGTCTCCTGGCAGGTCACCGGCATCCGCCACGACCCATACATTCTCGCGAACCCCATCGAGGTCGAGGTGGAGAAAGGCCCTGATGCGTTGGTGGAGCAGGGAGAATATATCCATGAGGGGTACTATGATGATACGAATGAGTAACAGAATAAGGGGACGTAGGCAGTTGGTCGCCGTTCTGATCGTGGGCGTATGTACGCTGGTCGGTATGTTTGCATCCGCGTCTTATGCAGGTGCGTACAGTCAAAGCTACTATCAAGTCTACTACCAAAGCTACTATCAGGGCTACTACCAAGGATACTATCAAGGCTATTACCAGGGGTATTATCAAGGATACTACCAAGGGTATTACCAGTCGTATTATCAAAGCTACTATCAATCGTACTATCAGGCGTACTACCAATCCTATTACCAATCCTATTACCAAACGTACTATCAGAGTACCTATGATGTTACCTTCTCCGGGAGCGTGACCATGAACTCAAACCTTGCGGTCACGAACAGCATCTCCAAAGGCTCTGGTTCATTCGTCATCGACCACCCACTCGATCCGGAGAACAAGCTTCTGTATCACTCGTTCGTCGAGTCACCGGATGTGAAGAACATCTATGATGGCGTGACCACACTTAACGAGAACGGGGAGGCGGTGGTCGATCTGCCGGAGTATTTTGAAGCACTGAACAGTGACTACCGATACCAATACACTGCGCTCGATGAACCGGCGCCGGACCTGTATATAAAGGAGGAGATCGAGAACAACCGCTTCACCATCGCCGGCGGCCCACCTTCTGCAAAGGTCTCCTGGCAGGTCACCGGCATCCGCCACGACCCATACATTCTCGCGAACCCCATCGAGGTCGAGGTGGAGAAAGGCCCTGATGCGTTGGTGGAGCAGGGAGAATATATCCATGAGGGGTATGAAGAGGATAGTGAATAGCGTATGAACACACACCTGCTACGAAACAGCATATATTCGGTACTCCTCGTGGGGGCATTGGCCATCATTGCGTTTGGTCCAGCCTGGGGGCGTGCGCTCGCGCAGGTAACATTCTCCGGAGCGGTCAGCATCGCTGATCAAGCGTCCGTTATCGGTGCACTCTCAAAAGGCTCTGGTTCATTCGTCATCGACCACCCACTCGATCCGGAGAACAAACTCCTGTATCACTCGTTCGTCGAGTCACCGGATGTGAAGAACATGTATGACGGGGTTGTCACTCTGAACGCACAGGGAGAGGCGGTTGTAACGCTACCGCGTTATTTTGAAGCACTGAACACAGACTACCGGTATCAGGTGAAAGGGATCACCGCACCTGCCCCTGATATACATATAAAAGAAGAGATCGAGAACAACCGCTTCACCATCGCCGGCGGCCCACCTTCTGCAAAGGTCTCCTGGCAGGTCACCGGCATCCGCCACGACCCATACATTCTCGCGAACCCCATCGAGGTCGAGGTGGAGAAAGGTCCTGATGCGTTGGTGGAGAAGGGAGAATACTTGTTTGAAGGGTACACCGACACGTTCAAATATCGCATCGTCTCGTACTGGGAGCGGATAGTTGGGTACGTGAAGGACGTATGGGCAGGACTGCTTGCGCAGTTTGATCGGTAGATTAGAATGGCATTATGATACGACGATCACTCTATATAAGACTACTTATAGTAATTGGCGTAGCGCTCTCGGTAGTAGCGTATCTTGCGATAGTGCACTACAACGAATTTCGAGCACTCTTGGTGCGGCAGGAGCCAAAAATACTTGCGTCGAATGAGCATACCAAGCAGTGCAATCTCATCAATGAAAAGAAGAACCAACATAAGCTCATGTTTGTAAGCTGTAGCGGTTTCTACGACGAAGAATAATACAGAGCTAAACGAGATAGATTGTATCGCGTTCCACCCGGGCAGCGATTTCTGTTTTGTACCGGATCAGTGGGGTCGTCGCGTTCGCTTTTGTCACCACAAGTGTGTCATCCAGTACTTCAGCAAACACGCGGCCATCTTCAAGTAGCACCAATCCGTCCGTGGTGGATTCAATGCGACCGAGGCACCCAGTTTCAGGCAGGTAGAGTACACGCTCAGTCGCAAGAAGCGGTGTTTGATCACTAGAGTGTACGCGATCAATGATGACAACCAACTCGATCATACTCGGTATACGAGCATCAGTAATAAGCGATGCAATGGTTACATTGTCAGTGATGAGTACATTTGTGCGGAAGTGTTCGGCACAGAACACTGCCACTTCCACATTGCCAACGTCGCCATAATAGGGGATCGAACCATGCTCGTAACACCACAGTGCGTACTCGAGCGCATCGTCTGGATTCGTGGTGAGAACAAGTGCTCGCGAACCAGATGGTACAGGTAGATGCTCGTGCGCAATATCAACGAACGAGCGCTTTACGAGAAACTCACTGCCACGCGTCGCAACGGACCGTACCAGCCCCTGGTCGCGACTGTATGTGCGGTCGTAGAGTGACGTGCTGGCGAGAATATCTGGAGTGAGTAGCGGCAGCGTAGAGAAGTCTTCCGGTCTTTTGCCCCAGAATGTGCGATACAATCCACCCTCCTCACTTGTATAGAGTTGCTCGATCAATTGATTCAGTATCTGGGTGTCCATAGTATGAAAGGGAGCTAAGCGTCCACACGAATCAGACGCTGCGGTTTCGCTGTCGTATGTGTGATCGTATCTACGAGCAAGACGGTGAGCGGTGCAAATATTTCGTTTTCCACAGCATCCTTGAGCGTGGAGTGTGGTGTGACAAAAAGCCGGGACGACACTTCGGCAGCGAGATGATCCGCAAGGGCTTGCCCTGTTCGTGTGGCATCAGGCGTTGCGATGACCTGGAGTGTGAGGTGATGCTTTGGTACACCGTCTTCGATACGGGTCGTGAGTTCGGCACGGTAGTCGTCGATATAGCGCTCGAGCTCCATTGCAACACGATCAAACTCCTCTCTGACCAGCAATGCCTCAGCAAGCTTGATGTAGTCAAACCCCCGTCTACCGTATAGTACGATGACGCGGTGTCCATTGTGATTTGATTCGCTCGCAACATCTCCGACACGGTAGTCGGTGAAAGCAATGCCACCCGGGTTTTCCTTGCTGAGCAGAAGGTCGCCACGTCCGTCTGCGTCCGGTTCGTGTATGGAAAACGTAACGCCGTCGACCGGATGGAATTCATTCCATGCGCACAAGGAGCACTGGGTACCAATGAGTCCGGTCTCAGTCGCTGGGTAGTAGTTCTCAATACGTGCATGCTGGAATCTCTCGTGAATAATGTCACTCACCACCTTACTCACAAACTCTCCAGCGAGAATGACGCTGGTAACCTGCGCGCGTGCGTTTTCAGGCCAAGCGCGTGTAAATCGCAGTAGAACTGATGGAGGACTGGCGATCGCGTCCGGACGCCACTCACGCCATATGCGTTCGTTTTCTTGTGCTGACGTAGTGAGCGAACAGAACATGATGTCGCTTTTGGGCGTATCCGGGTCAGCGAACGTGCGTGCAAAATCGAGACGAAGCGGTTTCGATCCGAAGAGCATGAGCGTGCGTGTACCACGCCCTAAAAATGCCGGATTGCAGTCTCGCCGACCGGTACAAACAACGGGGAGCGGGATACCGGTGGTTCCCGATGTATGCATAAAGCGATATTGTTTTACCTCACGAGCATTCGGAGGATGGGCAAACATGTCTTCGAGGAGGGTCAGGAACCGAGGCCGCAGATCGTCTTTCTTTTCCATACTGGTTTGGGTAGTATAGCAGAGTCGCTTTTGCCGCCAGTATACCGGCCTTACGATCAACAGATATGGCGCCTTTTCTTGGAAATTCGAAACGCACGTTTGCGACCGGCCTTGTACTTGCCGTTATTGTGGGGGGCCTTGGTATCGCTGTGCAGCAGCGCTCTATTGAGCAATTTTCATACATGCTCCACGATGCGGGTGTGTATGAAACAGTGGCATATCAGAACCGATTGTACGAGGTACGCGGCGGGGTCGTTGTCACGGATACAACGCTTAGCCGCTCTGACCAGATGACGATCTTACGGCTTGCGTATGCAAAACGTGTTCTTCGGGTGAATCCATCGATTGCACTTCCTGGAATCGATATAGAGTATCTGGAGCAAGGAGCCAATCAGTTACAGGATGTGCAGGAGCGACTATCGGAATATGAACCGGGAATAGTCGGCAAGGTTCTTGTCCGACATACATTGTTTCCGAGCGATACGCTACGCGCTGCAGGAGCAGCGGAAAAGGCACGTCGCCTGTTTCTTGAAGAGAGTACAATGGACCATCTGACCGATTATCTTCATGCAGCATCGCGTCTTGATGCCACGTACCAACGTGAGTCGATCTTGTATGAAGCTGCGTACCGCTGGTTTGTCCGATACGACACGATCCGTGTTGTCACCGAACGGCACAGCATCACAAAGGAAAATACACTTGATACGTTGCAACTGCTGCGTGGCGCCAGCAGGTCGGCTGGCCAACATGTCGTCTCGTTTACCCGCTGCGTGACAGACGTGTTTGCCCCGTGTGATGCGACAGCGCTGCGATATCCGGTCGTATGGTCAGATACGGAGACCGTATCCAATGCTAATACAACGTATCAGGACGTTGGACGGTTGTATCAAATGATCGATACCGAAACAGGTCGTGATCATGAACGCATACACGTGACGCTCGAACGGAGTTGGTGCCTGAATCCTGAGGTCGACCCGCGTGTTGTTGTTGAATCTCCTAGCCGGTCACACCCACTCATACAGGAGGGGTCGGATGTGAGGATGATCCGTGTTGAAGACTTTCTGGAGGTGCCGTTCTATCGCTATTTCTATGGCCGTGGGTACACGTACGTGCCGGCATCGCCGTTCTCGCACTATGCATGCGCCGCCGCTTCGCGTGATATTGGTGCAGCCCTTACCACGCGGGATGTGCGTCAGTATGCTCTCGAGCATCAGTTGAGTGGATATCTTGAAGAGACAACTGACTACGAATCGCTTCGTTCCCTTGAATCAATCACAGCCGAAGCGGTAGCGGAGGATCGTGCACGTGCATATATAGAGACCGCACTGCGATATGTGGGGACAGGAGAGATTCCACAAGAACACCATGCCGCGCTTGCAGATTTTGCACTACGATTTGACCGGCTTACCGAGGGTGGAGGACTGTTGATATTTAGTATCGCAGTCTCTGAAGCAGCGAATGCCACGTCACTTGATGCGGGTGTGATACCCGCAGTTGAGATCGACCGCATCTATTTTTCCCGAAGTGCCTTTGTACCGTTCGGGCTGCTCCTCTTTGCTTCTGTATCTCCCGGTGACGTTCACGAACCGTTCTCGCTGCCGCGGGCAGAGACCCCGTACGTATACCTCTCGTCGGTCATTGAGGAGACTTCATTTACGGAACTCGTCAAAGAATTTATTTCATACCATGAACGTCAGTGATATGAGAAACATCCGCTACACGCTCTTCGCTGTATTGATGGTCGGTATTGCGGTCACATTGTTTGTTCTAGCTACACGCGTGTACGAACCGCATCTCGACAACAGTGACGGGAGTGTGCCTGTGCGGCTACATGCAGTGTGGCGTACAACTCTGTATGACCCGATCCTTGCACTCCCCGAAACGAATGTGACTGAACTTGAACGGTCACTCGAGGCGCTCGCAGAAAGTCGCGATGTATATACGGGACGGTATGCCGAACATGAACAGGAGATCATTGATGCTGCGTTGTATCCAATGGCGTTTCTCACTTCGTTGCCTGAGCTCGAGGACGCCAGGCGAGTGTTCATTGCGAAGCCGAGTTACTGGAGAGCAATTCGGTACCATGTACTGCTTGCGCGCAGTCTTGCATTCCTGCGCAGTGACGCTCGGATACTCTCAGACGCTATGTATACCGAGGCTCCCGACATTGAATTGAGCACACCGGCCGGGGCGACATCGCTTGAGTACATCGCCGGGACATTAGCAGATATCTATGTTCGTGCAGATGATCTGCTGGCACAGAGTATGCAGCGTCTTCGGTGCCTGCTCCCAGCCGCAGAACGTGGCGCGTGTGACGCGGCTATTCCACTGTATACAAATCAGAATAGTGTGCGTGCGACGCGACCGGCGGAAGATCTATCTCAACGAACTGAGGCGTTGCGCGCCGTGATGGTGGACGCCGGTCCGTTCGCTCCAGTTGCATATCTCGACCGTGACCCACATACGTTGCCACTTGTGTATATACCGGAAGCCGAATGCACGGTCGATCAGTCAGCAACCTATCTCTATTTTTGGCGGTCGTCACGATATAGCGGTCGTCCGGTCTTCTGGCTCACTCCCGTCAGTGAGATTCTTTTTCATGATACGGCGCAACAGACCTCTCCGTTCGAAACTGCACTTGCCAGGACCGGGGCCACGTACGTCTACCAGCAGATGAATCCATACCTTTGCATCGACTACGGACTTGATTCCGGTACAGTACGAACAGTGCAGTGGATGTTTGAGACACTTCACTCTGAACCACTCCTCACATCGTATGATGTTGTGGAGCTTCCCGAGCCGCTTGCGCAAGCTCGCACGTATGAACAAAAGATCCGTCTGGAAGACAGTGTGCTCAATGCGGCAGACTACGATGCGTATATAGGGCACGTCACTGCATTTCTCAATACCACCGACGACCCGGCAGGGGTCCTGGATGAGGCGACCGTTTACCGCCTGATCGATATGGTGACGCTCTGGCGGGCGCAAAGCGCATGGTTTGAGACGGAAATAAGCAGGATCGATGATATGGCGGCGACCAGTCGATATGTCTTTGAGGTTATGGAGATACCCATCGAATCACTGCTCTTCACCCGTAGCTACTACACCTCACTCTTTCTTGCTGCCAATGCCACCCTATACACTGAGCCGGTCCGTTTCCTTCGGGAACGAGCGGGGGAGCTTGATCCGGCGAGCGGTCTCGTGTTGTATCGGGGGGCACTCCAGGCCACAGTCCCTATCGAAACGCTCGCGTCTTTTATTCTCGAACAGAAATCATTGTCCGCTGATGTTTATACGGTAGAGTAGAGTGTATGCATGCTGAATCACTGTATCCTGCAACGTTGCCAGACCTCGAACGTGTACTCGATGATCGATATGGCACCCATGATCTGACCGCATTGGAACTCGACACGCCTGATACGTGTAGCCAGCGTATCGTAGCGGAAGCGCAACGATTGAAACGGACGATCATCAACCGTATTCCGTCACGATTCATCCGGAACGATGATGATTTGTCTGATCCGATCCCGCAGTACCAATTCCCGCAGTGGCGATCGCTTGATGAGCAATACCGCTTTTATAAACCACACGGTGGTGTGATGTTGTTTGCACCCGGTCTGTGGCAATTCGTGTACCCGTTCCACCTGCAGGCACGACGACATGGTCTCTTTGTGACGCGCGAATCATTTACCAACACGCCGCTTGCAGCTGAGATCGTCCGACAAGCGCAGCCAACATTTCTGGTCGCGCATATAGCTGATGTTGCGGCGCTACAAAATGAACTTCAGCGCCGTGGCGTCACTGACATTATCAAGACTGTCGTTGCGTTTGCTGGTGTTGATGAGTTGCCGATCGATCTCGCGTCGTGCACGGTACCTAATGCGAACACCACACTTGAGATACATCTGTTTCCGGGGCATGTCATTGCATACCAGTCCTTTCCACTTCTCGGGTCGACGGACACGTTCCACCTCGATCGT
This sequence comes from Minisyncoccota bacterium, assembly GCA_040879435.1. GTDB lineage: Bacteria > Patescibacteriota > Minisyncoccia > Phycocordibacterales > UBA918 > OLB19. The sequence goes on along the minus strand of JBBDKG010000010.1, from coordinate 38,827 downwards.
CGCTATCTTTGGGAGTTCAATGAGGATGGTACGTTTATCACCGGTGTTGATGAGTCAGTATTGCCATTGTGTAGGTATCGGCTCCCGTTCTCATGCGCACCGACTGAAACGATCAGCCAACAGAAGGCATATACCATAACGCCATGCTGAACTACCTTTCAAAACTTGATGCGATGTTTCAATACGCATACCACAACGACCGTGCGAGTTTTTATCGTGACCTCTATGGTGACCGCGTGCGACCTGACTTCCATGTCGATACTTTGGATGCCTGGCGTTCGCTTCCGTTCGTCACCAAGGCTGATCTTCAGCAGGTACCGTTACTCGAACGAACCTTCACCGACCTTTCGAACGCCGACATGATCCGCACATCGTCAGGTACCTCGGGCGGTGAGGTGTTAATGACATTGCGGAACTTCACCTGGCGATATGATGAGTTATTCGAACGCATACAGCCCACAGGTGTACTCAGTCTTGGAGACATTAGTTATGCGGTCGAGAACGGTTTTCGTCTCAAATATCCGAACATTCCCTTTATTGGAGGAGACTTGCATGCGGTGGGAGCGGCGGTGCGATTGGCTGAAGGCTTGCCGATCAATGTGGTCGGCTGTTGGTTGTTTGCGTACGATATGTTCATTCAGCAGCTCGACCGGTACGGACTCCGTGAGGGTGTCGCGGTCGTGTACACGTTCGGTGAACGGGTGACACCGGCACAGTATGTAAAGTTGAAAACAGCATTTCCAGGTGCGCTCGTGTATACGCTGTACGGGGCGACCGAGATCCACGAAACACGGCTTGGATACTCGGTCGATGAATTTGATATGGAGCTAGGTACGATATTCTCAACATCTGAACATCTGTACATGGAACTGATCGATCCCGACACAGGTACGGTCATCGAAGAGACCGGGAAGGAGGGAGAGGTCGTCGTCACCATGATGTGGACTGAGAATAATCCATCGCCTCTCCTCCGATATAGAATGGGTGACCTTGCTATGTACACGACCTATCACGAGGACCCGTGGCAGCGGCGGTATGCAACGCGTGGACGCCGGGAGCTTGACCGGATCAGAATACCAGGCGGACAGTTACAGGCGTCTGAGTTCGAACGTGCGATCGGTACGTTTCATGATCTTGTTATGCCTGATTTTGAACTTCACTACACACCGGTGACCGATACTGTACCAATGCAAGCAGAACTGTGGGTGTTACCACGCGGTCCGTTTGATGAGCGGTCATTTATTGATGCATTCATGCAAGCGGTGCGCATCTCACCAGACCGGACGTACGCCGACGCTGTTTCGCGCGGTCTCGTACCGGCGATGCAGTGTCGATCGGTCAGGACTCTCAGTCGTGAAGGACGTAAGCGTATCCGATTTATCGAGGAGCGTGGTGGTAAATAAAACACCTCCCGCAGGTTACTCTGCGGAAGGTGGAGTTCGGTCGTTCGTGCGAGCCGGTATAATCGGTACCCGCACGTTTGCTAGGTATCCGATGTATGCGATCGCGATAAACGATGCTACTTCGAGAAGAATGATCAGGAATGACATCGCCCAAGCGTAGCCGATAGTGCTTTCAAGGCGGACCTTGTCATGCATACGTTCGCCAAGTCCGATCACGCTTGAGATCGCCTCGGAGAAAGTGAGAGAGGTCCAGATCGCCATAGCCAGAATCTGGAGGGAACTGACGTGATGTGCCCGCAGCATCTGCATGGCCATACGGTAATGTGCCCAGAATCGTGTGCCATCAAGCGCAGATGCCTGGAAGATCGAATCAGCATCCTTCTCTACACGCTGAAACGTATGGAGAAGGAGTGCGCCAAGAAATCCACTGGCGAACATAAAGACGCAGCCGATCCAGAAAGATATGATATACATCGACGTTTCGCCGTATCCGTACGTCCACTGGGCCACCAGCGCTACATTGAGCTTTGGCATTACAAGGAGCGCGAGTGTGACAAGAAAAAAGAATCTCGTCAGCGGACCGATGCATATGAACAGTACGCCGAGCGGATAAGCAATAAGGCCTGCGGCCAAAATGCCCACCATCCCGCGCCACGCAGTGGCTGTAAAGCGGGGCCAGATAAGGTGGAAATCATTCACCAGTATCCAGAATACTGCGCTTGGGTGCGAGTAGCGTGCTGCAAATCCAGACACGGTGTGTGCCCAGTATTCAACGAGTAGTAACGGGATGCCCACCATGAGGATGGACACGACCGCAACAGTACGCCAGCGTGAGTCTCCACCTGTCATGAACTTTGAGGCATTCCGTTCCCACATGGGCCTTCTCCTTTCTGTCCAGAATGACCGTATCTGACTCAACTATACACGAATCGGTGCAAGAAAAAAGCGGGCAAGTTTTCGCTTGCCCGCTCGGCGCATCACGCCTTCGGTTCGTAGGTGCACGGGTCGATGTACCCGACATCGGGGACATCGAACCAGTCCCTAAAGGTCTGAAGCTGCACCTCGGTCGGTTTCGTACCCCACCAGAGATTCTCTCGAGCGAACCCCAAGAAATCGAGGCGTGCACGGAAGGTCTGGTAGTGATCGATGTCCGTGGACTGGCTCCGGATCTCCAGCGCTCCCTTGAGTGAGTTGGTGAGAGCGATGTCAGTGCTCTCGAACGGAAGGACGCGCATGAAATCATGGAACGCTCCGGCCGCGGCAGCATCGTCCAGCACGTAGCTGTCACCGACCTTGGTCACCGAACCAGCAAAGAGCTGGTCGAGCGCTTTCTGAATCGCCTGATTGAACCGGCAAAATGCCTCGTGCTTCTCGTCGAGCTTTTCGTTCTTCACGAACAAGCCCGCAGAGACGAACGAATCCGGACCGATGCCGACATCGTAGACACGCAGGTTGGGGATCTGCCGCCGGATATTGAAGTAGTATTCGGCGACAATGCTTGCGCCCTGGTATTTCCCCTGGCGTAGCATATCGACACGTCCGGCCGTAAGTCGCTTGTTTTCTTCCTCGATGAGCACGTAATGCTCACCGATGCCTTCGCCGGACGGACGGTATTCGTTTCCCGGAACCGAGAATCGGGCACCGCAGACGATAGCCGTATCCGCGGGGAGTACGCCTGTGCGTTTCCATTCGCGAAGCTGGCTGATCGTCTGGATCGTGTTTCCCGACTTCGAGGTCTGTGTGTACGTGACCTTCTCCGGGTCAGTGATATTCCGCCAGTCATGGATGGCGCCGCCGACGACTCGTTCGTCCGTATCGGGGCAGCGCCCCGTTCCGAAGATGTTGCCGAGAAAGTCCTTTGGTTCGACCGTGCCGACCAACATCTGGTTGTTGCCGGCGAACGCGCCGACAATCGACCACTTGACGTCAGAAGGAAGTGCGAGCGCCGCCTCGAACGTCGTCGAACCATCGATCGGCACTTCCGGTTCGCGGTAGAAGTCCGTACGGAGCGTCTCGGCGCTCTTGTGGATGCGCAGATGTACGTCCACACAGTGTTGTTCGAAGAGGCTTGGGCCTGGGTTGTCCGGGTCATCCGGATTCTCCGACGGCATCAGCGCAAGGCACAGTGGCACCATCTTGTCGCCGCAGCGCCATGAATCGAGTGTGAGTTCCTCGACGGTGTCACAATGTTCGAAAGCAGCGTATGCCGGCGCCACCCACAGTAGTGCGGTGCTTGCCGCACAGGCGAGGAGAGTTGTTCTCATCGTCCTTTTCCTTCTCAGACAGTGTTGAAAGGACAGAATGTCCGCGGCAACAGTAGCATGAGGGAGGTGATATCTCAAGACATCCGGGTTTATATGTGCGTGCGACAGGACTCCTGATGCTTGGTAGACTGTGTCAGTATGAAGTATGCGGTCGGCGGTCTATTGGTACTTGTGGTCGTTCTTGCAACGGTACTCATTTTTGATTCGATATCAGGAATGGCGTCCATACCCGGCACGGTATCCGAAAGCGACATAGAACAGGTCGCATCACTCACCGACCAGCAAGCGCCATTCAATGAATTCATTGAGCTCTTCAAAGGTATCGCAGCCGAGAAGGGTGGAGTGTATGCATTCAGCCTCATGAAGGTAGCGCCGTTCCCGTTCGGACTCGACCAGCATCTCCTTGGGCATGAAGTGGGAGAGATCATGTATGAACAAGAGGGAATTGATGGCATGGCGCACTGCACACATGACTTCCGCAACGCGTGTTCGCATACGATGGTGATCGGTGCACTCCTCGAGTTCGGCGAGGGAGCACTGTCCAAAATTCGTGAAGCCTGCCACAACGCCCCGGGCGGGGACGGTGCATATACAATGTGTTTCCATGGACTTGGACACGGAGTGCTTGCATACAACGCGTATGAAATGGACCGTACGATCGCAATGTGCGGAAAGTTCGGTACCGACGAGTTTCAGCAGCAGGAGGCGGTAGAGTGTTTCGGCGGCGCGATCATGGAGATCATCGGCGGGGGTGGGCATGACCCGGAGAACTGGCGTCTCCGCCGCGATGAGTATCTAAAGACCGACGATCCGTTCGGGCTTTGCACCGACGACATCGTGCCTGAGAACTTCCGTCAGATCTGCTACATATACATGACACCGTTCGCGTTCGAAGCGTTCGGGGCGGATATGGCACGTCCGTCACCTGATGTGTTCGAGAAGACGTTTGAGCTTTGTGACGAGATACCTATGGAAGAGACCGGGAACCGATGGGCGTGCTTTGGAGGACTCGGAAAAGAATTCATCGGCATAGCGACCGGTCGCGACTTTGTGGCGGAAGTTCCGCGCGATGACCATCTGGAGACCATGTATGAGTGGTGTCTTCTGGCCGAACCGGAGGACGGTCGTGCGCACTGCGTCTCGTCGACCGTGGACTCACTGTATTGGGGTGGAGAAAAACCGTATGAGGCTGTTGTTAACTACTGTGCACTCGTCAATGATGCTGCACTTGTCGACGACTGCTATCGTACCGGAATTAGAAATGTCATGAACTATAACCCCGATCCGGCGTACCGTTCGTCGTTCTGTGCTGCGCTTCCGGATTCATGGCAGCCAGAGTGCACTGACGTTCTCGGCGTATGAAACAGTACCAACGCATTAGTATCATACTCGCGTGTGTCGCCATAGGCGTCATCGGTGCGACGGTGCTTGAACGAGGAGCCACTGCCGAAGCGACCGAGGCCAGAGCAGCGGCAATAAAAGAGCTTCCGGCGGAGGATCCCGAAGTTGCAGCGTTCTGGGCGGCTGCTGTTGCGGAAAAAGGCGGACGGAAGGCGTATATGTGGTTTGGTGAAGTGTATTCGCATCTAAGCGAGGTACAGCAGCATAGTTATGCGCACGTTTTCGGTGAGGCTCTGTACAAAACGGAAGGGATACCGGGTGTTGCAGTTTGCGATAGTGGCTATGGGTTCGGCTGCTACCACAGCTTTTTCGGACGGGCGCTCATCGAGAACGGACTTTCCATTCTCAGCGAACTCGATCAGGCGTGCATTGATGCGTATGGACCAAAAGGGCTTGGGTGTCAGCACGGGATCGGTCATGGTGTCATTGCTGAACTCGGGTACGACGAGCTGAACAAGTCGCTTGAGGCGTGCATGCGACTCAATTGGCAGGGTCCGATCGGCGGCTGTACGAGCGGTGTCTTTATGGAATACAACTTTGCGACCATGCAGCAGGCGGACATGCGTCAACCTGGTGAGTGGGGTATGCACCACCCGTGTACGGAGGTCGACGACCGATACATCGAAGCCTGCTACTTTGAACAGCCTGCATGGTGGAGTGCGCTCAACGGGCAGGACTACGCTGCTGTTGGCGATTTGTGCAGCGAAATCGAGGACCAAAAGGGCAGGGAGGCCTGTTATCGCGGTGCCGGGAACGTGATCGCCGGGCTACAGGAGTATGATGTCGACGAAATGCTTGCTGCATGCGGCACTATGCCCGATCGTGAAGGTGAAATGCTCTGTATCGAAGGTGCGGTATGGATTGTGTCGAATCAACCGGCGTTCAAAGACGAATGGGAGCGTTTGTGTGACTCGCTCGATGGTGAATACCATAGACGCTGCCTTATGAGTCACGATCTCATCTAAACTACCGGCCGAATGGCCACATGGTACGATACTCTCACACACGTTTCTCATGCGTATTCTCAAACGACATCCCCGTATTTTCATGGTCACCGTGTTCGGTGCGGGGCTTGGGCTCGCTCTGTTTGTGGGGGCATTGTTCACCCACACCTCAGACACGCACGAATCGGTCGCGCGTAGCATTGTGGCGACCTGTGCTGACGCAGCATATCGGCCATCTTGCTATGACGAAGAGATTCCGAAGGTGATGGACAATGGATATAGTATGTTGGAGGCGTTCTCAATCACCCGGATCGTACAGGACCTCGATCCTTCGTACCAGTACTGCCATGTCCTCGGGCATGAACTCTCAGCAAAGGAAACAGCAAAAGACCCGGAGCGGTGGAAGGATGTCATTGCAAAAGCACCGCTCGGTATCTGTTCGAACGGAGCGATCCACGGAGCATTTCAGGAACGGTTCCGTGTGGACTCGATGGAGGGACGTGATGTACGTGAGATCGAAGGAGAACTTGCGGGCGTGTGTCAGGCGCGCGATGGGTGGGAGCCGACCGGTATGGGCGAGGCGACCTGTATTCACGCACTCGGCCATTTGACGATGTATGTGACCGGCGCTGACATTCATGATTCGCTTGAATTGTGTGACCGGCTCGTCGACGGGAATCCCGACAACCAAGATGCGGAACGTCAGCTCTGCTATGATGGCGCGTTCATGCAGATCTACCAGCCGCTCGAGCCTGAGGACTTCGCCCTTATCGAAGGGAAGGAGGTCGAGACGCCCGAAGAAGTGAACACATTCTGTTCGCAGTTTGAAGGAGCGAAATACGGTTCGTGCATCAGTGAGGGTTGGCCGCCGTTTGCGGAGATGCTCGATGATCCATCAGCGATCGTTGATCTTTGTGACCGTGTTGATTTCAATGATTGGCAACATACGCGGTGTCTTTCCGGTGTGTTCTTCCTTGCGATGGCCGGCGCGAACTTGAGCACCGAGTGGGCGACATCATTTTGTCCGAATGTGCGTTCGCCGTACGAGAGCATCTGCTTTGCGAACGCGGCGGCACGCCTAGTAGAGACTGACAACCGCAATATCGCAAAAGCGCTCAGTGTGTGCGAGGCGGCGGAGGCGACGAATTCACACAAAGCGTGCTATGAGAAGATGTTGCAGTACGCAACCTATGTATTTACGGTCGAGTCCGACGGATTTTATCAGATTTGTAATGGCATACCTGAGCCGTGGAAAGCCGCGTGTCTGCATGAAGTGCCACGACAATGACCTGTGGTACCATACAGAATGACTGTATTTGGAAGTCTCTAATTCACGAGTACCCGCATGATACGCACACAAATAAGTACAGCTTTTCTTATTACCGTTGGCATCGTCACAAGTGTGACGCTTGCAGTTCTCAGCACCACGTTTGTTGAACGAGTAGCTGCACACTCGTCAGGAGCATCGATCGAACAGACCATCGACGGCTATCTTGTCGATATCGGCTATTCGCCCGAAGAACCTCGTTCAGGTGAGCAGATACGATTTGACTTCTACCTCTATGATGCTGAGACTGATACACAGGTACCGTTCACAGACATCTGGTTCCGGCTTGAAGACGATGGCCGGCTACTCTATGCGGGAGGACTTGCAAAGGCTGAGTTCGGTGCTACCGGGATGACCATCGCCTTCCCTGAAGCAGGGACGTATACCGGCTTTGCACGATTCAGTAACGAGGGGGAGGCTCTCGTCGAGATCGAATTCACACTGTCCGTGCAACAAGGTGATGTTTCAGGCGCAGGAACGTTTTCATTTCTTGCACTTGGTGTTGGAGTAGTTGCGGGGGCATTGCTTTCGCTTGTTGGCATTTTTCTGTTCATCAGGACACGACGCAATACGTCCGGCAACACTGCACCGGTCACAGAAGAATCTGAAACGACTCCAAAACGCCCATCGCGAACGAACCTTATTGTAAGCGTTGCGGTTGGACTTGCGTGTGCCGCCGCCGCTTTCTATGTGACCCTCATGCTCCTGTCTGACAACCAACTGAATGCGTCAGCGCCTGAGCAGGCGGCAATAGCTACTGACGGTACAGTATCAGTCGTGCTGACCGACGAAGGGTTCGAGCCTGCAAAGCTTACCGTCGCGCGCGGTGCGACGGTCGAATTCAGCACGACCACAGGTCGGCCGTTCTGGCCGGCGTCGAACCTGCATCCCACACACGGGATCTATCCGGAGTTCGATTCTCTTGAGCCGATTCCGCCGGAAGAAACATGGAGTTTTACATTCGATCGCGTGGGAACCTGGAACATGCATGACCATATCCGCTCTTATTTCACCGGTACGATACATGTTGTTGAATAGCATTACTGTGCGGTGGGTGATCCTGATAGCGTTTCTCGTGATCGGTATCCTCGGGGCTCTTCTGGTGCATGATAGCGAAACTGCAGCTATCGAGAGGTGTGAGAAGGTATATACGAACGAGGTTGCTAAGATCGATTGCTGGCAGGAGGTGATCCGCGGCGTCTTCGTATCTGACGGAACGCAGGCCGCCTTTGATGTGTTCGAGCGTATCTACCGTGAATACGATACGTTCTCGAACACCGGATGCCATCGGCACGCGCATCGTGTTGGGGACATGGCGTACTACTTTGATTACCTCACACATCGTGACCTGGACCGCACCGAATTTCCGCCGAATGCAACTGCGTGCGGGTATGGTTTCTATCACGGTTTCTTTGAACATTTGATACAGGACAATCCTGACCCGGCATTTGTTTCTCTGACCTGTGCATACATGGACGAGCGCCTGAAAGCGACCGCACCGGGAATGCGGCAAACCTGCTATCACGGTTCAGGACATGGCTTTTTACTAGCTCGTGCTGATACGCTCGTTGACCCGCGCGAGTGGACGCTCCGAGATTTTGTCGATGTACCACTTGCGCAGTGTGAGTCGCTACCGGACGCGAGTCCGTTCGAGATCAGCGAGTGCCGGCAGGGTATATACAACGTGATCGTGGATTGGATGTCAGACGAGGAGTATGGCTTTACCTATGATCGTGAATCACCATTCCGCATCTGCGACAGCGAAGCATATGAGCGGCAGCCGGACTGCTACTACGAGATGGCGCAGAAGGTGGACGGTCTGAGTAACCATGATCCGGCAAAGGCCGCCGCGATCGCACAGACTGCAAAACGGAAAGACATGCAGAGTACGATCATGACCGTTGCGGTCAGCGGTATGGTGCAGCATCGTCCGAAGGAAGACCAGCAGCAGTTGCTTGCATCGTGTCGGACTGTTCCCGAGGAACTGCTCCATGCATGCATCGTCTCTCTCGCGGGTGGACTTGTAGAGCACGGCACATCATCGGGTGATTTCGAACATGTATTTGCATTTTGTGAAGAGAGTGGAATGACCGAGACGGAGCAAACGATCTGCTACGAAGGGTTGTATTCGTCTATTTCACGTTTTGTGAGCGAGGCGGAGCTGCAGACCGCTTGTGCAAAAGGACAGCGACCCGAGCTGTTCTGCCGATTCGTAGCGGAGGCTGAGGCCGGTACCTAATTCCCACAGGGCAGCGTGACGCATTCCGTCCGGTGGTATAATCATGGTAACGCGACCATATGCAAAGACTTGCCCACTACATACTGTATAACAACACGTTCACACTCCTCTTCGTGTTCCTTCTCCTGTCCGGCGGGACGGTCATGGCCTCGAATGAGGATGTGCGGGATGCAATGGCTGGAGCAGTGATCACGTCGGAGGAGACGGTTCGGCAGGTGAGTAACCGCGCGATCCTTGAGGCCGATATTCATAATCACGACTTTCGGGTACAGGTTGAGTATGTTGAAGAAGATGATATCAGCTACTTCGTACACTACTCATACCAGACCTATGCAGTCATCGATGGTGTGTGGCAGGAGGCCGTGCGAGAGGAGATACTGGTGGTCTCAAAATCGCAGCTTGGTACCAAGGACCTTGATACGTTCATCACCACACAGCTTGCGGAAGTGGTGAACGCCGAGCGACAGATGCTCATCGAGACCCAGGAGATCGAACGACGTATTGGCGCGAACAACAAGATCGTTGAGCGAACATACTCCGGTCTTGTGGGCCGATTCCTTGATCCCGATGAGGTCGTGTATGAAGAGGAGTCAAAGAATACTCCTGTTGCGACCGGCACCTCGACATCTTCAGGCAGCGGTTCAGGAGGTGTGACCGGTACGTCAACCGCAACGTCAACATCGGATGGTGGCTCGACCGCAAGCAGCACCGCGACCACTACAGCAAGCACCACGCCAAGCGGTGGGGGCGGTGGCAGCACACCGCAAGCTGATACCACGCCACCAGTGATCACACTTGCCGGAGATGCAACCATAACTCTCACTGAAGGCGATACCTACGACGAACCGGGCGCTGCAGCAACAGACACTAAAGATGGCGATCTGACAGCTCAGATCACGATAAATGGCACGGTGGATACCGATACAGCAGGTACATACACACTCACATACAGCGTCGCAGACGCAGCAGGCAATGAAGCGACGAAGACGCGGACGGTCGTGGTCGAAGCGGCGGCGGAACCTGAACCTCCACCAGAGGAACCAGAAGAGGAGACATCGCCTCCACCGCCGGAAGAACCGGAAGATGAAGAACCTGCTCCGCCACCCGCTACGGAATAGCAAAAAGACCGGTCATGCCGGTCTTTTTGTATATAACCGTTGGAAGTGGACTCAGAAGAATCCTGCACATCCGGCAAAGAAGATCTCTCTCGTATCCGCCGCGTCTTCATGCAGCACAGTATCTGGCTCTATGCAGTGATCAGGAGATACGGTCGACTGCTGCACAATACGTGCAACATTCTGCTTGTTCGTATGCACATACAGACCGAAGGCAACCATGGCGATGATAGCACCGACACACATATAGGTGATACGTTCGAAGATCTGTAATACCATAGCTAGATTGTAATATGTACTGACGATACTGCCAAAGCAGTTATTGTGAGGTAGCCGATACCGATCGTTTGAGGCGGGCGACAAGGTCGGTAAAGGGGACCTGCTCCTGACTCCGTGCATGAAGGTTCCGGAGGATCGCTGCGTTGTCTACATACTCCTTCTGGCCAATGATGACGACGTATTTCACTCCGCGTTCCTCAGCATCGCGGAGTTGTGTTGAAAGGGAATCGCTCGCAAGATTCTGGTATGTCGGGACACCAGCCTGCCGAAGCAGGTCAAGAAGCATGAGTGATCGTATCTTCGGTCCGAAGCCGAGTTGTACGAGGTAGACCGATGGACGTTGCGTTTGTGCTGCCGGTGTGCGGCGCGGAGCTTTTTTGCCACGCAGGATAACGACCGCACCTGCAGCAGGGATCTCCTGCTTGGTGTGTCGCCGCATGAACGTGTTGTATCGGCCGCCGCGAATGAAAAGTGAGGCAGTGCCGTGCTGTGTACTCTGCGCTGGCGGGTTGTCCGCACTGGGGTTGTGTGCATCGATTGCAAAGATACCGTCGGAGTAGCAGTTGAGGTGGCCGATCAGTTTCGGATCGATCTCGTACGGCGTTTCGCTCATCTCCAAATACTCCACGATCTCACGAAAGTGCCGACGGCTTGCGTCAGAAAGATATTCAAGCGGACTCGGGCTACGATACGATAGTTCGTGATCCTTCTCGATGAGGTGCAGCAGTGCATCGATCACGTGGTCCTTCATCAGTTCACGTGCGGCAGGGGGCAGATCAGCTGCGCGCTTACGCATGAAATTCGTCAGTTCGCGCGTGTATCGGGCAACTGAGTCGGAATCACCCACCGAGTTCACCCGCACAACCTGTTCGCCAAACCCGAGTTCGCGGGCGATCGCACGCGACGCCTGAATGAGAAGCGATTCTGCAATACTTTTCTCAACATTGAATACCTGCATCGAAAGTGCCGCCTCACCCGTACGCGGTACGTGTTCGATGCTATAGCACAGAATGGGCGACTGGATCCCATGAAGCTTGCCGGTGGTGTATGTGCTGATGCCGGCTGTGAGCATGCCGTGGAGTGCGTCGAGTCGCCGGTCCTGCATGGAGGCGGTGTGGCGAAGCGTGCCGACGCAGTTCTTGCAGTCAGGATGTTTGTGACACTCAGCGATCGAAAGGAACCCGAAATGTTCCGCTACACGTGCTGCTCGTTTGAGAAAATCTGTTGCGGTGAGTTCAGTTGGCATATATTTCACTGTGAACGTGCTGATAAACCGGTTTCAAGGTCGTACGCCCCGGGCATGACCGCTGCGTCCGAGAGCGGGAAGAGACGCAGAAGCGCGCGACCGATGATCTTGTCGTCAGTGAGGATTCCCCAGACGCGTGAATCGGAGCTCGCGTTCCGGTTGTCACCCATCACGAAGTACTCACCTTCATCAAGTGTTTGGGTGAGATATGAGTCGGTCGGTGTGTAGAGGTATGGTTCATCAAGCGTGATGCCGTCGGGATGTTCGTTGTTGGTGATGGTGATGGTACTCCCGTTAATGGTGACCGTGTCTCCTGGTAGACCGATCAATCGTTTGATAAAGAACTTCGCCGGGTCACGCGGATACCGGAATATCACCACATCGCCGCGTTCCGGCTCGTTGAACCGGTACGTAACCCTGTCCACGATGAGATACTCATTGTTATGAAAGGTATTCTCCATGGAAGCACCCGATACGATAAATGGTTGTGCGATGAACACACGGATCGGGATCACGATCACCAGTGCGATGATGATGAAGCGTACGATCTCAATGAGTGGGTGCTCCTGACGAGGTGAGGGTGTTTGGTTTTTGTTCGATTGTGTTGTAGGAGGGGAAAACATAGTACGTAATACATATAGTATAAGTGAAGTGAAGTGCAAAAACAAACGATGCGGTATCGTGCGTTGCACTTTCACTATTTCACCGTACACTAATCACGTATGTACTATGTCTTTGGCTTAGGGAATCCAGGTGCCGAGTATGCCGATACACGGCATAGCGTCGGACGTACGCTCATTGAGCGGTTTGCAGACTCGCAGAGCGCCTCATTTTCAAACGAGCGGAATGCGCAGGCGCTCATTGCGCATGTGGATGTCGCAGGTGTACCAACAATGCTCGTGCTGCCCGAGACCTTCATGAACCGGTCCGGTGAGACAGCGCGGTTTCTGAAGGAGAAACGAGGGGCACTACCTAAGGACTGCATCGTTGTGTATGACGACGTTGACCTGCCGCTCGGTACGATCCGTGTCACCCAAGGTCGCGGCGATGGGGGACACAACGGTATCAAGTCGTTTGTTGAGGGGTTAAAGAGCAAAGAGTTCGTCCGCATTCGCATCGGTATCGCACCAACATCCTTTTGGACAGGGAAGGTAAAACGACCCACAGCAGGCGGACCGCTCGAGCGGTTCGTGCTCGGCCGTTTCTCGCGAAGTGAACAGGCGAAGCTCGACGGTATCTTTGAGCGTACAGCAAGAGCGATCGAAACGATCGTGGTCGACGGCGTAGAGCGTGCGATGAATGAGTTCAATAGTGGCAGGTGAATACAAGAACGCCCGCACAGTGTGCGGGCGTTCTTGTATCTGGTCGCTGAAACCTATTCAGGGTTCGCTTCCTTGTATGAGAGTGTCATTCGCTGATCCTTTGGTTCGAACAGTGTGATCTTGAATGTGTATGCGCTGCCGAGTGAGAGCGTCTCCTTCAGTTTGGCGTCGCTGTTGTCGAATTCAGAGATGTGGACGAGTCCGGCAACTCCTTCCTCGATCGAGACAAGCGCACCGTATTTGTTGTACTTGATGACAACACCTTCGACGATCTGGTCCTTCTTGTATTTCTTCGCTGCGCCCATCCATGGGTTCTCGCGAAGCTGCTTGATCGAGAGTGAGATCTTATCGTCCTTCACCTCGATCACCTTGACCTGCACCTTGTCACCGATCTTGTATAGCGAGCGGGTGTCCTCAACAAGTCCCCAGTCGAGTTCAGAGATGTGCACCAGCCCTTCAAGGCCCTCTTCGACCTTCACGAAGATACCGAAATCAACTGCGCCGGTCACTTCACCGTTCAGCACATCGCCCACCTCGTAGCGGCGTACCTTCTCTTCTTTCTCCTCCTTCTCTTGTGGACCCTTCTCAGAGAAGATCAGCTTGCCCTCCTTCTGGTCGGCAGTGATGATGATCACTGAGAGGTGCTGTCCGATGAGGTCGCCAAGTGCCGACAAGATCTTGTCCTTGTCGCCATCTGCAACGCGTGGATAGTTCTCCGCAGAGAGTTGCGAGGCAGGAAGGAATCCCTGGATACCCTGCCATTCAAGGATGAGACCACCCTTGTTCGCCTCCTTCACTTCAAGTGAGAGTACTGTCTGGTTCTTTTGTGCTGCCTCAGCGTCGCTCCAGATGAGCGCCTGACGCGCTTCCTTGAGAGAGAGCTCGATGTATCCGTCCTCGTTGGATGCATCAACGATCTTTGCTGCAATCGTGTCACCGACGGACACTTTACGCAGGATGTCGCGTGCGTTCATGAACTCGCGGCCGTAGATGATACCGGAGCCGAACGGAGGCAGGTTGATAAGGACGCGTGCGCGGCCGATCGCTGACACGGTTCCCTCGATAATTTGTCCCTCTTGCGGCGGCTCGGGACTTTCCGCGATGTATGTGTGCATCACCCCCGCTGGTGCGGCGGTCGGTTCGTCAACTTCAGGGGCTGAAGCGACGGTGCGGCCCATGACCGCAGACTTAATATTGAACATATGATCTTTCTATCCGGCGATACGCGTGTACAGAACCGTTACTCGTGGCCGTTGTCGTATCTGTAGGGTTACGTGTATGCCGCTAGAGGCTTATAAACTTCTTTCGAAGTGGCGCGAGTATACGGTATTTTACATACTTTGTCCATAGAAAAAACCGGCAGCGCATGCGCATGCCGGTAGTAAGGGGCCACATCAATGTGGCGAAAGAGCGATGTCGGCCAGCACATGGCAGCGGTACGAGGAGGCCACTAGCGCCAGTGCCGGCCGACAGACCCCAAAGCAGGACCAAGGCAACTGCAGAGGGGTTGTTCTGTTCGAAGATCTGCCGCCTGAGGTGTCGCGTGGCGGCACTTCAGGCGGCGTGGTCGCAGCGGCGCTTCTTTGTGAGCGCTCCTCTGGTCGCGCGACCGGGTCTGGTATTTGGTCCCGACTGCAGGTGTGGAAGGGTCGTCGAGTAGCGGACGCACACCTACAGCCGGACTCGGACGACAAATCATCCGAGCGCAGCATAGTAGCATACGTATCTGGGTTGTCCAGAGGACCATACAGCAGAATGACGCAGTGTTGATTATACGGTATACTGCCTGCACTATGGTAATCACATATCACGGGGGGCAGTGTTTCAAGGTGTCGTTCGGCGACACCACACTCGCGTTCGACCCGATCGCCAAGGACTCAAAGCTTCCGGTCTCGAAGTTCGGTTCTGATATTGCGCTCATCTCGATCTGGCATCCGAATATGAACGGCACGTCGCAGGTGACGCACGGGAATAAGGAGCCGTTCGTTATTTCAGGACCGGGCGCGTATGAAGTGGGTGAGGTGACCGTACTTGGTTTCAGCGTCAAAACGACATACGAGGGGAGGGAACGATACAACACCATCTATCAGGTTCAGCTTGAAGGTATGAACATCGTGTTTCTGGGGGCGCTCGGTTCGCCGGAACTCGACCCGTCCATCCTTGAGTCACTCGGGGATATCGACATCCTCTTCATTCCGATCGGCGGTGGTGATGTGCTGGAGGTTCCGCAGGCGTCGAAGCTCGCGGTGAAGCTCGAAGCACGGCTCGTCATTCCGATGCACTATGATGAGAAGGCGCTCAAGGCCTTCTTGAAAGAGGAAAGTGCCGATGACGTAAAGCCGGTTGAGAAACTAACATTGAAGAAGAGGGACGTTGTAGGGATGGAGGGTGAGATCGCGGTTCTGAAGGCATAGCTTCAGCGCCGCGATATGTAGTTATCTCGTCATGTTTTCCCGTATCCGTAAAAAGCCGAGGCACGTCCGACAACAGTTCGCATTCTGGTATGCGATCGGTGCGACCAGTGTCATCGCACTCGTATGGGGCGTGTCGCTCCAGTACCGTCTTGCCGACACGCTGGACACGGACTCGACCGTTGACGACGAATACACAGGAGCGTTCTCACAATTCCTCGGGGACGCGAAGGACAACTTCGCGAACATCTTCTCTGCGGTGGGGACCACTACTCCAGAGGAGGAGGCAAACAGTGCGACGAGCACTCCAACGACCACACCGTTTGAACTTACACCGCGAGCGACCAGCTCCGCCTCTTCGACCAACACTGCCCGCCCGGTACGTATCCAGACGGATTCGGAGCATGAAGAAACAGGCACGGAGTAGGATTCTGTGTTATAATACCTGTATATTTTAAAACCATAGAGAGAAGCGTGACATGCCGAAAAAGACAGTAAAAACAGATGAATTGCCGATCGATCCTGAGCGCGGCATCATCACGCAGAGCATCAGCGAGGAGATGAAGACCGCGTATCTTGACTACGCGATGTCTGTCATCACGCAGCGTGCGCTTCCTGACGTGCGCGATGGCCTGAAGCCGGTCCACCGCCGCATCCTGTACTCCATGCGCTTGAATGGTCTCACCGCGAGCGCGCGGTTCCGCAAGTCGGCGACGGTGGTCGGAGACGTGCTTGGTAGCTTCCATCCGCACGGCGACGTTGCGGTCTATGACTCAATGGTGAAGCTTGCGCAGCAGTTCACGACCCGCTACCCCTTGATCATCGGACAGGGTAACTTCGGTTCGGTCGACGGCGACGGTGCAGCTGCATACCGGTACACTGAAGCAAAGATGTCGCGGCTTGCCGAAGAGATGCTTCGCGATCTTGAAAAAGATACCGTCAACTGGCGACCAAACTTCGACGGCACCAAGAAAGAACCGGAAGTATTGCCAGCGGCCGTACCGAACCTGCTTCTTCTTGGTACGCTCGGTATTGCCGTTGGTATGGCGACGAACATTCCTCCCCACAACCTTCGTGAAGTTGCCAACGCCGTCGCCCATCTTATCGACAATCCTGACGCCACGACGGACGATCTCCTCGAGTTCGTACAAGGACCGGACTTTCCACTCGGCGCGGTCGCGTTCAATAAGAAGGATATTGCACACGCCTACGCCAACGGCAAGGGTGGTGTTGTTGTGCGTGGAGAGGCAGATATCGTTGAAGATGCAAAAGGCAATTTTGCGATCGTCATCACCTCGATCCCGTTCCGTGTGAACAAAGCTGACCTGCAGGAGAAGATTGCCGATCTGGTACGCGACAAGAAGATCGAGGGCATCAAGGAGATGCGTGATGAGTCGACAAGCGATATCCGTCTGGTGATCGAGCTCAAAAGCGGTGGGAACCCACAAACGGTCCTTAATAAGCTATACAAGCACACACAGCTTGAAGAGACCTTCCACTACAACATGGTGGCACTCGTCGACGGCGTGCCGCAGACGCTTTCGTTGAAAGCAATCCTCGAGGAGTACGTGAAGCACCGTGCTGAGGTGATCCGACGCCGTACCGAATACGACCTTGAGAAAGCACGTGATCGGGAGCACATTCTCCTTGGTCTCAAGAAGGCGCTTGACCATATCGACAAGATCATCAAGATCATCCGTGCGGCAAAGGATGTGCCGACCGCGCACGCCGCTCTGATGAAGGAGTTCAAGTTCTCCGAGCTGCAGGCGACCGCCATCCTCGAGATGCGGCTCCAGAAGCTTGCCGGTCTCGAACGGAAGAAGATCGAGGACGAGCTCAAGGAGGTGCAGGCGCTCATCAAGGAACTTGAGTCGATCTTGAAGAGCAAGACGAAGATGATGAAGATCATCAAGGACGACCTGCTTGCGGTCGCTGAGAAGTACGGTGACGACCGTCGTACGAAGATCGTCAAAGGCGGGGTCAAGAACCTGTCTGCTGAGGATCTCGTGGCCGATGAGGAGAGTGTGCTCGTGCTCACCAAGGGTGGATATGTGAAGCGGACGAATCCGTCGGAGTACCGTACGCAGAAGCGTGGTGGCGTTGGGGTTGTGGATTTGAATACTAAGGAAGAGGATGTGGTGACGACACTCCTCACCACATCGACACACAGCGACCTCCTCTTCTTCACGGATACCGGCAAGGTGTACCAGTGCAAGATGTATGAGATACCAGAAGGACGGCGCGCCACAAAGGGCAAGTCGGTCATGAACTTCCTGGCGCTTCAGGCAGGTGAGCTGGTCACATCAGTGATCGCCGTGCGGAAGAATGAGTGGGAGGGTGACTGGGGATTGATGATGTTCACCAAGAATGGTGTTGCGAAGAAGTCTGACGCATCTGTGTTCAAGGATGTACGCAGCAGCGGACTCATCGCCATCTCGCTCCACGAAGGTGACTCGCTGATCGCTGCGCAGTTCGCCGGCAAGGGTGACGAGGTATCGCTCATCACACACAAGGGTCAGCAGATCCGCTTCAAGGAAAGCGATGTACGCCAGATGGGCCGCACAGCAGCTGGTGTGACCGCGATGAAACTGAAGAAGGATGACTACATCGTTGCCGCCGACATTATCACGAGCGGAAGCAAGAATCAGGAGATACTGGTGGTGATGGGGAACGGATACGGCAAGACCACACCTGCAAAGGAGTATAAGGTTCAGAAGCGTGGTGGGAGCGGTATCAAGACAGCACGTATCACAACGAAGACCGGTGCGGTCATCGGCGGGTCCGTACTCTCACATGATGACAAGGAAGCTGGTGAACTCGTGGTCATGAGCCAAAAAGGGCAGGTGATCAAGATGCCGCTTGCTGACGTGCCGACACTCGGGCGCGATACACAGGGAGTGAGGATCATGAAGTTGCGAGAGGGGGATGTCATTGCATCCATCGTCTGCTTCTAAGCTAATTATGTTATTCCGCTACGGCGCTTTTGTGCGCGCCGTCTTCATCATATACTGAGCGTATATGACAGGTGGCATACTTTCGGTAGTTCTCTTTCTCCAGGATTATCTTGTCCCGGGCATGTTCGCTATCGGTGCGATCTTTTTTCTCTTCGGGATCGTTAATTCGTTCATGCTCGATCGACCGGATCTCGGGCAGCCGAACATAGTGCGGGCTGTATTCTTCTTTGGCATCGCTATTTTCCTCTACCTCGCACTCGCCTTCCTGGGCATGCTGATGACCCGCGGCTGGGACGAGACGAATGAGGAATATTTTGGCGATGCTGAATTCGGTGCTGAGGTCAACCAGCAGCGTAGTATTCTCCCTACACCGAACGTGCCGTCTCGCAATGACTGAAGACGGGATAGATAATAAACAGAGGGGAGGGTCATTCTGGTGGTGGTGTAGGGTATACTAGAATCATGAGTACAAGTGCGACACAAGGCAGATTCGTCATTCCTGAGGTCGTGGTGACACACTTCCATCTCCGGAAGGGTGAAGTGGTCGCTGATTTCGGTGCCGGCACCGGTTTTTTCCTTCCGTCCCTTTCCCGTCTGGTGGGTACTGACGGAAAAGTGTATGCGTGCGAGATCCAGCGTACGCTCACTGAATCGATCGGCCAGTTGTTGCGGAGCAAGAACATCGGCAACGTGCAGGTGTTGTGGTGTGATATCGAGGCGCCGGCCGGTACCAAGCTGCGGGATGGCGCGCTCGATGCGGGGGTGGTGGTGAACTCACTCTTTCAAATGGAGCAAAAGGACGCCGCATTCGTTGAGATGGTCCGTACACTCCGGCGTGGCGGAAAGCTTTTTGTTATCGATTGGTCTGAGTCATTCGGCGGTCTCGGTCCTCATCCAGAGCAGGTGATCACGGCCGATGCCGTCAAATCACTGGCTGAGTCGCATGGTCTATTGTTCGAACGCTCGTTCGATGCAGGTGACCATCACTACGGACTGGCCTTCCGCAAACCGTAGCCTATTGTTATATGCAGAACATTCGACCATTTCAGATAGCACTCCTCGCCCTCTTCGCCATTATGGGCGTTGTGAGTGTGATCCTGCTTGCGAGTTTTGAGGGATTTATGGGCAGCGAGGAGAATGTATACGGGGAGCGTGTGATTGTGTGGGGGACATTCAGTGCCGGTTCCATGGAGTCTGCGCTTCAGCGGATTGCAAATGATGTTGAGGGCTTTCGTGTCGTTGAGTATGTGGAGAAGGATAGCAGAACGTTTGCCGAGGAGTTCACCAATGCCCTCGCGGAGAATCGGGGACCTGACGTGGTGATCTTCCCGCACGAGGAGTTCGTGTCGTTCCGACCGAAACTGCTGCCGGTGCCGTATGATTCGTATCCTGACCGTACTTTCCGCGACCGGTTCATCGACGGTGGCGAGATCTTTGCACGACTGGACGGCATCTACGCCTTCCCGTTTGCGGTCGACCCGGTCGTCATGTATTGGAATCGCGATCTCTTCAGCACGAATGGCCTCTCACAACCTCCTGCTTCATGGGAAACATTGGTCGGGTCGGTGGTGCCGCAGATCGCCGAGCGTGACGGGTTCCGCAACATCGTACAGGCCGCCGTTGCATTCGGTGAGTATGCGAACATCACCAACGCCAAGCCGATGCTCCTCACACTTGCAATGCAGTCGGGAAGCCGTCTGGTGACCGAGGAGGAGCGCGGGTATCGCGTAGTGCTTGATAAGCCGGCGACCGATGGCGGACGACCGCCGATGAATGCCGCACTCCAGTTCTATACTGACTTTAGTAACGCGAACAGTTCGCTCTATACCTGGAACGGGTCGATGGACAATGACAGACTCGCGTTCGTGGGTGGGAAGCTTGCCATCTACTTCGGATACGGCAGCGAGCGCACCAGTATCGCTGATCAGAATCCAAACCTTAACTTCGATGCCGCTGTGGTCCCGCAAGGTGCGTCGGCGACGGTGAAGCGTGTCTACGGTACCTTTTACGGCATAGCAATCACTCGCGCGTCGAGGAACCCACAGGGAAGCTACGCAGCGGTCCAGACACTCGTACAAAGTGAGGTTGCTACACCGATCGCGGTAGAGCTAGGACTTGCACCGGCAACACGTGATGGTATCGCTGCGGGGAGTGGTGACGCACACCAGCAGATCGTGTATCAGAGTGCACTCATCGCGCGCGGCTGGCTCGATCCGGACCCTGAGGCAAGTGGCGGTGTGTTCAAGCAAATGGTCGAGGATGTTGTATCGAGTCGCAAAAAGGTTGCCGGTGCGATATCAGATGCTGTCCGTCGATTAGAATTAGCATTTTGAGTATGAAAAAATTTTGCAGTCATCTCTATCTTGCTTCGATCCTTTTCCTCGCCTCTCTTCCTGGCGTACTCCTTGCACAACAAGGAGAAGATGGTACAGGTGATGTGCAAGGAGAAGATGGTACCGGTGGAGGTAGATATACTGGGGGAGAAGGAGTTCAACTTCAGAACCCCCTCGGTGACCAGACACTCCTTGGCTTCTTTCAGGACATCCTCGACGTCATCATGGTCTTTGCGGTGCCGATCATCGTGTTCTTCATCATCTACGCCGGTTTTAAATATGTGATGGCGCAGGGGAAGCCGGAAGAGATATCGACAGCGAACAGGGCGCTCCTCTTCGCGGTTGTAGGTGGCGTACTCATTCTGGGAGCTCAGCTACTTCTCTACGTTATCAGCGGCACCATTAATGCGCTCGGGTAACCAAGAAATATATGTACGGACCTCAGAATTTCTCAGAACTGGTCGGTGATCTTATCTATCTCATCTCGCTCGTGATCCCGATCATATTCTCACTCACACTCGTGGTGATCATCTGGAAGATCGTTGATGCGTGGATATTCAATCCGGGTGAGCCGACCAAGATCGCGGAGGGGAAGCAGACGGCACTCATTGGAATCATTGCACTCGTTATTATGTCCGGTATCTGGGGCATTCTCTCGATATTGCGGTACTCGTTGTTCGGGGTCTAAGTGTCCCGCTATTCACACATTCGACAAGCACCATTCGATTTTTGGCCGTTTTCACGCTACTATTACTGTATAGCTCGGTTTAGCAGCGATATTTAGTACGTAAATGAAGGAACCTATGAAAAAAATGAGCGTTCAGATCACGGCGTTTGCAGCAACGTTCATGCTCGTGCCTGCGATCGCACTCGCACAATTTGGTGGTGTCAATGAATTCTTCAGCAACATTACCAACTTTATCAATAACATCCTCATCCCGCTCGTCTTCGCGATAGCACTGCTCGTATTTCTCTACGGTGTCTTCAAGTACTTCATTTTGGGTGGCGGTGACCCGGAGAACCGGAAAGAGGGTACGCAACTCATGCTGTATTCGGTCATTGGATTTGTACTCATGGTCTCGATTTTCGGTATCGTGAACCTTATCGCCAATGGTCTTGGATTCAGTGACGATCAGGATATCCAGAGCATCCCGAACGCACCAACTACAAACAACTAGCATCGGTGGTTGACGGATTCACCGTAGCGCACTCGTTGCGGTGAGGGGTCAGTCTCTCATCATTATGGTTGTACACGCCCAAGAAGCAGCAGCGATCGCGCAGTCGTTTATGGACCGACTCAACGAGGTCATTCTTTTTCCGCTCATCACGTTCATGATGGCGGTCGCGCTTCTCGTGTTCCTTTATGGAGCGTTCCAGTACGTGCTGGGTGCGAACAACCCTCAGAAGCGGACGGAAGGAAGCAAGCATCTTATGTTCGGTGTGATCGGTATGCTCGTGATGCTTTCTGCGTTCAGCATCCTCTGGGTCGCGGCGAATACGTTTGGGATTGACGTGCCGTATTAGTACGAAAAAAGAAAAGCCGTCCGGGAAAACCCGAACGGCTGTGAGTTGGCGTATGCGAGGTCTTGTTACCAAGAGCCGCATTGCCCTGCGAGGCGCTCTTGCACCTCGATGGTGAATGACTTTGGCAAGCCATGTCCATCGTAGACGAGCTTTGTCCACGGTTTGCCGGGGATGTACGGCACGAAGTCGTGGGCGCCTTTGTACAGTGCCCATGCAGGAGGAAGGTTTCCCGTCCTAGAACCTGCTGGCCGGCGAATGAGACACCGTCCTGTTTGGTTGGAAAGTTCTTCGGAGTACCCTCCTGCGGGTACGGTGATTGCATATGCTGCAAAGACCGTGTACCCTCGGTCGATCTCCGTCGCACGGCGGTCAGCATCACGGTCGATAGCATTGACCGTGCTGCCCATATAGCGTTTGACGCCGTCAGGGGCGAATATTTGCCACACGAAGGTAAGGAAGATGGCGCCTGCCGCGACGGTCACTATCGCCTTGAGCCATTTTCCATCACTGCCACCGACATACGCCGCAAATGACGATACGACGACGAGAACAGCGGCGATGCCCCAGAAAGCTCCTGGAGCTCCGGAGAACGGTACGACAGAGAGGATGAGTGCGGCGAACGTGAAATAGAACACGGCGCCGAACATCACCTTGAAGAGCGTGCTCACACCCAGGATTGACCCTTGGGTGATATCCTCGTTTCTCAAACCCTGCACCACAGCTCCGAGTCCAAGGGCAGCGAAGAAGAATTCCACTCGGGTGAAGAGTATGACGAAGAGGATGGCGCCGACGAAGAGAAAGAACAAATTTAGTCCCGGTGCGCCGGCGATATTGACGAGCCACATGCAGAAGACCGCAAAGAAGCTCGCCAGCAGTGTGACGGTGAACGCAAAGTGCAGGTCTTCTGCCCTCATGCGTGCGTAACGTGTTGCACTCCGTATCATCGCTGTTACCTTTCAGAAGAGAAGATTTTGTCGTAGGTCGTACGGAGCGTGCCTCTGTTGGCTTTGCGCTCGTCGATCTGTTGCTTGAGCCAGGCATCGAGCTCCTCGAGGGTTTCCCACTCTCCCTGGAATGTTCGTTTCAGTTTGCGGTAAAATTTCACCGCATTCGCCGGCGGGGTAGGAATGCCCGTAAGCCGCACCACGTTTTTGTACCCTTCTTCAAGGGTGTTGGCGGCCTCGATCATGTCGATAAAGACCACCAGCTCGGTGAGGCTCGAGTTCGAAGCCGGGCCGTAGATGTCGAGTTGCTTGACCTTTACGGTCTTCTTCTTGGTAACGGGGTCGGTCTCGGTCTCGGTCTCGGTCTCGGTACCGATCTTTGAGCCCTTGCCCGCACCCATATTCAAGAAGTGGTTCCGAAATGCCGTCTCGTACCAGGCATTCGCAACCCTGACCTCGATGCTGTCCCCCTTGAGGCGCGCCCAGGCGCGGTATCCCGCAACGATTTCGCGAGCGTTCGGCCGCTGTCCTGTGGCTTGAGTGAGCAGTATCTCGAAGGCACGTTCGTCGCCCCTGCCGATGATACCCTTCACACCTTTGACGGTGGCTGATGCATCCTCAGGAACATCCTTGCCCAGTACGGCGTTGAACAGAGCACCTGCTGAGTGAACATTGCTGAACAGCTGACCAGCTGATGCTCCGTAGTTCCAAAGATCACTGAGTTTCATCGTCTCGTTCCTTTTTTCAAGTTGCATTGTGCAGCGGGGCTGCGTTTTTTCACACCACCAGCGTACTGATGGAGAGAGAAGACGCAGCGCGCTACTCTAAATACATCATATCACAAATATAGGTAAAAGTCAATGAATCCGGAGGACTGCACACCATTGAATAAGGCTTGAAACAAGGCTATACTGGCCGTATGCATTCTGACCTGCGCCCACGAAAGGAGCGAAAAAGAGCCGTTGCAACGGCTTCAGTTCCTCGTACGACGCTCTCGTTCTATAAATATGTCCGGATCGATGATCCAGAGGCGCTTTGTAATGAATTGTTCAGTGTGTGGAGCGCACTAGGTTGTTTGGGACGTATCTATCTGGCGCATGAAGGCATCAATGCCCAGATGAGCGTACCGACCGCGCACTTTGGGGAGTTTGAGGCATACATGAGATCGCATGAACTCTTTTCTGACGTTCCGTTCAAGATAGCGGTCGAGGAAGGTGATGTACCTTCGTTCTATAAACTATCAATCAAGACGAGGGAGAAGATCGTAGCTGACGGTCTGAACGACACCTCATTCGATGTTACCAACACCGGCGAGTACTTGTCTGCGGAGGAGATGAACGAATATATTGACGACCCGGATGCTGTCGTGGTCGATATGCGAAATGCATACGAGAGCGAGATCGGTCACTTTGAGAATGCGATCACGCCAGAGGTCGAGACCTTTCGTGAGGAACTTGCAGTTGTCCCAGCGCTACTCCGGGTACATAAGAACAAGAAGATTGCGCTGTATTGCACAGGCGGCATTCGTTGCGAGAAGGCGAGTGCGTGGCTTAAGCACAATGGCTTCACAAACGTCCGGCATCTGAAAGGTGGCATCATCGACTATGCCCACCAGGTGAAGGCAAAAGGATTACCGAACCGGTTCCGCGGCAAGAACTTCGTGTTCGATGAACGATTAGGAGAGCGTATTGGAGAGGAGGTCATATCGACCTGTCATTTGTGCAATACTGAAAAGAGTGACACTCACTATCACTGCAAGAATCAGGTGTGTCATGTGTTGTATCTTGGATGTGATGGTTGTGTAGCGGGGAAGCAGGGATACTGTTCAACACTATGCAGACTGCTTGACCAGTTGCCGGCAACACCGAAGCGATTGTATGCACGTCTATACAATGCATATTTCCGCCCCACTCAATTCAAGAAGACGAGACTTCGTGTATAGAACCGTATAACAAAACACACCGGAAATATTCCGGTGTGTTTTGTTGTATGTGCCGGGGAGAGGACTCGAACCTCCACGGGTTGCCCCACTAGTTCCTAAGACTAGCGCGTCTGACCAATTTCGCCACCCCGGCATTTCATTTCAAAGCAGCGAGATACTTTGTAGCAGTTTTCTTCTTTCTATGCAAACAGTCACATGTAGAAGATCGGTAAATCGCTGTGAGTATTTTAACAGAATCAGCTGTAGCATAGGTAAGAGTTGCAACTGACTTCTTGCTGTCCGTGTATACCCATCCACCATTCGTCCTCATACAACGGGAGATTTCTACGTGTACCCACTTGAGGAATTTTGGACTTGCTGAAGCAAGTCGCACTCGAAGCTGAGAGTACTTGCTCTCAGGATGTGAGAAAGTACTTATGCTTCCATCTCCGTCAATACACCCACGCAAAAAGTCCGGAAAGTACTGCGAAGGAATCAAAAGCTCGCCGATCGTCTTTGATTTTGCTGGTGTAAGTCCTATAGAAAGGAGAAAGGTGTAAAAATCTACCGAGCCGAACTGCACAACATGATACTTTTTATGTGTACTGCCTCCTCGTGCCTTTATCCCGATCGTGTTATCCAAACACAAAATTCTTTTGAAGGTTTTTGCTAGGGCACTATCTTTGGAAGTAAAGGAGATGTGTCTGCCGTCAGGAGACAGGTTTCCGTCAGCAGCAATAAGTCCAATTACGTAGGCAAGTGGACCGCTCCAGTTAGTGTCCACGTACTTCTTCCTGTTCGCCATATTGTCTTCATTCTAAGACACATAGCGATTACCAATCATTTGGAGTGTGGACACTGATACCATATCGATCAATGTGCAGTTTGAATTAATGTCCGCCCACTTGGGCTCGAACCAAGGACCTTACGCTTAAGAGGCGTCTGCTCTACCAGCTGAGCTATGGGCGGAAATGTGCAAACACGAGTGTACCGTATTGCGGATGTGAAAACAAGACTGCTTGTGCCGAGGGCGGGATTCGAACCCGCGCGCCAGTATAAGTGGCAAGGGAGTTTAAGTCCCTCGTGTCTACCAACTCCACCACCTCGGCATTCGGCTGATAATATCACGAAACGGCTGTTTGGTGTTGCTGTGTATGAGTGGTAGAGTATTTGATGCAATTGTCCTGGTGGCGAAGTGGTTAACGCTTCGGTTTGCAAAACCGACATTCGCGGGTTCGACTCCCGCCCAGGACTCCGATTACTAGAGGTCGCGTGCGATCTCATCAATATGCTGTCGGTGGCGCTCACCGTAGTCGATCGCGAAATCAAGATGGGGAATGATCTTTAGGTTGCTCTTCTGCTTTATGTACCGACGCAATTCTGAACCGTATCGTTTAAGAAAGATAAGTGCGTCCTCTTCTTTCGAGTCAGGGATGGTTGTGAAAAATATTGTCACACGCTTGTAGTCAGACGCGGTCGTGACACGGGTGATGGTGATCAGCGGATCGTGATTGGCTTCATTCCGGATGAATGTCGCCGCCAGTTCGTGGATAAGTGATGTGACGCGGTCGTGTCGGTCCATACCTTTACGTAACAACGAGGTCGTAGGCTTCTAAGTAGTCACCTGCAGAGACCTCGGCACGTGTCTCGACCTGCATACCGAACTCACCCTCAGTGATCTTCTGCACGTCTGATTTCTGCTGCTGCAGGTTCTTTATCACACCGGTCCCGATCTTCACATCCCGACGAAGGATACGCACACGCTGCCCGACACCGATGGTACCCTCATCAAGTCGTCCGCCGAGTACGTGCACATGCTTCTGCACACTGAACTCCTTCAGTACCTTCACTTTCCCGGTCACCACTTCCTCTTCGCGCTGTGGCGTGCGGTCCTTGAGCGCTGTTTCAAGCCACTCTGCAAGTTCGTAGATAATATTGAATGTCTTCACTTCGACCTCAAGCCGCTCTGCAAGGTCCTGTGCCGGTCGTTCAACCTTCACATTGAAACCGACGATGATGGCGTTCTCGGTCGCACTTACGCTTTGTACGTCAGCGACACCTACCGCACCGACGCCTGTGTCGATGATGCGCACAGCAATTCTGTCCGAGGTGAACTTTGCAAGCTCGTGACGTATCGCATCGATCGTACCCTGTACGTCGGCCTTGATAAGGACCGGTACGACCGGTAGGTCGGTCTTTTGAAAGGATTCCTTTTGTTCACCTGTCGCGGCCTCGGTGACTGCCTGTTCCGCAGCTTTCTTGTTTGCAACTGTATAGAAAAGTGCTCCGACGCTTGGTACATCCGAGAAACCAACGATCGCGACCGGCGTTGAAGGACCAGCCTCACGTATCGGCTTGCCGGTGAAGTCCTCCATGATACGTACCGGGGCGTACGTGGTACCGGAGACAACGACGCTGCCGCTTTTGAGGGTACCATCCTTGATGAGGAGGGTCGCAGTGTTACCGCGCTTTGCGTCAACACGTGACTCGATGACAGTGCCTTCTGCAGGAGCAGCTGTATCTCCCTTTAATTCAGCAAGGTCTGCGGTCAGCACCACAACGTCCAAAAGGTCGCTGATCCCTTCTCCTGATTTTGCGGAAATGGCGGCCCATGAGATGTCTCCGCCCATGCCTTCGATATAGATCTCGTTCTCGACGAGGCTTGCCTGTGTGCGCGGGATGTCCGCACCCGGTTTATCGATCTTGTTGATAGCGACCACGTATGGAATGCCGGCCTGCTTGATGCTCTCAAGCGCCTCGAGTGTCTGTGGCTTCACGCCGTCCTCAGCAGACACAACAAGAATGGCAACATCGGCAACGCCGGCGCCGCGCAGGCGCATCTTCTGGAATGCCTCATGTCCTGGTGTATCAAGGAAGGTGAGTTTCTCGTGCGCACCGTCCTTGGTCGTATGTTCGACCACGTATGCCGATAGGTGCTGAGTGATGCCACCAGCCTCACCCTCAACCACGTTCGTTTTGCGAATGTGGTCGAGCAGGGTCGACTTCCCATGGTCGATATGTCCCATGACCACAATGATCGGTGGCCGCTTTACGATATTTTGTTGTGTTGCTGCTTTCTTTGCCATACCCATTTAGAATAGTAGCGCACGGGGTGCGCGTAACGTTTGCAACTCTACCACATATTGACTCGGAGTGAAACGTAGTATCTGATACTCTATACCAACGTATGAATATACTGCATTGGCTTCTAAAACCGAAACGAATCTATCTTGACCACGCTGCGGCGACGCCGGTGCGGCCTGAGGTGTACAGGGCGATGCGACCGTACTTCAATGAATCGTTCGCAAACCCCAGTTCGATCCATAAGGAAGGCGTTCGCGCGCGAACGGCTGTTGAGGGGGCTCGCACTTCTGTTGCACGAACGCTCGGTGTTCGGCCGAGTGATACAACCTTCACAAGTGGAGGGACTGAGAGCAATAACCTTGCGCTTCATGGGTTCGTTCGCTCATGTCACCGCGGGGGGATGAAGTACAGTGATATCGGGATCATTTCAAATAAAGCGGAACACCCGTCTGTGCTGCAAACGCTTGCTGAACTTGAATCACGCGGGTGCACTGTTACGTACGTTCCGCTCGAAGAGGACGGACGCATCAATCCACAGACACTGAAGGCACACCTCACACCAACAACCCGCCTCGCCACATTTGCATACGCGAACAGCGAGACCGGTGTGGTGCAGGACCTTGCGAAACTTACGCGTATCATTCAGGAATATGCACGTGAGCACGGAACAGAGGTTCTCGTTCACACTGATGCGAGTCAGGTACCATTGTGGCTCCCGTGCGGACTTGAACGTCTGCGAGTGGATATGATGACGCTCGACGCCGGCAAATTCTGTGGACCGAAGGGTGTGGGTGTATTGGTACACCGCGGCCACACAACGCTCGCACCTGTCACATTCGGCGGATCACAAGAGCAGGGACTACGCCCAGGTACCGAAAATGTGCCGGGTGTCGTTGGTGCGGCCGCCGCACTGGCGATTGCGCAGAACGGGAGTGAAGCACGAAGCCAACAGGTACGTACAGTACGCGATTATGGCATTGAAGTACTCACGGGCATCGAGGGAGTAGTGCTGAACGGATCAGTAGAGCAACGCCTTCCAAACAACATCAACATCTCGATTCCCGGACTTGATACGGAGTATGCAACCGTGGTACTTGACGCGAACGGCATTGCAGCATCGACCAAAAGCGCATGTAGTGGGGCAGGTGGGGGTATGTCCACTGTTGTATTTGAAATGACGAAGGATAGTGCGCGTGCCTCAGCAACGTTACGCCTCACCCTCGGGGAAGAGACAACGAGGAAGGATATGGATCGTGTGCGAGAAATACTTGCTGCACATATTCACAAAATGCTCATATATAGAGGCATAAAATAGCAAAAGAACCACTGCTACTTTGACAGCGGCGGTATTTTGTGATAGAATAAAAAGAGTAAACAGACACGCGGACAGAGGAGAATGTCATGTTCCGCTCAATTCTGACCGCGCTCGCGGTCGTAACGTTCCTTGTCACGTCGGCTTCGGCCGGAACGATCGTCACCGATCGCGGAAGTGTTGAACTCAGCCGCGCGCTGTTCGAACAGCGTGTGTCCACCCCGTTCCTGACACCACTTGATCTTGTTTCGTACGGAGACTTTCCGTACGATATCGAGAAGGAGTTCATGGCCCACCGCCTCGAAGTGTGCGGTTCTGCCGGACAGCTTGTCGAGCATTACCGCTCGGCAGTTGGCCGAGTGGCACACCAAACTATCGGCGCCCGATATCAGGAGCTTCGGGAATACAACATTCCCGAGGACTGCATCGTCACCGTAATCGGCGAGGATGTGGAGTGGGGTGAGATCATCATTCACCTCGTCGTCCTGTCGCCCACGGGCGACTGGATATTCACCCAACAGGGGAATATCCAGTATGAGAAGGTCGGCCTGACGAGTTTCGAGTACTACGAGATGAGCGTGCCGTTCGTGCCGCTCACGAACGTAGGCGTGAGGCAGTAGCGAATACGAAGGCCCAGACACCATGTCTGGGCCTTTTTGCGTATATTCATTGACACTTTAGAGTTCAGGTTGCAGTATAGAGGTACGAAACCGTGTAGAGTGAGAGCTTCAGTTGCGACAGTAACGGGTGAATGACCGACAGACAACACACGTTTTATTCGTTGGATTTATCTTTGAATTATGCCGGATTTTCACAATTTCACATCTCGAGCGAAGGAGGCCATCCGAAAGGCTCATGAGCTTGCCATTGAACGCGGGCAGAATCACGTCAGCCCGGTGCATTTGCTGTGCGCGCTTGTAATGCAGGATGAGAGCACAGTGATCTCAATGCTCGATAGACTCGATATCGACATCATCGCGTTCACTGACCTTTTGATCGAAGCACTTGAAGGACCGGAGGTAACCTCTACCATCTCCCAGTCGTATCAACTCTACCTCACACCAGAACTCGCAAAGGCACTCGAGCACTCGGCTCGTGTCGCAGAACAGCTCGGCGATTCATACGTTGGTGTGGAGCACCTCTTCTTGGCGGCGCTCGAACACCCTGGTCCTGGAGTCGAAGTGCTGCAGCGCATGCAGATAGATAAGGCACAGGTCGCGAACGCGATCCATGAGATACGCGAACACAGCGTGTCTGATGCACAGCAGCCGAAGAAATATCGTGCACTCACCAAATACACCCGCAATCTCACTAAGCTTGCACAGGACAAGAAGCTCGATCCGGTCATCGGCCGGGACATGGAGGTGCAGCGAGTCATTCAGATCCTCTCACGACGCACAAAGAACAACCCGGTACTGATCGGTGAGGCGGGAGTGGGAAAGACCGCGATCGCCGAAGGACTCGCTCAGCAGATTGCACAGGGGCAGGTACCGGAATCAATAAAAGAGAAGGAAATCCTTTCACTCGACCTGGGACTCTTGGTCGCGGGTACAAAATTCCGTGGTGAATTCGAAGAGCGCCTGAAGGCAGTCATGAAAGAAGTGGAGCAGTCAGAAGGGGGAGTGATCCTCTTCATCGATGAGCTGCACACTATTGTGGGGGCTGGCGCAGCAGAAGGCTCCATGGACGCATCGAATATGCTAAAACCAGCTCTCGCGCGCGGCGAGATGCGCGTCATTGGCGCCACAACGCTCAAGGAATACCAAAAACATATCGAACGTGATCCTGCCCTCACCCGCCGCTTCCAACCGGTCTTTGTGAATGAACCATCACAGGAGGATGCAATTGCCATCCTGCGCGGCATCGCTGAGAAGTATGAGCTCTTTCATGGCGTGCGCATCACTGATGACGCTATCGTTGCGGCGGTAAATCTTTCGAGTCGATACATCACTGAGCGGTTCCTGCCGGACAAAGCGGTCGATCTGATCGATGAAGCTGCATCAGCGCTCCGCATCTCTCTTGAGAACAAGCCGGAAGAGTTGGTTGCTGCCGACCGACAGGTGCGTCGTCTCGAGATCGAGAAGGAGGCATTGAAGAAGGAGGAGGAAACAGCAAAGGACAAACGAAAACTAAAGACACGCCTCAAGGAGATCGATGCAGAGGTCGGCGAACTGAAAGAGAAGACCTCGGCACTTGAAACCAAGTGGAACAATGAGAAAGAAGCGCTGACCGAGATCGGCCGCTTGAAGAAGGAGCTTGAGAAGCTGCGTCTTGAGGCAGAGTCGGCAGAGGCTATTGCTGACCTCACACGCGCCGCGGAGATCCGCTACGATGCTATTCCTGCAACGCAGCGTGAACTTGATACGAAGATGACACGCCTGAAGAAACTTCAACGAAGTCGTCGGCTCTTGAAAGAGGAGATCACCGAGGAGGAGATCGCTGCGGTGGTGTCCCGGTGGACCGGCATTCCGGTCTCCCGTATGCTCGAGGCTGAGGCAATGAAACTCTCGCGCATGGAAGAGGAGTTGCAAACGAAGGTTGTGGGGCAGAATCATGCAGTGAAACTGGTGGCAGACGCGGTGAAGCGTTCACGCGCAGGTATTGCTGACCCGAACCGACCAATTGGCTCGTTCCTTTTTCTTGGTCCGACCGGTGTCGGCAAGACAGAGCTTTCGCGCGCATTGGCCGAATTCATGTTCGATGACCCCGATGCGCTGTTGCGGATCGATATGTCCGAATACATGGAGAAGCATTCGGTCTCAAAGATCATCGGTTCGCCGCCAGGCTATGTTGGACACGAAGAGGGAGGTTCGATCACCGAACGCGTGCGTCACCGTCCGTATGCGGTGATCCTCCTCGACGAGATCGAGAAGGCACATCCGGAGGTATTCAACATCCTCCTCCAGGTACTTGACTCTGGCCATCTGACCGATGCGAAGGGTCGCAAAGTGAACTTCAAGAACACGATCATTGTGATGACCTCGAATATCGGCGCCGAACATATCGATCGTATGTCGAATTTCGGGTTCAGTGCGGTACGCGATGATCAGGCACAGTATGACCAGGCAAAGGGTAAGGTGATGGAGAGTCTCAAGACGTACTTCCGTCCAGAATTCCTCAACCGGCTCGATGAGGTCATCGTCTTTGACATCCTTTCGCGTGAGACTATCCGTCAGATCGTTTCAATGCAGGTTGCTGAGGTGACCAAGCGGCTTGCAAACAAAGAGATCGCTCTTACTGTTGCTCCTGAAGCACTCGATTTTCTTGCCAAGGAAGGGTACGATCCGAAGTTTGGTGCCCGGCCATTGAAGCGGGTGATCCAGTCGAAGATCCTCACACCGGTTGCGAATATGATGGTAGGAGAGGGGATGCTTCAGGGAGGAACGGTCGTGGTCGGCCTTAAGGATGACCAGCTGACCTTCGACGTGAAGAAGAAGCGGTCACGAACCAAAGCTGCCAAGACATCAAGCACGCCGCGCCGCCAAACCGTGAAAGCCTAGCGGAAGGAAACACATAAAAAGACACCCGGTGTGGGTGTCTTTTTATTAGATCACTACTGAATCCGCACCTCGATCCTCCGTTCATCCACTCCATTCTCACCATTTAACTGCCCATCACACTCCACACGGTACGTACCGGTACGCTCAGTGAGGTCGTACCCTTCAGCTTCTGTGTTACCAGAAACAAGACGCAGGTCATTCCGTGAAAGGCTGTATGCACCATTGTCCGCAATGAACGGCAGGCAGCGCTGGTAGTTCTCCGCGTTCCACCTGAGATGGAGTTGGTCGCCCACTGCTAGCGTTATCGCACCAGTGCTCCAGTTCACAACAGTGGCGCCGTTCCGGCTGGCCTTCGCCTCAAATACAACCTCGTTCGTGGTGTTCGGAATCACCGGTGCCGATGCGCTGGCATCTCCTTCATCGTTGAGGTAGACATATTCCGGTGTGTTGTATTGGAATTCAATTAACTCCAATATCTGCTCGTCCGATACTGCAAGTCCTGTCGCTGAGGTGATGTGCGCTGCGATCTCGGTGGCGTATGTACGTGGGCCACCGTTGCCACAACGTGCAGCAGCTGCCGGAATCTCGGTCAGTGCTCCATTTGGTTGGTAACCGGACAGTGTTACCTCGTACACATATCCTGTGGTTGTTTCATCTTCACATAGTACCGGTACATTGAAGTACACCACCACCTCTGTGACACCCGACGGAATGAATCCACCTTGGTTGTTGCTAAGTGCTTCGGTGAGATCACTAAAGATCTCTTGCTGTTGATCTGGAAGAGCATCAGACTGTACGGAGTCGCCGTTCAGCTTACTGAGAGAGCGTGCAAGGAAACCTTTTGCATCAACCCCTTCTTTTCTTTCAGTTTCGGTCGCGATATTGAGTAGAGCCACAATGTCCCCGTTGTACCCAATATCGTCCAGCTCTTTCAGGTAGAAGGAGAGGGAAGAGTTGACCGGTAGTGAAACGTGGCGAACAGATCCGTCCATGAGCCGAATCGTATACTCACGATAGTCATCGGTAAGAGCGTCTGGGTCAGGATCTCCATGCACGAAGGTGACCGAGTCGACGTCAGTCAGTGTGAATGGGTCATCCTTGCTAAAGAGATCACCGATCATGCGCGTGAAGAAGTTGCCTGGAAGTGTTTTGGTGTTTGTCTCCGAACGTACCAACTCACCGTCCCGCCAGTATTCTACAAAGTACACATAGTCCATGTCCGTTGGTAGTGGATTTCCTTCAGTGTCGGTCTCTGGCGCGAACATGCCGTTCGAGTACACAACATCCCCGAATTCGTTCAGTATCAATGAGAAGGAATCGTCTCCGGACTCAAAGGCGATCTCAAGGGCTTCCGGCAGTTCACGAACATCTGTTGCGTTCTTTATTTCACCGCGGGAGAACTTCACTGCACCGGCCACTTCATCGATCTGTACCAGTACAGGAACATACGGACGGGAGTATGCGTGGAGGTGTGCTCCCGGCAGATCGGAGAAGGTGCGACGCGGTGCTTCTTCTGATCCAAAGATCCAGTGCCACAACGCCGCAATGCTCTCTTTAAGCGACTGTGACTCTTCCGGTGGTGTGCTGACTTGTGCATGTGCGGTCGGGGTAAGGGTCAGTGCACTCAACCAATGGTCACCAGTATCGTAACTTACCGGATCAGTGGTGGTTGCGTTCTCGCCATCGGTTGGAGAAGGGGATCTATCACCACGACCGCCGAGCAGGTC
This sequence comes from Minisyncoccota bacterium, assembly GCA_040879435.1. Classification (GTDB taxonomy): domain Bacteria; phylum Patescibacteriota; class Minisyncoccia; order Phycocordibacterales; family UBA918; genus OLB19. The sequence goes on along the minus strand of JBBDKG010000010.1, from coordinate 3,577 downwards.
GGAGATAAACCGGATAAAGTCACGCACCTGTTCTGTGGCTCGTTCTCTGATGCTGTCGCCTGGTTCAGTATCGCTTTCCGGTTCGCCTTCCGCAGGTTCGGCAGTACGCTGTTGCTCTTCGACGTATTCGTCTAGTTCATTCGGATCGACGAACCGCGATTCATTCGGGTCGATACCAAAGATCCCGCTCGCGATACCTGGTGTTGATTCTTGATCGAACGGCACGTCCTCAGTTGGAAGTGTGATAGTGGTGCGCCCAGTCTCTTCGTCATACTCCACAGTCGCTTTTGGCGCGCCTGCACGTAATTCAGCAAACTCCTTAGCCAAGGCTTTACCGAGGCTCCCCCATTCTTTCCCGGCGAACGCGCCCTTATTCGGATGGGCAATATTTGCCATATCAAAATGAATGCCGTGATCCATATACTCAGCTCCAAGTCCGATCGATCCACCAGTCTTCTCGACTAGCCCACGTGCGACTTCCGCATAGACGTCCTCGTTGCCAGAAACAGGCAGTGCACGCCCGTTCTCGTCAGTGATCGAAAAGTCGATCGCACAGCCACACCCAGGGGTGCCGCGCGCTGTATCATCATGGTCACGATGTCGGGCGGATCCATGTGGTCCTTTTCCAGAGTATACGTCGACGTTGTGGCGGGTACCGTGCTTCTCATTGTAGTTCGCTACCTCTATCTGTGCCACTTGTCCGAGAGTAAGGCCGTTCACAGTGGTGTCGGGGTCTTCGTCACGGATTCTTCCGCCGTGTTTGAATGACTCAGTAAGGTTTGCTCGCTGCTCTGCTTCTGCGAGTCCGGTAGCTCCGAGGCGGAACGAGCCCGCAGGGGCACGTGGGCCTTCAGTGCCGATGTACCCGGGTATCTCATCGAAGTCAAAAACATTGTCTGGGAAAGTGAAGGCGTTTGGTGGTGTTTCAGGTAGTGAGCGGTCAGTTGGTATGCCGCCGAGCTCTTGTGGCTGGGATTCACGACCATCGAATGTTTCTGAAAACTCCTCTGCGTCTACTTGGGTAACTGGCTGCGAAGGTTCCGGAGAACCTGAACCACCCGGAGTCCCTGCAAATTCACCATTGTTTCCAAAGGCAAGTCGTTTCGCAACCTCCATCTGACCCTCCTCATCCGCTCGCACTGGATCCATTCCACGACTCTCAGCTCCCATAACGCTATTGAATCGGTCAAGGGCAAGCTTCTCAAGTCCTTCCGGCTGTCCACGGGTCTCGTATTCACCGGCAAGTGTACCTCCACGGTGACTTTGGCCAGCAGGACCAAATTCCCGCACCTCCTGCAGTTTTGGTCCCCAGTTCGGGGTGGCTTCTCCTGGATTATAGTAGTGTGTTGCGCGCGGAAGCGGAACTGCAACAGCGGTCCCTCGTTCCTTTGCTATTTCGCCATCAAGAAACTTTCGAGCCATCTCATTGTATGCACCAGGGTTTTGGGCATAGCTTTCGTTCGTGTTCCGAAGGTTTTCTTTGTTAAATGCAGAGTACTGTCCTTTGTTGTTCTCGGTGTCACCAGCCTTAAGCGCGCCTGCTACAGAACCGTTTTGGTAACCACCAACGGTTGAGCCAGCATTCGCAAGTGCCCGCGTCACTGCAGTATTTACTGTCACGGCCGCTTCCTTTATCTCTTCGTCGGTAAGTTCACGTCCGTTCACGATCTTGTTTTTGATACCGACTCGCACCTCGCCAGCGAGCGCGCGACCAAGCGTCTCAACGTCCTCTTCGCTGTAATCAACCGCACCAGAAAGCCCGGTGATCGCTGAGGTCGGGCCCGTCACTCGTACCTTCTGTCCATTGTATTCAGCTGTACCTTCAGACCCTGGGGGTGCGTTGAGGTTCACCACATTTTGTGGAGTGATTTTCGCACCATCAGGGTTTACCGGACCGAAGATGAAGTTTCGGGATGACCGGTCTGTCGTCTGCTCAGATTCTGTTTTATCCGTAGGAGAGGTTGCGTCAGTATGGCTTTTGTCTTCCTGTCGGCTGAGACCGATTGTGAATTCGCCACGTGTCTCTGTGCCAGTTTTCCCTGTTGCGTTTCCTTTTGCGTTTGCGAGTCCAACCGTCACCGTTGCTTCTGCCTCAGCATTCACGCCTGTCGATCCTTGGGCGACGCTACGTGTTGTCACGGTCGTTTCCGGTGCATTCGCATCCCACCGCGCGTCGAATTGTTCATCCGTGAGGGTAACCGTCTCTGTCTTCTGTTCAGTGACAATCTCGACATTGACGGGCGTCACTTGTTCTTCAGGTAAGGTTTGAGTACCTGGAATGGTGAGATTGTATTGTCTGTTGTCTTGAAACGGGGCTGCGAAGTAGTCGATCACTGCGCTAAGTGCACGTTCACGTGTCCCGACTGGTTCATTCTTTGGAGCCTGAGGGACCGCGTTATACGTATTAATGAGAGATATCATTTGCCTCTGGTCGACTTCAGTGCGCTGTCGCCCGTTCACCACTGACACGGTCGCTTTACCGCTCTGTCGATCCACGGGGCCGATGGAGAATTCAACCGTTCTTCCCGTTGTTGGGTCAGCGCCAAAGAACGAGTACGTAGCTTGCTCGTTCTCTGGGGCAAACCCCATGCTCACGGGGGCACTGTTTATGCTGTGTGCAGGTGCATTGACGGGCTGTACACTCACATTAAGCGACTGGTCGATCGTATTGTCGATTGGTCTACCAAGTTCCGGACTAAAGTAGCTCGTCGTCTGTGGCGGAGCTGGGTTGCGTGCGTTGAATTCAGCTTCACTTAACGCCTTTGTTGCTGCATTGAGTGCTGCCTGTGCTGATTGCACTGAAACGGAGTTTTCATTTCCGTTGAAGGGACTGTGCCGTGAAGAGAATACATCACTAATGGAGCTTCGTTGCGCCCCCACGTCACCCCCAGGTCCACCAAACTCACCAAGTCCACCGTCAACACTTCCATCGGGATTGTTTCCAACACCAAAACCTCCGCCTCCGCCACCCGAACCACTTCCATTACCGGTAGGGCCGTACGAGTAATCACCGGCACCGTATCCCTCTGAGTATCCACCGCCAGTGCCCGATCCGGATGATCCGGTCGAGTTCGAACCACCACTTGAACCAGTCGGTGCTCCACCTTCACCACCTCCTTGCCCGGGTCCAGGTCCGGCAGGTCCGCTCCCACCTTGCGCAGTACCGGTCGAACCGTTGTCAGCATCAGGACCTGCCTCAGGGTTACCGGCGGCCCAGCCGTACGCAAACGGGGCCGAGGAGGAGGTGAGTGCAAGAATGCACGTAAGTGTGATTGTGCGAATCAAAAAAGAACGGATCATAGGGTGTGTAGTGGACAAAGATCTTTTGATAAAGGTCGTACATCAAGTATACCGTTCAAGTGACATATGAATCAGAGATTTTGTGCACATAAAAACACCTCGTAAAAGGTGTTTTTATGTGAGAGAGACGTCTGTTAATACATGCGCACCTCAATCCTCCGCTCGTCCACTCCATTCTCACCATTCAACTGCCCATCACACTCCACACGGTACGTACCGGTCCGCTCAGTGAGGTCGTACCCTTCAGCTTCTGTGTTACCAGAAACAAGACGCAGGT
>JBBDKG010000009.1:24571-26618 GCA_040879435.1 Minisyncoccota bacterium | reverse complement strand
CATGGCGCCCGCTTTTTCATACAGCAGCATAAGGTCCGCAGCACACCTACTTGCCACACTCATCTCATGATTTTCTTAAGGATTGCAGCGTCAGTGCGCATCTTCATACTTCTTCGCCTCTTCAGCATCAAAGGCAGCGATGTATTTCCAACCTTCCGGACCAATCTTCGCTTCGTGCACTTCGCCATCCTCAATCACACATTCCTCGCCTGTTGTATACGTTCGCCAATCATCAGTACCCTTCCTGAGAGTAATCGAACCGAAAAGTGTCCAGAGATATGTTCGTTCATGGCGATGTGGTTCATATACGGTACCCGGTTTATCAAAGCCTTCCTCTATGGTGAGTCCTGACTTCGTGTAGTGTTTGATTACCTCTTCTTTCGTCATATTCTCTCCATCATACCAAAATGTCTGGTCTTTTGACGAAACACCGATTTCGTTCTCCACCCAAATACATCGTAACAATGGGCCTTATGCGGCGTCCTCACCTAATAAGACATTACTTCAAATAGCCCGTACGACGTTACCTATGCAAAAACATATACTGCTGGTTGCTTTTATCATTCTCCTCGGTACGGGATACACCCCCACCGCAGAGGCACAATGGCGTGACTGGGATGAGGAGGATATGCGCGAATGGCGCGAACGCTATGAAGAGAGCCGCGAAGGTGGTGACATTGACGAAGATGACGTACGTAGCTGGCGGCGGCAGAACAGCAAAACGCAGGAGGCGATCGAGGACCTTGATGACGACCGCGTTGAAAGCATTCGTATTCCGATCCTCTTTGGAGTGACGCTTGACGACCTCTACCCGAACTTCGGCGACCCGCGCGACGGTGGCGCACGCGAACACGAAGGACTCGACATGCTTGCCCCGCTTGGTACACCGATCGTATCCCCGACCGAAGCTGTCGTGATCCGCATTGGTGATGGGTCAGGTTCCGGCGAATACGTTTCCACTGCAAATCCCGGTGGTGAGACATTCGTATACATGCACCTCGACGAAGTAGCGGACATTGACGTGGGTGACGTCCTTAAAGCCGGTGATCTCATCGGTTTTGTTGGGAACACTGGGAACGCAAGCGGCGGACCCGCTCACCTTCATTTTGAATTACGCGAAGATCGAGAGCCAACCGATCCTATAGAACGGCTGACCGACGAGTTCTCCCTTCAGGAGAAAATGGACGCACTTGAGACCATCCTTGATGAGTATGATGACGCTGAAGATCTTGCCGAGTTCCTTGTTGAGGAATTTCTCGGCGTATTCATTCAGGCGCAAGGTCAGAGTATCGACCTGCCTGATGAGATCATTGATGCTCTGCCAGCGAGCGTGCAAGGAATGTCAGGTGGCCTGCCACAACGCGACCTCACGCTCGGAAGCCAGGGAACGGACGTGATGGCGCTACAGAGTCTTTTGATCGCTGAAGGACATCTCGACATTGCAACGCCGACCGACTACTTCGGGCCACTAACCGAAGCGGCGCTTGCCGCATATCAGCGCGCGAACGGCATCTCCCCTGCCTCCGGCTACTACGGGCCGGTGACACGCGCAGCCATCGGTGTTGGTTCATCCGCTGTACCAGCTAATACCCGTACGGAACTTCTTGCCGAGCTCGAGCGACTCACCAAGCTTGTTGCAGAGCTGCAGGCACAACTTGCTGCGATGCAAAATTAACTTCGTTGGAAACAGTCCTATGACTGTTGACTTAGTGTTAGCAACCTTGTATAAGGTGGGCAGTTGAATACCCTGTGGAGGAAACCATGAAGCTGGCAGTGCCAGAGAAGATCCTAGTGACTGAACAGCAACGAACAGAAGCTGGGGAAATACTCGCGCGACTGCGCCAGTCACACGAAGGCTGGTACACCCATTATCTGAACGCGCAGATTCAGATGTACAACCCATACTGGGTAGCGGTCTTGATCCTGGGGGCTGAACGCGCGAACGATTCCAAGCAATTTCTTAGCACCTTCCGCATCCAACAGATCAATGAGAAGGCTCGTGAGTTACGGTGGCCGGGTCACGTGGCCGAAGCCATTCTGGAGGCGT
>JBBDKG010000009.1:20074-24561 GCA_040879435.1 Minisyncoccota bacterium | reverse complement strand
ATGCTATTAAGAATTACGCCTCTCATATTTTATAGAGTTGCTGTGCATTCTCCACCAACTGCATCCTGACCACGGATCTCGGGAATCTTTTTATACACTTTCTTCCGAGTCATCGTTTTCTCCATCTTCCAATACTGTATCCTCGGGCCGTCTCGCTACTACGACAAACAGTAGGAGTATGACCCCTGCAGCAACACCGATACCAACCCACGGCAACCATCCATACTTCTCGGTCAAACGGCTCTCTTCATCGTCGCACTCGTCTCCCACGCCATCACCGTCTGAGTCCTCCTGATGACGGTTGGGAGTATTTGGGCAGTTGTCTGTGTCATTCACGACTCCATCACGATCGAAATCCTCGCACGTATCCCCAATACCGTTGTCATCTAGGTCTTGCTGACTTTCATTGGCGTGATTCGGGCAGTTGTCTTCCTGGTCGATGACACCGTCACCATCAACATCTGCTGGTACATAGATGGGGTTTGGTTTAAGGTTAGCGATCCTTCCGTTCACTACGTTTCTATCACTGAGGTCATTGGCTTCAGTTGTGTCGGCAGATACAGGACGGTCAGCGTCAGCGTATACCCTGTATGTCATATTGGGCTGCGCCAAGAAACGAAGACTGCGAATGATCTCGGTCGGCGACCCCTCCTGCACCAGCTCGATCTCACTGATGCGTAAAAGTTGTTCGTGGACAAACGTGATCTCCCACGTATCAGCAGTGGTCTCTGGAAAGGTGATAGTTCGATCATTCGCCGCGCGTGGTGCGATCACTGTCAATCGCTCACCGGAGGGAAGCACGGCGATAAGTGAAACGATAGTCGGAACGGTAACATTGCGTGCAAGCGTAAGATCGATTTCTGAAGCAGTGACCGGGCGAGGGGCGGTGAGTGTGAGTGTTGTGCCGCTATTGATGTCATCAGGAATACGAAATGTGTAACTCGTAGTCAGATTACCGTCGGTCAAAGACGGGACGAGTTGGCCATTCTCTTCCCACCGCGCATCGACCTGTTCGTCGTCAGCCTCCTCCTGTTCATACATATGATGGATCAATCGTCCTGTTTCTTCCTCTTGGACCAAGAATGTGTCAACGTCGGCTGGCAGGACAGCGAGGTCAAGCTCAATGACCGATGGCACGATCAAGGCCGGGAGTTGAACAGAAAAAGTTGATTGATAGGCGCTTAACGCTTCTGATTCAGTTGCCGCAGACGTCTGCGTTCCCGACACAAAGACGACCATCACTATCACGAGCGGTAGAAATGACTTCATACTTATTGCTGTTCCGGCTTATGCAAGCGGCTGATAAATGCGGTGGACATAAGTAATACGCCGACTGCAAAGAACGTGATGATGCGACCTACCAATTCCATGGTCCATACATCAACCATAAAGAGCCGGGTGATCACGAGCCCGAGCAATAGGCCTCCGCCGATCTTCATGGTCTGCTGGTCGTCAATGACGCCACGGACATACATCGAGAGTCCAAATACCGTGTAAACGACCAACGAGACCATGGTACCCATATCCTCGGACAGAAGAGCGTGCGAGACAAGCCACACGAGCAACAGAAGATACACGATCGCACCGATCCCAGCGATCTCACCATACCCCACACCTGACGTCGAGACGTTTTTGGTCTCCGATTCCGGTTGTAACAACGCCAGCGAAGCGAGTGCGAGAGCGAACGTCAAAACCAGCAGCACAACAGCATCCCAGTGGAATACACCCTGTGCCCAACTTGAAGCCGTGATACTTTCAACTGAAAGCGCTACAGGACCGGCGAAGAGCCACGCTGCGTAGTGCGCAATTTGCCTGCTGCGAAGCAAGGTCGTCGCAATACCTACCAACGCAGCCACTTCGATCGTAAGCGCGATGGTAAGGAAAGGTCCATCCAACTCAACTGCAGTAGCGGCAGCCAGAAACGCAATACTCACTGCGCTGTAAATATAGAACGGCACCCGGTCGTTGGTATATGCATACACGGCGTACGCTCCGAGTGCAAAAACGACCATCCACGCTGCATACAGGAGACTCTGCCACTCGGCAGCAGCTGCAAACGCGATCCAGCTCATCAGAAACACGCCTGTGAGGAACGCGGACATGACATGTCCTTGCCGTGCTGCCTTTTCCTGTCTGTACATAATGCTAATTACGTTTGCCACAAAGAAGAGTGCGGTAAACGCAAAGCTGAATAGCAGACCGACCACTCTGTCTTCTGCTGACTGGAAACCGAGCAGATAGGGAGCGCTGTAAAAACCGACCACGAGCAATGCGGTGGTAGTAAGTGAATTCGCGCCAGTAAGATATACGACCCACAAACTCCCTAATACAATGACCATGAGGTAACTCATCAACGAGACCAGACTCGGTTCTGGCGACGCGGTAAGAAGCGGCGCCGCACCCGCCAACAGTAACCCCGCGAGCGCCAACGGCTCATTCTTGTATCGAACACTCACAAACGCGACAAATGAAACGGTCACGAACATCATGAGCAATGCGGTGAGCGGCGTGAAGAAATCGTATATTTCACGCGCTGCATACACGGTCAATAACACGGACGTCGAACCGAGAACAACAAAGACAGCCCCTTGATGGAGGTAGGTTCTAATTCGCCACATACCGAGCGCCATGATCGAAACACCAGACACCAGACCGAGCGTAATACGACCCATCGGTCCGATCCAGTTATTAGCAAACGCGTAACTCACGAACCATCCAAATGCGACCAATAGTAGCAAGGCTCCAAGTTTCATTAGAAAGTTCTGTTTCAACCACAATACAAACGCCGAATCTTGGGCAGCAACCGGAGACGGCTGTCTCGGCTGGATATGTGGTGGTGTAGCAGCGGACTGAACCGGCTGGACCGTAGCCGGATTATGTGTCTGGGGTTGAAGCTGCGCCACCTTCCCTTGGACACCTTTGAGCCGCTCTATTTCTCTACGGAGCGCATCGATCTCGTTGTTGAGGTAGAAAAAAGCTGCAATGGTCACTATGAGTGCAAGAATTGCCATGGCTATTGGAAAGCTATGAGTATAGCCTCAGTATATAGCAAAGCGCGTTAAGTGAAGAGCAAGATATGCAGACCTATCCCAACCGATACAACTTCAGCGCATTCTCCACCAACTGCGCCCGGACCACCTCCTCATCTTCCCCACGGATCTCGGCGATCTTCTTGTATACCTCCTTCACATACAGCGGTTCATTGCGCTTCCCGCGATACGGCTTCGGCGCCACATACGGGCAGTCTGTCTCTGCGTGGATCATGGTAAGCGGCGCGTTCTTCACCACCTCGTGGTAGCTCTCCGCGAACGTGATAACGCCGGTGAACGAGACAGAGAAACCAATATCGAAGAACCGCTTCGCCTGTTCATACGTACCCGCATAGAAATGAATGTTGCCTGCAACCTTTGCATACTGCTTGAGTACTGCGTACGTATCGTCGTATACACTCTGTACAGACGTCGCACTTGCTTCGTTCCCTTTCGCGTCACGTGTATGGATCATCAAGGGTAATTCAAGCTCATTCGCAAGTTCGATCTGGGCAATGAACGCCGCTTCCTGCTTCTCGTGTGTATCCGATTCAAGGCGGTAGTAGTCGAATCCGCACTCCCCGATGCCGACCACCTTTTTGCTCTTCGCAAGCTCGCGATAGTTCTGTGCATCAAAGACCTCCCCACGTGAGGTGAACGACTTCGCATTCTCTCCCAGCTCTTGCTCGTCGTGGTGTGACGCGGACGTATGTATCGGGTGCAACCCCACAACAGCATACACACCGTCCTCATACTGCTCGGCGATCTCTACACAGCGCTTCGATGTATCGAACTGTGTTCCTACATTGATGTGCCCCACCCCGCCCTGCAGTGCGCGCTCGATCACCTCCGCATAGTCGTCTGCGAAGGCATTGATGTTCACATGTGCGTGTGTGTCGATGTATGTATAGTTCATAATGCAAGGAATGCTTCGATCTGCGCTGCGTACTCTTCAAGTCCCGTATAGCTGTGGTCCTCTCCGTCGAGTGGCACGACAGTTATTGACGATACCGTGTGTTCCGCAAGTTTCTCTTTGGTGAACGAAAAGGACGCCACCGGATCGTCTTGATTATGAAATGCGAGAGCTGGCACGGTGAACGTACTGAGTGGCGACCACTCTCCGTTCCAGATACCCTGCTCGTCCACCAGGTTCAGTGGAATGCCGAAGAACACACACTGTGCCGGCGTGACGTACCCGCGATGTATGGAAAGGAACGCGAGGATGGAGCCGAATGATTTTGCAAAGACGAAATGCACCGCTTCTGGCCCATCGGCTGCAACACGTTCACGCAGTTTCTCTGACTCTCTATCAAAATCTATAGTCTCCGCTCCACTTTCCCAGTGATCGTATGACTGCATATACGATTCGTCGAACAGCGAGCCAAAGCGAGCGACGACGGCTTCGCCCCAGGCCTTGTTCTTTATGCTATTTCCCGGCAATACGATGAGTTTGTTCAT
>JBBDKG010000009.1:0-19974 GCA_040879435.1 Minisyncoccota bacterium | reverse complement strand
AGTGCGGTTTCGAATACGCCCATCCTATCACACGCCAGGTACCTATAGCCAAATATACCTATCTGTGGTACAGTCAGGGTTCAAATCGAAACTGTCCAAGAAGCAAAGTCGAGTTTTCTTGCAGTCTCAAGGTTTGAGACTTTATCCACTTTGTTTCAAGTTGCACATATGCAGAAAGGAACTATTGCTCGTATCACTGATAACGGGTACGGATTCATCGCTCGAGAGGGTGAAGAGAAGGATCTCTTCTTCCACTCAAACGAACTTCGTGACGTGAACTTTGACGACCTTCGTGAAGGCGACACTGTAGAGTTCGAGGTTGGCGAGGGCCCGAAAGGACCGAACGCCGTGAATGTAAGCCGTGTTGCTGCGTAAGCAGTAGGACGTATTCATCAAAAAACTCCCCTCGGGGAGTTTTTTGTTTGCCTATACGAGACGCGGGAAGAGTGTATCCGGCTTTGTGTTCATGAGCACAGCCTCCTTGATACGTTCATTCGTTGCGGGCATAAAGGGGTATAGGAGTCGCGCCACAAGATACAGCTCGACTACCAACTCCCGGATGATCTCTTTTCCTTTCTCCGGATCAGATTTCACCAGTTTGAACGGTTGCTCACTTGTAATGCGCTCATCGAGTGCTCCGACCTTCTGCCATACGATATCGGCAGCGGCTTGAAAGTCATATTGATCGAGCGCATCGATATATTCCTTTGGAAACTGCCCAACTGCCGGTTTCTCGATCGGTACCTCAAGATTGTCCTCCGCCATCTTCATGATGCGTGCGGTGAGGTTGCCGAGACCATTCACTAGGTTCGCTGTGTACCACTCGTCCATTTTTTCCCATGTTACATCGGAATCCTCAACGGAGTGTACGTGTCGCAAGAGGATGTACCGTGCAGCTTCGCGACCATATTTGTCGACAACCTCGAACGGGCTGATCACATTCCCGAGTGACTTGCTCATCTTATGCCCGCCACTGTTGATGAATCCATGATAGAAGACGGTATCGGTCGCCTTCACACCAGCGCTCTTAAGCATCGCCTGCCAGATGATTGACTGGAACCGGACCTGGTCCTTCCCCGCTACCTGAAGCGTCACGCCACTGTTCCAGAACTTCTCGAAATTTCCGTCCGCGTCTGTGGGCCAGCCAAGGGTGGAGATGTAGTTGGTGAGTGCGTCGAACCATACATACATGACCTGCGATTCGTCGTTCGGCACCGGAATACCCCAGCTCATGCGAGACACGTCACGTGAGATACTGAAGTCTTCAAGCCCACCCTTTACGAAGGCCAGTGCCTCCTCACGCCGCCATTCCGGCTGTATAACACCGGGGCGCGAAAGATATTCCTCAAGGTACGCCTGATAGTTTGAAAGTTTGAAAAAGTAGTTCTCCTCGATCACCTCCTCGACCGGCTTTTTGTGGATCAGGCAGCACTTATTCTCGTCAAGCTCAGATTCTTTGTAATATACCTCACACCCGACGCAGTAGAGACCGCTATACTCTTTTTTGTAGATATCACCTGCCGCATCGCATCGTCGCCACATCTCCTGCGCTGCCTCCATATGCTGTGGATCGGTCGTGCGGATGAATGCATCGAACGACAGGCCGAATACTTCACGGTTCAGTTCCTCGAACCGCTTCGCGAAATGATCCACGTATTCATTCACGTCCTGTCCGCTCTCCGCCGCCTTCTGTGCGATCTTCTGCCCGTGCTCATCGGTACCGGTGTTGAAAAAGACTTCGTGCCCCATGTGGCGCCAATACCGCGCCAGCGCGTCTGCCTGTATGAACTCAAGCGCGTGCCCGATATGCGGTTCGTCGTTCACGTACGGGAGTGTTGTGGTGATATACCGTGCCTCTTTTTCTGCCATAGTACCCCAGCGTACCACCGTTTAAAGGCAAAAAAAAGCGGGCCGTTTGGCCCGCTTTCCATTTTCGCTCATTCAGAGTACTGACCGGTCCAAATGATGTTGTCGTTCCCACTGTCCCACAACAACGTGTTCTCGTAGTCCCGATACACATCGAGGAGCTGCCACATCAGGCTGTCCGGAGGTGTCCGATCGATGACCGGTACAAATGGTTTGGAATAGTACGCCAACCGAACGATCTCGCGGGCGAACGCACATACACCACCGCCGAGCATCCATATTTCGCTATACTCGCGCAGTACCAGCCTATGAGCGCGTTTGAGTATCGCATCCACTGGAACACCCGACCCGACCAGTGCGTCGAAGCGTTTCGGGTTGACCACGACAGCTATCTTGGGTTGCCCGCCGCATGCCTTGATCTCCCGTACTGCGCTGTCGATTTCCAGTTCACGCGCGCCGTCGAATCTGTCCCGGGGCGGTACATAGAGGACCAGTCTATAGTCCTGCTTCGTCAAAGCGACCGCTGTCGACATCGTTACATCCTCCACATGTCTACACTGGAGAATACAGCACTACAGCACGTTTGTCAGCTCATCCACTGCGACGCGCTTCTGCTCTCCAGTGTCACGGTCACGAACAGTAACGGTGTCTTTGAGCTCAGGATTCTCCTCACCGAGCGTATCAAAGTCGATCGTGACGCAGTGCGGCGTACCGATCTCGTCCTGCCTGCGATACCGCTTACCGATATTGCCGTTATCGTCCCACGCAACGTTCCCGAATTCTTTCTTCAACGTCGTGAAGACCTCACGCGCTTTCGCTACCAGCTCAGGCTTGTTCTTCAGGAGTGGTGAGACCATTACTTTAACCGGCGAAAGTTCTGGAGATAGCTTTAGAACCACACGCTTTTCCCCTCCAAGCTCGTCTTCGTGGTACGCATCAGCAATCACCGCCAAGAAAATGCGCCCCAGTCCGACCGACGTTTCAAGGATCCAGGGAATGTATTTCTCACCTGTTTCAGGGTCAGTGTATCGCAAGTCTGCTCCAGAAAACTTCATATGCTGAGTGAGATCGTAATCGGTTCGGTCATGAACACCTTCAAGTTCGTCAAAACCGAGAGCCGGGTAGTTATACTCAATATCCCATGCATCAGATGCGTAAAAGATGAGATTCTCATGCTGCTTCCAACGAAGATTCTTCTCCTGAATGCCAATGGATACATACCAATCCCACCGATCCTGTTTTATATTCTCATATGCCTCCTTGTTCTCATGGGGCTTGACGAAAAACTGAGTGTCCGCCTGCTCCATCTCTCGGGTACGGAAGAGGAAGTTACGCGGGGAGATCTCATTCCGAAACGCTTTACCAATCTGTGCAATGCCAAACGGAATCTTTGGGTTCATCGTATCAACGATATTCTTAAAATTAAGATAGATCCCTTGGCACGCTTCGCCCGGAAGATAGACGGGATCGGCACCTTCAGAAGTAAAGTCACCGAGATTGGATTTCACGAGTAGGTTAAACGCACGGGCAGCAGTAAAATTCTTCTTTCCGCACTTTGGACACGCTATTTCTTCACGATGCGCATCAAATAGTTCGTTGATTTGCGCTTCAGACATCTTCTCATCTGCAGTTACGCCGACCCTTTCCAATTCCTTATCCACTCGTATTCGAGCGTTACAATCACGACATTCGGCGAGTGGGTCTGAAAAACCTGAGGTGTGTCCGCTGGCATCCCACACACGAGGATGTTTGAACATTCCGGAATCCAACCCGTAATAGTTTTCCTTATCATGTACGTTCGCCTTCCACCATGAGCGCTTAATGTTGTTAAGCAATTCCACGCCGCGCGGGCCATAGTCGTACACACCGGCAAGCCCTCCATAAATTTCTGAACTCGGAAACACAAACCCCCTGCGTTTGCAGAGTGAGACTATCTTTTCCATCACATCGTGGTTAGTGGGTGCTGTCATGAGGATATATCGTTCAGAAGTAATGTCACACTATTCTTGCACTCGTCCGTTGCGCGATCCAAAGCCGCTCTCCTCCATCTCGGTCGTCAGCGCCGGACTCGTCGTCCGGATCACGGTGCCGGTGAACCGGTCCTCTCCACGGAATTGCTGCTGGCTCATCAGTGTAGGTGTTGTATCAATTTGTGATGCACTTGGCAATATAGAAACGTCGAATGTTGCATCCACCGACCGGTTCGCATCAATGTTACCAATATTCCATTCGACCGTCCGTGTCGACGGACTGAACGTTATAGTGCCGTCTCCAGAAGTGGCATCAAGCCACGTCACATACGATGGCAGTGTCGCGGAAACGACCGCACCGCCGATATCGTTACTCCCTCCTTCAGCTCGAAGGCTCAGCTCGTAGACGGTCGTGTCACCCACCTCCGGTGGGACCGGACCTGATTCATGTCCGGTCGAGGAAACGAGGCGTGCGACGCTTGCGACCTTGATCGTAGCGCGCGTTGAACCGACGAGCGAATCCGATACCTGCGATTCGCGTACACGCCGCGCGCGTACCGAGACCTCGGCATTGATCTGTGGTGTGCGTAACGCGTCAGTGTCCGGCGTCATAGAGAATCGGACCGTGTGTGTGTCACCCGGTCCGAGTTGATCGAGGCGGGACTCCGATGAGGAGTCCCAGGTGATCGTGCGCGAGTTGGAATCGTAGTATCCACTCGTCGAGGTTATCGCTACGTCAGAGAGCGCGTTACCGGTAAGCTTCACCTCCACCACACCGTCATAGATCGCCTCGTCGAGCGTGTTCTCGATCTTGACCTGCACATTCGATTGGCGACCAGGTTCGATCGAGAGCTCACTGCTCCCTCCAATGGTTATCGCAACATCAAGGAACGCTTGCTCTATAGTGAACTCTTGCGAAAGCGTGGACAGGGTCGAGCCGAGTGAATACCGATCGTTCTCGTTCGGCACTCCAACAGAAAAATGCATCACCCGCTCCTCCTCTTCGCCTCCAATGAGCACCCCCGACAGTTCGATCGTAGCACTTTCTTCCGGTTCAAGGACATCAATCGCCCATGTGTTCTGTCCTGAAATCGGACTGGGTGAAGACCTGGTGAAGTCAAAACCCGACGGAAAACTGGCCTGGACCAGTAGGTCGGTAAGGCGTGTCGTTGCATTCGAATGGACCGTAAGTTCGATCGTTACCTCCTGCCCTGAGGCGACCCGTTCGACCGTTTCTATTTCAAGCGAGACCGGCGACGAACCCACCTTGAAGCGAAGCGGTTCTGCCTCCTTGAAAAAGGTTGCGTTCGACCCTGAGACGCGGTACTCGACCGAGGCATTGACCATGAGCTCTTCATTCTCTTCGCCGAAGATACGCGCGCGGAGCGGTACATTGACCGTCTCTCCCGACCCGATCGAATCGAGCGGGATTCGGTCGATGAACAGCTGCCGTCCCTCTTCAGTAGCCGACTGCGTGCCGTCAGGATACTCCACGATGAGGGTCGCGGATTCGATCGCAACGCTGTTCCTGTTCGTGACACCGACCTGAATGGCCATTTCTTCGCCTCCGGCAACAGTGAAAGGCCCGTTCAGGTCGATCACAATGTTATCTCCGGAGATCGAATTGCCGCCAAATGCGATAAAGAGGCTCGAGAGCAACACCGCCGCCACAAAAAAGCAGATGGCGGTGAGGAGGATCTTGGCGCGATATGAGTACTTCTGTTTTCGTTTGCCCATAGTGTCGGTTGGCGATGTGTCGGCAGGAATCTCTGGTGGGATATCAGCGGAAGGTTCTGCCGCCGGCTGCTCCCAGTCAGTGGGAACATCCTGCTTTATATCTTTAAGTTCGGCACGGGTCTTGCGCTTTGGCGCTTCCCCGCGCGCATACAGCCGCTCGCGAAGCGCATCAAGCCGCTTGTCATCGTGCTTTTCCCGCATATCGACCAGTATACTACAAATGACTTGCGGTGAGAGCCGCATCGACAGCTTTTGCTGCTTCTGGTGGCAAGTCATCATGGATCGAGGTCCACTCAGGTTCATTGAGGAACCGTGCGAACGAGTCGTGCGAGGCGATATACCCAAGCTTGTGGAGTGTACGAAGAGCCATAATGCCACTGATTCGCTCCGCCTTTGCGTTTTCAGCGTGTGCCAGTGCGCGGATCGCCTGCCGCACATCGGCATAGAGCTCCGGATGTGCCTCTTCACCATGGAGAAACTGCCGCAGCAACTTCACCAGGCGAAGCAAGTGCGTTCGTGTGACACGCGTAGCGCTGGGATGAAGAAATGCATTCTGCTCATTCTCAACGCTGCCGATCCTCCAGCCGTTCTTGCCGCGTACGAGCGAGACGCGGATGAGTGAGAAGTCCTGCAGCGCATACCGCTGCTTCGAACGCTCTTCGCGAACGCTTCGTGCAGTTGCATAGAGCATGCCCGCGTCGTGTGTGAACAGGAGATATGACCGGTCGGACGTATTGCGATCGTATGACCCGCAGACCACCGCTTCGGTTGTGTATGTTTGATACGCCACACGCAATTAGTGCTTCTGTACTTCGATAGTGAACGAATGCCCTCCGGCAGTCACCTCGTCTCCGTGTGCATCGCCAAAGGTGACCGCATCAGCCCCGACCGTCTTTTTAATGATCTGTTCAAAGCCGCGAACCAGTTCCTCACCGCTGTCCGATGTCTGAATGGTAAGCGAGATGCGATCCTCCGGGTTCAATCCCTTCTGCTTTCGTAGATCCTGGATGGCGCGGGTGAGCTCACGTGCATCCCCTTCTGCTTTCAGCTCTGGCGTGATCTGGGTGTCGAGCGCCACATCAGTGTCGAGGCTCATATCACTCACAATCTCCTTTACATTCACCTCGTCACGAATCAATGCGTGATACGGTTCACCTTCCTCGACGATCGGATGCCGCACAGCAAGCGTTCGAAGTGGCTGACGGACCTTGATGCCTGCTTTCGTACGAGCTTCCAAAGCCTGTGTCACAACGCGGCGGGTAAGGGCCATCGCCTCGAGGATCTCACCATCTATCTTCCCTGCCTTGGGCCAGTCGGCCAAATGTACACTCTCAACATCATCCTTTGTGCGGATTGCCTGCCAGAGGTACTCAGCATAGAACGGCATTGACGGCGCTATCACGAGGGCAAGTGTCTGCAACACATGTCGTGTCGTTCCAAGTGCCGCTTCGCGATCTTCTGTATCCTCACCCTTATACCGGTCGCGAGAACGACGAATGTACCACACCGAAAGGTCATCAATGAATTCGGTGATTGGTCGAGTTGCACGATCAAGTTCGTACTCCTCAAATCCGGACGTAACCTCAACGATTAGCTGATTGAGTCGCACGATGATCCAGCGATCAAGCACATTTTTTGAGTCAGCATGTGCTGCTTCGTCAGTCGCGTTTTGCTTGAAAAGCTGGAGGACGTTATGCAACCGACCTATGTTCTTGCGTTGGAGCTCAGCAACTTCCTTATCTGAAAAGTTCAGGTCTTCACCTTTAATGATTGGGGAGGACAGGAGGTAGAATCGCATCGAGTCAGCGCCGACCGAAGCTGCCAGATCCTCTGGCGCTGAATAGTTCTGTAGTTTTTTGCTCAGCTTGCGGCCATCCTCGGCAAGTACCAGACCGTTGGTGATGACATGTTGATACGGTGATTTGCCAAAGAGAGCGACACCGAGCACCATGAGTGAATAGAACCAACCGCGCGTCTGGTCGACACTTTCAGCAATGAAATGTGCCGGGAAGAGCTCCTTCTCAAATTCCTTCTCATGATCGAACGGGTAGTGATGCTGTCCGTACGGCATCGAACCTGACTCGAACCAGCAGTCAAAGACGTCCGGTACACGTTCAAGTTTCGTACCATCTTCATCGAAGACCTGAAACTCATCGATATACGGTCGGTGGAAATCGAGCTCGTAGTTGTCATTGTGTGGCAATGGGACGAAATCCACCTCTTTCACTTCAGCATTTCCGAGGAAATGTCCTTCCTCTTCTCGCAATGCTACCGCCTGGTCGATGCTAAGCCCTGCGGCGGCACAGCGCACTGCGTACGTGGAACTTGCATGGCCAACCACGAGAATGGTCTTGTCCTTATACCGGCCGTCAATGTCATGGAGAAACTCTCCTGCACGGATCTGCACATCAAGGCGGTTCTCCATCCCGTCGATCTTTTTCGTAAACTGCTCCTTGAAATCAGAATACAACGCTCGGTGATCAGACCACGACTTACCCTGCAACTCTGTACCAGCATTTAACTCGACCAAACGATCATCCTCAATGATCTGTTCAGGTGACAACCCGAGTTCCTTGCCGACCATCTCGGCGGTTTCGCGGGTACGCATGAATCCAGAATGTATGATAAGGTCGATCTTCTTCCCCTTGAGCTCTTTTGCAGCCTCCAGACTTTGTTCACATCCTTTCTCGGTCAGTGGATTCTCGTTGTTCTTATCAGTACTTACCTCACCTGTCAGGTTACTTGTCGCTTCGGCATGCCGCATCACGAAATACGTGTTTCCGCTTTGCGGTGTATGATCCTGCAATTCCTTCAACGAACCGAATACTTTGTATTCCTTGGTACTCGGGTTCCGCCACACGGGAAGCGGCGCGCCCCAATACCGCTGACGTGAGACCGCCCAGTCGCGGGCACCTTCAAGCCACCGACCAAAGCGGTTGCTGCCAATATGCTCCGGCACCCAGTGCACCTTGCTGTTCTCCTCGACCAGTTTGTCCTTGATATCGGTGACCCGTACGAACCACGACGTGGTCGCGTAGTTCAAGAGCGGCGTGTCACACCGCCAGCAATGCGGATAACTGTGTGTGACGTTCTCCTTGCGGAAAAGCGTTCCGTCCACTTTCAGTTTCTTCACCACTTCGATGTCCGCATCAAGGTGCGTGATCTCCGCATCGTCGTCATCCTTCGGCTTCACCAGCTGTCCGGCAAAATCAGTGACGAAGTCCTTGAAATGCCCACTCTCATCCACGTGGTGGACGATCGGTACACCCTCGCGCTTCGCAAGCTCCATGTCCTCTTCGCCATACGCCGGTGCGAGATGCACCGCGCCAGTCCCCTCTCCTTCAAGCTCCACGTAGTCCGCATGATAGATCTTCCATGCATTCTCCTTTCCTTCAAGCTCCTGGTGACCCCAGTACGGAAACGGTGGCGTATATGACCGTCCGACAAGCTTTGCACCTTTAATGATCTCAAGTACTTCATAGTCCTCCGTACCAAGCTGCTCGAGCCGTGTCTTCGCAATGATCACCGTTTCGCTGCCAGAGTCGGTCGTCACCTGCACTTTCGCGTAGTCGCCGTCCTCATGCACTGCCGCAGCCATATTTCCCGGCAGTGTCCACGGCGTCGTGGTCCAGACGAGAAGTGACGTCTCCGGCTCGTCCACAAGCGGCAACTTCACCGTCACGGCGATATCCTTGATGTCCTTGTATCCCTGGTTCACCTCAAAGTTCGAGAGTGTCGTGCCGCACCGCGGACACAGGTGCATGGACTTGAAGCCCTCATAGACCAGACCCTTGCGGTTGAGCTCAGAGAACACCCACCACACACTTTCAGTGTATGAACTATCCATCGTCTTGTAGTCATTGTCCATGTCCGCAAAGCGGCCCATACGCGGAATGATTCGCTTCCAATCGTCGGCATACTCCATCACCGTGTCGCGTGCGGCTTCGTTGAAGTTCTTTACACCGTATTCCTCGATGTCCCGTTTGGTGGCCAGCCCAAGTTTTTTCTCGATGAGGTTCTCAAGCGGTAGCCCGTGACAGTCCCACCCCCACTGCCTGCGGACGCGATATCCGTTCATGGTCCAGAACCGCGGGACCGCATCCTTGATGGTACTGGCAAGAATGTGCCCAAAGTGTGGCAGACCAGTCGCAAACGGCGGGCCGTCATAAAATACAAAATCCCCGTTCGGGGCATCCTTTTCCACGCTCTTATTGAAAATATCCCGTTCGTTCCAGAAAGCCAACATGGCCTCTTCACGTACGGCAACTTCACTTTTTTGTTGTGCAGCTTCGTTCTTCATAGTTATGTATATCAGACATAATAAATACATGCGTATCAGGCATGTATGTGTAGCGTACCACGCCTACGGGAAAGCAGAAAGACCGCGACAAAATAGTCGCGGTCTAGAAGAATGCCCCTTTTTTCGTCCCTTTCAACCCGTCGTAGAACTGCTCTGATCTCTGCACACCAAGCGGCGGTGCACCCACCACAGGGTCGTTCGGTGCGTTGGGCGAAGCTTCCTCCCGGAGCAATTCCGGGATTGCGTCATCATGGTTCCGGAGGATCTCGCGTTTTGGAGTATTGCGGCCCACCCGCTTAGCCATTTTCTTAAAGTTGATCTTTAGAACGACCCCTTTACGCTCCACCCGGATGTGTTGGTACTGTCGTTCCCAATGGAGGATCTCCTCCTCTGAATTCGCGAACCATATCTCCGGTTGCGTTGCTCTCCCGTTATACAGGTAGAGCGCGACCGGAAACGTGATCTTTGTCCGTTTGGTCTTCATTGCTCCACCTTTCAAACGTTCGTCTGGTAGTGAAAACTACCTGGGGTTCGGTAAAGTTACAACTACATCCGCTCCGGCGCTTTGATACCGAGGACCCAGAGTCCGTTTGCGAGCGTCTGACGTACGGCATCTGCCACTGCCGCTTTGTATGGTGCGTACTCGTCCGTTGCATCCGCAATACGCTCATGAGCATAGAACGTATTGAATGCACTTGCCAGTTCGGTGAGGTACCCTGCTACGTGGTGCGGTGAACGCTCCGTGAGCGAACGCTCCACTACCTCCGGAAACTGATATATGATCCGCTCGATAGCATACGGAGCCTCCGGCGCTACGGACACAGATGGCACAACTCCAGCAGTAGCCGCTTTTTCAAGTACCGAGCAGATTCTTGCGTGCGTGTATTGCAGGTACGGACCAGAGTCGCCTTCGAACGAGAGTGCTTGGTCCTTGTTGAAGATCGTATCCTGAAGTACGTTCGATTTGAGTGTTGCGTACTTGATCGCACCAATTGCGACATCACGTGCAGTATCGACATCGACACCACGTGCACCTGCTTCCGCTGCCTTCTTCTGTGCCGCTTCGGTGATCTCATCTATGAAATCGACCGCAGGGATAACGCTACCCGTGCGTGATGACATCTTTCCTTCAGAGAGCCGGACAGTGCCATGACCGATATGTTCGGTCTTTGCAGCCAACTCCGGGTATACCTTGCTCATCGCACAAAGGAGCACTTTGAAATACTCAGTGATCTCATTTGCAGTTGAGATGACGGAATGGTCATAGGGATAGACCTCAGCTTTCATGTTGGCAAGCGCGAGCTCTTTCGCTTCATATGTTGGAAGTCCTTCTGAATTCAGGAACACGCGTGTATGCAATCCTTCCTTTTCGCCATCAAAGACGTATGCACCATCGCTTTTTGTGAATACATCCGGATGTGCGAGCACGAGTGCTTTCCCTTTCGGCGCCGCCTCACTCTCGAAGAAATAACGCTCGAACGTTGTGTCGAGCAGCTTATATATCTCCTCGAAGTACGCCAGTGATGCTGCGCGTCCTTTGTCATAGAGTGCGTTTAAAGCAGGGTCACTTCGCTCATAGAGCGCGCGGTTGATTCGCTTCATCTCCTCTGCAACCTCTGGCTGTTCCTTGTATGCTGTTGCCCCGCGTGCGTACGCTGCGCCAAGTTCACGTGCAGTGAATACACTGTCCGTCGTGATGTTCATGTTCTGCATCCCCCATACTGCATGCGCAACATGCATGCCGATATCGCCCTGATAATTTACACGCTTTACGTCAGCACCGGCCATTGTGAAGAGTCGGGCGATGCTCTCACCGACCGAGTTTGTGAAAAGATGACCGATATGAAATTCCTTGAATGGATTCGGGTCAGTGTATTCGACCAGAACAAGCTTGCTCTTCCAGGTATCATTCCGTCCCCACGATTGCGCATCCTGCAGGATGCGATCAGTAACACCAGTGAAGTATCGCCGGTCGAGGTGGAAGTTTATGAAGCCAGGACCAGCGATAGTGATGTCAGCAATATGCTCAATGACCCCTGCAAGTTTTTCTTTGAGCGTTCCAGCAAACTCGCGCGGATTCGTGTCCGCCTGTTTGGCTGCAACAAGGGCTACATTTGTCGCATAATCTCCGTGCGACACATCGGTCGGATGCTCCACTACAAAATCAACTGGCTGAAGACCCATTTCTGCCAAAGCGTCCTTAATTGCTGTATTGATCGTTTCTTGCATGATTCAAACTATAGCAAAATTCTTGAGATATCAGAATAAGAAAGAGGGCGACGAAGTTTCGGCGCCCTCTCGATATTTTACCGGCCAGTTACTCAGGCCGGGGTATAACGTCAGTCTCATGCGGAACGACCACAGCCAGAGCGCGGTCACCGATGGGTACGTTTGCGTTAGCGAACAGCGGCCGCTCACCTTTGGTGAGCTCATGGACAGTATCTCCATCCACAGCAACCGTTCCGCCACGGTCACCCCGCCGAAGCGGCAAGAAATCGACCGGAGCATCCGTTCGACGACAGTCGCTATCGACAAAGTGGAAGTCCTCTGTCTGTTTTGCAACGCTTCGAACTACCCTCCATACATCATAGCCTTCTTGATGCCGAAGACGCTCTTCGCCGCCGATTTTCCGGAGCAAATTGCGCTGTAGCTGCGGCACGAATGTGTCGAAGTCGATGTAGCCGATGGTGCCTTGTTCGAATGTGGCAGCATTTGCGCCATACGCTGACGCCATGTAGCCGGCGAACGTGTGGTGCTCACACGCCATATCGTTCAACACAACCGCTGCAACGATGTCGCTGTACGATTCATAGAACCACGACAACGAAGGACCTTCTCCGTGAACCGGATAGGCCATAGCGTATGTGTAGTCGCTCCGATCCGGAGGACCTGCACGCACTGCCCGAAGAGATGGGACGGCGAAGCTCTGGTGGATGTCAATGACGTCCGGAACGCCGAAACGGGACACGAACGATTCGACCGCTTCGGTTATCTCGTTGGCACGTCGCTGGGCGTATGTTTCCGGGTTCTCGAAGAGACCTCTCCCAAAGCACCGGTTCAGGTTCGAAAGCTCTCCTTTTTCCGGCTCGACACACCTGGCGCCCATGAAATCAGAAGCTCGCATCGCTTCCAGATTGCCGTAGACCAGCAGCAGACTCCGACGGACCTTGGTTTTCACCTTGGCCAACTCGCCGATGATGTGGTCGAGGATTGCGATACCTGCCTTCTCATCGCCGTGGATGCCACCTGCAATGAGAAGCGGGGGATGTTCTTCGTGGATCGCCTTGACCTCGAAGATGCCTGGTGCGACCTCGTTGATGCCGGCGATGTCCTGACTATGAGCGGACACTTCTTGTTTGCGGCCTTCCAGCACACGCATCGAGGTCGCCGTTCGGTCCCGTTTAAGGGTTTCCATCGTTCTCGTTCCCTTTTTCAGAATTGGAAGATGTGAAGCAGACCACCGCCCTTTGAACTGCCAAAGGACATGAATCTAAATGTACGCTACTCGCAAGTAGCGGAAAAGTCAAACGGGTGTTGTTCCGTAAACGCGCCCGAGCACTGCCTTTGCCAAAGCGTCAAGAGAACTCACAACCGGTAGTGTTATATTCTTCTGATTGAATGCAAGTGGGAGCTCAGTACATCCAAGCACCAGAGCCTCGACGCCCTCTTTTTCCATGCGAGCGCAGATGGATAGAAGGCTTGAAATGTCAGTCTCATCTTGCCTCCCTGACATAACCCGATGAATTACCTCATTGATCTTCTCCTGTTCTAACTCAGAAACAGAAACATATTCAATACCCCGTCGTGTGAGTGCCGATTCGTAGAGGCCAGTCGTTCTGGTGGTTTCGGATGAAAGGATTCCGACCTTCCCACACTCCAAAAGAACGACCTCGTCAATCACCGCTTCAACGATACTCACGATCGGTACAGGTGTTGCTGCCTGCATCTCTTCAAAGAAAATATGGACCGTGTTACACGGAATACAGATCAGTCCGCAATCAAACTTGGAAAGTTCTTTTATACCAGCGACCAGCTGTGTTTTCACCAACTCTTCGTCACACACTCCTGTCTCATCGAAACCCGAGAGCGGTAGGTTATAAATAAACATGGCCGGAAAATCCGTATCCTGTACTGCTCCATGTAATTCCTGTGCATATTTCACCAGCAAATGAAAAAACTCCGCAGTTGCTGCTGGTCCCATACCACCAAGAACACCTATGCTTTTGTTTGGGTTTACAAGTTGACTCATGTGATGTGTGTTATAGCACAGGACACTCCAAAGCAAAAGGCGCCCATACAAAGACGGGCGCCTTGATTTTGTCGCAACGCACAGATCACGGGTTGAGTGCACGCCATGCTCCGGACTTGTCGTGAAGTACGACGCGCAAGTCAAAGTCTGGCATCGCCTTCTCCGCCAGCCGAAGCAGCTTACGCTGTTGTTCCTCGTAAAACTCGGGAACGATATTGACCGCGCTCATATACCCCAATGAACGTTTGTACCACGTGAGACCGAGGTCGAGCATGAGGCAGGTTGGCCGGCCGTCAGCGGTTATCAACTGATGACCTGAACACAACCATCCGCTTCGCACTCTTCGTGCGCGCTTCCGTTTGGGAAGCGCTGTGAGTGCATCGAGGACAGGTGCGCTGTAATCCTGCATCTGTGACTCGGCGACGACATATGTTGGCAGCGGATCAGGAACGAAGGCAATATTGCACAGTGAACGCTCGTGCAACGACACGTCACAGAGAGGATGGACGTCGTCCAAGAACAGCAGTCGCGCATCGCCATTCTGCGCCAATGTGTTCATAACATTCCAACCTGCTTCGGTCCATGCCGTAGGACCTTTGGACAGGTAATAGTGCCCCGCTTCCCAGATGACCCCATTGGTTTGATCCAGGGAACGGTACAAGTTTCCTTGTTCTATGTTCATACAACCCTCCGATGTGGTGTGACCTGTTTGTGTTGAGAAAGAACAAGCGACCTCCTTGAGGCCGCTTCGGGGGATTCGATGGAATTCTGATCAAATACCCTGAACAAGCCTCAAGCAAGGTTCAAAGCGGCGACGGCGTACTCCTCGAAAAAATCCCATGTTAATTGAGACAGTAACAGAAGTCCTGAAAAAAAACAAGAGCGGCTCCGGGAATAGTTCCCGGAGCCGTTGCCCAATACAAGGCAGTTACATCTTCTCGAGTGTCTTGATCCCGAGAAGTGAAAGCCCCCGATCAAGGGCTTCCGCAGTCAAGGAAACGAGCGCCAGACGTTCACACGCCAGCTCCGGTTCCTCGTCTACGACGCGGTTGTTCCGGTAGAAGCGATTGAACGCCGCCGCCAGTGAGATCAGTCCCTCTGCAACAATGTGTGGCGCGAGGTTCTGAGCCGCCGCGCGCACCTTCTGCGGAAAGAACATGAGCTCGTAGAGACAGGCACGCTCGTCGTCGTTCCCGATCAGACCGAATGGCCTTCCCTCTGCAGGAACAAGACCGGCCTCTGCACCTCTTGCGAGCAGACTTTTTGCCCGCGCGTAGGTATAGAGACAGTACGGTCCGCTGTCACCTTCGAACGAAAGGCTTTTTGCTGGATCAAATACCATCTTGGCCGTGCGAACCGCTCGTGCCAAGTAGAATTTGATCGCTGCCTGGGCGATAACCTCCGCCCGGGCGGATACTTCGTCTTTTGGCACCTCAGGTTCTCTCGCCTGAATGACCTCTGCGGCCTGCCCTGCCATCTCATCCGCGAGATCATCGGCATCCACAACCGTTCCCTCACGAGACTTCATTTTCCCGGTCGGGAGCTCCACCATGCCGTACGACATATGGAAGCAGTTTCCCGACCAGGGATACTCGAAGGCCTTCAAGATCTCAAACAACGCCTGAAAGTGGTCATTCTGCTCGTCGCCCACCACGTAGATGGACTGGTCGAGATCGAACTCCTGTGCTTTCAGGACCGCGGTTCCGATATCCTGCGTGAGATAGACGCTGGTGCCGTTGCCGTTGAGGACCTTGCGACGGAACGGCTCCCCGCTGGGACTTTTCCCGAACGAAGCGGGCATCTGGAAGTAGACATCACCAGATTCGTTCTGAGAGAAGATCCCCCGTTCGAGGCCTTCTTCCACATGGTCCTTGCCGAGCGTATAGAGCTCCGATTCAAGGTACACCTTGTCGAAAGTGAACCCGAACCGAGAGTTCGTTTCGTCGAATCCCTGGTACACCCAGTCGTTCATGGTGCGCCACAGTTCCAGCACCTCCTCGTCTCCCTCTTCCCAGCGTTTGAGCATGGATTGGAGATCTGGATCAGATGCCGAGCTTTGCTGCAGCAACTCATACGCCTTGCCCCCGGACTCATCCGCGGTAAGACTCAAGAGTTGTCTGAGCGCATCCTGACGTTCGCTCGCTTTCTCGCTCTCGTTCCAGCGATCAAGCAGACTGAGTACCCGTTCATCACCGGAAAACATGCGACGCAACTCCTGATCTGCGGCTTCCCGCACAGAGTTACGCCACTTCCTGTCGTCTTCCGAATAGTGAACATACATCTCACCAACGAAATGGTCGCCCTTCATCTTGCGCGATTCAGGCGTTGCTCCATTGCCGTGATGCTGGTATCCCAGCATGCTCTTGCAGATATGCTCACCGCGATCATTGATGAGCTCACTCTTGATCACGGTATGGCCCACTGCAGCCAGCAATTCCGCAACAGACGTACCGAGTACGCCGTTACGCAAATGGCCCAGATGCAGCGGTTTGTTGGTATTCGGAGAAAGATACTCCACCATGATCCGCTGAGGCGACTGGACGTGAAGGGACGTCGGATCGCGTATCGACTCAGACGCAGCCTGAAACAGAGCGTCGGCAGCGAAGTGAATGTTCACGAACTGGCCGACGAACTCGACCGACTCGATGCCTGTAACATCGTCGAGCACCGAATCGATCTCGCTCCACG
The DNA here is from genome assembly GCA_040879435.1 of Minisyncoccota bacterium. Lineage (GTDB taxonomy): Bacteria > Patescibacteriota > Minisyncoccia > Phycocordibacterales > UBA918 > OLB19. Next base: position 3,164 of record JBBDKG010000009.1, on the reverse strand, counting down.
CTGAGGCGGGATCCGTCTTGAGATAACTTGCGAGCGGACCAACACTGATAGCAAGGTCTCCCTTCCCTTGCGGCGGTACGCTCAACTGCAGGCCTTTCACTTCACCATCCGAGATAGCAAGGACTCTCTCATTGAGAGCCTCCTGAAGCTTGTTCAACATCGTTCTTTCCTCACTGTTCCTGCGTTGTCAAAACAACACGTGATTCTGTTTCCACGGTCAAGCTAGCACAAAATCCTCATTTACCCAAGCAACACAGCAGATGGTCAATAGATATCCTGCGCTGGATACTGGGTGCCGCGTCGCAAGAAGTTTGTCTCGATCTCTTTGAAACCAAACATGTCTTTGAAGTAGCTGATGATGAGATCATTATCCATACCATTCTTGCAGGTATACACGTCAGCAGATGCAAAACCGCGCTTCGCAAATGTATGAATGCTGATATGACTTTCCTCGATAACAACGATACCGGTCCAACCGCCTGGATCTTTTGTGTCGTTACCATCTGAGTGGAATACGATCGGTTCGCTTAACTTCTTCATATCAAGCATTCCGGGCAATGAATCAAGGAACTCAAGCACTTTTTCTTTACTGTTCAAAGCATCCAAGTCACCGCTGTAGCCATCAAGGGTAACGTGTTCTCCGAATTGTATTGTTTCCATAGCAGAAGTATACAGCTTATGCATTGCGTACACAAAAACTGCGCAGACTACTCCGTCTTCGTCACAAGCGGAGCCGGCGGTTCACTCGAGTCCACAGTGAACTTCTCCTGACCAAGTACCTGTCCACGTTCAGTTTCCACACTGCACCGCCACACACCGTCGCGAAAGTTCTTGATAAGTGTATACCCGCGATACCCGCCATCCCGTCCACCAGAGATCGAGTACGAGAGGCGAGAATGTTCGACCCATTTCTTGCTCGCTTCATCATAGTATTCCCACGTGTGGTAGATATCGGTATGGAGACGTGTGGGGGTAAAGACGGATGCAAAACAAAAGATGTTGCCACCAGCAACGGGATGAAATGTTGTGTCTGAGTCTTTATAGAACTGCCACCACGCTCCCTCCTCATATTTAAGCTGATACTCACCATCGTCGAATTTCACCACCGAGTGATAGATACCGACATCCTTCAGCGAGAGTGGTATCGGCGGAATGATATTTGCAAAATACAGGAAGTTATACCCAGCAAAGACGATGCCGATCATGAACACCAGCATGCGCATCTGCAGCTTGATGAAGTTCGGGATCACACGTTGTAGTAGCCGGATATACCCGTACATTACAAGGAGCGCCAGCAGACCGCTGCCGAGGAAGACCAGTGGTCCCATATAGCCGGAGATGACCGGAATGATAAGGACGAGATACGCGAACAGCCCCACAAAGAGAACGGTGAGGTTGAAGAGGAATCGTGCTGACCGATCCTTGATGATCTCATTACCGGCAATGACCGCAAGGATAATGATCAAAAACGGCCAACTTTCGGTCCATGCGCCGGACCGACCATAAAAAATGAGCATGCCGGAGAGCAGACCTCCGAACGAATACTGTGCAACCAACGGTGCGTACTTCCGGAGTGGAACGACCCACTGTTCAGGTACTCTGCCCGCCGCAGCAGCATACATCAGAAACAGTGCGGTCATGGAGAGGAGGACGTGCGTCAACAACACGAGGTTGTCGAATATCTGCTCAACGTTATTGAGCGTAATGGTATCCACCACGAAACCGAGCACAAAGGCGATCGAGAGCCAGTACCGCTTCACACGTGCGAACGACTGTGTCTGAACTTTATCTTTGTATGAGCGAAACACATTCAACATAAAAGCATTGTAGCACCTGAAACGAACTCACCCCGCGCAATCAAGACGAAGGTCTTGATTGCGCGGGGTGTGATGCGCTCAGCTGGGCGGTGTGTCGGGGTTGGTTATTGAGAACCCTTTTCCAGAAGCGCACTGCTGCGTAAGCCATGCTTCGACCTCAACATCGGCGTCGCCGCCGCGGCCGAACCGTTCGGCGTATGAGCGAACCGCTACATGCTCTTCAGCAGCATCCCGGCAAGGATCTTGGGTGTGTTGCTTGATCATCTTCCTGCTCCCTTTCTACCTTCAGCCTAACAGACTGAAATGACGGTCTCCGCACTTTTACACAAACGCCTCCGGGATTGGGAATTTCTCGCAGAGAGCATTCACTTCTTCGTGGAGCTTCTTCTTTTTCGTTTCGTCGTCCTTGCTGCGTAACGCTTCGATCATGATCTCAGCGAGCCGCGTTGCTTCCGCCTCTTTCATGCCACGCGTCGTCATAGCCGGCGTGCCGAATCGGATACCGGACGGATCGAACGGTTTGCGTGTATCAAATGGCACCGCGTTCTTGTTGAGCGTGATACCGATCGCATCGAGGGTCTCTTCCGCCTCTTTTCCACCAATACCGAACGAGGTAAATACGTCGGCGAGGATAAGGTGGTTATCCGTCCCGCCGCCGATCATTGCAATACCTTCGTTTCTGAGCACCGCTTCCATCGCCTTTGCATTGCGGCGGATCTGTTTTGCATATTCTTTGAACGAAGGTTGGAGCGCCTCACCGAACGCCACCGCTTTCGCTGCGGTCACATTCATGTGCGGTCCGCCCTGCAGTCCCGGGAACACACTGCGGTCGATGAGTGTTGGAATGTTCTCGATTGTCTTTTCCGGCGCCTTAAGTGGGTTGCCCACGACCCCTTTTGAAAGGATGAGCCCGCCGCGCGGACCGCGCAACGTCTTGTGCGTCGTTGTGGTAATGACGTGGAAACCGTAATCGAACGGATTCGGAAGCTCTCCGCCAGCGATCAAGCCGGCGATATGCGCCATGTCAGCCACAGCAAGCGCGCCAACCTCTTCGGCGATCTCTGCCATGATCTTGTAGTCATAGTTGCGCGAGTACGCAGAAAACCCAGCGAGAATGATCTTGGGCTTTTCCTTGCGCGCTATCTCACGCATGCGGTCGTAGTCTATTTCTCCGGTCGTGACATCCTTCATCTCATAGCGTACGAAGTTATAGTACTTCGACATATGCGTCACCGGATGTCCGTGAGTGAGGTGTCCGCCGTGCTCAAGGTGCATACCGAGTACCGTATCGCCCGGCTCAAGCCACGCAGCGTATACGGCGATGTTTGCCGGTGCACCGGAATGCGG
>JBBDKG010000008.1:0-27557 GCA_040879435.1 Minisyncoccota bacterium | reverse complement strand
GTTAGTTGGTCTTTGTCTCGAAATGGGTTCGAGCAAAGGCTAGTATCTCACCGCAAAAATTGGAAATCGTTTTTTGAACCCGAAATAGGGTCGGCGCGAAGCGCCGACCCTAATGTATTCCTCCCCCGGTCCGGATACGTATCACAAGAAAAAGGCGTCTGCCGAAGCTGACGCCTTAAAAAACCCTGTCCCGTATACTTACGAGCTAATCACTGCGAGTTGTCCTTCAAGTGTGCCTTCGAGCTCACCGACGCGCATGAACGGCTTGCTTTCGGCATGTTGTGCTCGTGCATCCTCGAGAGAAAGTGCCGTCTCGATCGCCTGGCGCTCCGGACTCGGCGGGATGTAGGCTTCCCAGCCGAGATGGTACGCGAGCATGTTATGAGCCAGATCAAGCCCGACCACCTCTCCACCTTCGACCGTAATACGGACATAGGCCGAGGTGTAGGAATGGACGCTGGTCGGCAACTTGCCGTCCTTGAATACCGGATCCATGAAGAACCTTCTGCCTTTGAGTGGTCCTTCCTGGATTGCTTGCCACAGCGCCTCGTTGAACTGGTTGGCGAAGCCGTCGGCAGCATCGAAGTCTACCGAGAACTTCAGCCCAGCCTGCTCCACGTTGAGACATGGTTTGCCGTTCATAATGTGCTCGATCGGTTTTTTCTGGCCGATGTGCACCGGCTCCAGATAGAAGTTGGTGCCACTGATGCGGGAGCTCATACAGCGACCCCATAACTCACGACTATCGTGGTTATGGGCGAGTCCGCACGGATGCCACGTGATCTCGCGAAATTTCGGGCGGAATTTCTCAAACAAGGCGATCGAACTGCTCTGATTGACGCTCATGGCGCCCTCCTTTGTAAGGGAACATTCCCACACTGACTTTATCGCAGTCATGACACAAAATCCAGCTAATTCGCCAAAACGTTTGTGACCCGAGTCTACGTCACTTTTTCTAAAAGGTCCGAGGATTCTCCAAACGTTACTTAAACAACCACGTCTCAAACTCGAGACGGCCCGCAAAGGAAAACTTTCTTCGCTTAAGTGGCTGAAGTTTCGCTCGCCAGCCGTTCCTTTTGTCGCTATTGACAAATACCCAGAATCTCAGTACGGTACTTAAAGATTATTTGTACTACCCAACCACCGCGCCAAAGGACGCTACAAAAAATGCAGAAGTTGACCGGGGTGTTGATTTTCAGCGGAAGCTGGATCAAAAGGCCGTGGGCGCTCATCCAGCCGGATGGTACCCAGATCGACCTCTATCCCCTCATTGACGAAACGCTCTTGAAGATGAACGGCAAACCTGCCGAACATCAAATGAACAGCAGTTCATACAGCCTCACGCTCGTCGATTCGGCCGAGATGTTCGTCAGATACGAGTCCGACAAGGTGGCGGTGCTCGATAGGCCGGAAGATTTTGGTATATCCAACATCAACGCCTACCTGCCGACCGCGCTGACCTGGCTCTCCGGACGCAATGTCCAGTTTGAGTACAGTGATAGCGGTTTCAAGATTGCCGCCGACCCAACCGAAGAGGTCTTCGGTGTGAAGTTCTTCAGTCGCGGCGACTCGTGCCGGATTCCCCTAGGGGCTGAAAGGACGGTGTGTAAGATCGGAACCAGCGACTGCTGCATCTTCATGGCGGCCAGCGAAGCCGGTCTTACTTGTGAGAAGTTTGGCAGTGCAGGGCAATATCTGCTTGACCGTCACTTCGAGCAAAGCATGCGCTCCTCTCGTATCGGTAGTTGCGCCTGTGTAGGTCGTGAGGAGGATCCCTCTCCGAAGGATCCCTCCACTCCGTCCATGAGTCTCAAAACCAATACAGGGGACAAAGTGCTGTTCGACAAACCGAACCAGGGCTATGAACACGACAGCGCACTTGCTTTGGCACATTTGGTCGTTGGCCAGCAGTACACGGTCGAGCGGATCGAAGTTGCTGAGTGGTCGAGCAGAGTGTTCTTTACGGAGGTGCCCCGCGTTGGCTTCAATACTGTGCACTTCCAAAATGTACAGCGACAACTCAGTGAGGCTACGACATGATGAAGTTTGAGGCACTGCTTCTCGCCGGACTGGTCGTTCTCCTGGCCCGTGACCAGTCTGTTTGCATGGTTCATGCCGGTGATCTTCGCACCAGCTTCGGCACTATCCTTCGGCCTTTGCATGATATATGCTCTGGCTCGGTGGAATACACGATCGCTGAATATCAGGTGACAACAACGGGTCGCGCTCACAGCGCGGCCCACTCTTATACACAACCGCATTCCTTTAGCACAAACATTGACCAATCTCAGTTTATAGTGTATTATCTTCCTGCTTTTGAAACTCGTGTGGGGTGAGAAAGCGTAGAGCGCTTTCTCATATTCGTCTCTTCAATTACAACCCGCACCCCGAGATATCATCAGATATCTCTCCTAAACTATAGAACAACAATGCCCACAACTCATTCGCGCGGACCGCGTAATCGCCGTCCACGCAGCTCTCATGCGTCCCGCTCACGCGGACCTGCATCACATCGCGGCTCATTCCGCCGTGGTGGAAATTCACATAGCCGACCACAACGTGGTAGTAAGCGTGTGCAACCAACATTCGATCCAACACAGTTCATTAACCGAAACCCGGTCGAAGTGTCCGAAGAGGTATACGTACCGACACACACTTTCGCTGATTTTAAGATCGACGGGCGTCTGAAGAAGACACTCGCTGAAATTGGTCACACGACCCCGTCCCCGATCCAGGATCAGGTGATCCCGAAGATCCTTGAAGGACAGGATATCGTTGGACTCGCTCAGACAGGTACCGGAAAGACGGCAGCCTTCCTTATTCCGCTCATCGAGCTGAAGAAGAAAGATCCATCTGCTGTTACCCTCATCCTCACGCCAACACGTGAGCTTGCGCTTCAGATCGATGCGGAACTCCAGAAACTCGCAAAGAACTTCCGCTTCTACTCCACTGTCTGCGTCGGCGGAACCGCTATTGGCCCCCAGATCCGCGGACTTCGCAGGCGAAATCAGTTCATCATCGGTACGCCTGGTCGTATCAAGGACCTGATGGAGCGGAATATCCTTCCACTCGACCACATCACTTCGGTGGTACTCGACGAAGCTGACCGTATGCTCGACATGGGATTTATCCACGACATGCGAACGATCCTCGGTGAACTCCCTGAAGACCGACACACACTCTTCTTCTCCGCTACCATGGACGAGAAAGCAGCAGCACTCGTGCACTCATTCACTAAGAATCCAGTGACGGTGTCAGTGAAAAAAAAGGACGTGACGAACAGTATCGAACAGGATGTCGTTCGATACGTACACGTACATAAGTTTCAAACACTTGTGGACCTGTTAAAGGACGAAGCGTTCAAGCGCGTCATCGTCTTTGGTGCGATGAAGCACAGCGTGGAGAAGCTCGGAAAGGAGCTCAACCACAACGGTATTCCGTCTGAATCGATCCACGGCAACAAGAGCCACGGACAACGCCAGCGTTCACTTTCCCGCTTCAAGAGCGGACAGGTCCGGGTACTGGTCGCAACGGACGTGGCAGCGCGTGGTATCCACGTGGATAGTGTCACGCACGTTATCAACTACGACCTTCCGAACACCTTCGAGGACTACGTTCACCGTATCGGTCGGACCGGTCGCGGAGCACTGCGCGGCAAGGCACTCACCTTCATTCCACAGTAATCAAACAAAAAACGGTCCGGCATCTGCCGGACCGTTTTGTTATGTATCGAGCGCTCGCAGGCGTTTGATGCGTTCAGCCACCGGCGGATGCGTCTGGAACATGCCGTGAATGCGCTGTCCGAAATTCCTCTTTCCGCCACCGAACGGGTCGGCAATGAACAGATGGGCAGTTGCGTTGTTCGCCCGCTTCATCGGACCGTTATAACTGCTGATCTTCTCAAGAGCTGAGGCAAGCCCTTCTGGGTAGCGTGTCAAAAGCGCGCCAGATGCGTCCGCAAGATATTCCCGTTTCCGTGAGATCGTCATTTTGATTAGCTGCGCTGCCAAAGGGGCTAAAAAGATACCGACGATCCCGAGTATCAAAAACGCTGGGTGGCGGTCACGATCGCCGCCGAACATAAGTGTTCGCATGAAAAAGTCCGCCAGAATCGCCAAAAAACCAGCAAGCACCACAGCGACCGTCATCACGAGCATGTCCCGGTTCCCCACATGCGCCAGTTCATGCGCCATCACACCTTCAAGTTCCGAACGATCAAGGATCGAAAGCAACCCTGTGGTTGCTGCCACAACCGCATGTTCAGGATTTCGTCCCGTCGCAAATGCGTTCGGTGCAGGGTCCTCCACCACATACACCTTCGGCATCGGAAGCCCAGCAGCGATCGAAAGGTTTTCGACCACATCATATAGCTCACGATGTGTCTCACGCGACGCCTGCTTCGCACCGGTCATTGCGATAACCAGTTTATGGGAATACCAGTAGCTTCCGACATTCATCAGCAATGCAAAGGCAACCGCAACATACAAAATGATCGGGTTCCCCAAATACCACGCGACAGCGTACGCGATCGCGATAACGAATACCAGAAAGAACGTCATGAGCATGACGGTCTTCCATTTATTGCTGGTCTGGTGTGTATAGAGCGTAGCCATAGGTCTATTCTACCAACTTCCACCGCCACCGCCACCTGCTCCACCCCCGGAAAACCCACCGCCTGACGAGGCTGGTGACGAACCGGAGGAGCTCGCGAACGCGGTACTGAACGCACTGACGCTATTAGTGAGGTACACCGCATTGAACGCCGCTCCATGCCCGTCATACCAATCCGGCTGCGGAATGGTGATGTCTTTGAATGCCTCTGCCCACTCCTTCTCGACCCCAAACGCGATCGCGTACGGCAGGTACGCCATGAACTGCTCCGGGCTCTTCTGCGGCGCGTTATGGAACTTGAAGCGCTCAGTATCCGTCACAGAGAGGAATTCCTTGAAACCGCGTAAATGATCCCGTGCCTCGTATCCCTTCTTGGTACGCCGACGCCATGCAAGTGAGAGCGCGATGACCGTGCCGATAAAGATGCCGATGGCCGGCAGAACCACAGATAGCACTGTTGCGCCCATGAGTATCGAGAGCGACACAAGAAGAATGAGCATTCCAGTGGTACCACCACCGATCATAAAAAGAGTTCTGTGTGAACGCTCGTAGTACCCCTGCTCGATGAGATCCGTGCGCGCAGCGCTCTGGAGCCGTTCGACTGTCTTGTAGTTTTCCTTCTGCCTGCCGGTGTCCTTGCTAAGGTCGTGAAGCGAGACCGTCTCTCCCACCACTGCATCCTTCGCGAAGAGCAGTGTGAATATCTCCTCTTGGAACGGCGTCGCAAGTTCGCTATACGGCCGCTGCAACGTGATCTTGTAATCGTCAGCGTTAAAAAGCCATAAGATCTTCCGGTCAGTATGAGCTATTTTGAAGAATCCCTGTTCTGCGAGATAGACAATGCCAGCAGTGATGTCCTGTGCATCGAGTCGCCCGTCCATCAACAGACCTGCATACATGGGCTTCAGATCCTCATACGGTTCATACTGCGCGATGACAGTACGACGGCTCCGGTGTGTGGTGATGAACCGGTATACGAATATCGAAAGAGCGACAAGCCACACAAGACCGAGAAGGAGCCACGGGAGCAGTAAAGAGAGTCTCTCAAGGATCAGTTGATCGACGCCAACAAGCGCCTGCGCGAGTGTGAGGCCTTCGCCTGCGTTTAGGTCTGCCGCCGCGAATGTGACCCCTTCATCAGTGCGCACGATCTCACACTCCTCGCGATCACCCTCACTCCCCACATAGCAGGATACCTGCTCACCGAGTAGTTCTGCCCCACGCACTCGAGCGGTAGCTGATTCGATCGGAACCTCCCACTCGTTCCCGATCACATTCCAGTATAGTTCGGCATGCTCGTCATAGTATGAGAGTCCGCCGCGTACACGATACTCGATCTGATATGTATGCAGGCCGGTGATAGTGACGTCCGGATCACCGATGCGAATCTTGAATTCCCCAAGATCACCTGTGTGTTCGTATGGAACCTCATCTCCGTCCATTACGACCGATCGCAGCTCGACCTCGACGTACCGGTGCTTCAGCACGTTGGTGCTTTCGTGCAGGTGGTCCGTGGGGATGGTGAGGTGGATACCGTGCCGCTCCTCACTCTCGAAGTCATATTTAATGGTCTCAGTGACAACAAACGACCCGTCAGACGAGACCACGATATCCGTATCGAACGAACGAATGACCTCCGCATACACAAAGGAAGGCAGGGCACAGAGACCCACCACCACAGCTATGTAGATTTTAGAGTAGAGAGACTGCATACGCGGTCTATGTGCTATTTGATACCCTGCGGTGTTTCGTTACTCTCGTATCCGGAGTCGTCAGACCACAGCAAGAAGTGCCGTTCCTGGTACCCTCCTTTTCGTTCAAGGTTCTCCTTCAGAACCAGTGATACCTCGGCTTCCGAGAGTTCAAGCTGCGCGGTGAGTGTATCGAGTACCACCATGAGGTCGGCATACTCATCGAGGAACTCCTCACGCGAACGGGAGCGCGCGAGCGCACTCGCCTCTTCAGCGACCTTCTTAAGAAGTTCCTGCTGGAACTCCTCATTGTCAGCGATCGGACGTACCTCGCACTGTTCCCCGTTCCCTTCTATCTTCTCCTTAATGCGATCACGTACGAGCTTGTTGTAGAAGACTTTGCTCATACTGGTAGGTTAGAAATCAACCTTTACGTTCTCACGCTCAGTAGAGTTCTCTTCAAGCTCAAAGAACTCACGATCCTCGAACTTGAACATGTTCCCAATCACGTTCGTTGGGAATGACTCCAGTGCGATACCAAGATCACGTACGTTGCCGTTGTAGAAGCGGCGTGCTGCCTGGATCTTGTTCTCAGTGTCTGAAAGCTCTGTCTGAAGCTGTGAGAAGTTCTGGCTGGCCTTGAGATCTGGGTATGCTTCAGCGACCGCAAGCAACCGTCCAAGTGACTGGGTAAGGGCTGATTCAGCGCCTGCCATCGCCTGGATCTGCTCCGGAGTGATGTTTGCCGGATCGACGTGTATCTGTGTGGCCTGTGCGCGTGCATTGGTCACATCATCGAATACGCTACGTTCATGTGTCGCGTACCCTTTCACAGTCTCGATCAGGTTCGGGATAAGGTCGTACCGTCGTTTGAGCTGTACATCAATGTCCGCCCACGCCTCGTCAGTGCGTTGTGTGAGTGTGACAAAGCGGTTGTATGCGTAGATCACGAAGATCGCGATCACCGCAACAACACCCAATATGATCCATACCATTGTAGACATAATTGTTTCCCCTGTTTACGAAATAAGTATCAAAAGTATACCATAATTGACAGCCCGCAAGGGTGTTGTAGGATTGCTGAAACGTTCATTGGGAGAGACACATGGCTCATATATTACTTGTTGATGATGAGGCTGAGATACATGGCCGCTATGGAAGACTGCTCACCAACGCCGGCCACACGGTCGAGCATGCTGAAAACAGGCAGATTGCGCTTATGTTCCTTGGAGACGGAGCAGGCGTGGACCCTGATCTTCCTGTCGAAATGGTCGTGTGCGACAACCACATGGGAAGCGACCATGAAGGCGTCGCTCTTGCAGAGGTACTCCGGAACAGAGGTGACATGATTCCGTTCATCCTCCACACCAGCGATGAACTGAAGTTCGTTCTTGCGGAGAATCGGTTCGACATCACGGCGCATAAGATTGAGTACTGCAAGAAGGACCGTGCCAACCCTGATAAACTGGTGCAGTGCGTTGAACTGCTGCTGGAACGAATAAGCCGAGCCGGCCTTTGAACAGGCCGGCTTTATTGACTGTCATCAAGAATATTGTATGATGTTCTTCAATTGCTCTTTCTTACCGGGGAGGTACCCATGCATATACTCGTCATTGAAGGTGATGAACTGCTTCGCGACGGGATCGCCAAAGCGTTGCGGCGAATCCGTCACGATGTAGAGGAAGCGTCAAATTTCGATGAAGCTGAGAGTATCCTGTTCGACCGACTCGGCTCCTTCGATCTCATCGTGTGCGCTGAAAACGTGCCCGACTCGTTTGAACGAGCTCCAGGCACTCTCGCGCGGATGCGTGAGCTTTCAAGGCTGCGACCGCAGTTGCAGTTCCGGATCCTGCGAGATTCACCGCAGGTGCCGTGGTTCAAGTCGGTACTCCGCCAACCCGGCGCGCCGAAGGTCACACGGTACGAGTTGATCGACTCGCTGCTGGTAGAAGAACTGACCTGACCCAAAACAAAACGCGCGGCATCCAGCCGCGCGTTTTTTCATGACTGTACGCTCTTGCTACATCATTCCACCCATACCTCCCATTCCACTCATATCAGGCATCGATGGTTTATCATCATCAGGCTCGTCGGCAACCGCCGCCTCACTGGTGAGGAGGATAGCTGCAGCTGAGACCGCGTGCTGAACGCACGCACGCTCAACCTTTACCGGGTCAATGATACCTGCCTTGATCATATCGTCGATCATGACACCTTTCGCAGCATCGTAACCGGCGTTACCTCCTGCATCCTTCACCTTTTGTACGATAACGGCACCCTCATCCTTGCCGGTGTTATCAGCGATCTGACGCAGTGGCATCTCAAGTGCTTTCAAGACGATGCTGTATCCGATGAGTTCCTCGCGACCAAGATCCTTCTTGGCAAGCACACCACGCTCAACCACGGCCGCAGCGCGCGCAAGCGATGTACCGCCGCCCGGCACAATTCCCTCTTCGATTGCCGCCTTGGTGGCATTGACCGCATCCTCGATCTTGAGCTTAAGGTATTTCATCTCGGTCTCGGTCGCCGCACCCACACGGATGACCGCAACACCGCCCGCGAGCTTCGCGATACGCTCTTCAAGCTTCTCCTTATCGAACTTCGAACTCGTACCCTCAAGTTGTGCCTTCAATGCATTCACACGGTTGTCGATATCAGTTTTTGCTCCCTTTCCACCGACAATAACGGTGTTGTCCTTGCTCGACACCACACGATCCGCCTTTCCAAGCTGTGCGAGCTCGGTGTTCTCAAGCTTCAGGCCGACCTCTTCGGTGATCACCTGTCCACCAGTCATGATCGCAATGTCCTGCAGGACCTCCTTCTTTCGGTCACCATACCCCGGCGCCTTGATGCCGAGCACTGAGAACCCTCCCTTCAGCTTATTCACCACGAATGTAGCGAGTGCTTCTCCGTCGATGTCGTCAGCGATGATGATGAGCTCCTTCTTGCCGCTCTGTGCGATCTTCTCAAGGAGCGGCAGGATCTCCTGAACACTACTCACCTTCTTGTCGGTAATGAGGATCTGTGCGTCCTTGTATTCCGCCTCCATGCGTTCGTGGTTGGTCACCATGTATGGAGACACGTATCCCTTATCAAACTCCATACCCTCGGTGAGTTCGGTCTCGATGCCGAATGACTGTGACTCCTCAACGGTCACCACACCATCCTTGCCGACCTTCCCGATGGTCTCCGCGATCTTCTCTCCGAGTTCAGCGTTCTCAGCAGAGATGGTCGCTACCTGCTTGATCTCGTCCTCGTTGCTGATCGAGGTCGCCATCTCCTTCAGTGCAGCGACCACATCGACTGCGGCGTGCTCCATGCCGGTCCGGACCGCCATTGCGTTCACACCCATCGTGGTCTGCTTCAAACCCTCGTTCACGAGTGCTTGTGTGAGGACGGTTGCAGTTGTGGTACCGTCACCGGCAAGCTCATTGGTCTTGTTCGCGACCTCTTTGACGATCTCCGCCCCCATGTTCTCGAACTTGTCCTTCAGTGTGATCTCCCGGGCGATCGAGACGCCATCGTTCGTAATGGTCGGGCCGCCGTATCCCTTATCGAGTACGACATTGCGACCTCTTGGACCAAGCGTTACCTTTACCGCGTTCGCAACCGTATCGACTCCCTTCTTCAAACGCTTTCGTACCTCTTCCTCAAAAATTACCTGTTTTGCCATAGTTCTATGTATTAGCTGATAACTGCAAGAATGCTCCCTTCACTTACAAGATACAACTCCTTGTCCCCCAGCTTCACTTCCTCGTATCCATACTTCGAAAAGACGACGCGGTCGCCTTCCTTCACCGACATCGGGACCCGCGCGTCACCGTCCTCGTTCCATTTCCCTTCGCCGACGGCGATCACGACACCCTGTTCCGGCTTCTCCTGCTTTGCCGTATCAGGAATGATGATGCCGGACGGAGACTTGCTCCCTGCTTCCTCTTCGGTAAGTGGCCGGACGACTACACGATCTCCAAGCGGCCTGATTGTTTGCTCTGCTGACATATGTTGATTGTGTATTTATTGCTATCAATAACCTTTCGTCACCGGCGAGCGGTCAAGAGTGGGAAGTACCGGTGACGGCACTGTATGAATGCGTGATGCATTATATGGAGGAATGAAGGGTTAGTCAAAAAAAGAGGCCGGGCATGTGCCCAGCCTCTTGATGATCACGCCGAAGCGTACTCTTGTGTTCTTGTCAGCCGAAGTCCGCGCTTGCCGTGCTCCTCATACTGCGTGAGCCACTCCAGCAGCTCTTCATGAGACAAGTTTGTGTAGTGCTGCAGGATCTGTGCGACGGTGGCACGACCCGTCAGTATCACCGACACGACGTGAGCCTTGCGACTCGGAACCCAGCGGCAGTTCTGGGGTGGAAGGGAAAGATGTCTTCCTAGCGGGATCGAGACGACCTTCGAGGGCCCGAATACAAACCCACGACCCCATACTGTCTGCACCGTCTTCGCAGCATCTGGATGAACGTCGCCCAGTATGCAGCGCACATGGTGCGCAATAACTTTGAAGATCTTGTATTGAGCTTCGGTGCCGTCGGGATAGAAGCGATGCAAAAGCATCGGCACGGTACGCACGGTGCCGCGTGCGTCAGCAAGGTACACCAGAAACCTTCGTTGCTGGGTGCTGAACCCAGTAACCAACTCTCCGTTGACCAACACCTGGTTGGATGCGTCGATAACCACCTCCGCTCCTCCCGCGATCGCACAACGGCGGGTGTTGGTTGCTTCAGTACTGACCTTGAACATTGTGCTACCTCCAAGCCTTCATGTTTCTCCATGACCAACTAACGTCCACTGAACCACAAATATATTTTATTGGCAAACCGTATGGTATGCTGGCCATGTCAGTGCGTTCGAAACTGCTACGATAGCATTCATTGCTTAGTGGGCGCCGCATACAATCGGCCGAACGTTGCGGTAGACAGGTCGTTGCCGAAAGACCGTAACGACTGAGTAGGGCGCGCTGACACCCCGCACACTGCGGGGTTTATGCTATATTCTGAATCAGAAGTGCGAAAGGAGTTGCTTCAATGCAAAAGATCCAGCTGTACAACCTCGCATCAGGACTTTTGGGACTGCTCATCGTTATCATCGCCATCGCTATAATTCCGTTAGAGGAAGTAAGCGTAGAAGGCGAAGTTATCTTTTTGCGGTCGAACTACTGGTTCCTAAATCAGTGGTTGCTGGCGGGCATACTTGTCCTCTGCATGTACATTTTGCTTCGCTGCACAAAGCACTACTCCCAGCTCTGCAAAGAACACTTCGCGGCACAAGATGCAGCAAAAGACGAATCGACAGAGCCGCCAAAAGAATAGGCGGTCTTCCCTTTTCAAATCCCGAAACCCATGCTACTATCTCCGGCACATGGAATTCATACGATCTGTCGTAGTTCCGATACTACCGTACATACAAGTCATCCTTGCGGTCCTGCTAATAACAGTGATTCTCATGCAGCAGCGTGGATCGAGTCTTGGTGGTGCGTTTGGCGGCGACAATTTCAGTGCAGCATTCCACAAGCGACGTGGTGGAGAACTATTCCTGTTTCGCGCGGCGGTTGTCCTTGCCGTTCTCTTCGTGCTCTCAGCACTACTCAACATCGTTGCATAACACACGTATCGGTACACAGCTCTAATCCGAACAATACATGGAACATGAACCCCGGCCCGGAAAGCGGCCACTCTTTGACTTGGTATTCTCATATCTCGACGCACTTCGTCCGAGCGACCGACTGATTCTTTTCGTGCTTGCGGTGATCTTTCTTGCGTCCACTGCATACGCACTCATCAACCTCTCGCTGGCGTATACGACCGACGTACCGAGTAGTGGTGGTACACTCGTCGAAGGGATTGTCGGTACCCCGCGATTCGTGAATCCGGTACTGGCTCTCACCCGCACCGACAACGACCTCACCGTGCTCATATACAGCGGCCTCATGAAACTGGATGCGGACGGCGCACTCACCCCAGACCTCGCCGAATCAGTGACCGTATCTGAGGACGGGCTCGTATACAACGTCGTGTTGCGTAGCGACATCCAATTCCATGACGGGTCACCGATCCGTGCTGACGACGTGGCGTTCACCATCGAACTCATACAAAACCCTGACCTTAAGTCACCCCTGCGGGGGAACTGGAATGGTGTTCGGGTAGAGGTCTTGGGTGATCGTGAACTGAACTTCGTGCTCGCTGACGCCTATACACCGTTCCTTGAGAATCTCACCGTCGGCATCATGCCGCAGCATATCTGGGAGTCACTCACCATTGAGGAGCTTGCTTTCAGTCAGCACAATACTGAACCGATCGGATCAGGACCATACAAGCATACGGATACCTCACGCAGCAAGACAGGTCTCATCAATGGCTATACCCTCACTGCGCACGAGGACGGACGTGGTCGTGCGAACATCCCGACCGTTATAGTGCAGTTCTTCCAGAATGAAGAGGAACTTGAAGCGGCATACGTACAGGGTGAGCTCACAAGCACTGCGTCACTTCCAAACGACACTGTCGCACGATTTACCACCCAACAAGAGAATTCGACGGTGATCGAGGCACCGCTTCCCCGCGTCTTTTCGGTGTTCTTCAATCAGAACAGATCAATAGCACTGCGGGACGCAAGTGCACGAAAGGCACTTAGTGCCGCTGTCGACAGAGCAGCACTTGTTTCTGATGTGCTGGACGGATACGGTATACCGACTACCTCACCTATTCCTTCCGGTTTCCTTCCTGAAGAGCAGGCGACCGGCACTCTGGCTGTGGGTAGCGACACATCACTCGACGAGGCCCGTGCGATACTGAGCGCTGGCGGATGGACGCAGAACGAAAGCGGACAATGGGGCAAGGAGATCGACGACAGTGAGGTCATACTACGTGTTACACTTGCGACCGCCAATGCGTCGGTATTCGAAGAGACCGCATTTTATCTTGAACACGTCTGGAGTGAACTCGGTGTTGAAGTGAGCGTTGAACTCTATGAGCAGAGTGACCTCGTGCAGGCCGTCATCCGGCCACGTAACTACGAGGCGCTGCTCTTTGGCACGGAGATCGGACGTTCGCTCGACCTCTACCCGTTCTGGCACTCATCGCAGCGTGAGGACCCTGGATTGAATGTCGCCCTTTACGCCAACATCACGACCGATGCCCTCCTGCGGACCGCGCGGACCACACAGGATGAGGCAGAGCGGCTTTCCAGCCTTCGTGATTTTGAAGCAGAGGTACACACCGAAGCCCCGGCCATCTTCCTCTACAGTCCAACATTTACATACCTTATACGAACGGATGTACACCCGACCGATATGGTCCGGATCTCACGACCGAGTGAGCGATTCAGCAATATTCGCGACTGGTACATGAACGAGGAGTCCGTGTGGCAGATGTTCGTACAGGATTAGATTTATTGAAACAGACCATTACACATTAACTACACATTATGAACGAAAACACACCAAAACGAACCGGGCAGCGTCGAGGCGGACGTAACCGGTCACGCGGACGAAATGGCAGCCCAAGCACCCAGCCCAACCGGCAAGCAGGTTCGACCGGCGGAAAGCCTCGTCAGGGCACTGCCAAGGGAGCAAAGCGCGCCGGCAGCAAGCGTGGGCGACCTCGTCACGGCGACCGACGTCGACCGATGAAGAGCCCCGCGCTCGTACACCGTCTCAGCGTAACTGAAAAAGATACACCGATCCTTCCGGAGGTGACCGACGAAGATACTGTCCGTGTCATTCCGGTCTCCGGCGTCGAAGAAATCGGACGCAACATGAACATCGTTGAAACAAAGGACGACATCATCGTATTCGATATGGGATTCCAGTTCGTTTCCGAGGAGTCGAACGCCCCGGGCATTAACTACATCCTTCCGAACACGCAGTATCTTGAGGAGCGAAAGCACAAGATCCGTGCAGTGGTGATCACACACGGTCACCTTGACCACATCGGCGGTATCCCATTCATCATGGAGCGTATCGGCAATCCCCCGATCTACACGCAGTATCTGACCTCACTCATGATCCTGAAGCGACAGGAGGAGTTTCCTCACGCAGAGAAGGTGGATATCCAGGTCATCAAGGAAGGTGACTCATTCACTGTCGGTAAGACGAAGATCAAGACCTTCCCGGTCACTCACTCGATCCCTGACGCTATGGGCGTGTCTGTAGAGACCAAGCATGGCGATATCGTGCTCACTGGAGACATCAAGGTGTCCCATGAGGACGGCGTACCGATGAAGGAGGAACGTGAGATGTGGGAATCTGTTGGCAAAAACAACAACCTACTTCTCGTCTGTGATTCAACGAACGCTGACCGCGAAGGATTCTCTGCGCCGGAAAGTGACGTACTCTCGAATCTTGAGACAATCATCCGGAACGCGACCGGACGCCTTATCATCGGCACGTTCGCATCTCAGTTCGAGCGACTGCTCGCCATCATCAGTACGTGCGAGGATCTTGGAAAGAAGGTCGTACTCGAAGGACGGAGCATGAAAACGAACATCGAGATCGCACAGCTCGCGAAGATGCTTGAGGTGAAGAAAGATACGTTCATTCGTGGTGAGGATATGAGCAACTATCCTGCTGACCGCATCGTGGTCCTCTCGACCGGTGCACAGGGCGAAGAGTTTGCTGCGCTGATGCGTATGGCGACAGACAAGCATAAGACGATCACACTCACCGAGCGTGACACGATCGTACTTTCGTCATCCGTCATTCCCGGCAACGAGATCGCCGTCCAGAAACTGAAGGACAATATCTACCGGAAGAACGTGAAGGTCATCAACTACCGAAGCGCCTCGGTCCACTCCTCAGGACACGGAAACGCCGGCGAACTCAACTGGGTGCGCCAGTGTGTGAAGCCGAAGTTCCTGATGCCTGTTCATGGTCATCACTACCACCTGAAGAGCCACATGTATACGGCTATCGAGAACGGGTTCCCACGTGAGAACATCGTAGTCCCGGACAACGGTACCATTCTCGATATCAAGAACGGCACCGAACTCATCCGCCGGGCGGAGAAGATCCCGACCGAGCTCGTGATGGTCGACGGCTTTACCGTCGGTACGCGACAGGAGGTTGTGCTTCGCGACCGTCTCTCACTTGCACAAGACGGCATGTTCGTCATTATTGCGACCGTGAACACCAAGAACGGCAAACTACGGAAGTCACCGGATATCATCTCCCGCGGCTTCGTGTATCTACGTGAATCACAGCAACTGCTTTCTGAAGCACGTGTCCTTATCAAGAAGACGGTGGAAAAGGAGACGGAGAAGATGCATCCACTCGATCTTGAGTATGTGAAGGATGAGCTCACCAACGTGGTTAGCGGATTCCTTCTCCAACGGACCAGCAAGACCCCAATGGTCATTCCGGTTTTGATCGGTATCTAAGTATCCTCTTTTGCAAACACCCGACCGCGCCCGGTCGGGTGTTTTGCTTTCCACGCACCATCGTCATCTACGTCCACGTTGTGCGGTACACTAGAGGTGAACAGGACCATGACAACGCATACTCCGGGACAACGTGGCGGACTGATGGCGATATACAGCGTCATGCTCCTTCTGATGTTCCACTTCGCGCTGGTGGCATACATTAACTCTTCATACCTCACACAGTTCATGGAAAGTGGTAGCGTGGGAGTCATCTACTTCATTGGCTCCGCCCTTACCGTCTTCATTTTCCTTTTCATTTCATACATCCTGCGGAAGGTAGGGAACTACCGCATCACACTACTTCTCCTTGCCTGCAACTTTCTCGCGGTGTCTGGTATGGCGTTCGCCAATTCCCTTGCAGTGGCACTGCCACTCTTTCTCATACACCTCACCGTACTCCCCCTTCTTCTTTTCAATCTTGACGTCTTCCTGGAAGCACTGATCGGGAACAATGAAGGCACCACCGGATCGAAACGTGGCCTGCTCCTTGCCCTCACAAGCTTCATCGGTGCCATCTCGCCTCTCCTCTCCGGATTCATCATTGATAATAGCAGCTTCACCTATGCGTACCTCCTGAGTGCGCTGACGCTCTTCCCTATTGCCATGATCCTGGTATTCCACTTCAGACATTTCCAGGATCCGAAGTATCACGAGATCAAGCTGCTGAAGGCCATGCGTTCATTCTGGAAGCGCCACAACATTCGCATGGTGTTCCTTTCACACTTCCTTTTGCAGGTCTTTTTCTGCTTTATGGTGATATACACGCCACTCTATCTTGCTACCGAAATTAACCTTTCGTGGAGTGCTATCGGTATCATTATCTTCGCCGGACAGCTCGCGTATGCCTTCTTCGAATACCCGATCGGATACTATGCAGACAACCATGTTGGGGAGAAGGAGATGATGGCGGCAGGATTTCTTATCCTTGCCATCTCGTCTGCATTTCTTGCTGCGATCGCAACCACTGCGATCATAATCTGGATCGTTGCCATGTTCGTGACTAGGGTCGGTGCAAGTCTTGTTGAGGTCACGACCGAAAGCTATTTCTTCAAGCACACGAAGAGCAGTGACGCGCAGATCATCAGCTTCTTCCGTATCACCCGACCGCTTGCGTATGTGATCGGTGCGCTCCTGGGAAGCCTTTCGCTCCTCTATCTTCCCTTCAATTTTGTCTTCATAACGCTTGGATTCCTTATGATTCTCGGCATCATTAGTGCTCTTTTGATTCCTGATACTAAATGAAATAACCGCCGCACTTCTGTGCGACGGCTTAGCTTCGTCTTGTGGGCAGTCGCTATTTTAGCAACCAGTCCCGCAGTTGTCTTGCAGCCCACTCGGTGGTGCAATTTCCTTCCCTGAACTCACGTACGATGTAGTGCACCTGGTTCGTGACGTTCAGCTCGAACTGTTCTTCACACCAACCGGACACGCCTGCGGGTGCACCGTATCCTTTCGACCAGCAGTTGGCGCGCTGATCTTTCTGTCGATCCAGCTGCGAAAGGACGAGAGCCACGTGTGCGGCACAGAGAAGATCTTCCTCCTCTTGTCCTACCTTTACCAGATGATCGACCTCGAGAGACACGTGGGTACGTGGCAGTTGGGTGAAGCGCTCGTCAGGTGCACTCGAGGGAGTGAACAGATACTGTCCCATACTGCCATCGGTCAGTACCTGATTGATTTGGACGTCGAACGGCTTACTGGAACCAGCGCTGTGCGTGATACATGCTGCAACCGCCAGCAATGGCTCCAATCTGTTGTACGGGCCGCTTGCACGGAAAAATACCTGTGGAGCATATACGTTTATTCGCATCTGCTATCCTTTCCTCTTTCCTGATCCTATGCTGCACACTATTGTACAGTATTATTGGTGAATGTCAATATTTACTCAGGTAACCGATACAGGCTGCCCTTTTGCTCAACCATGTCTTCATGGGCAAGGGCGGCCAGATTGGTGTTGATACGTTCCCGTTCAAACTGTTTTAGTGCAGTATGCAGAGCATCCTGTGTGCACTTTCTTGCAGAAAGGACGTTCAGGATCGCACCCCGTATCTCTCTATCACTTCCTTTGAACGCTGACTGCTTCGTGTAGTGCTTGCTTCGTACGTTGGCGTTACCGAACTCCTTTTTCAAATGTGTACCGTAGTCCATAAGTGCCGCATACCATTCTCGTGGATTCTTTCGGTCAAGTGTTTGCTCAATTATCGGAAGAAGTGCACTGTCGGGTACGTTTTTCTTATTATTAAAATAGTGGTGCAGATACACAGTCTTGATGTTCGTTTCGATCATCACAATCGGCTCATTGTATGCAAACACCATGACCGCACTTGCGGTGTATGGACCAATGCCTGGCAATGAACAAAGTTCGTCATACGTTTTCGGCAATCTCCCCTTTACCACCTTTGCACACTCATGAAGCATCTTCGCTCTGCGATTGTATCCAAGTCCCTGCCACGCACGTAGTACCTCCCCAAGCGGCGCTGCTGCAAGTGCATGCACGGTCGGGAATTGTTTTATGAACGCCGTATACTTCTCCCGCACACGCGGAACCTGCGTCTGCTGCAGCATGACCTCTGAGACTAAAATGCGATATGGGTTCGCGGTCTTCCGCCACGGAAGGTCATGGCGACCGTGTTTTCTATAGAATGTCCGGACCGTGCGCCGAAATGCTGTATCAGTTCGTATGTTCGTCGGTTTTCGCTTCATTGGTCACGTCCCTGTACACCACATCGGGTGCCTGTGGTACCACGATCCATGCGAGGAGATAAATGAACACGAATGGAAATACGCCGGTGAGCACCAAGACCACTACGAAGCCGAGCCGCCAGAGTGTCGGGTCATGGTCGAAGTATTCGGCAAGACCGGCTAGCACGCCGCCCACCATGACATCCGTTGTGCTTCGATATAGTCTCTTTTTCATATCCAATATCCTACTACAACACAGCTATATCTCATACACCACATCCTTCCGCTCCACTACCACCTTCCATCCACTTCGCTTGGCATAGTCATACAACCGCAGGTTCGGGTTAAAACAGATCGGTCGTTCGACGGATTCCAGTAGTGGAATATCGCCATCTGTATCCCCCACACCCACCGACTCCTCTTTTGTATGTTCACCCTGTCCAAATACCCGCGCGACGATGTTCGCTTTGTTCTCGATCAGGTGCACGTCGACCAATGCACCGGTGAATCTGTCCTGTGGGCCGAGTTCGTAGATACGCCCATAGACCTTATCAAAACCATGCTGTCTGCAGAACTCATCGAGGATCGTCTTGGGGGATTGTGATATGGCGACCAGGTAGTACCCATCGGCCTTAAGGTCAGCGATTAGATCGCGTGTATATCGGTATATGTGCTTGCTCTGTCCTGCCACCACCTGTCTGCCGATATCTGCAAACACTCCGTAGTGGACACCTTTGATGTGGGTCATGAACGACTGGACCACCGCCGCCACATACGCATCATACTCTCCTTCCCGATTCCGCCATGCATTGTATTCGTCGAGATACTCATCGCGCGCATCTTTCGGAAAGACCTCCGCATCGATCAATGCTTCGATCAACTGGATCACCAGACTCGAACGAAACAGCGTCCCGTCAATATCAAAAAAGGCTACCTTTTGCATATCTGTATTCTACCAGACATAGGAAAAGGCGGTCACCGAGGTGCCGCCTTTTAGATGTCCAACCCAATTGAATGGGCCTAGAAGTACAAGAAAAGTTGGTCTGGCCCTGTTACGCCTGAATCCGCTGCATGCTAGCATCGGCCCCTGTGGCAACCGTCGGTACCTCGCGTGCACAGCGAGAACCTCAAGTAACCAGCTTCAGAGCCACCGGTTAAAGGCAAAAGAGTCAAACGCTTCAAGGACCAGACCTGAATTTACTATATACTTCCTGTTGCAGCTGTCAACTACCGCACCTTCGGCCACTTGCTCACCGCTTCCGGATACAGCTTCGTGAGCGCATGGTCAGCACACTCATGAGGACGGGCCGGACAAACATACCGCCCATAGAGCACCATCCCGTTATTCACATACTTCCAGTCCTTCTTCGGGATCAACTCCTCAAGGTCGTGTGAGATCTTCGTGAGATCCTCGTTGTCGGTGAGGTCAAATCGCTTCGCGAACCGCTTCACGTGCGTATCGGTCGGGATACCCTCCCAAACATCATAGAGTTCACCAAGTACCACATGCGCCGTTTTGTACGCCACACCGGGTAGTTTCTGCAGTTCAGCTGCCGTCTTCGGCACTGTGCCGCCAAATTCATCGACCACCATCCTTGCAGCTGCAATAATGTGTTTTGCTTTGTTGTTGAAGAAAGTAAGGGAGCTGATCTCACGTGCGAAGGTCGCCGGATCAGCATTCGCAAAGTCTTTCGGAGTTTTGTATTTCTTGAAAAGGGCCGCGGTACACTCATTCACCTTCTTGTCGGTGCATTGCGCTGAGAGCACGACAGCGACCACAAACTGGAACGGGGTGCGGTGGCGCAGTTCACTCTTGGGCTCTGGGTACGTTTTCTTGAGATACGCAACAATACGCCGTGCACGCACACGCCGCACTTTCAGCTGGTCTACCGTGCGCTTTGATACAACACCCATACCAGATTACCAAGCGTCATCAGGAACAATGCGAGAACGATGAGTGGACCGACGAACGGAACGTAGAGCAACAACTGCACCATCAACGCACCGAGCAGGATCCACATAAAGTTGACCTCGATACGTTTGGTGACAGCAAGCGAGATGAGACCTCCTGCGGTGATGGCAGTCATCGCGCCGGCCACAAAGCAAAGTGCGATGAACCCGAATACTCCTATGAGCCCTACCAGAAGACCAAGGACCGTCAGCATCAGCAGTACGACGGCGACCGGTATCAGTATGAGTGCACCAAGACCCAATACACCGCTTCGGCTATAGTTACGCAGTGTCTCGTTTGTGAATCGTGTCAATTCTCGCTTCCAGATCAGATATATACAGAGTGCCGCGAACACGCTCACCATAAGTGCAGTCAATGCAGACCCGAAACTGGTGCCCTCTTTGGTAGAAGCGGGCTCAGAACGGAGCACCTGCCCTTCGACCACAGCATTTTGCGCGCGCACCACTTCACCTGAACTCTCGTACCTGACATCGCCTGAAATTGAGGCACGATCCCCCAGTATGAGCGGGCGTCCGGTGGTGACATCAACATCACCCTTTACTGCACTATCCACACGGAACCGCTCAGCGGTCCCCATGATCGAACCTTCGACGGCCCCTGCGATCGTAGCCTCACCACCGTAGAAAAAGACGTCACCTGCAACTGATGCGGACGAAAGAATAGTGAGTGAACCAGCGATCACGAATACGTCGCCGGAAACAGATTCTGCGATCGTCACGTCGCCAGCGAGCACACGAACATCGTCCTCAACCGGTCCGTGTACCTGTACGGAACCGCCGAGCGCAGTGAGGTCCTGCCGAATGATGCCGTTTGTGGTGACGCTTCCGCCAATTGCATACATGTCCCCCGTCACCTCACCGGACATCGCGACCGAACCAGCTGCCGCATAAAAATCCTCTTCTACCTTCTGATCTGATGCGATGGCCACTGATTCACCGACACGCAAGACCGTCTCGGCTGCCACCATTCCCGGAACCAGCAGCAGCACCGAAAGGACAATGGTCCCTGCAACCATACTTTTCAACCACCGCTGTGTCATTCTGTGCATAGATATTCCTTATTCTGCTACTTTCTCATCACTTTGCAATTCCTTATCAAGCTTTTCGATAGCGGTTGCCTCTTCTGTCACACGGTCATTCTCTCGCTTGATAGTGGATACAGCAATATTCTGTTTCTCATACAGGTTCATGAGAGAGAACGTCACCATCGCTGCAAAGATGATACCGATGATATTCACAATGAGCATCACAAGCGACCCAGCGATCACATCGGGATTCAGCGCAGCCACACCGATACCAATGACCGCAAGCGGTGGAATGAGCGCGACCGAGATCGCAATACCCGGGAGGGTTTCGCTCCATTCGGACTTTCCGAGCGTGAACGCAACAGCAGCGCCGGCAATGACCGCGATAAGGAAGTGCAGTAGTCCAACCTCCGTTCGGTTCATGATCTCGAACGACGCAGTGATATCGCTTTCAACGAACAACAGTGTAGCCAGGAACGATAGACAAAGCCCAACACCGAACGATTTGAGGAGGGTGACGATCGAGCGTTTGAATACACTGTAGTTCGACATGACAATACCGAGCGCCACACCGAGGATCGGATAGAGGATCGGTGCGATGAGCATACTGCCGATCACGATCGCGATACTGTCGACCAGAAGACCGAACGTGGCCATCAAGACCGAAAGCCCCACCAGATAGAAGAAATCAAAGTCCGGCGTGCTTGATTCCATAAGCTTGCGGACCACTGCAGCTTTGTCATTTTCCGGTATAGCGCGAAATCGCGAGAATATCGACATAGTCTATGAGAACATCTTGGTTAACACTGGTAGTACGTATACCCCTTAGTATACGACAGAATACCGGTAAAAACAGCGTCACCTGTTCAAGAAACGGCCTCACCTACTCTCCGGAAACAGTTCCTGTCCCCGCTCCCAGATCTCCGGGTGACCCTTTTCTTTCAACCAGTACCACCACTCAGCACCCCAGAGGTACTGATATTCGTAGTGCGTCGCGCGCGCGTACGTAAGGATCTCATTGAATTTCGTAAGGTCCATGCGCGAGTACTGTGTCTCGATATCCACGTCGGTGATCGGCTCCACAAGCCACGGCTCAGCAGCGAGTTCAATAAGGAACGTTTGTTTGTCACCATAGAGAAGACGCATCACATTCTCCTTCACACGATACGACCATGCCGGTAGTATCGTTTTGAACTGACCAACATCAGGGTTCCAGAAATAGACGTAGACGCTGGTGCCGAATGCATCACCGTGCCGGTATGCACCAGACCACAGACCAAGATTGCCGCTGTCGGTCACCAGGATCGGTCGGGTGCCGTCGAGTGTACGTACCAACTCGATCTCTTCGATCAGGAACTCCTCGTCGAGTTCATTGCAATACTCCTTTGCGAACACCTCAAGATACGGTTCATTCTCCACCTGCCAATGCGTGATCGACGGATGGTCCTTGTATCGAGTGATGACCGCGTTGATATACTCACGGATCTCCTTTTTCTGATCCTCCCACGCAAGTGTCATACTCCACTCTGGGATATGACACTCAGGCCAGCGCGGTAGACGTCTACCGACCGCAAAGATCACATCTGCACCCACTTCCTCCGCACGCGCAAGCTGATAGTCGAGCTCCTCGAAATTGTATGTACCCGGGGTCTCCTCGACCATCGGCCAGTGCGCCGCAAGCCGCAGGTGCCGTACGCCAAGGTCGTCGATGATCGCGTCATACACCTCACGCCAGTCGAGTCCTAGTTCCCGGGCGTAGAGGGTGTTGAACGACATCCCGTAAATGACCTCCTCCGGTCTCTCTTTCTGTGCAAGAAAAAAAAGCGCCACACCAAAAAGAAATACCAGAACGCCGAAGCCGATCAGAATTTTCTTCCAGAGTCTCATATCATTGAAGGATTATGTGAACAGAATGATGAATCCGATGGAAATGATGGCGACATACAGTACCTTCCGTACGAAGGTTTTCGTTTGTACCTCCTTCTCCCCGGCGCTTACCGGCAGATACTTGCCCACAAAGATACCGATGAGCAGGATGAATACGAACTTCAGTCCGTCAAGCGCCTGCACCACAGCGACGTCGCCCCAGTCAGTGGCCTTGAGGAGCAAGAAGGCAGCTACACCAGCGACCACTTTCGTCATAAGAACAAAGGCACCAGCTTTTTTGCTTGTCACCTTCGTCTGTTCCTTGATCTTCTGGAAATAGACCGGCACCAACAGCAGCGAGAGCGCGAACAGCACGAACCCCACGCGCGACCAGAAGAAGCCATCATCAAAGCTAGTCTCCTGAAAGAGCCCTTTCATGGCGATATAGTGGAGTGCGAAGAAGAGACCGCTGTGAAAGGTGTTGAGAACGAGCTGGCGGGTGAACCGAATTTGGGAGACCAGAAACGTACCGGTTGCCAGGAGCGCAATGCCCCAGATGAAGTTCTCAGTGAGCCGCACGTCAAGAAATACGTACGCCATCATGAACGTTGCGATAGCGGAGACCGCACCGATCACCGGCATCACGTCAGATGCATCAGCCCGTTTGAGGCCGTCATACATCGACACAATGGCCATGAAGAAGGTGTATGCCGCCAAGAATGACATGCCCACGACCTGAATGGTCGGTGTCTGCACGTTCGCAAACTGCGGTGCCCCGAGTCCCGCCAAAAAAGGTATGTACCCGAAGAAATACACCACACCCCACGTACTGGTGACCAGACATGAGTAGAATGCGTAGACGAACGGGCGCGGTAACATTCGTTCGTCGGAGACGATGAATTTGTCGAGGATCGCAACGATGGCATTCAGGAATTGTGCGCCCGCGGCAAGAAATATCCAGTTCATAGGTAGTGTTCAATATTCAGCGCAGAGGCCATCTACTGATACACCCTTATTCTACTATGCCGTTATCCTTAATGATCTCTCTGTACACATATGCTGACGGACGGATCTTCCGCTCGAGTGTCTCATAGTCGATCTCAACAAGACCAAATCGCTTCTCGTAGCCGAGTGCCCATTCGTAGTTGTCCAGCAATGACCAATACATGTGTCCGCGTACGTCGACACCCTGTTCGATCGCATAGTGCGCGCAGCGAACCTGCGTCTTGATGTATTCCGCGCGTATACGATCAGCGGCATCCGCCACACCCGCCTCACTGATATAGAGCGGTTTCTTGTATCGCCACAACATCAAAAGCGAGTCGCAGATTCCTTCCGGATACACATCCCAGTCCATGTCGGTCTTGTCGTAGGTGCGATCATCGCCGAATTTCTTGTGGATGTAGTAGTTAAGGCCGATCGAGTCACATTTCATGTGCACGCGCTTCATAAAGAAGTGCGTCCAGTGCCAGTTCATAAACGTCGCAATCATCTTATTGATCGGGTTGCCGTTCGCGTGGAATAGGATCACGTGTTTGATCACCCCCACGTCAGCATCCGGCATGATCTTCTTGCAAGCATCATACGCAGCATTATGTGCAGCGATCAGGTTGTTGCGTACACGCCAGAACAGAAAGAACGGCATGATTCCTTTCTGGTACCGCGCCTCACGTTGCCGTCCCGAGTTGGTGATAGAAAGGAAGTCGAACAGCGCGAACCGTTTGAATGGCGGCCACGTTCCGCGCATCCAGCCGTTCGAGGCAAATACGATCGGTTCATTGATGGTCGCAAAATGCGTGCACAGATCACCCAGCTGCTCAACAACATACGCGCAATACCGTGCAAAGATCTCCGGTGAGTCCTTCCGCTCGAACCCACCCGACTCTGAGAACCAGAGTGGCAAAGTGAAGTGCCACATAGTGATGAACGGTTTGATCCCGCGCACCTGGAGCGCCCTCAACACCTTTCGGTAGTGTTCGATCTCACTAGCATCGAACTTTCCTTCTTTCGGCTCGATACGCGCCCATTCGATAGAGAATCGGTGAGCATTGTGTCCAAGCTCTTTCGCAATATCAAAATCCTCTTCGTAGCGGTTGTAGTGATCACTTGAACGTCCGGCAACGGGTACCCTGCCTTCCTTGGCTGCTTTTGCCCAGTCCGTGTTCTCGATACCTCCCTCTACCTGATACGATGCAGATGCTGCTCCCCAATAGAATCCTGGTGGAAATGTCTTCATGCGGGTTTTAGTATACCAAGGTTATATACGCTGCGATCAACGACAAGAGGAAAAGCACATATTCGATCCCCGAGATCCAGTTGAGCCGTAGATAGTATGGGCCGATCCATTCATCGAGACCCCATTTACGTATGTAGTCTCGCAACTCATCATGACTCCAGGAAACGACCAGCCGCAATGTACGCTCCTCTTCTGGTATTGAGTCCCAGTCGCCATTCGCCTCCAGAATGGTTCGCAAGCGGTTCACCCGCCGGCCAAGCAACTTGTATCTGCGGTTTGTGAGTGGCCACAACACAGGAATTCCCCAACCGGTTCCATAGAAGTCGTTCACGAAGTGCAATATGGTGGCCGCCAGAAACATCCATCCCCAATACGGAACAAAGTAGGCGAACGCCACTCCAGCCAGAACAAAGAGAACGGGGTAATGGAGTGCTTCTCTATGGTCATGCGCATGTTCACCAGATGCCCCCACTTTCCCCCGCCGAAGAAGCTCTGGAAGCGCATCAAGGTCAGGACACATTGCAAGCGGGATACCCACTAAAAAATGCCACCATACGACTTCTGTACCAGTGAGCAAGCCGGCAAATACAACAGCGAACAATCCGTTTGCAATATCAGCAAGAAGCGCTAGTAGAGCCTTCATAAATTCAGTATACCAGACGAAAAAGCGCGCGAGCCAAAAGCCCGCGCGCCCTGTATCTAGCAAAGCGGCATCTGCCTGAAACACCCGCAGTCTCCCAATTTCCCTTCGCCTATCTTTTGAAGAGGCAACTGGTTGCCGTTGGCAGAAACTGCAAAAAACTCAATGCCCTCGCCCTTCACCGGAACTCGAACAGGACCTTCCAGCGGTACCTTCGACACGTTCCCGCTTCCGTCGGCATAACGCCGACCAATGAACCAGCTCCCGTTGCGGACACCTTTCGGAACAAGCACGTAGTACCGATTCCAGGTTAAGTGCCGAATGACCTTGGGAAACCTGCTTGCACGCCGATTGTCCGTATACCGCACCATAGAGCCTCCATCCAAAGACGCAAGCGGTTTCTTCGAAAACTTCTTGAAATTCCAGGGATAGGCTCGACACCGGAACTCGTTCAGCGTGTCCGCTCGCACAAGCATCAGGATGTACATGACAGGGGTCATGAGTACATCTCCGAGTAGAGCGAGCCCGCCCTGGGGCTGTATATCTAACCGTTGAGACACATGACTCTCCTTTTTTATCTGTCGTGGACTATACAACAGTTATATCAATTATTCAAGAAACACAGCTGGTGCACTTGCAAAACAGCCAAGTATGAAGTCTTCTCCGCCGCGAAGGAAGTATGCATAGCCCGAAGGTGTGCTCATACCGCCGCACTGGTCAAGTTGCGACTCATCAGCGGCAAATCCGTGGATCGGGAATCCGTCGAGTGCGTATCCGAGTAGTGTATCCGTGTTGGACCCAAAGAACCGCCAGACCTGATCGTTCGTAATGAGTCCGCCGTCAGTACCAACACCAACGATCTCGTGTGCTAGACACGAATCGTGCGGAGCGCGTGTGGTGCGCATCGGCAGCTGAAGAAGGGCTTTGTTGCTCGATGATGCTGTTTGTTGTATCGCGACGCGTGCACCTTCAAGGGTCTCAAGAGTGACCGGACGCTCATGCCAGAGTGTGAGAATATGGTCGACCCGTTCCGGTACGTCGCACCAGAGGATGGTACGTTCACCATCGTAGGTATTGGTTGTAGCTGCTACAAAATCATCTACTGACGTGAACACGACCGGTGCTCCCTCGATCCTCCCTTCTCCACGCGCAAGTTTCGCCTTCATCGCTTCGATATATGCGGTGCGATCCTCTCCATCTGTTCCACTTGCAAGCGCACCGTATGCCGTTGCTGTATTCGGCACGAACGTGACCTGTTTCGCAACACGTTCTGAGGGCGTATTTGAATCCGAGAGCACGGTAAAACCTATCGCCGAAACGAGAAAGACGAGTGTCAGCACATAGACGAGAAAGTCACGGGTACGAACCATGTACTGTGATTTTACCAAAGCTTGGACAGAAAGCCTATTT
>JBBDKG010000007.1:0-35861 GCA_040879435.1 Minisyncoccota bacterium | reverse complement strand
TTCTCATTTCCTTAATTGCTTAAGGAGTCTCAAATGTATGTGAGATTATGCATGTAGGGCTCCGCCAGTTGGATGCATTTCGAACTGTAAATTGGAGAGGTGTTGAGAGTGAATTAATCTCCTTTAAGATTAATAAATTTTAGTGATCTTAAAATTTTCTCAAAATCTTCTAAAGCCGAGTCGTTATAGTAATGTATCGAGACTTCTAATTTATGATTGGGAGTTACCCAACCTTCAATCTTTGCAAAGTTCCAGCAGTTTCCATCACTTGTTCGATGATACATAAATGGAAAACCTTGAACGTCGATCATTTCAACCTCTTCGGTTCCTGGTGCGCCTTCTGCTCGAGAAATTTTGTTCTGCCAGTCAACATTTTCTAGTGTATACTCAGAATTGACTGTTTGATCTATATCAGTCGTTATATAAATTTCATATCCACCATTGGTAATTTTTTCTTCTAGGCACGCTCCAGCACTGGTAAAATCGGCATCACGAAAATCATCTGTAAATAGTCTAATCATTTCATACTCTTTATCTGGACCTGTTTCATTATTAAGTTTTTCAAACTCAAGTCTTTCGAAACCCAACAATTCATCATTTGTGATTTTTACAAAACCAACCTCAATATCTTTGTCGTAGTAAATAGTTTTTTCGACAGTTCCGTCATTTAAAATGAAATAATACCAACCACCAAAAACCGTAACTACAATACTCACAAATAGAATTATCTTCTTCATAAGAAAATTGTATCACACGAGAAAAACCAAGTAATTTCTCACTTGACTTTTCTTTACAAATGCTCCGCGTGCTGGACGAGTTTCGAACCTTGGATTGGGTAAGTATAGAGAAAGAGTTGCGGTATTTTGATGTAGCTATAACGAAATGAGACCCCGCAGTATATCGCAGGGTCTCTGGGTGAGGTTGATGTCATGGCAATGTTCAGGTTGTTGCCATAACATTTCCTTCGAAGAACTCGGCGGTCTGCTCGGGGAACCGAAGCGACATGCCCCCGAAGACCGAGAGCAGCATCCAAAGTTCAAACGGATACCAGCCGTCAGCGTCGGGCTCGGGTAGTGAAGGAAAAGCGTTGCGGGGCTGCTGCTGTCCGTCACTTAGTTCGCCGAAAAACTGTTCGAAGGACTCCTTACCCTTTTCGGTGAGTCGCACCTTCACGGGCTTCTCGAAAGAAATTTCTGTGGCCATTTGGGACCTCCATCGGCTTGAGGGAACGGTAGTTTGGTTCAAACCACACAATAACACAGTAATAACACTGCGTCAAATAATGCTCCGGCGGCAGGATTCGAACCTGCGACCAATCGCTTACACCTGATCCATCTGTTTCCAGTGGGGTGGACTATATCATCACCCCTGTGGGGTGGAAGGCGCTTCCCAGTGACAATTAGATTGTCACCAGTACTCCCGTACGGGATAGTCTCTGAACCTTCAGTGATCCTTTGGATCAAAGCTTGGCTGCTGATTACCCACAACATTACTTGTTTGGGGTTCCAGCAATTCACCTTCTTTGCACACGTGAGTTGCCTCACGAGGCTGCCTATTTGACAGGCGACTGCTCTACCGCTGAGCTACGCCGGAATAACGTGCTCCACCCCGATATCGGAATGGAGTAGCGCCATTGTACCGAAAAATGCCAATGGCGCAATGTGATATAATTTTGATATGGGAAAAGCGTACGCGCTTCTCGGACTGGCATTCATAGTCGTTTTCGGCGGAGCATACCTGCTGTGGGAGCGTGCACACGCTCCAACTCTCGAAAAAGTTAATCCGACCACTCCTATGTCACTCACACTTGCTTCATCAGCATTTGCACACAATGGCAGCATTCCATCGCAGTATACCTGCGACGGGGAGAATACCTTGCCACCCCTTAGTATCACAGATGTACCAGAAGGCACTGTTTCATTGGTGCTGGTAATGGACGATCCAGATATTCCCGAAGAGATCAAGACGGCGAATAACATTCTGAAGTTTAACCACTTTGCGGTGTATAACATCCCGCCTGATACCACAGACATCACAGCTGATTCCATCCCCGGAACCCCAGCGCTCAACACACGCGGGGAGGAGGGGTATACGGGTCCGTGTCCGCCACCAGAGTATGAACCAAAGGAACACCGATATATCTTCCGACTGTATGCAATTGAAGGAACACTTTCGTTCGAACACACACCAACGCTCGACGAAGTGGAGACTGCAGCAAAAGGGCAGATAATTGAGCAGGCGGAACTTATCGGACGCTACGAACGTACTAATGAATGACACTATGCTCACCCTCTACTACAAACCATCCTGCCCATACTCAGAACGGGTCATCTGTACCGCTGAAGCATTGGGACTCACATTCGACCTACGTGACATCAGTGCGAGCGAAGTGCTGCGTAACGAACTGATCGAGAAGGGCGGGAAGAAACAGGTTCCGTATCTTGAGGACACGGACCGTGGTGTCGCCCTCTACGACTCGGGCGATATCATCGCGTATCTTTCCGAACACTACGGAACCAACGCCGCCGAAGGCGTCCGTATTTTTCGCAGTGACGCGGCGTGTGATGCGTGTGAGTAACGATGTATGTACGTTAAAATACAAGTGACGCCCGATGCGCGGAAGGAACGGTTCGAACAGGTGAATGAGACGGAGTTCAGAGCATCGGTAAAGGAACCGCGTGAGCGGAATCTGGCAAATCGGCGCGTCGCAGCACTCATTGCGGAGCACTATCGCATCGGTTCAAAGCAGGTGCGGCTCGTAAGCGGGCATCGGAGTCACGGAAAAGTGTTCGATGTTTCATTAGCACAATAAACAATAAAGCAAACATGACATTCCCAACCATCACATTCAAGCAGACGAACGTAACGATCGACAGCCATATACCGGATCTTGTTGAACAGAAGCTGGCCGTACTTGAGAAATTCATTGGCGAAGCGCCGGCGTTGTGTGAGGTGGAATTCGAACGGGTGACACATCATCAGACCGGTAATGTGTGTCGCGTGGAAGTGAACTTGGAAGTGAACGGGAAATTGTATCGTGCGGAAGCGACCGCAGACTCATATGAAAAGGCGGTTGACGAAGTACGCGATGAGCTTGATAAGGAAATGCGCCGCTCACGAAAGAAAGAGGATACGCTGTTGCGTCGCGGTGGACGGAAGTTGAAGGAGCTTATGCGGTGGGGTCGGTAGGCGCTCGTGACTGAAGGAAGTCCTCATACGCCATCTCTTTCTTTCCTTCGGGTATAACCTTCAGGATCTTGAGGGTGCCGTCTGTCGCCCGTGTTGCGTCAGTGATCTTCACACGCATCTGCTTTCCGTTGCGCTCGGTGAAGAAGAAGGTGCCCGGTCCTTCGGTGAAGGCGCGGTACTTGTTCCAGTTCTCAGCTGCCGGCGCAGAGAGGTTGAGCTCGCCGTCGGCTTTCGCAAGCTTTCGTGCGTAGGTCGCTGCACCATGATCCTGCGGCGTGAGTGATACAGCGCCAGCTTCAATATCAGGTAGTGTCTGGACGAGCAGTTCGGCGCCGCGGGTGATGAGGCGCGCGCGAAGCGTTGTTGTTGTGTCCTCTGACAATACCGGTTCAGTGACCTGCGCAACGATGTCCCCGGCATCGAGTTCATACACCATGTGCTGAATGGTCACACCGGTCTCAGTTTCGCCATTGAGGAGTGCGGTCTCGACGGGTGTTGCACCACGATACTTCGGGAGCAGGGAATAATGAATGTTGTATACCCCGTGCGGAAATGCAGTGATCAGCAACTCTGGAAGGATCTTGCCGTAGGCAACGACGATCGCATACTCGCACCCATGGTCAGCGATCTGGTTGACAGCGACAGTGTCGAGCAGGGCAGGGGTGAGTACGGGGAGTTTATGTTCTTCCGCCCACGTGTGTGTCGATGACGGTGTGAGAATCTGTCCACGTCCGGCTGGAGCGGGCGGGTTCGTCACCACAACCGCTGGTGTATACCCGGCACTATGAAGCAGTGCGAGCGTATCGCGCGCCACCGAAGGAGTACCAAAGAAAGCAAATTTCATAGTCTAAAGGTCAGCTTCACGAAGCTTCGTCTGTTCCATCTCGTCCTTGTGCCAGACTCGCTCCGCGCGGTCGGTGAAGAGAATACCATCGAGGTGATCGATCTCGTGCTGCATGATCTGTGCCAAGAGTCCACCGGCACCACGTTCATACTCATCACCGTGTTCGTCAAGCGCGCGCATGGTGACGTTCTTGTGACGACGTACCTCACCGTAATAGTCGGGGACGGAGAGACACCCTTCACCGACCAAGTGCGTCTTTTTGGAGACCTTGCTGAGGATGGGATTGATCACAACAAGATCGGGCAGTGAATCGCGTCCGTCACTCTGGTCGTTGATCAGAAAGAGACGCTTCGAAACACCAATCTGTGGTGCTGCAATGGCGACCGCCGTGAACCCTTCGACATTGTATGTCTGAAGGGCAGCTTTGAGGTCCTTGATGAGTTTTGTCACGAATCCGTTCCCGATCTCTTCAGGAGTGATCTCTTCAGCGATCTGGTGCAGTGCAGGGTGGTTTTCCGGTACGAGTTTTGCCATATGAATGTGCCCACTATAGCGTACCTGCTCTCAAAAATCACGGTCAGACGATCCTGTGTGGATCGATCTCGATTCGTATATTCGGTGGGAGGGAGCGTAGGCGTAGAAGGAGTTCGGGGTCGGGCCACGTGCCGTTTGGCATCCGTATGAGCGCGTTCCGTGTGAGCAGACCGCTGGTGCCGGTCGCTGCGGTGTAGTGCTGCACTTTGGTGGGAGTGAGTGTCTTCGTAATGAGCTCTTCTTGCTCACCGAGCTGCTCACGTGTTCCGGTATAGCCAAGGAGAATAAATGTTGCAAATGGCGGGTATGAGAGCGCACGCCGCAATTCGATCTCGTCGGTATAGAACTGGTCCACCAACCCGCGGGTCGCGTAGTCAATGAGCGTGTCCGGCTCAGTGCGGGACTGGACATACACTATCTCTGAGGTTCGCTCACGAAGCGTCAATAAAAGGGCAAGTAGCTCTTCGTCGGCGCGCCACGTTGGGATCGCACGTGTCGCGTCAAGTGAGGTGACGGCGCTGTATGTAACCGGTGTATCAAGATACGGAACGGCCATCTGTGTTCCCAAAAGCACGGCACCCTTGGTGTCGTAGAAGGTGGTTATAAGCGTCCGGGCTTTCTTGTATGTCGTTGCGGTGGTGTGGTCAAAGAGGATCACTGGCAGGTCGGGGAAGAGTTTCTTTAGCTCCTCTTCGATCTGCTGGATGCCGATCCCGCGTTCTGCGAGTCGCCATGAACCACACTCTGTGCAGGTGTCCGGGGCGCGAACGCGTTTGCCGGATGTTGAGGACAGGAACCAACGCTCCTCAGTGCCGCTCTGTTTGGTTTTAAGGAGTGAGTACGGTGTGCCGGAGTCAGG
Source organism: Minisyncoccota bacterium (assembly GCA_040879435.1). Lineage (GTDB taxonomy): Bacteria > Patescibacteriota > Minisyncoccia > Phycocordibacterales > UBA918 > OLB19. Next base: position 30,435 of record JBBDKG010000007.1, on the reverse strand, counting down.
GCAGCGGAAGATGTGCCCGCAGTCGATACATACAACGACCGGTGCAAGACCGCGTCGCGCGGCAAGGAGAAACATGTTGGCACGGTCGCCGACGAGTTTGCTAAGAGTGTTTTTGAGTTGTTTCGAGAATAACTGGAAAGGCGCCTCAGCGGACGGTTTCTCATTCTGCACGATCACCTTGAACGCACTCCCGAACGTGAGTCGTTTCGGGTGTTCGTCTTCAGTGAGATAGCGGTCACTGCGTCGAGCGTGCTCGTCCTCTGCATGCGGCAGGATGTCACCGAGAAGGAGCGTACGGTTCGTGACCCCCGCAAGCTCTTTCAGCACCTCAGACATGTCAAAGTATGGCCGTACCTTGCTTTTGTAGTATGGGCTGCGGGACTGCTCGACGATGATCGTCGTCAGATCGTGTCGGTCGATGAATGCATGACGCGGTGTGGTGATGATAAGTTTTGCGTGCCGGACATCGCCGAGTGACTCATATGAACGTTCGAGTTTCTTGACGCCGAATCGTGGTGAAAAGACAACGATCCTGTCTGCGATGCCGCGAGAGAGTTCTTCGCATGCACGCTCGACGTCGGCCGAGGTTGGTACCACGAACAGTACCGAACCTCGATGCGCAAATGCCTCCCTGATCTGACTGCGATACACGCGATATCGTTCTTCGGTCAGTGCCTGGAGTACTGACACGGTCGCGGCGTCAGTATTGGATACCTCACAATCATCGGCATGCAGTGTCTGTGTCCCGTCACGTACCTCAGGAGGCAGGAGGGCATAGAGTGCAGCACCCGTCGTGGTCGGGGTTCTGGTGAGCAATCGCTCCACCGTTTTCATGAGTGCGTCCGGGAGTTTTTTGCTGTCCGGCTGGTCCGGGAGTTTTCGAAGCGAGAAGGTTGCTGTACGGATGGCAGTCTTTGCGGCACTGACCGGTTTGCAGCTGGTCACCATGCCGCGGGCTTCTTTTTTCCGCACGGGGATAGTGATGATCGTCCCTGCTTCGTATGGTGAACCAACATAATACGAAAGGGTATCGATCTGTGACCCACGGATGAACGGCATTACCTCAACAACATACATAGCGTCATTCTAGCAGAGGGTTGGTGGGACACGAAAAAAGCCGCGGCGGCGCCGCGGCTTTCTGGTGGGGGAACATCAGCCGATGTGAACAGGATCTCCCATCGCCATCATCGTTTCGATGGCGATAGCATGTTTCGTCTTGATTTCGCAATGACGATCGAGCAGAAGTCTGAGGTGTTTGCTCGAGCGTTTTGTCACCACGTAGCACTCCTTCGTCGGGGCGTCTCCATGCTCGGTATCGGGCTCGTAGACCTGCATGTCCGTGAATTCATTGAGCGTCATGCGAAGCTCATCGAACGTGATGGTTGCCGCCTTGATCTTGTCACACGATGAAGCGAAGACCTTGCGCTTCTTCACATGAAGCGGCCGGCCGAGCTCATCGAGGGCGAGGCAGGTGAGTTTATACAGGCCGTGTTTCAGTCGCTTGAGAGCCATTCTTTCCTCCCGTGGGTTGCTGGCAGCTAAAGTACATTGCAAACACTAAGCTGTCAAATAAAAAAGACGGCCCAGCTTTCGCCGGACCGCAAATCGATTAAACACATTCGGAGTACCTCTTCCGATGCTTGCTGCACCATAGCCAAAGGATGGTGAAGCAAATGTGAACGTAATACTAGAATTCCTCCAGATACCGGATATCTGCACCAAGCGTTGAGAGACGTTCGACCAGCCCTTCATACCCCCGGTTGATACTATATATGTTGCGGAGCACTGAACGACCTTCGGCACCGAGCATGGCGATAAGGAGAATGGTTGCGGGACGGAGCGCTGGCGGGCAAACAAGTTCTGCAGGGCGTAGCGTTGTCTTTCCGGTGATGTATATACGGTGCGGGTCGGCAAGTACGGTCTCGGCACCGAGCTTGTCGAGTTCGGTGAAGTAGAGGGCGCGCTTCTCATACATCCAGTCGTGAATGAGTGTCTGGCCCTCCGCCTGCGTGGCTATGACGGCAAAGAAGGGGAGGTTATCGGCATTGAGGCCGGGGTAGGGTCGTGCATGCACTTTCTCTGGTGGAGCAATGAGTTTTGACGGCTTGGTAGTGATATCAACCAGTCGTGTGAGACCATTGGTGCTCAGATAGGGTTGCGTACTGGTGTACTTGAATCCCATCTTTTCAAGCACCAACAGTTCAAGCTCGAGGAAGTCGATCGGGCAGCGGGTGATAGTGATAGCGGAGTTGGTGATGATCGCTGCGGTGAGAAAGAACATGCTGTCTGTCGGGTCTTCTGAAAGCGTGTATTCAAGGTCGGTGTTGATCTTTGATACGCCGGTCACAGTGAGTGTGGTCGTGCCGATGCCTTCGATGGTCACTCCGGCGTGCCTGAGGAACGCACAGACCTCCTGCACCATGTAGTTTGCGGATGCATACTTGAGGACGGTCGTGCCGTCGGTGAGAGCAGCAGCAAAGAGTGCATTCTCGGTGACCGTGTCCCCTGATTCGTAGAGCACGATCTCACCAGCCTCCTTCACCTTTACTGTAACCTCGTACGCTTCGTCAGTGGTATCAATATGCACGCCGAACTTCTCGAGTGCGTAGAAGTGCGGACGGACAGTACGACTCCCGAGCTTGCATCCGCCGGACTGGGGGAGAGAGAAGGAGGGGATGCAGTGCATCAATGCACCGATGAACATGATGATACTCCGCGTTTTCTTGGCGGCTTCGATATCGATACCAGCGAGGTCAAACTTCTTTGGCGGCGTGATGGTGACGGAGGTATCGTGCCAGACGACGGACACACCGATCGATTCAAGCACCTCAATAATGCGGTGTACCTCCTCGATGCGCGGCATACGATGAAGGGTTGTCTTGCCGCGGTTCAAAAGCGATGCGCACAGAAGTCCAACTGCACCGTTCTTCGAGGTGTTGGTCAGGATGGTGCCGGTGAGTTTCTTCCCGCCGTCCACCTCGAGGTTCATGCTGCCGGGTGAGAGGGTGAGGAGGTTCTTACCGAGTGCGCGGCCGATCTTCCGCAACATATCCGCGCTCACGTTCTGCTTGCCGCTCTCGAGTCGCGCGATCGCACTTTGTGTGGTGTGCAGTTTCTTGGCGAGCTCTGTTTGTGTAAGTCCCTGTGCTTCACGGAGGTCGGATACGGTGTGCCCGATGCTTTTCTGTGTCATATAGGAGGAGTATAGCATGGACGCTATCCTACAAGCATTGGTGTTATTGTGGAAATCCTTATACAATCAGTATTCTGTAGTTGCATATATGTTTGCACGTTTCACTCCAAAGATCGGAATTGACCTCGGTACAACGAGCGTACTCGTGTTCGTGCCGGGCGCCGGTGTGGTACTCAATGAGCCATCGGTGGTGGCGGTCTCTGACGATAATCAGATCCTTGCGGTCGGGACCGAGGCGAAACGTATGATCGGACGGACACCGGAGAACATCCGTGCGTACCGGCCGATGAAGGACGGCGTGATCGCTGACTACCGCGTGACCGAGGCGATGCTCCGGTACTTTATGGGGAAGGCGCTCGGCCGATACAATATCTTCCGTCCGGATGTGTTGGTCTCGGTGCCTGCCGGTGTTTCCTCGACTGAGCGACGGGCTGTTGTGGAGGCGGCGATAAAAGCGGGGGCAAAGAACGCGTATGTGGTGAAGGAGCCGATCCTTGCTGCTATCGGAGCCGGCATCCCTATCTACGAACCACAGGGACACATGATCGTCGATATCGGCGGTGGTACGACCGACGTTGCGGTGATATCACTCGGCGGCATCGTGGCAGCGAACTCAGTGAAGTGCGCAGGGAACCGCATCGACGCGGCGATCGTAGACTACATAAAGAAGACGCGGAACCTTGCGATCGGTGAGAAGACGGCTGAGGATGTGAAGATCAAGATCGGGTCGGCGTTACCGGTGGATGAAGAACTTTCAATGGATATCAAAGGGCGTGACCTCCTCTCTGGACTACCGCGTACGACCGAGGTGAAGACCAACGAGATCGTTCGGGCCATCTCACGTGAGTTGCGTGACATCGTGAAGGCGATCAAGGATGTATTTCAGGAGACACCGCCGGAGCTTGCGTCAGACATCATTGATGACGGTGTCATCATGACCGGTGGCACGTCGCAACTCAGGAATATGACGGAGCTCGTGAAGCGACGCACGGGTGTGAAGGCAGTGTTGGCGGACCAGGCGCTCTTTTGTGTAGTGAAGGGAACAGGGGAGGCACTGGCGCATTTGGATACATACAAGCGGACGATCATTTCGAAGCGTTAGGTTAAAGACTATACACATTCAGTAAATTTCCTTTCAGCAGTTTGCGTGCGTTAGGTGCTATCATGAGAGTACCTACGGAGGTTATGAGTGACGCGCGCAAAACACAGGGAGCGGGCGGCAGTTCTTCAAGTGCAGTATTGCCCGAGACGTTCTTTCAAAGCGACAATCTGTTGCGGGTACTTGCCGCTGTGCGTGGTGCCGGCATTCCAGACGCCGAGCGGACCGCAGTACGTGACGCCATCCTTGCATATGCACAAGCCGACGAATCGGAGAAAGCTTCAGCCCGCGCCACACTTGAAACGGTCATCGCACCGCACCACGCAGCGCTCACGGGACACGTGACCGGAAACACTTCACCACTACCAGTTCAAAAAGCACAACCACAAGCGTCAGTTGTTGGTACGCCGCGACCGCAGCCACGCTTCACACCTCCCACTCCAAGACCGCAGACGAAACAAACACCACCGCCTCAGCCAAGGCAGGAACCTGCCGCAATGGTTCCGCCCAAGGAGGAAGTGCCGCGACCAGCGCCGATGAAACCGCAGTCGGCAGCACCTCAACCACCCCCGCGACCGAAACCTGCACCACCTACGCCGCAACCATCACCAGAACCCCCACCTCCAGCAAATACGTCGCACGACGCGAAGACACGCATCGCTGAGATCAAACACGCGGTCAACGAACGTGTTGGTAATCCGGTGAACCTGATCGAGAAAGATCGGGCGGTTGGTCAGGAGTATATGTCGGCACTCCTTGATGCGATCAAACGAACCTCGACACCGGGCGGTGGCACCGACGAAGCGATGAAGCGGCTTGAGAAAGCGTACACTGTTGTCATATCACTACTCGACTCACCGGCACCGGTCGCTGAAGTGAAGACTCCGCCGCCACAACCGATGGCAGCAAAGCCAGATCCTGTACCTGAACCGGTGCCACCTGCACCAAAGCCGCAAAGTTCGATCCCGATCAAACCCGAAGCGAAACCGTTCGCTGATATTGCACGCCGTGCAGCCGCCGCCATACAACACCCGGCCCCAGTACAGCAGACAGACCAAAAAGAGAAGCAGCAAACTCCGGTAGCTGCACCACCATCAGAACCGACGGTAGAGCCAAAAGCTGCCGACGCAAAGCCAGAGGACAAGCCAACGGTCTCGATCGCGGCGATGCGTGCCAAAGCAAAATCAGTCAGAGAGGAACCGACTGCACCTGAGACTCCTGTTGAAACGAAGCCGAAGGACAAAGCAGCAGTTTCAATTGCGGCGATGCGCGGCAAGACAACACCCAAAGCAGACGGTGGAGATGGACTCAATACGCCAGAAGTGAATGCAGGACTCGAACAGCTACTCTCCGAGTGGACACTCTTTAAGTCGAGTGGACTCTTTGGTACCGGTCCGAAAGGCTTTGAGCATCCATTGTATAAGAAGCTGGCAGGTCTGCCGATGGCTGCCGTGATCGCCGGGCGGTTCGAAGGTTCCAAGCCCGAGATCAAGCAGAACATCGCCGACTATATGAACGGATGGCGATACGAGCAGGGGATCGTGCACCGGATGGACGAGCAGTTCGAGCACTACCTGCGCCGGGTGATCCGCCATATCCTTGCCAAGCAGCCACAGACCGATGGCGCTTCAGCACCAACGCCAAAGGCGTAGTTTCTCTGTTTGCAGCAGCACACGCTGCATGCTCTAATGAGTGCATGCACATCCACGCACACCTCATTATTGCACCGGTGTTTGCATCCGAGCTACTTCCCGAGTCGGTCCGGACGCCGTCGGTCGACGTGTCTCATCGTGTTGCGGAGCAATTCAGTGTATCGGACGCACGGACACTCATTACGGACGCCTTAGGGAGACCGGTGGAGGCGCCCGAACGGTCATTCGTACTCTGGTGCGACACGATGACACGCGAGGCGCAGAATGCGCTCCTCAAACTCTTTGAGGACCCGCCGGAGCAGAGCGTCTTCTACCTGATGATACCCCACGAATCGCGGCTCATTCCGACCCTGCGCTCGCGGCTCATCCGATACATGCCGGATGCCGTTGTTGTGGCGTCCGACGATGCCGCACTCTTTTTGAAACGCACCTACGCCGACCGTCTCGCGGTCATTGCGGCACTGCAGAAAGCAAAGGATAGTGCGGGTATGGTCGCGCTCGGTGATGCGCTTACAACGCACGTTGCCGCAGAACCGGAACAGTATGGGGTTGAGGTGGTACGCGAAGCGGCACTCACTTTGACCTACCTCCGAACGAAAGGCGGTTCAAAGAAGATGCTGCTTGAACACTTGGCACTCACGCTGCCGGCGTAGACGCATGCCGCACGAAGTGATTTAATGGACATGTTATGAATGATGCATTTCTAAAACGACTGCAGAGTATTCCGGAGTGGTTGCAGGGGGAATACAGCGGTATTCGGACCGGACAGGCAACGCCGGCGCTCCTGGACAGTATAAAAGTTGAAAGCTACGGCACGATGATGCCGCTCAATCAGGTGGGTTCGATCGGGGTTGAAGACGCTCGTACACTTCGTGTGTCGCCTTGGGACAGTGGTATGGTGCCTGCCATTGAGCGTGCGATCATTGACGCAGACCTCGGTGTATCTGTTGCGACCGACTCGGCCGGACTCAGGGTTATCTTTCCCGAGCTTTCGAGTGAACGCCGAATACAGCTCGTGAAGCTTGCAAAATCAAAGCTCGAGGATGCTCGTGTGTCGGTGCGTGCCGCACGCGATGACGTGATGAAGGAGATCGAAGCCAAGCAAAAGGACGGTTCGATCAGCGAGGACCAGAAGTTCACACAAAAAGAGGCGATCCAGAAACAGGTCGATGCAACCAATAATCGCCTTGAAGAACTCTACGATGCGAAAGAAAAAGAGATTGGTGGGTAGAGGATCCTATACACACAAAACCGCCCGATATCGGGCGGTTTTGTGTGTATACGCGATATAATGGGTGGATACTATTCCGTTCTATGGAGCAACCTGAGCGACGAACATTCACCACACCCGATGAAGAGATCGCATATCTTCGCGGTGAACTGGCGTCGCGGACGAACTCTGAATCCGGTGTGTCTGCGGAAGTGACGACTGCCGAGGCGGCCAAAGAAACACTCACCGAATACGCGCGCCGTACACCCGAGGAGGTACTTGCGCCGCCTTTGATCGCAGACGACGCGGCACTCTCCGTGATGGGGGAGCGCGTTGATCGTGCAGACTCAAAGGTGGACGAGGTCATGAACGTGGTCCATGAGCAGGGAATAAAGAACGCCCTTTCGCTTCTTGCGAAACTGGACGACCCGTACACCAGCGACGAAGTACATCGCAGACTCATTGAGGAGATCAGCGAAGGTGCAACGATAAAGGATCTCAAAGAGAATGTGCCGCCATGGCAGGTGCTCCACATGTCGCTCTTTGAGATCGCGCTACCGGAACAGAAAACAGAGGGTGCGGCGGTTGAACTTTCGGCACTGCTCTCGGCGATGGAGCAATTCTACGCCGGCATGCAGGCGGTCGCCGCAAAGAAACCAATGCACTACGCGCTGGAGATTGCTATCGCGGAAGGTTCGGACCACATCGTCTTTTACGCCGCCGTACCGACGGTGTCGGTCAACCTTTTCGAGAAGCAGATCCTCTCCCTGTTTCCGCACGCGGTACTCACCCTCGCCAAGCATGACTACAATATCTTCGCCTCTGGCGGTCATTCGGTCGCATCGCGCGCAACGCTCACTGAGCATCCGGTATACCCCATCCGTACTTACGACGATTTCAGTACCGACCCACTCTTCGTACTCCTCAATACGCTCTCAAAGATCGACCGAGAAAGCGGCGCAGCGATACAACTCGTGATACAGGCGGGAAGGAACTCATACTACGAAACGTACGAGGGTATTGTGAAGAACGTACGTGACGGTATGAAGGTGAAGGAGGCGATCAAACGCAGTACGATTGGCGGTGAGGTGTTTGCGACCGTTACCGAGCTCTTCAAGAAGAAAAAGGAGGACGAGGTATCACCGGTCACGAACGACCAGGAGGCAATCGAACTCTTCACGAAGAAGATCGGGCGTCAGATCGCACCGGCCAACGTCCGGCTTGTGGTCTCTGCTCCCGACGAAGCACGTGCGTCACAGATCCTCGGCGATATCGAAGCGGGATTCCATCAGTTCGAGGACACGACGAGCAATGGGTTTGCATTCAAGCGCGTAAAAGGGGCTGAAGAACGAAAGCTGATCAAGTCGTTCGTCTTTCGTGAATACCGGAAGGAGTACGCGATGCCGCTCTCGTTCGCTGAGCTTGCGACCGTCATGCACGTACCGTCTGAAGGAATTGAAGCTGCGCCGCAGTTCAAGCAGTCGCGCGCTGCGAGCGCTCCTGCACCGATCGAACTGCCGTACGAGGGGACATTGCTTGGTGTGAACATGTACCGGACGGTCGAGACCAAGGTATACCTCACCGCAGAAGACCGCCTGCGCCATTTCTATATCATCGGTCAGACCGGTACGGGAAAGACGACCCTGATGAAGAACATGATCATTCAGGATATCGAGGACGGAGCCGGCGCTTGCCTTATCGACCCGCACGGATCCGATATTGCTGACGTGCTCTCGGCGGTGCCCGAGCATCGTCGCGAGGACGTCATATACTTCGACCCGTCGCGGACTGATCGCATCATCGGACTCAACATGCTCGAGTATGATCAGACCCATCCGGAGCAGAAGACATTTGTGGTAAACGAGCTCTTTTCGATCTTCCAGAAACTCTATGGCGGAGTACCTGAATCCATGGGGCCGATGTTCGAGCAGTATTTCAGGAACGCAACACTCTTGGTCCTCGACGACCCGGAGAGTAGCTCAACACTCCTCGATATCTCGCGAGTGATGGTGGACAGCGCATACCGCAAGCAGAAGCTTGAGCGAGCGCGGAATCCGGTCGTGGTGCAGTTCTGGACTGAGATCGCAACGAAGGCAGGAGGCGAAGCTGCACTCGAGAACATCGTGCCATACATCACTTCGAAGTTTGATGTCTTCACCGCAAACGACTATATCCGGCCGATCATCGGTCAGCAGCGCTCGTCATTCAACTTCCGCGAGCTTATGGACAACCGGAAGATACTTTTGGTGAACCTTGCGAAGGGTCGTCTCGGAGAGATCAACGCGAACCTCATCGGTATGATGCTCGTAGGCAAGATCCTTATGGCGGCAATGTCGCGCGTGGATGATCCGTCGAAGTCATACCCGCCGTTCTATCTTCATATGGACGAGTTCCAGAATGTGATGACCGACTCCATCGCAGCGATACTGTCTGAGGCGCGCAAATACAAGCTCGGCCTTACCGTAGCGCACCAGTACATCGCGCAGCTTGATGAGAAGATCAGCGATGCGGTCTTTGGCAACGTTGGTTCCATCGCAGCGTTCCGCGTGGGTTCTGACGACGCGGAATTCCTTGAACGGCAGTTCGCACCAACATTCACTGACTCAGACCTCCTGAATATCGAGAATCACCACGCGTATGTGCGGATCCTTGCGAACGGAACACCAACCAAGCCGTTTGATATTAGTACTCTCCCCCCAAAGGAAACTGACCTCTCCCGCGTCGAGGCGCTGATCGAGCAATCGGCGGCACGGTACGGTCAGCCGCGGCGGAAGGTGGAGATGGATATCTCGAGTAGGTACCGGGTGTAGGAGTGTATACTATTTGTAACTATTGTTATGGCACGTAATCCAGAGAACGCTGCGAACAGCAACACACCGCAACAGGACCAAGTGGCGGCGCATACTGCGTCGAATGCAGTAGAGAGCGAAGAGAAATTGCTAGCACAGGCATGGACCGATAAGGTCGAGCGACCAAAAGACAATTCTGTGGGGGAGGTTGCGTACGATGAAGGTATTTCGCAGGAGCACTTCGGAGAGACTGTTCGTGACCCGAAAAGGGTAGCAGAGCTGTATGAGTTGATTGAGTCTCGTATGAAGGAGCTCGAAGCAGCGTACCGGAAGAAGGGATATACGATCTCCGCGCTCAACGCACTCAACGATCAGGGTAAGCTCCCGAATTTTCGGAGTGTTCATCGGACGTTGAAAGAGTTCGATGGTTTTCTTGGGAACCTCAAGAACACGATGCAGGAAGGAAAAGAGATCCCGCTTTCCGATGACGTCATCAAAGCCCGTCAGCCGCACTGGGTGTCACTCTTTCCTCTCTATCAGGAGCTGATGGATGATCTGAATGCTCTACCGGAGAATGTGAAGCCGGTCTCAGATCCGGATACAAAAAAGGAGGCAGGCAGTGGGGGTGGGAAGAAGTCCGCCGCGGCTGAGAAAGTGAGTGACGTGGACAAAAAGCAAGGAGAGAAAACGGAAGGCGAACATGATCCTGCAAAGGAAAAAGCCGAAAAGGAAGCATTCGTGAAGGAGTATCAGGAAAAGTTGGCGAAAATAAGGTCGTTCTTTACGTCAGATGAGGTACCCGACGATGCAAAAGGACTTCTTGCACCGCTTTTGGAACAACTTGATGAGCTTGAGAAGGATCTCACAGAATACGCTACTACCGATGGACGTGACACGGATCGCGAAGAGCACATTCGCAGTGAATTCGCCGCATTCCGCAAGAACGGTGTCGATGTCGCAAAGCAAGGAAATGGTGAACGTATACAAAGGACCAAAGATCGTACTGTGGAGGAGCAGGCAGAATACCAAGAAGCACGCAAGGAGTGGAAAACAGCACGCGATGCGTGGACTGAAGCGAAGCGAGAGTACGCTGAAGCACTGCAGAAGGATGAGAACCGGAATGTATTCAAGCGCTTTCTTGGAATTGGCAAAATGCCACCGGGAGAGTTTGAGGAGATGGAAGCGAAGTACAAGGCAGCAAGACAGCAGTATGCACAGGCATTGTCGCGTTCGTTCAATGCAGTACAGGCAGGTCGGGGGATTGAGGTACCTGAAGACAAGAACAAGCAACTATTTTTCAGAAAGTATGTAGAAAAGGAAGCGAAGAGCATCGTTGATATTCAAACGAGTGCGCTCGAGGGGAAGAAACAGAATATCTTCTTTAAGGCTGCAGCTGCATGGTCACGTAAACCGAAGTGGGTACGCTATATCGGTTCTGCCGCACTCGGCTCCACACTAGCACTTACAACCGGCGGCGGTTCGCTCGCGAGTTACGCCGTCAGGTTTGGTATCGGTGTGACGGTGGGTAAGATGGTAGGTGAGTTTGGACATGAAGCGTACTACAGTCATGCGACGAAAGGTGTGAAGAAACAGGAGCGAGTTGTTACCGAGCGAGGTAGTGACACGTCTGGTTTTGATATTTCCAACATCGATGCATCAGAGTCAGGCTACCGTGGTGAAGTAAAGCGGCTTTCGGATCTGAAACGCCGTCGTGAGACCGGTGCAAAGATCGCAGGGGCCGCCAGTGCATTCGCTGCTGGTGGATTCATCGCCGGCAACCTTGAGGTCGGAGACATGGGTGGCGGAGCATCTGAAACACCACCAAGTGGGTCACCTCCTTCTGAACCACCTTCAACGGTCGAGCCTGGACCTCCGGTGAACGGTTCGGTTGTTCCCCCTGGAGCTGAAGGGCCTCCGGAATCTGGACTTCCCGAAGAGGGTCCGATTCCACCATCGCGACCGGAAGCGCCGTTTGAGTCCGAGATCCCGCCAGAGGCACGTTACGAAGTACAACCTGATGACAACGTCTGGAATATCATGAAGGAGCGTTATGCAGATATGCTCAATGACCTTCCGACAGAGGAAAGTCGTCGCGTGTTCCTCGATACGCTGAAGGACTATTTGGCAACAGAAGAAGCATCACGGGAGGCTCTCGGGGTCGGCCCGAACATCAATCTCATTCATCCGGGACAGGTACTCGACTTCTCCTCAATGGATACGTTAGCAGAGGCTGTGCATAACGAGATGTTGGGAGGTGAGGGCGTTGGCGCGGGAATCGTGGAAACTGAATTGGGAGAATCCGAACCTGAATCTGCTGAAGGTGGTTTGATCACACATGTTGCTGCGCAGGATGATAATGGATGGAATATTATGGAGGGTTGGGAATCTGACGAAAACCCGATCGGCGGCAAGTCCGAGGTGTTGCACGGCATGAGTCAAGTAGAGCGTGAAAATGCACTCAATATTCTCTTTGCCTACATGGACAAAAATCCAGAGTTCACAAAAGAAGTTGGATTTTCGAGTGGGGATCCAGATAAGCTTGCTCTTGGTGAGAAGGTAAATGTCAGTATGATGGATGAGAAGCTCCGAGAGCTCCTTGGTATGGATGCGGTGACCGCCGAAGATCATGCAGAAGCTGTGGAGAGTGGGCCAACGGAGGTGGAGGACGACCTGCCGGAGAGCGCTGAAGGTGAGTCGGAACCGGACTCACCTGATGTCGCTTCGGTGGCCACACCACCGGAAGGAGCGTGGGTTTCTCCGGAAGTGTTGCAGGAAAGAAACGAGATCATTCAGGAAGTTGAGAGTACGCAGGACTTCTTTGGTCGGAACTTTGGCTTGGCGGGCAGCTATGAGAAGCTTCAAAATGTATCGTGGGCGGAGATCGAGACCGCAAACTCCGACCCGGCGGAGAAGCTCGACTTTGCACGTAAATACCATGTCTCAGAACGGGCATTCGAGGAGTGGATGGATTGGACGGAAGACGCTGAGCGGCGGTATGACTTCCCACAACCACGTGACATGACATTCGGAGAGTACGTTACAGCGGTCGCAGAACGCAGGGTGCCTCAGGGAACTGTCGTTTAACCGATAATCATTTCCTATGACAAAATCAACCATCAACGAACAGGATCTGAGCACGCTCTTTGGCCTTGACGAACTCTCTGATGAGGAGAAGGCTGAACTCCTGAACGATATCGGTATGACCATCATTGAGAGCGCAACACTCAGGTTCCTCGCCGAGAGCGATGAGCCTGACGGGGAGCGTTTTGAGTCACTCCTCTCTTCGATAGAGGGGAATGAGGACGGCTTTCAGAAGGTACTTGAAGAGTTTCCACGTTTTGCAGAGTTTCTGAATGAGGAGGCTGCTGCATTCAAGAGAGAGGCGCTCTCCGTCCTTTCGTAGCGCTATATATAGCGGCACAGTCCCCACACGTTGTCTTTTTTTGATTTAGCTCGTACTCTGTACAGATGACAATCCTTATCTTCTTCGCAGTACTCTTTGTGCTGATCCTTGTTCACGAACTGGGACATTTTATTGTTGCCAAGTGGACCGGCATGCGGGTCGATGAATTTGGTATCGGTTTCCCGCCAAGGCTTTTTGGATATCGTATCGGTGAGACCATCTATTCGCTGAACCTGTTGCCGATCGGCGGGTTCGTCCGTATCTTCGGCGAGAACTTCAGCGACCCTGAACTTGAAGAGGAGGGTCGAGAGAAACGCTCCTTCACAGACAAGAACAAATGGGCGCAGGCGGCGGTGCTGAGTGCCGGTGTGGCGATGAACATACTGCTTGCGTGGGCGTTGTTCGCTGGCGTCTTGATGATGGGTGTACCGACGGTTGTGGATGAGGACGAAGCATCTGCGGATGCGCAGCTCGTGATCGCGGACGTGTTGCAAGATAGTCCGGCGGCAAAGGAAAGGATACCAGTCGGTGCGACCGTTCGCTCGCTCGCTGTATCGGGAGAGGAGCGCACGGACCTTTCGCCGTCCAGGTTCTCGGCGTTCATGTCGGAACATAGTGACGAAGAGGTCACGATCACATATGAGGCATCTGGAGAAATTCATACCGCAACGGTCACGCCGACCACAGGCGTTATCCCTGACTCCGCCGACCAGCCGGCGATCGGCGTCGCGGTCTCGCTCATCGATACGGTTCGATACCCTGTTTGGTCGGCGCTTGTGGAGGCAACCTACATGACCGGGAACATGTTGGTGATGATCACGGTCGGCATCAGTTCGCTACTCATCGACGCAGTGACACTCTCTGCGGACCTCTCTCAAGTTGCCGGTCCGGTCGGTATTGTTGGTATGGTGGGTGAGGCTGCTGAATTCGGACTGGCGTCACTCCTCATGTTCACCGCTATCATTTCGCTGAATCTCGCGATAATCAACCTGCTACCGGTCCCTGCGCTCGATGGCGGCCGGCTGCTCTTTGTGGCCATCGAAGCGGTTATTCGTCGTCCACTTGATCCGGTATGGGCGGGACGCGCGAACGCTATTGGGTTCACGATCCTCATCCTGCTGATGCTTGCAGTGACATTCAATGATGTTTTGCGGATTATATAGGGAAAGTATTTGCTTGAACCACCTTCATTTTACCGCTACTATTGGCTCAATACACTACCAGCAATCATTTCTGTTCATGCGCCAATCACAACTCTTCACCAAGACCCGCAAGGAAGCACCTATCGATGAAGTGGCAAAGAATGCCCAGCTTCTCATCCGTGCCGGCTATATATCAAAAGAAATGGCAGGAGTGTACAACTATCTGCCATTGGGCCTTCGTGTAGTGGAGCGCGTTAAACAGATCGTGCGTGAGGAGATGAACGTTGTTGGTGGGCAGGAACTACTCATGAGTTCCATGCAACGCAAAGAGCTATGGGAATCAACCGGGCGCTGGGATGATGAGATCGTTGATGTATGGTTCAAGTCCAGTCTGAAGGCTGGTGGTGAAGTCGGTCTCGGTTGGAGTCACGAGGAGCCGATCGGCGAGATGATGAAGAACTACATCACCAGCTACAAAGACCTACCGATCTCGGTCTATCAGTTCCAAACCAAATTGCGCAATGAATTGCGTGCTAAAAGCGGAATTATGCGGGGGAGGGAGTTCATAATGAAAGATATGTATTCTTTCTGCGTCGACGAGGAGTCCCATCTGGCATACTACGAATCTACCAAGCCCGCCTATATGCGTGTATTTGAGCGTTTGGGTATTGGCTCCGATACATATGTGACCTTTGCTGCCGGCGGTGCTTTCACAAAGTTCAGTCATGAGTTCCAGACGATTTGCGAGACTGGTGAAGACGTCACCTATATCAATAAGGAAAAGGGAATTGCGATCAATGAGGAGGTGTTAAATGATGAGACATTGGAGAGTCTTGGTGTAACCCGCGAGGAATTGATCGCCACCAAGACCGCTGAGGTGGGCAATATCTTCAACTTCGGACAGCAAAAGGCAGAGGACCTCGGTTTGCTCATGAAGGATAAGAATGGTGAGAACGTACCAGTATGGATGGGTTCATATGGTATCGGGGTCACTCGCCTGGTTGGAGTATTGGTGGAAAAGTTTGCTGATGAAAAAGGTATTGTCTGGCCGGAATCAGTCGCGCCGTTTCGGATGCACCTCGTTGGCCTCAATCTTGATGACACGGAGATCCGTGACTATGCTGATGGTGTGTATGCCATGCTTGGTGCTGCAGGCATCGACGTACTCTACGATGACCGTGTGGAAGCACGACCGGGAGAGAAATTCGCAGACAGTGATCTTTTGGGTATGCCGTATCGTGTTGTGGTGAGCCGCAAGACCAAGGATGAAGGTACGTTCGAGGTGGTCACGCGGCGTACCGGTGAGACACGACACCTCACCGAAGGCGAACTTACCGCCGATTTTGGTACTTCAGCAAGCGCGTAGTAGAATGAGGTGAAGAGATTCGCTCCTGCGGGTGTCTGTTGTGAACAAACGGTCGACGCGGCAGTGTTTACTTCCGTGTTGTAATTGATTCTTTTTGGAATGTCATTCATCACTCGCTATTTCGATACAATACTTGGAGCGGTCTCAACCGATATTGGCGTTGACCTCGGTACGGCCAACACACTCGTATATGTGAAAGGAAAGGGGATCGTACTTAACGAGCCCACTATTGTTGCGATCAACAAGAAGACCGGTCAGTTGGTTGCTGTGGGGACCGCTGCCAAGAACATGCAAGGTCGGACGCCACAACATATCGAAGTGATTCGGCCGCTTGTTGAAGGGGTGATCTCCGACTTTGAGGTGACGGAAGAGATGCTTGCGTACGTCATCAGCAAAGTACGGAGCGACATGCGAACACTTGTTGCGCCACGCATTCTGATCGGTGTGCCCTGCGGCATCACAAACGTAGAGATGCGTGCTGCGCGCGATGCGGCAAAGAATGCCGGTGCACGTGATGTGTTTCTGATTGAGGAGCCGATGGCGGCAGCGATCGGTGCAAAACTCCCGATCGAGAAGGCGGTCGGTAGTATGATCATTGATATCGGTGGGGGTACCGCAAATATCGCGGTCATTTCATACGGTGGTATCGTCACCAGCAGGAACCTGCGACTGGCGGGAGATCACCTGAATGCCGCTATCGTGGCCTACGTGCGTGACCAGTTCAAGGTGCTCGTCGGTGAACGCACTGCGGAGGACGCGAAGATCAAACTGGCTGCCATCGAGCACGCCGAAGATTCCCGTGAGATGGTGGTTCGCGGGCGCGATGTGGTGACCGGACTGCCACGCGAGGTGGTCATAACCGACAGTGATATCCGCGATGCGATCTCCACCCACGTTGATACAGTGGTCGAAAACATCCGTGCGGTGCTGGAACAAACACCGCCTGAGGTGCTCGCAGACATCATGCAGCGCGGTATCCACCTTTCAGGTGGTGGCGCACTGATTCCGGGGTTTGCGACCCTCCTTGAGGAGGTGATCCAGGTACCCGTGATCGTGGTCGCCGATCCGTTGCGGGCTGTGGTACGCGGCACCGGTATTGTTCTTGAAAACCTTGCACAATATGAAGAGATTCTCATCGACAATGAAGGGGAGCTCACGCCGAACCTTTCTGAATAAACACATACTCGCACTTGTCGCATTCTGTGCGGCGATTGTGGTGCTGTTGTTCCTTGTGCCGCGCGCAGTCGGTTCTGTGGCAGCGCTTGCCATCACACCGGTGCTCCAGATAGAACACTGGATCGCTGAATCATCGAGTGTGCTCCCGTCCTATATCCGCAGTCGTAACGAGCTTCTTGCAGCTGAGCAGGAACTGCGACGGAAACTGGCGGATCATGCCGCCGCGGCACTCAGTGCGTCACTACTCGCTAAAGAGAACGATGCGCTTCGTGGGCTTCTGAGTGCGACGACCACGTCACGTATCGCCGCTGGCGTGATTGGCCGTCCGACCCTCCTCCCGTATGACGTATTCGTGATCGACCGCGGTACCGTGGATGGTGTACGGCAACACGCACCTGTCTATGCGGGCAAAGACCAGGTGATCGGTTTTGTGGCCCACGCGTATGCGCATACAGCAGTGGTCACGCTCGTAACGACACCGGACTTTAAATCAACGGTCTATATCTACGGTCCGAATATCTATACAACAGCCGTCGGACGAGGGTCAGGGTCGCTTCGCGTGGCAGTACCGCAGGGTATAACCCTCACCGAAGGGGATCTGGTGGCCATTCCGTCACTCGGTCGGGGAGTGTATGGAAAGATCTCGGTCATTGACTCGGTGCCGAGCAGGCCAGAGCAGTACGGGTACGTTTCGATAGAGGAACCGCTTGCCGGTATTCAGTTCGTGAGTGTGGGAGCTGAACCCTTGACCACCATCACCTTTGAAGAGGCAAAGGAGATCGTAGAGCATGTACGGACCGATGTCCTCTCGGTGCCCGTGCCGGGCGATGTGCTGGTCGATGTTGAGAGTGGTACTTCGACCGCAACGACCACTGACGAACTATGATCCTGCTTCGTATCGTTTGTTGTATCGGGATGCTGGTCGCCAGCATACTGCTCCCTTGGTTCATTGTATTGCCGCTTGCGGTCGTGTACGTTCTTTGGTCCCGTGCCTACGAATTGGTCGTACTTGCGGCGTTCATTGATGCATATTTCGGTTCGGCAGTGCTCATCCCGTACTATACCCTCACAGCAGCGGCCCTGTTCCTCGTCGCTGAGTGGGTCAAACCGTCGCTTTCATTCTATACTAGAAATACATGATAGGTCGACGACACAAGCGGCATCAGGTGGAGTTTGATGAGATCCTGCTCGATGCTTCAAATCTTCCTTCGTTCAACCAAGGGCGTATGGAGGGACGGCGTGAACTGCCGATACCACCGCGAAGTATCTTTGCGATCGGTGTCATCTTCTTGCTTATCACCTTCGGGTTCACTGGGAAGCTGTTCGCGCTGCAGGTACTTGAAGGGGAATCGTACCGCGAGCGGAGTGAGGCGAATCGTCTCGATGAGGGACTTATCGTCGCTGAGCGCGGTGTCATCTACGACCGGAACGGTGAGATGCTTGCATGGAATGAGCAGGACTACAACGACAAGGAAGAGTTCCCACTTCGTGCATACACTGACCGTCACGGCCTCGGACAACTCACCGGGTACATCAGTTACCCACAGAAGGACACTAAGGGTGTCTACTACCGCACCGCATACATCGGACGTACCGGTGTTGAAAGTGCATTCGAATCAACACTGCAGGGAGACAACGGCCGGGTGCTTGTGGAGGTGGATGCGCTCGGTGAGGTGATATCCTCGCACGCCGTTGAGGTGCCAAAGCCGGGTGAACCACTCGAACTTTCCATCGACGCCGCATTGTCTGAGGCAATGTATGACATCATCGAGACCGCAGTCGCTGACGCAGGCTTTCGAAGTGGGGCGGCGGCCATCATGGATGTTCGGACCGGTGAGATCCTTGCGATGACCAGCTTTCCGTCGTATGACCCTGAGGTGATGGCGGACGGCGACGACGTTGCACTCATCAACTCATACAATGAAGATGGTCGATTTCCGTTTTTGAACAAAGTGGTTGGTGGGGCATACACCCCCGGATCGATCGTGAAGCCGTTCTTGGCGTACGCTGCACTTGCGGAAGATATCATCAGTCCGAACAAAAGGGTTACCAGCAACGGGTCAATGCTCGTACCCAATCCGTATGATCCGGACAATCCGACCCGCTTCGCCGATTGGCGACGACAAGGATCGATGACAATGCGCGAGGCCATTGCGTTCTCTTCGAACGTCTATTTCTATATCATCGGCGGCGGTCTCACCCAAAGCGCCGCGTCGATCCAGCCGGAGCTCGGAGGGGTGCAGGAGGGTCTGGGTATCACCCGCATCAACGAATACATGCACCGATTCGGTTTCGGCGAAAAGACGGGCATCGCGCTTTCCGGTGAGCAGGCAGGAACGGTGCCGAATCCCGAATGGAAGCAGGAGGTGTTCGATGACGACTGGCGCCTCGGTGACACATACAATACCTCGATCGGACAATTCGGCTTTCAGACGACGCCGCTTCAGATGTTACGTGCGTACGCAGCCCTTGCAAACGGCGGCACGCTCCTCACACCCCACATTGAGAAAGGGAAGCAGAGTGAAGCTGTGGACCTTTTGCTTGAGGAAGATGCACTGAGGGTCATACACGAGGGTATGCGCATGACCGTGAACTATGACCGAGGTACAGCGCGTTCACTTGAACGCAGCGATATAGCGATCGCGGCGAAGTCAGGTACGGCAGAGGTGGGTGTCGATAACGCGTTCGTCAATTCATGGGTAGCGGGGTTCTTCCCGTACGAGGAGCCGAGATACTCGTTCATCCTGCTCATGGATCGTGCGCCGCGCAGCAACGCACTCGGTGCCACACGGGTCATGGGAGACATCGTCGCGTGGATGAGTGAGCATACACCAGAGTACCTCAACCTACCGCCAAAAACAGACACAACAGACTAGCGACTTGCTCGGACTAGTGAAATACGTATAATTGGGGACACGTTGATTTTTGAATAACCTACCTTATGAACGACACACACGCATATCTCACCCCGGAGAAATTCGAAGAACTTAAAAAGGAATTGGAACATCTAAAGACGGTACGACGAAAAGAGGTTGCGGAGTCACTTGAATATGCACGTTCGCTCGGTGACCTCTCCGAGAATGCTGAGTACCAGGAGGCACGCGATATGCAGGCCGCGATCGAAGAACGCATCGGCCACCTTGAGCAGGTCATCAAGGAAGCGAAGATCGTCGCAACTGACAAACGCGGAGATATTGTTGGTCTCGGCTCCGAGGTTACCATTCAGAAGGATGGTGAAAAGGAGGAGCGCAAGTACACGATCGTAGGTACGGAAGAGGCGAACATCCATGAGCACAAGCTCTCGTACCTTTCACCACTTGGTGAGTCACTTATGGGGAAGGCCAAGGGCGAGTCGTTCAGTTTTGAGACGCCGGCAGGGAAACAGACATACAAAGTATTGCACGTGGCGTAGGGGTATACACGGAGCGTAGAGCGGCGTGCACCATGTGCCCGCCGCTTCGCTTTTCACTTTCCACGTTTAACTTTATACTGAACACATGTCATCACTCGAGGAGATCAGGGCCGACCGGTTGCGGAAGCGGGACATGCTTGCCGCAGCCGGTATGGATCCGTATACCGCAACATCAAAACGTACTCACGAGGTCGGACACGTCCAAAAGGACTTTGAGGCACTTGCCGATGCTGAGACCGAGGTCGTGGTCGCTGGACGCATTCTCTCGCTCCGCAGGCACGGCGGCTCGACGTTCGCCGATCTGGAGGACGGCTCAGGACGTATGCAGGTGTTCTTCTCACGCGACACGGTCGGGAAGCGTCTGTTCGACCTCTTGACCGATACAATTGACCCTGGGGACTTCATCGAGGTGATGGGCGTACCGTTCGTCACCAAGCGCGGCGCTGAGGCGATCTCCGTGTCAGACTGGCGCATACTCACCAAGGCACTCAACGCCATTCCGGCAGAACACTTCGGTATCAAGGATGAGGACGAGCGATACCGGAAGCGGTACCTTGATCTGCTGCTTGATCCAGAGCTTCGGGAGATCTTTGAAAAGAAAGCGCAGTTCTGGGAGACGGTACGTACGTTCATGGTGGAGAAGGGTTTTCTTGAGGTTGAGACACCAATGCTTGAGGTGACGACCGGTGGCGCTGAGGCGCGGCCGTTCAAGACTCATCACAACGATTTTGATATGGATGTGTTCCTGCGCATTTCGGTGGGTGAGTTGTGGCAGAAGCGACTCATGGCGGCGGGATACCCAAAGACGTTCGAGATCGGACGAGTGTTCAGAAACGAAGGCACGAGCCCTGAACACCTGCAGGAGTTCACTAACATGGAGTTCTACCTAGCGTACGCAGACTATCGCGATGGCATGAAGCTGGTAGAGGAGTTGTATCGCACTGTTGCCAAGGAGGTGTTCGGCACAACGAAGTTCACCGCGCGTGGTCATACGTTCGACCTTGCGGACGAGTGGGTGGAGATCGACTACGTTGAAGAGATCAAGAAACAGACCAGTATCGATGTGCTCTCGGCGACCGCGGTAGAGATGGAGGCGAAACTGAATGAGTTGAAGGTTGCGTACGAAGGCAGGAACAAAGAGCGCCTCACCGACACTCTCTGGAAATACTGCAGAAAGAATATTGCCGGCCCTGCGTTCCTGGTGAACCACCCAGCACTTGTGGCGCCGCTTGCTAAGAAGCATCCAGGGAAGGATACGGTGGAGATGTTCCAACCACTCATTGCTGGGAGCGAAGTGGGCAGAGGATACAGTGAGCTGAATGACCCTGCAGAGCAGCGTGCGCGCTTTGAGGAACAGCAGGCGCTCCTTGCTGCGGGTGATGATGAAGCGATGATGCCGGAGTGGGAGTTCGTTGAGATGCTCGAGTATGGTATGCCACCAACGTGTGGATTCGGGTTCGGAGAGCGGATGTTCGCATTTTTGCTGGACAAGCCGCTTCGTGAGGTGACGTTGTTCCCGCTCATGAAACCCAAAGGAAGGGGAGAGGAATAGTTAATTCAGATATTGAAATTAGTTACGCCCCTCGCACGATAGTTTGTGCGAGGGGCGTTTGGTGGTCAGCGGCCGATGATGATCGTCGTCCGCTCTTTGATGATGGTGACATTGCCGCGCGGCCGGTTTATCCGATGTGCGCGGTCGTGCCGGCTCGGATAGTGCCGGAACGCAGGGTGTGTCGGAGCGGCCCTGACAAAGGACGAGCAACGGGAGCAGTGCGGACGGTATCGCGGACGTTCCTGCTGGATGGTGACCGAGAGGGAAAAGTTCGTGCCCCCCCGTTCGTATCTGCCATGGTGCGTGTGGTCGGCGAATGCCGGAGTGGCGACACTGAGGCCAATTGCGACAGCAGCGAGTGCGAAGAACTTGTTCTTCATGTGATTTCCTCCGATTTGGACTCTTTTTATTATAGCATATTTCCACTTGAATGTAAATAAACTGGCAGTTGTACGGCTTTGTTGACGCGTCATTCAGCTAGTGTATGGTACGAAACAGGAGGTATAAGATCATGTGGATCATTATTGCTATCGTAACCGCGATCCTTGTCACCTTGAGTGGCATTGTCGAACTGGGTTCGCTTTTCCTCACACGTGAGCAAATGGAACTCGTGCACGACGCTGGATTTGCAGTGACGTGGGTCTGGATCGCACTGCTTCTAATTGCAGCATTGCGGTATGTCGTGTACAGACTCTACGACAGGAATAACAGATGACCCGCAAAACGCCGCCCGGCTTCACCGGACGGCGTTTTTCATATTCCACACGAGGCTAGCTGTGTATAAGTGTGGAAGGTGGTGGGTCAAAGTGGTATAGAATGTACACGTGGTGGGAGATAGTGGTATAGTGGAAACGCTATACGACCGAGTGGAATCGGTATTGCGTATGCATTTATACAGTGCATGCGTGTCGGGCTATGCTAATTGGTGAATACAAACATACTCTTGATCCTAAAAAGCGGCTTTCGCTGCCGTCTAAATGGCGGAAGGAACTTGGGAAAAAGTTGGTCATCACACGCGGGCTCGACAACTGTCTCTTTGTATATCCGCAGAAAGAGTGGCGGCTGATCACCGAAAAGGTGGGCAGGCTGCCACTCGGTCAGGCGGATACGAGAAGTTTCAATCGATTCTTTCTCTCGGGAGCAGTTGAAGTGGAGGTGGACAAAATAGGACGAATTCTCGTTCCTGATTTCTTGAAGGATTTCGCGAAGCTCGAAACGAAGGTCGTGCTCGCTGGGATCCATGATCGTGCAGAGATCTGGGATGAGAAGAAGTGGAACGAATACAAAGAACGAATCGAAGGTCAGGCGGATGCTCTTGCCGAAAAGCTTGGTGAGATCGGAGTCTTGTAACCCATACTGCATATGGCAGCCCACATCCCCGTACTGAAAGATGAGGTCATCGAAGGGCTTGCTCTCACTCCCGATGCGAAAGTGATCGATTGCACGCTCGGTGGTGGTGGACACGCACACGCAATACTTGCGTTACTTGGTCCCGACGCAACCTACCTTGGCATGGATGCGGACACTGAAGCGATCCGGCAGGCGGAGTCGCTCAAGACATCGGACGCCACAGTGCGACTGGTGACCGGAAACTTCAGCGAGATCAGATCGGTCGCGGAAGCAGAAGGTATCACTGCGGCAGACGCGATACTAGCGGATCTCGGTTGGCGGAGTGACCAGTTCACAGATAGCGGGAAAGGATTTTCCTTCACTGCAGACGAACCGCTCCTGATGACATACGGTGACCACGAGCAGTACCTTTTCACCGCACACGACATCGTGAACGACTGGGAAGAGGAGTCCATCGCCGATGTGATCTATGGATACGGAGAAGAGCGCTTCGCGCGACGCATCGCTCGCGCTATCGTCACCGCCAGGGAGACCGCACCCATCGCAACAGCCAAACAACTTGCAGAGATCGTGAAGGTTGCAGTACCGGCACCATTCAGGAATAGACGGATCGACCCTGCGACCAAGACCTTCCAGGCACTCCGCATTGCAGTCAATGACGAGTTCAAGGTCTTGCGAACACTGCTTGAAGATGCGCCCCAACTCCTCGCACCCGCCGGGCGTATGGCGGTCATCAGCTTCCATAGTCTTGAGGACCGCATTGTGAAGCACACATTCCGTGACCTTGCAGCGACCGATTCGTTCCGCCTTATCACCAAACGACCCATCACTGCCACTGACGAAGAATTATCAGAGAACCCACGATCACGAAGCGCAAAACTCCGTATCATCGAACGAATCACACCATCATGACCACAACAACATACACAGCAGCAATACTTAGGAACAGGGAGCTCCACACGATCCTCTCTTGTACCGTCCTCTGCACGCTTTTTGCTGCGTATGTTTATTTTTTAAGTGCATCGGTGGTACATGTGGTGATCCGCAAGGAGGTCAACAACGAGGTCGCTCTCCTGAACTCTGACATCAGCAAACTTGAATCTGAATATATTAAACGACAACATGCGGTGTCCGGAGAGATTGCAGCACGCAAGGGGTTTGTGGCGGTGAACGACAAGATATTCCTCGACCGCAGCGACACCACCCTCGTACTCTCCACTACACGCCGCTAACGTGGTGTATAACTAAGTATGCGCAAGAGTGCCGTATTCCGAATTCGCCTGATCACCGGTCTCATTCTTGTACTCGCACTTCTATTGATCGTGCGCCTCTACCAGCTGCAGGTCATCCGGCACGATGCATACATTGCGCGTGCGGAACAGCAGTATGTCCATACGGTTCAAGACCTCTATACCCGCGGCAATATCTACTTCACAACAAAGTCAGGCGAAACTGTCTCTGGCGCAACGGTGCAGTCCGGACATGTGCTTGCAATTGATCCGAGGAAGATCACTGATGCTGCAACCACATACGATGCGCTTTCCGGTATCATCCCGCTCGATCGCGATGTTTTCATAAACCGAGCATCACTCTCCGAACGAACGTACGTGGAGATCGCTGACCGTGTACCGGACGAAGCTGCTGCTGCGATAGAAAAGCTTGATCTTTCCGGTGTGCAACTCTATCGCAACCAGTGGCGGTACTACCCCGGCGATATGCTTGCGGCTCGGACCATCGGTTTTGTGGGGCACACAGGTGACGGTGAACGCCTCACCGGCCTCTATGGACTTGAGCGGAACTATGATGAGACGCTTCGTCGTAATAACGATCGACTGTCGGTCAATTTCTTTGCAGAGATATTCAGCAACCTCGGCAGTATGGTATTCAAAAGTGAGGAGACGCGACAGGGGAGTGTTGTGAGTTCTATCGAGCCGACGGTCTCACGCATGCTACAGAGCGAACTTTTGGCAACGCATGATGAATGGAACAGTGAGCTGACTGGCGGCATCATCATCGACCCACAGACCGGTGAGATCATGGCACTTGATGCTGTGCCGACCTTTAACCTCAATGATCGCAGTGAGGCTTCGATAGAGGACTTCAGAAACCCGCTGGTGGAGAACGTCTACGAGTTCGGTTCGATCGTAAAGGCACTTACCATGGCGTCCGGGCTCGATAGTGGCGCTGTTGCACCAAGTACGACGTACTATGACGCCGGCTTCATTGAGCTGAATACGTTCACGATACGAAACTTTGATGGCCGTGGCCGCGGGACGGTGAACATGCAGGAGGTGTTGAACCAATCACTCAACACCGGCGTTGCCTTCGTCGTGGACACGATGGGGAAGCAGGCATTCCGTGACTACTTTCTGGGACTTAAGCTCGGCAGTGAGACAGGGATCGACCTTCCGAACGAAACGTACGGTCTCGTCGAGAACCTGAACTCACCGCGCGATGTGGAGTATGCGACCGCGTCATTCGGGCAGGGTATCGCAACAACACCGATCGCGATGGTGCGTGCGCTCGCGACACTTGCAAACGGTGGCAAACTGATCGCGCCGCACCTGGTGACGCGTATCGAGTATGACGACGGAACGGCAAAAGAAATACAGTTCCCTGAAGGTGATCGAGTATTTAGCGAAGCAACGAGTGAGGAGATCTCCCGCATGCTCACCACAGTCGTGGACGAGGCACTGCGAGGCGGTGATGTTGCGCTACCTAACCACAGCATCGCAGCAAAGACTGGGACCGCACAGATAGCGAATACTTCAGGCGGCGGATACTACGAAGACAAGTACCTACACTCGTTCTTCGGATACTTCCCGTCATACGACCCGCAGTTCCTCGTGTTCCTCTACACGGTCGAGCCGAAAGGGGTACGCTACTCATCTGAGACACTGACTGAGCCGTTTATGAATATTACGAAGTTTCTGATCAATTACTACAACATACCCCCCGATCGATGATCGTTTGACGAAGTTACTTTGCGTACAGACAGGGGAGGTGGTATAAGAGAGCCTACACGATACATATGAAATCACTATTGAAAGGCGCGATTGTATCAATACTCACATTCGAGGCGCGGCTACTCCTGCGTCGCACCAAGCCCACCATCATCGCCATCACCGGTAGTGTCGGCAAGACCACGACCAAGGATGCCATCTATGCTGTCCTCAAAGACCGCAGGTCGGCGCGGAAAAGCGAGAAGAGCTATAACTCCGAGCTGGGCGTCCCGCTCACAATACTGGGTCTTGAGAACGCATGGAGTAATCCGTTCCAGTGGGTCAAGAATATCTTCGACGGCCTTCTCGTCGCACTGATGCCGCACGAGTATCCGGAGGTGCTGGTGCTTGAGATGGGAGTCGATCGTCCGGGAGATATGCAGCGCTTCACCCGGTGGATCAAACCGGACATTGTTGTGTTGACGCGGCTTCCTGATGTCCCTGTGCATGTTGAGTACTTTGATTCCCCTGAAGCAGTGACTGAGGAGAAGCTAACGCTTGTGCAGGCACTCAAGCCGGACGGTGTACTTGTATACAACAATGACGATGAACAGATACGGAAGTTCGTAGAAGGGGTGACCTACAAAACGATCGGGTACAGTCGGTACTCACCGACCGATTTTGCTGCCACACAGGATGTGGTGCGATACGAGGATGGTTCGCCGGTCGGACTCTCGTTCACTCTTTCACATAAACACGAGGCCGTCACGGTCGAACTCGATGGGTGCATCGGTGTGCAGCACACGTACTGTGCCGCTGCAGCTGCCTCGGTCGGTTCGCTTTTTGGACTTAGTATTGAGGACGTAGTCGCAGCGCTTAAGGGGTACGTGCCGCCGCCTGGTCGCATGCGTTTGCTTCCCGGCATCAAAGAGACACTCGTTATCGATGACTCGTATAACTCGTCACCGGTTGCGATGGAGCGAGCACTCCTTACCCTGAAGGAGATACGCGGTGCCAAGCGTCGTATTGCGGTGCTTGGCGACATGCTTGAGCTGGGCCGGTTTTCCAGCGAGGCGCATCAGGAAGCGGGCAAGCAGGTCGCGAACACCGCGCAGATCCTCGTTACCGTCGGTATCCGTTCGCGGGTGATTGCCGACAGTGCTCTGCACCATGGCATGAACAAGGAAAGTGTCTTTCAATATGATGATGCACAGACCGCGGTGCGTGAACTATCAGGAATACTTGCGGACGGTGATGTTGTGCTCGTGAAAGGGTCACAGAGTATCCGCCTAGAACGTGTCGTGGAGGGAATCATGGCGGAACCGAAGCGTGCATCGGAGCTCTTGGTGCGACAGAGTCGTGCGTGGCGGGATAAATAGAAATGGTTGCGAAGCTCGAAATTTGTGGTACTGTACGGTAAATTGTCCCTTGCTAAGGGACTTTTATTTTTAGCAGGTCCCGCAGAAGGCGGGATATAAACGGAAACTATTATGAATCTGAAGAAGAAACTGGCGATCGTAGCAGTGTTCGCATGTTTGCTCATGCCGATCGGTGCGCAGGTGGAGGCGTACTATCCGGCCAATACGAGCCACATGACGCAGCAGCAGCTGATCACCTATCTCTATCAGCTGATCGCTCAGCTGCAGGCGCAGCTCGATGCTGGACAGGGAGGCGGCTACTACGGCGGTACATCAAGCTATGGAGTCACTGCCTCCACAGCGGGCACGAACTATGTGACCGAGGATAGCGCCAGCCTCTACGGCAATGTGCAGCTCGGTCGTGCGTCCACTGCACGTGTCTGGTTCGACTACGGAACTTCCCAGAGCTTTGGGCAGAAGTCACTCACGGGAACAGCGCAACACAGCGGACACTACTCATTCCGTGCTGACGTGACCGGACTTGCTGAAGACCGGACATACTACTATCGCGCGGTCGCTGAAGATCCAGCCGGGAAGCGGGTCGTTGGCTCGACGAGAACGTTTGAGACTGATGGTGATGGCTACAATGATGACGATGAATTTGGCGACGGGCCGGATGTCACTACCGAAGATGCTGACGACGTTGAAGAGAATAGCGCTGAACTGCGTGGTGAGGTCGACATGAACGACTTCCGCAACGGTATTGTATTCTTTGTCTACGGACAGGATGAGGATCAGGTTGAGGATATTGAGGACGAATACGATGAATACCAGGATATCGACGAAGACGGCGACGATCTTCAAGCAATTCGTGTCGACCGCGACCTGGATGGTGACGAATCGTACCGTGAGACGGTATGGAATCTCGAAAAGGATGAAGAGTACTTCTTCCAGATCTGCGTTGAGTATGAAAATGAGGATGACGACCAGACCATCAAGTGCGGTGGGGTAGAGGACTTCGAAACCGATGGAACCGGCGGAGAAAGCAACAGTGGCGACGAACCTGACGTAACGACTGAGGATGCCGAAAACGTTGAGGACGATGAAGCTGAGCTTCATGGCGAAGTTGACATGAATGACTTCGAGAACGGTATCGTATTCTTTGTCTACGGTGAGGATGAGGATCAGGTAGAAGACATTGAAAACGATTACGACACCTACTCTGATATAGACGAGGACGGTGACGACCTTCAGAAGGTGAAGATGGATTCCGACCTCGACGGCCGTTCATCGTACGAACTACGCATTTCAGGACTTGAAGAGGAGACTGAGTACTTCTTCCAGATCTGCGTTGAGTATGAAGACGAGGACGATGATGACGTACTTCTCTGCGGTGGGGTAGAGGAATTCGAGACTGAAGACTAATACACCTGCTCGGATGTGAACAAAAAACCGGCTTTTGCCGGTTTTTTGTTGCGTCTTGCCAGAGTTGGGTACATGTTGTATCATCAGCAACGCTGTATTTGGCGTACAGCTAATGAAAGGAAAGGAAAGAACGAATGGAATACATCATTCTCGTACTGCTTCTCGTTGGCGGCGCCGACGAGAAAGGAACTGTGTCCTGTCGTCTGATTCCTGGAGAAGGTGCGATCGAATGCACCGAAACTAGGGAGCCGCCGCCGCAGTGCGGGGAAACAAGAGGAACTCCTTGGTGTAATGTGTAAGCGTAACACCAAGGAGGAGTGGGGCGCGCTTGCGCCCCACTCACCTCGCGGATTCCATCTGCTTGACTTTTGTTCCGCAAGGGATAATATGTGAGCGAAAGGTCCTTTCCGCCTTTCTGACGCAAAACGCCAAACAGCACACAACGGGCCCGGAGGATCAGACTATCGATCCCCCGGGCCTCTTTTTATTTGAAAACAGTGCTCGATTGACCAGACAAAGAAGAATTGATATATTGGCGTAATCAGTCGGCACCCGTCGACACGCAGACAGTCTGCGATTCACTCCAACAATCCAAAAAGGAAAGACCAATGACGTACTTTGTCGTTGACATTGAGGCGGACGGGCCAGCGCTCGGTATGCACTCAATGGTATCGTTCGGTGCGGTCGTGCTCAGTGAGCAGTTAGACCACACCTTCTTCGGGCAGTTGCGTCCGATCTCGGAACACTGGGTTCCGAAGGCACTTGCGGTAACGGGGTATACGCGAGAGGAAACACTCGCGTTCCCTGAGCCTGAGGTTGTGATATCCTCGTTCGTTGCTTGGGTCAAAGCTCATACTGCTCGTGGTACACACCCGCAGTTTGTCTCAGACAACAACGGCTTCGACTTCGGGTTCATGAGCTACTATCTGTGGAGGTTTGCAGGAGCAAATCCCTTTGGGCACAGCTCTCGGAACATGAGTGACCTGTACCGCGGTATGCAAAAGCGCATGAAGTGTTCTTTTACACACCTCAAAGAGACCGTTCACGACCACAACCCGGTCAATGACGCATTAGGGAATGCGGAAGCACTTCTCAAGATGCGTGACATGGGACTGCGAATCCGGTTGTAGCGAGACGAACCGGCACATATGTGCCGGTTTTAGTTTTAGCTGTGCATAACGCTGTGGAATACCCTGTATAGAAGTATGGTGAGAACCCTGTGCGTAAGTGCCACTTTTTTGCCTGTTGACACCCATACGTGTTGAATCATATAGACTTTTCTGTCAACGCTCTGTCGTTTCCAGCCCGCATTGCATAAGTTCAGAAACATTTGAGACTCTCTAACCAAGAGTCAAATGAGAATACA
>JBBDKG010000006.1:0-6037 GCA_040879435.1 Minisyncoccota bacterium | reverse complement strand
ACCACCTGTTCCTTTGATGCCAACACGGTCTCTGATAACGAGATCGACTACAGTACGGTCACTCTCAACGACTTTACCTTTGACGTCGGCAACGTCTCCAAGACTGAGTTCGGCTACCTCGACGGCGTCACCTCAGCGATCCAGACCCAGATTGACTCTAAACTCTCCACTACCACTGCCGCCTCAACCTACCTCACCATCGCGGGCAACCTCTCCGACCTCACTTCATCTTCAACTGCTCGCACCAATCTTGGTCTTGGGTCTGTTGCGCTCTTGAACAGCATTGATATCTCGGACAACACCAACTTCTCTGTCTCCGCCACTGGCCTTGAACTCTCTGGAGATACCCTCGCGCTCTCTACCGGCTACACCATCCCGCTCACGGCTTCCACGACCGAATGGGCGACGGCGTACTCGTGGGGAGATCACTCACTTGCCGGCTATCTCACCGACATCACCGGCGAATCACTCGAAAGTCTCTCTGACGTATCAGCAATGACACAAGCGACTGGTGACCTTTTGTATTGGACTGGCTCGGGGTGGGGAAACATCGCAACCTCGTCACTAGGCATCGGTGGTTCATTGTGGAGCGAAAGCGGTTCGGATATCTATTTCAACACCGGTAACGTGTCTGTTGGCACCACTTCCACCACGTCACTTTTGACGGTCGGAGGAGATGCATATATCGCCGGCAACGCGACCACAACCGGCACGCTCGCGGTGACGGGAACGGGTACCAGCACGTTTGCCGGAGGCATTTCCGTTGCCGGTTCCATTATTCCAAGCACGGACAATATCTTCTCTCTCGGTTCAGATACCAACATGTGGAAGGATGTGTTCATCGGCCCCGGGTCCCTCTATATCAACGGCAAGAAGGTACTTGAGGATGTTTCTGATACCATCACCCTTTCAACCGATGCCGACCAAAATCTCGTGACCGAAGCCACTGGCGCGGGAAGTATTATCACTCGCACCACCGGTTCGGGTAACATCAACATCAACTCCGATTCCGGCAACGTCAACATCGGCACCACCGGAAGTGGGCAACTCAACCTTGGTACGATCGACTCGGGCGTATGGAATGGTACGCCGGTAGATATCAGTGGCTACACGAACTTCACGGTCACCGCGAATGGTCTGGAACTATCCGACGATGCCCTCGCACTCGCGACAGGCTACGCGATACCGTTTTCGGCAAGCACGACCGAATGGGCGACGGCGTACGGCTGGGGGGATCACTCATCAGGAGGCTATCTCACCGATCTCACCGGACAGTCACTGGAATCGCTATCCGATGTGGCGTCGTTCATACAGTCCTCGGGCGATCTGCTGTACTGGAACGGTGCAAACTGGTCAAACATTGCAACATCCAGCTTGGGTATCACGGGCAGCAATCTCTGGAGTGAGAACGGTTCCGATGTCTACTTCAATACCGGTAACGTCTCTATCGGCACTACCACGTCATCTTCGCGCCTGACCATATTTGAAACCGTTTCTGATGCACAGGTCCGCATCGCATATGATGCGACAACATTCGCCGAACTGTTCGCGGACGCAACAGGCGACCTTATCTTCTCCGCCTCCGGCGGCAACGCGTGGTTCTTGAACGAAGATCTCTACATCTGTGAGGGTGGCGCATGTCCGAGTGTGGACGGCAAGGAAGCGAGCACCGGCAACCTGATCGTGGAGAATGTCGTGTACTCGGACGGTACCGCGCCGATCACATGCCCGACCGGTATGGTTCCCGTGCCGCCGATGCCGGAAGTGGGCATGCATAATGGTTTTTGTGTGGATAAGTACGAGGCTAAGAGTGATGCCGGAGACGCCGTCTCCGAAGCCGCCGGTTCGCCTTGGGTGTCCATTACGCAGTATGACGCCCGTGCGCAATGTTTGCGGGCAGGGAAACACTTGGTAACCGAGCAAGAGCGTTTGGCTATCGCTCGCAATGTGGAAGATGTTGGCTGGAACTGGAACGGCGGTAGTGCTGGCACCAACACTATGTCCGACGGACACTCGGACAACTCACCGGGGAACGCACTTGCGGCGGACACGACCGGTGACGCGGACGATGATCCGTGCGTCGGCACAGGACAAAGCTGCGACATTTCCACTTGGAACTCGCAGCGCCGGACGTATCAGCTTAGTAACGGCGAGTACATCTGGGACTTCGGCGGCAACGTCTGGGAGTGGACGGACGAGGTAACCAGCGATGATTATCCGGTTGCTAATAACTGGAGCGCGTGGACCGCCTGTTCCACTTCCGGCGACGGCATCTGCGGCAATACGCTCACTACTGACGACGAGCGCTATGGAGGGAATACCGTCGCAACGCGCGCGTTCCGCCGGGGCGGGAATTGGGTTAATGGCTCGCTTTCGGGTGCGTTCACGCTGTATCTGGGCGATGCTCCTGCGGGTACGGACACCAGCATCGGCTTCCGTTGCGCCCGGTAGCACTCTGGAATCTGTCATGACGGCGTGAGCCGTCATGAATCTGGACATCTGTTCTTTTTCAACACACTGCGAAGAAATTTGTTTACCTATGTATAAAGACCTGATTATCTTCGAGAAAATGTACGAATTCAACCTCTGGCTCTTTCCCGCAGTACAAAAATTTCCGAAGAATCAGCGCTTCGTGCTCGGGCAGCACGTTCAAAATACTTCGCTTCGCATCACTATGTACATCATCAAAGCAAACAGCGAACAAGACAAGCGACCGCACCTGCGTCAGATCAGCGTGGAGCTTGATACGCTACGCGTGCTGGTGCGTCTCTCGAAGGACCTGCGATTTTTAAACACCAAGCAATATGAGCACGCGAATGTTCGTATGGCAGAAATAGGCCGCCTACTGGGCGGCTGGATGAAGAAAAGCGGGACTTCGGTCCCGTAGGGTTGCGTCTGTACCGTTTCGCGCGTTCAAACGGGGCGGGAATTGGAATAATGGCTCGCAATCGGGTGCGTTCACGCTGAATCTGAACAATGCTCCTGCGAATACGAACACCAACATCGGCTTCCGTTGCGCCCGGTATGCGCCACTCATTTTTATGAGGGTGAGAACAGTACCGTCACGGCGGTACGTCAGTACTATTGGTGCATACTGACGCAATCCTTCTTGAGAGCGACAGTGCTTTTAGGAAAATAGCGGACCTGTACCTCCGTAGTGTATGAGTACCTTTTACAGGGAGCATTCGCTGCGGAGCCAGTGGGTCCCACAGGGCGCAGTACTGACCACAGTTGATACTGCGCCCTGTGGGGTCTATGCGAACACATATAGTTTCCATATGTTATTCTCAATGTATACATGGGGAAGAACACAGCATACATAGACGGTCAAAACCTATTCTTAGGCACTACTAAACACCCGGATACTCCTTGGACTGTGGATCTGTCGCGGTTGCGAGTATACCTGCGCGACAAATATCAGGTTGCCGAAGCGTACTATTATATTGGCTATGTATCTCCAGAACATCAGCAACTGTACGACGAGATACAGAGAGCAGGATTTATATTGCGGTTTCGCAAGCACAATTCTGACATGCTCAGTCTAAAGAAAGGTAATGTAGACACAGACATTGTGTTTGATGTGATGCAAGGGTTATACAAAAATACCTTTCAAGGAGGCGTTGTATTGGTATCGGGTGATGGTGACTATTATCGATTGGTTGAACTGCTTCAAACAGAGGGTAAGTTGGTGAAAGTATTGTTCCCCAACGCTAAACGCGCGTCGTCTCTGTATGATAAAAAGATCAGAACACGATACAGCGTTGACTTGTCCGATCCAGATATTAGAAAGAAAATAGGTAGAAAGAAGAAAGGGGCGACTTAGGCAGTTAGCCGTTCGCCCCCCCTTTCGTCGTGATGTCTATAGTATAAGGCATGCGCCCTAGGAGTCAAGCGGTTCGCGAATGTTCTTGTAAGATGTAACCTGTGTATAGTACAACGCAATGAAAAGCTACACCAATCTCTCTGAAGACGCATTCTCGTTCAACGCACTGGTGGGTGCATACGAACGCGCGCGGCGGGGAAGACGGTACCGTGAGGATGTACTCAATTTCGGTAGTTGCTTGGAAGAACATCTGCTGGAATTACGCGATGAATTGCAAAACGGTAGGTACCAGCACGGGCCGTACCGCTCGTTCATCGTGCACGACGCGAAGAAGCGGCACATACAGGCAGCAACCTTCCGCGACCGCATCGTGCATCAGGCGGTGAATCAAGCACTTGAACCATTGTTTGAACGAGGATTTATCAAAGACAGCTACGCGTGTCGGAAAGGGAAGGGCGTGCTGGCGGCGATCAAACAATTTGAAACATTCTCGCGAACGGGAGCGTATGTATTGACTGCAGACGTATCAAAATATTTTGCGACCATCGACCACGAAACACTGCTCCGACTACTCTCTCGCCGGATTAGCGATAGGCAGATACTTCAGGTCTGCGAGCGCATTATCCGCAGTATTGAAGAATCGCCCGGGAAGGGAATGCCGATCGGAAATCTCACCAGCCAGTTGTTTGCGAACGTGTACCTCAATGAACTTGACCAGTTTATAAAACACACGCTTCGGCTCAAGCGTTACGTGCGATACATGGACGATATTGCAATATTGGAAAGTGATAAAGCGGTGTTGCATAGTGCTCGTGAACAGATCGAATCATTTGTGCAGGAGCGACTACTCTTGGAACTCCATCCTCGGAAAGTGCAGATTGCTCCAATTGCCACCGGCATAGACTATCTCGGATACCGCATCTATCCTCACCACCGCATGTTGCGCAAGAGTACGGTGAAGCGTTTCATAAAGCGCTCGCGCCGTGCAGAGAGGATTGCGGGGGGGGGGCACTTACTGGGAAGCGATGCGTTCGTGGGTGGTCTACGCAAAACGCGCCAAAAGCAGAGGATTACTCCGCTCGCTAGACGCGAAGTATGAATTTCCACTGTGGTATCATTAAATATGAAAGTATGAGATCACTCTTCCACTTTTTCCAGTACCATAACGGCGCAGTGCTCCTGGCCGCGCTTTTGATCGGGTTTGGTGGCACTGCGTTGGCCGCGAACGAGCTTTTGCGCGATAGCGGAGAGGAGAATCCGTTACAAGCACTCGCGGAGCCGACACATGCAGCGGTGGATACGTCCCTGTTGCGAACGCGAGATATTACCGATATGGATTTTGCGATGCGCGTTGTTGCCACAACTGAGACCGAGAGCGGCTATCTTGTGACGTACGCATACACTACGCTTGCGATCAAGGACGGCATGTGGCAAGAGGTGGAGAAAGTGGGTGAACTGAATGTGTCGCACGGGAGTTTGACGAACACCACACTTGAGCGGCATGTTCTGGTCCAGCTTGGAGAGGTGCTCACGCGCGAACGACAATTTCTTGCGCGCGCGCAAGAGAAAGCGCGCGAGCAGTATGCGTTGCAGTCCGGCAGGAATCTCTCACTATTGTCCGGCCTGTCCATCACCGAAGATGCCGCGAAAGAGGCGTCGGAAGAAAATTTGAAAGACTTGCGCGATGCACCGCCTCCGCTTTCGGAAACTGAACCACTGCAGGAAGAACAAGAGGAATCACAGCAGCAGGGAACGGTATTGGGTACGGAGGCAACATCAAGCGCCACCACCACAAGCGCCACTTCCTCTGATCAAACCCAAACCGGTACGGCAGCAACATCCTCGGATAGTGGAACCGGAACGACCACGTCCAGCACATCTTCGCCACAACAGTCTTCTGGAGGTGGTACTACACAAACGCAGACTAATGAGCAGGCAGAAGGTGAGAGTGAAGACAATAGTGGCGAAGCCGACAACGGAGAAGGTGCAACCCAATCGGACGCTGACGGAGATGCGCAACAGCAGACGCAGGACGCTACTAACTCGCAAGAAAGCTCAGACACTCAATCGCAACAACAAACCGACGCATCAGCTTCGGGTACGGACGCAACATCCGAGTAACGGGCACTCAGTTAGTTGAAGGAACTAGAAAATTCGCCCTCGCCCCGTCTTCCGCCCATTCCATATCTAAAAAATCCCCGCAAAAAGAACATG
>JBBDKG010000005.1:37825-38258 GCA_040879435.1 Minisyncoccota bacterium | reverse complement strand
CACCGTACGTCAAATATTTCATAGTTGGCTTCCCTTCCCTGTATGCGACC
This sequence comes from Minisyncoccota bacterium, assembly GCA_040879435.1. Classification (GTDB taxonomy): domain Bacteria; phylum Patescibacteriota; class Minisyncoccia; order Phycocordibacterales; family UBA918; genus OLB19. Next base: position 38,208 of record JBBDKG010000005.1, on the reverse strand, counting down.
TCTGTCGCCAGCACTAGTCCGAAAGCATTTTGCCCCCAACCGCACTCACTACCGAGACGACGAGTGACCCGAGGAGTGCTGCTACGAATCCATCCACATCGAATCCATCGACGAAGGAAGCGACGAACAGGAAGATGAATGCGTTCAGAACGAAGGCGAACAGTCCAAGGGTGAGGATGGTGATCGGGAGTGTGAGAACGAAAAGTATCGGCTTAAGGGTGAGGTTCAGGAGCCCGAGCAGGATCGCTGCAATGATCGCGATGTATATATTGTCCACCAGAATACCTGGGATAAGGTACGCGGCAAGCAGCAGTGCAAGCGCATTGAGAAGCACACGTGTGATGATATATGTCATATAGAGCAGTATACCAGAACGGGGGGGG
>JBBDKG010000005.1:0-37815 GCA_040879435.1 Minisyncoccota bacterium | reverse complement strand
CCCCCCCCCCCGTTCCTCACCCTGAGTCCCTTGTTAGGTGGGCTCGACGATCTTCCAACCACCTTCAGCGACCAACCCTTCCGCCTTCTTGTACTTCATCTCTTTGGTCTCTGTTCCGTTCGTGATGGTGACCATATCATTTCGACTATACTTTTCTGTATTCACCCGCTGACCGGTCTGTGTGCTCCGCGCACTCGTACCTCCTGACCGTTGTGCCTGCTGCTGCTCCTTATGAAGCATCTCCTCCTCTTTCTGGATCGCCTTCGGCTCAATACGTGGAATGAGCGTACTCAAGCGGTAGAGAGTACTCTCCTGCATCTCTGCAAAGAGACGTTTCGCCTCCTTCCGGTACTCAATAAGCGGATCACGCTGGCCGTATGCCCGGAGATTCACGCTTGAGCGCGTGTAACCCATCACCTCAAGGTGCTCCACCCAGATCACGTCCGTGACCTGCAGGATCAGGCGGCGGAGCAATTCGTACCACTCTTCATCGCCGAACTCCTCCTGCTTCGCTTTGAGTGCTGCCTCGATCTTCGGGTCGAACCCCTTCAGCTCTTCAAGGACGGTATCAACTTCCTCTGTCGAGCCGGTCAGGAGCTTGCGGCGACGGCTGTAGATCACCTGCCGCTGACGATTCAACACGTCGTCGTACGCAAGCACCTGCTTGCGGGCATCGAAGTGGAATCCTTCGATACGTGTCTGTGCTGACTCAAGCTGGCGCGTGATCATCTTGTTCTCAATGGGCTGGTCCTCAGGAATGCCGAAGGTGCCCATGAGCCCCTTGATCCGATCGCCCCCGAAGACCCGCATCAATGAGTCCTCCATCGACACGAAGAATTGTGTTGCTCCAGGGTCTCCCTGTCTACCAGAACGACCGCGCAACTGGTTATCGATACGTCGCGCTTCATGCCGCTCGGTACCGAGTACGAAGAGTCCGCCAAGCTTCCGTATCTCCTCGGTCTCCGCTTCGGTCGCGGTCGCGCCACCGAGCTTGATGTCGACACCACGACCGGCCATGTTCGTCGCCAAGGTCACAGCCCCTTTCCGGCCGGCCTCTGCGATGATCTCCCCTTCCCGCTCATGGTTCTTTGCGTTCAGAATCTCATGTTTGATTCCTGCTTTGGTCAATTCCGCAGACAACTGTTCGTTCTTTTCGATAGACGCTGAGCCCACGAGCACCGGCTGTCCTTTCTCATTGAGTTCGATGATCTTCTTGATGACTGCCCTGAACTTCCCCTGTTCGGTCTGGAAGATGAGGTCGTTCATATCGAGGCGCTGTACCGTACGGTGAGTCGGCACCGGCACCACATCGAGACCGTAGACGGTATAGAACTCCTCCTCTGAGGTGAGGGCTGTACCGGTCATACCGGCCAGTTTGTCATACTGGCGGAAGTAGTTCTGGTAGGTAATGGACGCGTACGTCTTCGACTCCTTCTGAATCGCCACACCCTCCTTTGCCTCAACCGCCTGATGCAGACCATCCGACCATCGGCGCCCCGGCTGCAGACGCCCAGTAAACTCATCGACAATCACTACCTCCCCGTCACGTACCACATACTCCTTGTCCTTCGTATAGAGCGCTTTCGCACGAACTGCCGTCTCGAGATGGTGGACATACTTGATGCCGCGGTCTGTATAGATATTCTCGATACCGAGCATCTTTTCCGCAGCTTCGATACCTTCATCGGTCAGTGTCGCGCTTTTCAGTTTCTCGTCGATCGTAAAGTGAACGTCCGGCTTCAGACTCTGCGCGACACGTGAAAAGACCTGATAGAGATTCTCTGACTCATTCGCCGGTGCTGAGATGATAAGTGGCGTACGTGCTTCATCGATAAGGATGGAGTCGATCTCGTCCACGATCGCATAGGCGTGTTTATGCTGGCGCAATTTCTCTGCATCAAATTCGATGTTGTCCCGCAGGTAGTCGAATCCGAATTCGTTGTTGGTACCATATGTGATGTCGGCAGCATACGCTTCCTGACGCGTGCATGGTCGAAGAAACTCGTCTTCGACCTTGAAGGCGCCGGTCGTGTCGCGCTCCTCATCCGATGCGACCTGCTCGTCGCGCGAGAGATGCGTCTCGTCATACAGGAACGACTGGTCATGTCCGATCACGCCGACCGACAGTCCGAGTGCTGCATAGATCTGCCCCATCCACACGCCGTCGCGTCGTGCAAGATAATCATTGACCGTGACCACGTGCACACCGTTGCCGGTGAGTGCGTTGAGGTACCCCGGCAGTGTACCAACGAGCGTCTTTCCTTCTCCCGTGCGCATCTCAGTGATTGTTCCTTCATGCAGGAGCACTCCACCGATCAGCTGTACGTCGAAGTGTCGCAGACCGAGCGTGCGCTTCGATGCTTCACGCACAAGTGCGAACGCCTCCGGGAGGAGATCGTCGAGTGACTCACCGCCTGCGAGCCGTGATTTGAATGCTTCGGTCTTTGCACGAATTGCATCGCTATCGAGCGCTTCATACTCGGATTCGAGTGCATTTATCTTCGGCACTAGGGGCTGCACACGTTTGAGGTCCTTGACGTATGAAGGGGTAAAAAACCGGTCTAAAATTGACATAATACGCTCTACAATACCACAAACCGGCCTGAACGGCACATTGAAAAACGCCGCACTGTTGCGGCGTTTTTCAGTAACTTTTGACGCGAAGTTTTCGAACTACTTGCGGCGTCGGGCTGACTTTTTTGCAGCCTTCTTCGCAGGCTTACGCTTCGCTGCCTTCTTCGCTGCAGGCTTACGCTTTGCAGTCTTCTTCGCAGCCTTGCGCTTTGGAGCTGCCTTGCGCTTGGTAGCAGCCTTTCGCTTCGGCGCTGCCTTGCGAGTTGACTTCTTCGCTGCTCGTTTCTTTTTTGCTGGCATGTGTGTGATGAGAGAAGTTAGTTGTAAACGCTTTCGACCGCGACCTTCTCTTTGCCAAAGAACACTCGTGAAAGAGAATGTCTGCTTACTTGTAATTATCACGTGTAAAAAAAATTTACACAACGAAAAAATTTATTTTGTGTGGATAAACTTTTTTGCAAAAACTTTTTATTCCAAACGAATTACAAAAAACAAACTTCGGATCTGAACTCAATTTCAAATTCTTCTCTCACTTTATCAGAAATCTTTTCTGCAAATTGTCGAACATCTTCTGCTGATGCGTCCCCAAGATTGATTATTGAAAGTGTATGCACTGGCGAGATGCCCACCGTGCCGTTAAAGCTTTTGTCGCGAAAAGCGGTCTTGTTGTATGGCGTACACTCCATCAGAAAGGCGGCAGATATTTTCTCCTGCTCTGTTCCGACCGGCCAATGCCACGGTTCGAACGCGTCGGAAACGGCCTTGTATTGCTCGACTACCTTTGCCTCTACTCTTTTGAACGCTTCCCGACTGATAACAGGATTGGTGAAAAAGGAACCGGCACTATTGAACATTCCCTCCAACATTCCGATGTTGGAACGTATTGAAAGTATCTCAGTACGGACATGGTCGGGACTCGGTTCTACGATCCCTTTTTCTTTGAGCTTCTGCTCCAGACTTTGAGTAGCGCTGCGATAGGTGGAGTGAACGATCGGCTTCTTGGAAAGCTTCAGTGTGACTCCGGTAACAGCGTACTCTTTGCCGGCACCCGGTCGTTTAAAGAAACTGTTACGGTACTCAAATTCACACTCGGGTTGGGTGAAGCGAGTGACGCTCTTGTTTGTCAGATCGACAGCTGATACTTCCACTATCAGATCAGCAAGTGTGACACCGTACGCATTGATGTTCTGCACCACGGCACCGCCGACCGACCCCGGAATGCCGGAGAGGTTCTCAATTCCCCACAACCCGCGTTCGACAACCTCCGCGACAAGTGAGTCCCATGAGACGCCGGCGCCAACTTCCACAAAAACTTCGTCATCCGCCTCTTTGTACGAAACTCCGGTTATGGCGTTTTGAACAACAACCCCCCGTACGCCAGCATCAGGAACAAGTATATTCGAACCGCCGCCAAGGATGGTGATCGGCTGGTGGCGTGTATTCGCTTCGTGAACACACGCGATTAGATTCTCTACGGATGGGACCGTCACAAAGTACTCCGCAGGACCACCGATCTTTATGGTCGTATACAGCGCGAGTGGTTCTTGTTGTTTCCATGCATCCATGATCTGAAGATGTGCTATAGACACCCTGCTTGCATCGGCGTGCCAGACTCAATGTTCTCGATGAAGCACTCAGCGACAGGTGCGAACGGCGGAACGCGTGTTGCACCTTCTCGCAACACCGCAACCGCCGCGTCACTCTGCTCCACTATGATGAGATACATCGCGTACGCAGTGTACGCCGGTACACTTTCTGGATGCTCCTCTCGATACATAGTAAGTGCAGCTTCAACATCATTCAATGCATTCTCGCCGCTGAAGGATACGAAAATAAGGATGTTCTCCATGAAAGGGATCAGATCCTCCTCATGCAGCACTTCTGCGATTCGCGCGCTCTCCCCTGTCCGCAACAGTGACCCGGCATAGAGCAACCGGCCACGGTCATAATCCGGTGCTAGCTCGTAACTGGTCGCAAAGTGTTCCGCCATCGCATCAAAGTTGCCTCGCTGCAACTCAATGATGCCCTGCTCCACTATGACCGCAGGTTTGGTGGGTGTGTATTCGCGCGCACCAGCAAGCGCTGCAGCGGCTCCGTCATACTTCCCCTGTGCGCGATACAGGCCAGCAAGGAAGATATGGAAACGCGGGTCGCCCGGCTTCTCTTCGATCATTGCGAGAAGCGCCTCTTCTGTCTGTTTCGCATACTCATCTCGCTCATCCTTCGGTATATCCGAGTTCTCATACAATCCCATGAGACGATCAGACATTTGCTCGACGATCTCCTGTCGGCCGAAACCACCGCGTGCGAGCGCAGATTCAAATTCACCGAACCGTGTCTCGTATGTCTGTGCCTTGAACGCGTCAATGATGTCTGCTGCTGCCCGCATCGACGGCACGTTCACTACATACACAATTGCCACAAGACCAACAAGCGCCGTAGGTGCGACGATTCTTGCTACCACCTCACGGTCGATCGCGAATCGTTGCATCCACGGAATGTCCGTTGCCACCCTTTGATGAATGAATGCGAGTATCACTGCAAAGAAGATGTAGCTCACGATGTTGTCGAACACGAAGAGGTTGTGGAAGAAGTACGCCGCGAGCAATCCGAGAAGCAAAGCCTGCTCGGCCACCGAAAAGGACTCACCACCCGATCGTTCATGCCGAATGCGGGCGATGATAGGTCGTATTGCCACGTACCAGACAGCCGTTGCAAAGAGTGAAAGGTACGCGAGCAGCCCCAACGTTCCTCCGACCACCCACCAGTTCAACACGATATTGTGTGCGCGGTCGTACCATGCCTCAGCGCCGTGAAGACCTGGGTTGTAGTACTCGTTGAAGACGTAACTGAAATTCTCCTGACCCCAGCCGAGCATCGGCCGCTCCCGAACACCCTCAAGCGCCATCTCCCATACCATAAAGCGGATATCACCTTCTGAAAGCGTAATGTCGGCGATGCGGTCGAGCATTGGGATACCCTGCACGAACTCTGTATGACGCAACGCAACAAACCCTGAAACGATCAACACAAGAACCGTCAACACACCAGCGCCGACCTTTCGCATCTGCGGATAATCGGTTGCAAAGATCGTGAGATAGAGTGCCGTGATGAGACCGCCGCCGGTAAGGCCAAGGATTGCGCCGCGCGTTCCTGTCTGGAACAAAATGAATACGAAGAGCGCGATGAGTCCGATATAGAGGAACCGGAGGTTCGTTGATCTGGTTCGTACGAACATCAATGCGGCTATGAAGATGTGGAAGAGCATATACACAGCCATGTATGTGGAGTTGCCCAAAGTTGAGTCCACACGCCACGAACTCTGGCTGATATCAGCTGCACCGGAGAGCTGCGCAAAGGCGTAGAAACACACAAGCGTCGCGATTGCGAGCGTGGTGTTAAAGAACCAATTCCAGTGCTTCTCTACCGTCAGCATGGTTGCTGTCACCATGAAATAGAGGAAGAAGTGTACGAGTGTCACGTAGCCCTCCATACGCTCGTAGTTGCTCCAAAAGCTCTTAAATGGGTATTCGCCGAACATGTTCGCTACGAACATAATGCCGAGGAGAGAGAGCACCGAGATGACCGCCCACGAGAAGCGCGGACGATATCGGGAATCCAAGAGTGCTAGCACTACCCATGCGACCGTCATCACTTCGACCAGTATCCGGAACGCGAAGTTCTTTCCGGTGATGTATGGGAAGAACATTGAGCCCGTGACCAGAAGCACCACAAATGGTACGGCAAAAATACAGATATATACCACCCCTTTCAGAATGTCGTTCATATGAAGGAAACTATACCTTGTCGGTGCAATTTCGCAAAAAACACTCTATACACGCTTTGCGACCTTATGCGTGGCGACAGCAAATAGATTCGTTTGATCTCGACCGAGTTGTTCGAGATACGTATCGATATTCTCTACATGCACGTTCCTTTCTATGTCACGAATCACATACCCCATCTCACGAAGTAACATCAAAATCGAACGTGCAATACCTGGGTCACGTTTCCTGTATACATTCGGACTAAATTCAAGTATCAGTTTCGGTGTATGCTTTTGCAATATATGTCGCGCGCCCTCTAAAACCTCAAGTTCATACCCTTCTACATCGATCTTTATCAGATCAACTCGTTCGCACGATGAAAGTTCCGCGTCGAGCGTAGAGACTGCGACTGTCTCGAACATGCCTGAGGTATTCTCTTTAACGAGTGAAGATCCACCAATGTTGCCGGGCACGAGTGAGAGCGTACCTACCCCTTGTTCTCGACCCACTGCCATCTGCTGTATCGAAACATTCTGAAAGTTATTTCTTGCAACACTCGATGCGATCTGTTTTGCCAAACGAACAATCGGCTCAAACGCTATCACGTGGCCGGTCGCTCCAACAAATAACGCACCAGGAAATGTAAAACATCCGATATTAGCGCCCACGTCAACAAACGTATCGCCATGTCGTAGTTCACGTTCCAACAGCGTTGCGATCCGGGTCTCCCAATTGCGGTGCATATAGACATACTGGTCCACCGCACCGTTTATTGGATCAAGCAAGATAGAAAATCCGTAATTCTTGACGGTTACATACTGCGGCTCCTTGAACGACCGTAGTGACCATCTCAAATACAACGGTTTGAGCGAAGTACGTACCCGTTTGGGAACCAAGTTCTTGCAAATTGTGTAGTAGTCTTTCATTGGTCATCAATGAGCTCAGAGCCGGATGAGAGTGACTCGGTAAACCGCTGTACCACCATCTGTGGCGTGAACGTTGTTTGAATGTACGCCGAAGCATTCCATCCATACTTTTCCAACAGTTCTGTATCGAAGCAACGCCGAATACTGTCCGCGAGAGCGGTCACATTGCCTGTTTCAAAAATGAGCCCCGTTTCGCCATGTTTTACGTACACGTTCGCACCAACAGTATCACTGGTGATGGTTGGGACTCCGCACGCCATTGCTTCAGGTACGACCATGCCGATTGCTTCGTTATAGCTCGGAAGGACCAATACGTCGTGAGCGTAGTACAATGCCGGCATTTCCGTTTGCGGCTGCGCATCAAGCACACTGACCATATCCTGAACTCCTTTTTCCACTGCGAGCGCAGCGATCTGCTCGCGATCCCACTCATTACGACTAATACATGTGACCCTGACGCGCTTATTCTCACGGTGAAGTATCATAAGCGCTGCGAATAAGTCCTTGTGACGTTTGTATAGAGAGAAGCGGGCATTCATGAGTAAACGTAATTCTCCGTTTGGACAAAACTGCTTCGTAGCGTTCGGTTTGAATACCTGAACATCCACCGGTGCTGGCAACAAGGAGACCTCCATTCCGGGCAATTGTTCTTTCAAAAAATCCTTTGCTGCGTCGGTGTATACATACACACCGTCAATATGTTTGATATTCAGCTTGAAATAAAACAACAGTACTCGTTTGAACACATACGCCACTAGATTACGTGGCCATCTCTTGGTCTCAGATATCACATATAATTTGAGACCAGGATGTCGTTTCTTATACGCAATACACTGCAACGTATACCAGTGATAATACTCACACGTTATCAAAACATTGAAATCGAGCGTACCAAACAACCCAGAAAGGTCTTTGACATACTTTATGGTCCGCTTTCCCCTAAAAAACGGCTTGAGCAAATGCGTCCCGAATTCCGAGTACCGTATTGGCACCCCGTGCAATTTCGTCACCTCAGGGAGCGATTTCTCAGGAGGTAACATCACTGTCACCGGCATTCGCTCGGCGAGCGCAGAAAGAAAGTGCCGAAAGTGCAGTTTATAAGGAAGGAATACTATCCGAGTTTTTGACATATATGAGACCCCACTGAACGTATCTCCACAGAACTGGAAACTTTTTACCGTCACAACCAGTTTCCATATATACTACTACAAATGCTGGAGCCTTACCGAACACGTTTCATCTCCCTACTGCGCTGGAGCGAGCGCTATACCGGAACCGATATGATGTATCTGGTTCGTGGCGGTTCTTGGCTGAGCGTTGCACAATTTGCTGTTTCACTCTCCGGCTTCGTACTCACAATGGTGCTCGCCAACCTGCTCTCACCTGAGCATCTGGGCGAGTATCGGTTCCTGATCGCAGGATTCACCTTGGTCAGTATTTTGGCACTACCGGGTATGCGTACGGCGTTGCGCGAATCGACACCAAAAGGATACCGTGGGAACCTAACGCTCGCATTCAGTGCGATGGCGAAGTGGGGTCTGCTTGGGTCTGTGGTGTCTCTATGTATCGCGGCATACTATTTCATACAGGACAACAGTGGTCTCGCTCTCGGATTCATTGTTATTGCTTTTGCAACCCCGCTTTACAATGCGGGTACGGGTTACCTTGAGTATCTCACCGCACTGAAAAAAGTACGCCACACTGCGTTGTATACCACGGCTACCCGTGTGGTCGTTCTGGTAGCAACCGTCTTAGTGGCACTCATGTTCCCTCATCTCGCATGGGTGATACTCATTCCATACTTATTTGGAGTGATCCTGCCGAACCTATGGTTCCATTTCAAGACCGTTCGCGAATACGAGCGGCCTGGCGATCCTGTCGATCCGGGCATCACCCGCTACGCAGGACATATCACCGCTATGACAGCCCTCGGCGTCGTTGCTGGGCAACTCGACAAGATCTTTGTATGGAACTTCATTGGCGCGACAGCACTTGCGTTCTTCTATATCGCATACACGATTCCGCTCGCGATCTCTCAATACTTGCAGATCGTTCCTACCCTCGCGTTTGCAAAATTTGGTGAAAAGGATCCTCGCATCATACGGCAAACATTGCTACCAAAAATCCTAAAGTATCTGCTGGTCATTGCACTCGGCGTCGTATTGTATATCTTCGCAGCACCATATATCTTTATGCTCATCTTTCCGCAGTACATGGCTGCTGTACCCTATTCCCAGGTACTGATGCTCACGACGCTCTTCGCGGCATTCCTACCTATCAAAACCTATCTCACCACACTAAAAGCGACGAGAAACTTGTATATCCTTTCGGTCATACCACCAGCAGTACGTATTCTTGTGGCCGTACTACTGATCGCACCGTTTGGTATCTGGGGAGCGGTGTGTTCTCTGCTCATCGAAGGCGTCATTCGAACAGGACTACTACTATTCTTCTTCCTGCGTACCCCTCGATAGCAACAAGGGTTACGAAATCGTTATGGCTTGGACAAGTTCCGTTGAATTAACTACCAGTGGTGCTGCTCCGTCGAGTCGTACAACTGTTATCTTCGGCAGTTTCGCGAGCGTCTCTAAGACAAGGCCGGCCGTCCGCATCGCAGACACGCGTTCAGCAACAGCTTCAGCACGTTCTGCCTCGGTTACGCGGACATTGTCCCGTGCGATCCATCGCGCTACTGACTCATGCGGCTCGGTCACAACCACTGCAAACACCAAACGCTCTACGTTCGGTAGTACTTTGCGTGTATAAAGATCAGCAACAAACTCCGGCGTGATCTCGCCACGCGCCACAGATGACATCAGTCCACGCAAAACGTTCGAATCATAGACCAGTACGTCTGCGTGCCCGGTCGCAAGTTGGTGTATGTCGTGCGCAAACGCGAGCGGAAGATAGAACCGATACAAACTCGGCCACCACCGTCGCGTTCGTCCTTGGAACCCGAGAGCCCGTACAAGTTCAATGTCAAAAAAACGCCACAAGTATATCGCTGTCCAGAGTGATGAGAAGAATGGCCGGCGCGTCAGTCCGGCATGCTGGCGGAGACAGGTGAGCCCACGCTGATCAAGTTCATCGCACATACGTGTTGCAATGGTCGTTTTCCCCGAACCACGGTCACCTATGAATGAGACGAGTATTCCTTTAGTTTCCATATATATGTGTACGAATGAAAGCAACGACTTGTTGCGCATTGTCCGATACGTCATGTGTGCCATCGATTACAAGTACCGGCACAAGTGTTTGTTCGGTAAGTACCTGTTTCAATAACTTGTTCTGTTGAAACGCCCGCTCGTAGACCGGAGTACGGTTTTCCTTGCGCTTTGGGTCTCGTGCACGAAAACGTTGTTCAAAGCGTTGCATCATTACGTCATACGGAAGTTCAATGTACACCACACCATTGTACCGATACGCAAAATGGTTGAAATACTTGCGAAACACTGCGATGACTTCAACACCATCCTGAAACTCGATGCGCGGCAATAAGTGCAACATGTCGTCCTTCATCCAGATATCAAAATCAAAACGTGATTCGTAGTATGGGTGCAAGACTACCATCTTTATCAGATGTCGCGCCGCTGCATGGTAGTTGATCCAATTCCACTTGGCATACTGCAGCAAGAAACGCCCTACGAACCACACGTGGCGAATGTGTAGCACTAGTAGCAGTGGGACGGAGCACGCAAAGTGCACACGAGACCGTTGCAACTGTTGTGGGTAGACTGCCGCGTATGGCGCCAGCATATCGCGATTCACGATCTCGTGAATAGTCCGTGTCTTGCCTGCACCGTGCTGACCGACAAACTCTACATAATACTGTTTTGAACGCATAAATAGTCGCAAAAGGGATAAGAAATGCCCTGTTTTCTTGCTATAATACGGTCGATGGCAAATAACGCAAGCAGTGTCAGGAAGTCACTCGACGTAGTATTGCTGACCCCCACACTTGACGGCGGAGTAGGACGCGTCACTTCACTACTCGCTCGCGGTATGCACGACCAAGGACTCTCTGTTACTGTGTGGACCCTTGCGGGCGGCGCATACGACGAGGAAACCTCGCGACACATCCATGTACAGCATCTGACTTCCAAACGCGCCCTTGGTTCACTTCGTCAGTTGATGACCCTCTTGCGCACCAACCAACCGCGTGTAGTCCTTTCTGCTTCTTTCCATATGAATTGTATTGCCGTGATCGCGCAAGCATTGTCACGTGTGCCAATCCGGTTATTTCTCACTGAGCACACATCACTCGACATCGGTCTCGCAACAATTCCAATCCACAAACGCTTGTTTGCACGTATATGTATACGTCTGTTCTATCCACAGGCTGATGGATGGATTGCTGTATCGAAAGGGGTCGCGCAACACATGGCGAAATACGCAGGTCTTAAGGCAGAGCATGTCACGATCATCTACAACCCGGTCATTACGCCAGCGTTGTATGAACAAGCGAAAGAGCCAGTCGATCATCCGTTCTTTCAAGCCCATGAGCCTGTTTTGCTGGCAGTTGGACGTATCTCTGCAGAAAAGGACTACCCTACCTTGCTCAAAGCCTTCCATCTGGTAAACGCAAAGACACCGACGCACCTCATTATCCTCGGGGACGGACCTGATCGCACCGAGATTGAGCAGCTTGTGGAGAGACTTGAACTCATCGACCATGTATCGTTGATGGGTGCGGTTGCGAACCCATATCCGTACTTTGCTCGCAGCGATCTCTATGTACTTTCCTCCACTCGTGAAGGGTTGCCGACCACACTCGTTGAAGCACTTGCACTTGGTACGAAGGTGGTGAGTACCGACTGTCCGAGCGGCCCGCGAGAAATTTTGAATGATGGAGCCTACGGTACGCTCATACCGGTCGGTGACCCGATCGCATTGGCAGACGCCATCGCGGCATCGCTTCACTCACCAACGGCGCACGTTCCGAACGAAGCGCTCCGACCGTATCGAACAGAAACTGCTGTGAAGGAGTATTTGCACACACTCTTTCCGGAGAGAGTCTAGTTTCCTACTTCTTCTTAACTGACACCAGCAACGTTTCAGCAAACAACGGACTGATGCGTACCATGAGCCGTTCGATACCGTACATTATCTTTCCCTTCCAGTTTAGAAATTCAAGGCGTGATGAGTCTAGAAATGTAAAGCGGAAATCAGTAACGTTGAGGTTATTCTTACCAAGAAGCTGCGTCAACGTTTTATAGGTAAACGTGACGCTGTGATCCGGATGCTGATGCTCCTTCCGAAATAGCGCATACACGAAGTTAAGAAAGTGAAACGCATTTGGTACGCTGATGATAAGCTCAGTATCAGCCCGCATAACTTGCTTCACGTTACTCAGCGCAATCTCAAGATTCATCAAGTGCTCAAGCGTTTCGCCGAAAATGATTACGTCTGGTGAGAACGCAAGCGACTGCATTTCGTTCATATCGCCTACCACAACCTTCGAGTTTGGGATATTTTGATTATTAAGAAATTCGGTCGCTTCTTTGTCTAGATCAATGCCAAGCTGTTCGGCAGCAATCTCTCCAATGCGTGCATAGAGCAAGTTCCCTCGCTCCATTTGTTCTTTTGTATACGGCCAATCAGATGCGCCAATGTGCAGCACCTTTTTACCAGCACAGAGCTTGAGCAGATAACTATCACGCCGTGGTGTGTATCGTAAAAAATCTTTTGGTATTGTACGGTCGGTAATCTTGATATCCATTTTTGGTTGTTACTGGCATTGCTAGTATAGTATAGTTGCCTAATTACTTGTAGCATATTCCATGTCTCCTTATGAACCAAGTATCGAACGAGATAACCTCAAAAGAATACTGGCAACAGACAGGTGTATTGAACAGTCAAGAACGCGATGTTCCACCCCCTATTGCCACGTTGTTCAAGAAAATTCTAAAGAAAAATGAATATGATGGGGCAATCGCGTTAGAGATCGGTTGCGCACCTGGCACGTTCTTGGCTTATATCTGCAAGGAGTTTAACTACCAGCCTGAAGGAGTTGATTATGCGAATGGAGCTTCGGAGATAACGAACCATACGCTTCGCAAAGCTGGTCTTCCGCGTGCCATCATACATGAAGAAGATTTCTTTACCTGGAAACCGTCACGTCAATATGATTTGGTGAGCTCATTTGGATTTGTTGAGCATTTCCACGATCTTTCGATCGGCGTAAATAAACATGTAGACCTACTTAAAAATGGCGGCACGTTGGTGCTAGAAGTGCCGAATTTCACCAATGGGCAGTACGTGCTACACAATTGGTTAGATCGAGATAATTTGGTTCGGTGCAATTTGAAAGCAATGCACATTTCTTTTTTAGAGGATATCGTTAAACAACATAACCTTGACGTCAAATACCTCGGATACGTTGGCGGTATTTTTGATTTTTGGTGGGAAAACGAGCATCCAAATATCTTCCAGAAGTTGGCGAAACTACTTTTGAAACCAATCGCATATATCGGCAGAAGAATACCTATCCAGAATAGGCTGTTTTCACCTTTTATCGTTTTAATCGCTGAGAAACAATAGTAACTTACTCACGGTATTGGAGCGCAACAAGTTGGTCAATCTCTTTCTTGAGGTCGTCATGCGTATTAGTATTTGCAATCCGTATCGTCTGTATACCATGCGTGTGTTGCAAGCGTTCACAGACACTGCTATACCACTCGGCGTTCAGAGTATAGAATCGCATTCTTTCTTCGGCATCCATCTCGTGGAAGAACGGGATGATGATATCGCGCTCAAGCGCTCGATCGACCGCCACTTCAGTCGGTGTGTGCACGTATACGACACACGTATTAGTTGGTAGTACGCGGTGCAAGAGTTTGATCATTCTATCCTCCCGCATACCGGTAAGTATTGAAAAAACGACGAGTTTCCCAATCAGTCCTTCATCGTTCACTAGTATCTTGTTATGTAGAGCACATAACTGTCGTACCACAACCGCTTCAACGAGAAGTCGCGCCCGTACATTTTGAACGACAGACCGAGCGTACGGTGTACCTCGGTACTCTGCCCTAACCGAATAACGCCACAATCCAAGCAAGGACGGTACACGTAGCAACAGTGCGCACACACCAAACACTATGCTAAGCTTGCGAAATATACCGGCATTCAGCGGTGTGCGTTGGGTGCTTTCTATACCACTTTCCGCAAGAGACCCGGCCAGCAACTTTGCTGCAGTGGTCTTCCCCGCTCCCGGCAATCCAATTAACTCAATGTATCGTGGTGTTGTCATGTTAGGAAAGAAAACGACGGATCACGAAACTTCGCATTGAATGTTTTATTGAATGTTTAAGATACGCCGGCCGTAGGATATGACGCCATGTTGCAAGTCTCGATGGGGCCATGTAGGACGCGACCTCATCACGGATCTCAGTGACTTCATCCGGGAAGCATACTTCAATGTACTCCCACGATTCTCTCGTATTGTCCGTCGAATGCATCGAACTCATGCCGCCACTGTCAAACTTCTGTCGCAGTTCTTCCTTTACATTCCGTACACGGTACTGCTCAAAACCAACCGCATAGGCTGGCGGCAACTTTGCACACGCCTTGTCAACAACAACAACAACAACCGCTGGAAGCCATCCATCCGTACTGCCGTCTGCGTTCGCCCCCCAGGTGCCACCGCGTAGCATATTCGCAACACGGTCCTGCTCGTCTTTGGTCAACGTTTTCGAGCGAATAATCGTGTAGCCGTGCATCTTGATATGTGCCAGAACATCTTCCGTACGACCGTGGTCACGGACCCATTCACGGAGCACAAAAACAGCAAGACCGGCAGTATCATGCTCCACACTACTGAAGAACCGGTCCCTAACCCACGCATTCGTCTCCGCGATCTTTGCGAGCGTATCGAGCTTTGGACGCCACCCAACGCGAGCCATGTACTCGTCGAGCTCTTCCATAGTTTCTCCCACTTCAATGTCGAGTTCGGAAGCCATTCTCTGAATTGTTCCGCTGTAATCATTCTCGGGGTATTGGTCGATATGTGTTGAAAGCGAACTTGGAATGCCCGACGCGTACCCCTTTTTGCTGTGGTAGAGCCCGTGATAAATAAATGAATGGAGCGCGTCCTCCGGTGCCGGGATACGCGAGTTTGCCGGGCCGTCAACGGCTCCTTGAAGCATCTGTCGGGCGAGTGGTGGTGGGTAGTACGGGATCATTCCCGGCTCACCTGAAACTGAGTGTAGTCCGATCCGGATATCTTCTGAGAGACCGTCAGCTTGTTCCTCGTGTCTTTGGAGGAATGCTTCGACTTTTGGTTTGTCTGTATCCGATACAAGCACATCGAGGTCGCCTGCCTGTCGATGTAGCTCGGGCAACTGTTCGTAGAATCGCAATACTATGTATGAAATTTGTTCGTCACGGAGCCACGTGAGGAATGCAGGAACGCCGACTGACTTCGGCAACACGGGAATATGATGTACTGCGCCGCCCGACTGTTCGAGAACAAGCCAGAATGTACGCTTCCCGTCCGACCCTCGGAGTGCAGTAACGCCCTCAATGCGTACGAGACCAAACATCCATCGACGCATCAGACCGATAATACCGAGCAGCCATGAAGAACGGAACGCTAGTCGCACAAGTACGTAGTGTGGTGCACTCGGATACATTGCGATCAGAATCTTAATTGCCCGGTTATCGAGCATGCACACGCGTGCAATACAATCGGTTGCCTCGGTCAATATGTGGTAGGGACGCACAACGGTAGGGCCGTTATTTGCGTCCGAGCTTTCGCGGGTATAAAGCGTAACACGGCGCGCGCCAGCATCATGAACGAGCGTAGCCGTATCAACGCTACCATCATACATATCGACGGTTCCGCCAGAAAAGATGTTCGTATGGTCGATCATGAATTACAAACGTCGTGCCGCAAAATCACGTGTTGTGAATTTAATAGTATGAGCAATATAAGTTGGGGAGACGAACCGACGAATGCGTACGAGTAACGGCACGTGTGCTTCGCGTTCAATCTCACCTTTTATCGTATCAATCTCATCTGGGAAACACGTTTCAATGTATTCCCATGCCTCTGCTGTATTGTCAGCAGCATGTACCAGACTTGCTTCGCCTGCCGAATCGAACAAGTCACGTAATCGCTGTTTTCGACGTTTCGACCATACACGCTCATACTCACCTGCATACGCAGGCGGTAAGTTCGCACATTCCGGGTCGACTGCGATCACGATCGCTGCCGGGAGCAATCCTTCCGCGCTTCCCTCTGGCCCCGCCCAGTTCCCACCGCGTACGTCGTCGGCGGCGCGTCGTTTTTGTTCGTCAGTAAGAACTGAAGCGCGGACAATCGTGAGGCCGCCCGCTCGCAAATGTTCAACGATCTCTTCCTTTAAACCTCGCTCAAGCGCACGCTCTTTAAGCATGAACACTGTCAGTCCAGTGCCTCCGTGGCATGTATCACTAAAGAACCGGTCGCGTACCCATGCATTCTTCTCGGCGATCTTTGCGAGTGTGTCACGCTTCGGACGCCAGCCAACCGTGTCCATGTATTCGTCAAGGTCTTCCATGGTCTCACCAACTTCAATACCTAGCTCATCTGCTTTGCGCTTGATCACGGCCCCGTAATCGTTTTCAGGAGGATTCTCAGGTTTCCCGTCCTGGGTACTTGGAATATTCGTCGCATATCCTTTCCCGTGGTAGAGCGCATGGTAGATAAGCGCGTTCAGTGCGTCTGTAGGTTCTGGGACACGCGAGCCTGCTGGTCCATCGACCGCACGCTCCAGCATTTGTCGTGCAAGTGGTGGCGGATAGTACGGCACCCCTACTGAAAGTGAGACGCTGTGCATACCGATTGGTACACTATCGGCATTGGTGCCGACACATTGTTCGGCATGAGAACGTAAGTAGGTCTCTACTTTCTCAACATCACTGTCAGCGACAAGGAGGTCGAGGTCGCCACCGTCACGATGCAATTCGGGCAGTTGTTCGTAAAATCGCGGCACGACATATTGTATTCGCTCAGAACGGAGCCATGTAAGGAATGCAGCGAT
The DNA here is from genome assembly GCA_040879435.1 of Minisyncoccota bacterium. Taxonomy (GTDB): domain Bacteria; phylum Patescibacteriota; class Minisyncoccia; order Phycocordibacterales; family UBA918; genus OLB19. Next base: position 20,526 of record JBBDKG010000005.1, on the reverse strand, counting down.
ACCAATGCTCTTTGGGAGTAGTAGCCGCTCCTGCTTGGTCGTTTTTTTCGTTCGGTGAATGACCAGCCAGTAGCTGTTTCGCCGGTCTGCGTCACATAGTCGGACAATGCCGCCAAGTTTTACCCGCCCAAGTATGAGTCTTCGCAAAAGACCAGGGAACCCCAAAAACCATCCGCGGCGTAAAGCGAGGCGCGCAAGCACATAGTGCGCATCGCTCGGATACCGTACAGCGAGTACTTTGAGTGCATCGCCATCGAGCATGCATACGTCTGCCGCTGTGAGGGCTGCAGCAGACGCGGCCATATGTTTGCGCACAGTCACATCCTCAGACAGTCGTGCATTTTCGGCGGCACGCGTAAAAAGCGTCACACTACGTGGTTCCAAGTTACGGGCCGCCTCCGCAATTGCAGGCGAACTATCGTAGATATCGACAGTATGGTCCTTGATCAGATCGGTCTTACCTATATCTTTCATGCTGATGCGTTCGATGAAAAAAGCCCTGCCATCATACCACTTGCTTCCCGAAACTTGAACGCAAGTAGTTTCCTGATGATCGAACCAATATTTGCCCACCAAAACCATATTTTGTGTGAAATGTCCTGTCGACAGAGCGAGCGGAATATCTCTTTACGATTCCGGCTTTCTTTCTTCCCGGCCGCAAATGCGGCATCGCGTCCGACCGGCGCATGGTAATGCTCTAGCCGTGCTGTTGGAGCATAGAGGAAGTAATAACCGTCCTGTTTGGTCCGTAAGCAGTGCTCGACATCCTCAAGTGCCGTACGACCTCCGGCAAATGTAGCGAACGGCGTCGCACGGAGTAATTTAGTTCGATATGAAGAAGCACAGCCGTGCAGATAGTATGCATGCTCTACCGTATCAATGGCCTCATCCCACACCTGAAATCCGACATCGTTCACATCCCACGAACATTCGCCGGTGAGGCCAAAGAGTATGCGGAACAGTCGCTCCGGCTGCGAAACCGGACGATGGTTCACCGCCCGCCCTCCGATGCCGATAAGCTTCTCTTCTTGGCTGTTCACCTCCCATATTTTCATTAACTCTGTCAGATAGTCGGGAGCAAGCTTCACGTCGTCGTCAAAAAAACATATGACATCGCTCTGTGCAAGCTCGGCCGCCCAGTTTTTGGACTCTGAAAGACCGCGCCGCATGGTGGCGTGGTCCTTCTGGTGGTAGTGGAAAGGAATCTGCCGTTCACGAAAAGTGTCGTGCACGCTCTTGAGAAAATCTTGCGGCAGTGTATCGTCGTCGACCACCAGCACTTCATCCGGTCGCCGGATACTCTGGAGAATCGACTCAAGTGCCACCCGCAGTGTATCAGGGCGTTTGTAGGTTGGAACGACAACCGAGCAAGTGAGTGGAGATGTCATGGGTTAGCCGTTTTATACACCGAAACCGTACTCTCGACCATATCGGTAAGCGACTTGGTCGGCCGCCACCCGAGCTCCGTTCGAGCACGCACTGCGTCAGCTACCAAACACGCCGGGTCACCGGCACGCCGCGGTGCTTCCTCAACACTCACCACCTTTCCGCTCACCTCTTCGAACGCCCGAACAAGCTCCCGGACCGAATACCCGTCTTCCGTACCCAGATTGTATGTACCGGAATCGTCATGGTCGAGCACGCGCAGATGCGCATCCACGAGGTCGACAAGGTGGATGTAGTCACGGACGCAGGTGCCGTCCTTGGTCGAATAATCGGTACCGAAGATACGGAATGGATCTCCACTCTGCACCGCACGAGCGAGAATCGGAAAAACGTTCTTTGCGTTCTGTTCGATATAGCGAAGACCCACATCCCCAGCCACATTGAAGTAGCGGAGGACGCCGTACCGCTTCAGTACCCCCGTCCGGTGATACTCCCGAATACATTCCTCGACCATGAGCTTGGTGCACCCATACACATTCACCGGCCCAACCTCCGCCGCTTCAGGACATCGCTCATACCCAGGTTTGTATACGGCAGCTGTCGAGGAGAACACGATCGTCGGAACCTCATGTCGCTCCATGCAGGCAAGTAAATTCAACGCACCGACCACATTCGTATGGAAATATGCAGTTGGGTTCGTCTCACTCTCTGCAACTGATTTCTTGGCAGCAAAATGCAGCACCGCGTCAAAAGGACGCTCAAACACTGCCGCGAGCGCTTCCTGATCGGTGATATCACCCTCAATGAACTGTGCGTCCGTATGCACCTTCTCACGCTGCCCAGAGGAAAGATCATCAAATACCACTACCGTATCCCCACGCTCACACAGCGCAGCAACGACAGCCGAACCGATATACCCCGCCCCGCCTGTAACCAAGACCCTCTTTTCTGCCATATCTTCTATACTACCAAAATAAGGCTGATTTGGTTGCAATTCACGATGCCGCGGGAACTGCCTGCTGCATATGTGCCCGTTCGTGAACCTGCTCCTCGGCAGCCGGCGTTTGATCAGGTCCGAGCGCCACCTCGACCGTATCACGATACGCACGATAGTACGCTGCCGGATCCTCGATCAACCGGTCCCGGGCGACCTCCCGTACCTGCAGGGAGAACTGTCGCCGGATCGCTGGTGTGTTCAACAATTTCATTAGTTTCTGTCCGATACAGTGTGGGTCGTCTGCGGCACAGAGATACGCCGATTCACCGTTCACAAAAAGATCGTCGCGCAGCTCGGAATGCGTCGCAACGATAGGTATTCCGGCTGCAGCTGCACGCATGATCGTTTCTTCACTATCTGGTGTCGTACCGGTCTCGATGAGTACGTCTGCGGTCTTCATCAGCGACACAGGATCTGCGGATGTGGTGACGAACACCACCCGTTCTTTAACGCCGAGAAGCGCGACTTTCTCTTCGAACAAATGCTTCGCCGGACCGTTTCCGACCACAATAAGCCCCATGCGCGCATTGTGCAGGTACCGATTGAGTGCTGTGAAGGTCGTGTGGAGGTTGCTGGTTGCAGTGAGTTCACCGAACGCAAGTGCAATGAATGTGAAGTCACGATACTTATCGTGTACGTCGAACGCCGGCTGCGCGTTCAGATACCCGGAGAAGTTATAGAACTTCGGCAGTACCTCTAGATCGGCCACGTTCCGGAAACGCTTCTCTATCACCTCCTTGACCGCGGATGTAGCGGTGCGGACACTTTTGGTCCGCTTCAGCACGAAACGTGCCATCCGACGTCGCCATTTGTTGTGTTTTGCGCGGGAGACAAACGCATCGGACAGAAAATTCTCCGATACATGGACCTGGAGCGGTCGGTCAAATCGTTTTGCGATCAGGTACGCCGCGACGCCCGCCTCATACGGCTCAACCGCTACCACCACATCCGGCCGGATACTGCCGTTGAAGACCAGCAGCTCCTCTGCACGACTACGTGCCCGGAACGGCACCCGCCACCACCGCAGGTCACACGCGGCGTATGCCCACGTCCGATCGCTTAACCGCACACTTGTTTCCTTCCCTTTCCGTCGTACGAGCACTAGTACGTGTACCTCATCAAAACTCTGCTCAAGCCCAACATACGCTTGCTGCGCCGAGCTTCCCTCAGTGAATACATCCGTATCCTGAGTCACAAAAAGCACCCGCGAGGTGGCGCGCATGTCGACCACGTCGAGCACTTGGGAGGAGCGACGGACTTCAGTACTATCGACCTCTGTTGATTCAGCCTCAGCCGCTACATCACCCTCGATCACATAATCAAGCACACGCTCAGCGCGCCGCGACTGATCATACAACTCGTCCGCTTCAAAAATAACACTGGACTTCTCGTTCACCTCAAAATTATAGCATCCGTCCGTTATGTACGGTCCGTATTGCTGCGAAGAAAGAGTGTTGCCATTCCGACAGAGACGATACCGATGAGTCCAAGGTACGGCCACGCAGCGACCGGTACTGTTCCTGTATCGGTCGTTCTGTCCGTGTGCTGTGTTCGTTCAGTGTCTGCAGGAGGCGTTCCGGTTGCGACGGGAGCGCTGTCGGAGGCGAACACGAAGGCATCTGTCTCCGGCGTGGCAGCTACCGGCTCTGCCTGCGTCCGTGCGCCGGCAACGATACCCTGCTTGGTATCTTTCTTCTGTCCGGACCCGCCGGTGTGTGCGACGAGCACATCCTCCTGATCAGAAAGGATTGCTGACACGACCGGGACATCTCCCAAGAGGCCCCACGGCACGGTGAGCGTGGCCTGCGGAAGCAGGAACGTATAGTCAGGGAAAGTGACCGGTGTTCGTCCGTTCAGCGTATAGCCTGAGAGGTCGATCTCGTACCGGGCGTTGTTGTGTATCTGCACGTCACCGCCTCCGGTCAGCGCGAGCGATATAGTGACCGGAAGCACGGTGATCGTGTGTCGCGCCACAGTCTCGTGGCTCGCAAACGTGCCGTATACGGTCACCACATACTCTCCGGCGTATGCGTATGAATGGCTCGTCTCCTTCCCCATCGCTGTATGCACGTCACCAAAGTTCCATTCATAGGTGACGGAGTCAATGACCGCGTCACTGAGCCCGCTCGGTATAACAGACAGTTCGATCGGCTGATTCACATACACCCGTGTGGGAGCATTAATCGTGAGCATGAGGTTATACACCGGCGGCGGCTCCTTTTCGTCACTCCCCGAACCGCTGCTGTCTTTGGTTTGAGAGCGGTTGCGGGAGGCGGAATCCGAAGCTGCGGGTTCATTCTCGGGCTCGCTACTCCCTGCCGTCACGTTCGTTTTGCCGGGTGTCTGGGTGCCGGTGATCCACCCACCGGGGGAATGCTGAGCTGTTTCCTTTGTTGTATTGTCTCCTCCAATGTTCTCCCAGTTCTCACCACCGGCGACCTGGTCTTCGATGCCGCCATCAGCGCGTGTGAGCTTCAGAGTTGCGCCACCGTTTGAAAGCGCACCGGTATATATCAAAAATGCTGAACCCGATGCAGAGGTGTCATCGGTCCGCTCCAACACGCCAAACGCCCCCGCAGGCAGTGTGCCGGAGAGATCGATCGTGAGATCCTGTCCGTCGGTCAGCTGCCAACCGTCGAGTATCACCGCTTCGCTACCGTTGTTATACAACTCGATCCACTCATCATTTGCCGATGTAGCGCTACCCATCCACGCAATCTCGTTGATGACCACTGCCGCAGACGCGAACTGGGGCAGGAGCACACACACCAGTGCGGTGCTTGTGCCCAATACACGCATACCCTACTTCAACGGCGTCTTATCACTGGTATTCACCCGCATCATCCGCTCAAGTCGCTTCGGATCGAGCGTCCGGTCTTCCTCCGGTCCCTCAGGTGGTGCCGACACAGGCTTTGGCGCCGGTTTCTCTTCTGGCTTGACTTCGCTCTTCTGGTCCTTCAATACGGCCGCAAGAGCTCCCTTCAGATCACCCTGCTTCTGTGGCGTCTTGGGGTGCTCCTGCTTTGCTTCACGCTTCTGTGGTTTGTCGTTCTTCTGCTCGTCAGACGTCTTTGAAATAGACGCCAATACAGAACGGAGGTCATCGAGGTTCTTGTGTGTCGGCGCACGTGGCTCAGATCGTTCTGCCGGAGCTCCCTGACGTGGTTTTTGCTCTCGACTGCCGTTTGATTCCGGCTTCGGGTCGCTCCGACGAGGCCGCGTCTCTGAAACACTCCTCTGGCTGGTGTCGGGCGGAGGGCCTGTACGCTCCTTGCGCTTTGATGAATCTGACCGTGGTGCCCGCGGAGGTGGCGCTGCCGCCCTACCATCCTCATGCCACGCACTGATCTTCTGCTCGACCGACCCACGGTCTGACGCAAACTGTCGCCTGCTCTCGGCAATGACCATGTCCTTGTATGACACCGCCTCCGGCTCAAGCGGCGGCATGGTCACAGCAGAGAATGGTGCTGAGCCGATACCGTCGATCATCAGTGTGAGGTATATCTGTGCGAACCCGAGATTCACGATGTCCGCCGCGAGGAACCGCGGCGAGAATATCGTCTCAAGCACTTCGGCATCGAACGGACCGACGCGGAATGCAATGACGGTACCCACGTTCCCAAAGACCGCATTCTTCACCTCCTCCTCCATCTGCTCAATGTATTGGTGGGCAATGGTGAGGTTGAGTTTGTATTTACGTGCCTCAGAAAGAATGTTCGCAAAGGTCGAGTTCGCAAACGACTGGAACTCGTCAACATAAAAGTAGAAGTTCGGCATACGCTCCATCTGCTCGAGTGGCAGGTCCGCGCGACTCATCGCTGCGAGGTAGATACGGGTGGTGAGCATCGAACCGAGCAGGTTCGCGTTGCTCTCCCCGATGAGACCCTTGGAAAGGTTCATGATGAGGATCTTCTTCTCATCCATGATCTTCCGGATATCGAACGATGAACGCGGCTGGCCAATGATGTTTCGGATGACCGGATTCGAGGTGAACTGTCCGATCTTGTTCTGGATGGCTGGTGTCGCCTCAGCGGCAAAGCGGTCAGTGTACTTAGCGAACTCGTCGACCCAGAAGGACTTCACTGACGGGTCGGTCACGTTATCGACAACCTTCTGCCGATACTCCTTGTCTGAGAGCATGCGGTTCACGCTCATGAGCGTGGAGTCCGGATACTCAAGAAGCGCCATCAGCGTATTCTGGAGGATATACGCCATACGCGCGCTCCACGCGTCGACCCAGATCTTCTCGAAGACGGACATCAATCCGGACACCACAAGGTGACGCTTATCAGCTCCCACATCCTCCATGACGTTGAACGACACTGGATTGCTTAGGTCGTGCGGCGCAAAATACAGCACGTCCTTCTTCCGCTCCTCCGGAATGTATTCGAGTAGTTTCTCGGCGGTCTGACCGTGCGGGTCGATGAACGCAAGTCCTTCACCATTGCGGATATCCTGCACCGCCATGTTCTCTAGAAGGGTCGACTTCCCCATACCCGTCTTTCCGATCACATAGACATGGCGGGTGCGGTCTTTCGCCTTAATGCCGAACGGCACGTTCTTGCCGCGCGCGTCGGTCTTTGCAAAGAAAGTGATTCTCTCTGGGTCGTACATTGGTGTCATTATATCAGATGTCGTGATACGTATTGTCGTCACGATAGCCGATATTAAGTAGGTGTACTTCGTCGTCTACTATACAAAATACAATTCGTACACGTCCGATGCGCGCTCGGTAATGGCCCGGATGTTTCTTGACGGTCGTTATGTCCAGCCCTTCCAGTTTGCCGCTCAATATCCGGTTTATCGCGTCATATACCGCCTGCCGATACCGTTTGTCCAACTTTTTCTGCAAAAACTTTTGAATCTTGTCCATTTTCTACTTGAGCCTTTTCAGTGCCTTGAGCACATCCTTGGCTGGCACACCCTGCAGATCAAGCTCGCGAAAGTCTACCAGTGTCTCGTATGCACCGACTGGGTCTCCCCACTCGTCCGATGCTGCCTCGATACGAAATACTGGTTTAGAGCGGCGAAGTACTGTAAAAGACACACCTTGATTTACGGCCTCAATGTATTTATCCACATTAGCGCGCAGTTCTTTTAAGCCAACGATACGATGACGCTTTACCGTGTTCTTCTTACTTGTTTTGGTTGTAGTGCTCATACGAGTTAAGTTTAACCTAAGTTAAACTTAACGTCAACTTTCGAGAGCCCCTCTGGTATATATGTTGCTCGGCGCCCAGATCATACTGTTCACAGTAACCATATACAATTCACTTGATTTTCACAAAAATGCACGTATAATACGCCTGTATCAATACGAAGAAGGACCCGAACGGCTTTTGTGCCTAAGGGGCCTTTTTCTTTTTAGGTCACCCCTTGCTCTTGGTACCTAAGTACAAATTCTGTCCATCAATGAAAGCTTGATTGCTCATATTTCGCTTTACTCAGTTTTGAGGGCTGCCCTCGTGTATATATTGCTCGGCGCCCAGATCATCCAACTGTTCACCCCCGCGTCATAGGACGCCTGGATCTGTGCACGCACATCTGCCGCGTCATAATCGCCTCCATAGTCAAAATCCTGTATCCACGTACGGAACTTATCAGCCGTATACACCGGCTTTGTGTATACCGCAGGCGTTGAAGTGCCTGTACGTTCATGCATGAATCCCTGCATCGGTGTTGTATCTGCGGTCATTCGCTCAACACCGGTCTTCATCGCGTAGTGTACGATCTCGTACGGATAGTCGTTCGGGTTCGCATAACCGAATGCGTTCTTGGGATAATGCGACGGATACACCATCGGCGCAATGAAATCGAAATACGGAGCGGCCCGGTCCTGTACCTGTCCGATGGAGAGGTCATCGTAGTTCGTGGTGGTCATGCCAAAGAGATCAGCTGACGTCCACGGGATCGCCTCATCGCGACCAGTGTTCTCGTGTCGTACCGCAGCAAACTGTTCGGGGTCGGTCATCCGTTCGTGGAGATACTGGAAGAACGCCTCAAGGTTCGCCTGCATGTTATCGTCGTTCGGGTAGTCCTTGGAGCGGGTGAACGAGATGTCGGTCATCGGTCCATCGGACGGGTATCGCACGTAGTCGAAGTTCAATTCATCAAACCCGATGTTATACGAGTCGACAGAAAGCTCAATGATGTGGTCCCAATACTCCTTGGCACCCACATCAATGAACGAGAGGCCTTTGTGATCCTTCCATACCGTCACTCCGTCAGCACGCTTCACCGCAAGCGCCGGATTCCGCGGAGCATGGAATGGATCCTGAAAGACGGTGATGCGACCGATCACGAAAATACCCTTCTCGTGAAGCTCTGCAATGAATTCCTTCATATCACTCGTACCGCATCGTGCATCCACCCATGCAGGTCGCCATGCATCCGTGGCAGGCGGGAATGAGATAGTGCCTGAGTAGTCCTTGATATCGATCACCACACTGTTGATCTCGGTCTCATCCATCAGTGCAACGAGTGAGTTGCGGAAGGACGGCGTACCAACAACACACGAGGTCATGTATATGGCCTTCACCTGTTCTGGCAGCGGTACATGCTCCACTACCTCACGATCGTCAGGTATAAGTCCTGTGGATGTCGCAGTGATCGAGTTGCCGATCTCGGCGATCTCATATGAGACTGCGGTCAGCCGGGCAGCCCCGAATACCAGAAGTGCGAGCAGTACCGCACCACCTATGACCAGAATGCTGTGCCGAATCATAGCTCTTCCTCGTTCTCCTCTTCTGGTAATTCGTCCATGTCGTCATCTGTTGACGCAACACTACTTTCAACGAACGAATCGGTTCCCCGCTCTCCGTTGCCAAGTTCAATACGACGCAGATACGCAGCACGCCGCAGCAGATATCCTGTTGCAAACAAAAGGGTTCCGGCAGCGGTCAGTCCGTATGCTTTCCATAGATCGGGAATACCGAGCCACGGCATGAAGAAAACGACGATTCCGAGTAGTAAAACGAAGGATTCTCGAGACATTGGGGTTAGTATAAAGTTAAATGTGAAAAGTTGGAAGCGACGCTTTGTTCAAAGCACACCCTGTATACGTGCTTCAGAGAGGGCTAGAAGGATCGAACGGGCATCGTTGAGCGCATTGTGTCCATCCGGCGGCGGTTCGATACCGAACGCCCGCGGGATCGTACTGCTCATATATCCGGTCGTATCGACACCGTGCTCCTCCAGCACCTCGCGTATGTTAAAGAAGGCGTCGTTTCTAAACGGGAACGGTATACCGGTCAGTTCAGCGTTCCGCAAAAGTACCTCGGCATCAGTCCCAAAAGAACCGATCTGAAGCGGGCCACACCACGCATGGAACTCAGATTGGGCAACAGGATACGGGACGCCCTGTGTTTCAATATCCTGCTGCGTGATACCGGTCAGTTCGATTATGTATTCTGAAAGCGTCGGATTGCGCTCCGGTTTGACATACACCAGAAAAGAATTGACCTCTCTGAGGTCACGTATCTTCACCGCGCCGATCTGTATGACCTCTCTATACTCATTCTCTCCGCTCCAGTTCCGCTCCTGACTCCCCTCCCACGCGGTGAACTCGGTGTCGAAAATAACAAATTCCTGGGGAAGTGTTTCCATACAACTGCTATTGTACTATCACGACGAACTCACCCCTCTGGTGATCAACATGCTGAGTGAAGTACGCTAGTACCTCAGTAGCCGTCCCCGTTACGACCTCCTCATGCATCTTGGTCAATTCTCTCCCAATAATGACCATATGATCAGCTGAAAGACCTGCCAGCGCTTCAAGTGTTTTCATGATGCGATGCGTGGACTCAAAAAATACGACCGACATCTCATAGCTCGAAAGCTCACTGAAAAACGTCTGCCGTCCTTTCTTCTGTGGTACAAAGCCGAGAAATACGAACTGGTTTCCGGTGATGCCGGCTATGGAGAGCGCCGCAGTGAGTGCCGACGGTCCGGGAATGGCATCGATGCGCACCCCCGCAATCCGCGCTTTCTGGACCAATAGTACCCCTGGGTCAGAAATACCCGGTGTGCCCGCGTCGGTCACAAGTGCGGCGTGCTTCCCTGCCTCAAGATCAGTGATAATGGCGTCGTGCGTTCGGTCGGAAGCGTGTGCGTCGTAGCGCTTGGTCGGTGTGTCGATCTGGTAGTGCGAGAGAAGTTTCTTGGTGACACGCGTATCTTCCGAGAGGATATAGTCCGCCTCCTTGAGTACACGAAGTGCCCGAAGCGTGATGTCTTCGAGATTGCCGATCGGGGTTGCAACGACACTCAGTGTTCCTTGTTCATTCATACGATAATATGAACGCTACCATTGGCCAGATAAAAAGAAAAGCGCCGGAGCATTGCTCCGGCGCTTGAACAGCCTAGTTGTTTACTGTCGAGTAGGCTTTCCCGTATTCAAGTTGCACGGACTTGAGAAGCTTCGTAACCAGCTTCCCGGGCCCCCACCACCATTTACGCGAATTGCGAAGAAGGACCACTGCCAGCGCATGCTGATACATATCGCAGAAACCATTCAGGCCGCGGGGATGTGAATTGATCAAGGCGCGCAACGTTGTGCGAGCATGACGCTTGGCCGCTGCCAAGTGATACCGCACATTGCTACGAATCTGTCTGCGCTGCCGATAAAACTGCGGCCGAACTTGGCTCCAGTATCGGTAGGAGCGATAATGGTGCAGCGCAAGGAAGTAATGACCTTCCCAAGGACGCTCACCGTTGAGAAGATTGTTGCCTTGCTTTTCAAGGGACGTACCCAACGTAGCTCTATGCAAGCTCTGCATCCGAGCAACGTCGTAAAGAAAATGGTCATGGTCCTGCATCGCTTTTCCTCCTGAACGAAAGCTATCGCGATAGTAATACATCCGAGTCGGAAAGTACATCCAAAGCATACTTGGTACTACTTGCAATTGCCAATTTCCGTGGTAAAATATGAAAAGCTAGGGAGGGCCCCATGGAATCAGACTACCGCGAGTACCTCGGAATGGGCTTGGTCGGATCAATGCCGATCCTGTACATCCTGTTCTGGATCCTGTTCCCCACTGCCGCACTTGTCTATAGCGCGGCCTGCATGGGGGCAGCACTTATTGTAGCGCTCTTCCCCACACTGCCTGACCGGTTCATTGAACAGCCGGCAAGCTATTGAAATACGGCCGCGCGAGCATTCTCGCGCGGCCGTTCTTGTTACGGGCCGAATTCACTTGTCGGGGAGTGGCATGCCGCCCATCTGCTTCTGCACCTCGTACTGCCCGACAAGGATGCGGAGTCGCCGCCAATACACGATGACCTTCCCAACGAGCGAGATTTTCTTCCTCATGTGTGTGTCCTCCTCTGAGGCACTATACCACCTAAACCTATTGAATCAACTGATGCGCCACCTGAGTCACATCCCCCGCCCCCATCACGACCACAACATCTTCGGACGAGACCGACTCCTCAACTGCAAGCGCTGCAGCGTCGAGCGTGTAGAAGAACTGGGCTTCCGTTCCCTTCTTCGCTACCGCCTCAATGACCTGCTCGCTTGAGACACCGCTCACATTCTCTTCCCTTGCTGCGTATATCGGCACCATGAATACGCGGTCGGCCTTCGAGAGCGACGAAACGAATTCATCGAACAGCGCATGCGTGCGGGTATAGGTATGCGGTTGGAACACCACTGTGAGTTTCTTCTTTGGATACTTCTCCCGCACGCCGGCGATCGCAGCAGCGATCTCGGTCGGATGGTGAGCGTAGTCGTCATAGACCGGTGCGCCATTCACATCACCCTTGTATTCAAACCGTCGCCACGTACCGGCAAAGTTCTCAAGTGCGTTCTTGGTGACCTCCGCTTCAACACCAAGGAACGATGCGGCGGCTGATGCGGCGGCGGCATTCAGCTGGTTATGCACCCCTGGCTGCCGCAACTGAAGCGAAAGATCGAGATGGTCTTTGTAGTCAAGGATGGTGCATGGAAGCCCTTCAATGACCGGCTTGACCCCGCTGTCGGCGGTCTGAGCGACCACAGCACCGTCCTCTGGCACCGATTCCGCAAGTCGACGAAATGCCGCCTGTACATCACCAAGCGTCTTGTAGTAATCGACATGCTCGTGCTCAATGTTGGTGACGACGAGCACACTCGGTCTCAGATATTTAAAATCCTCCTTGTATTCACACGCTTCGACCACAAAGTACTTGCTCCTGCCCGCCCGAAAGTTGCTACCGGTCTTGCTGCGGAGCGAACCAACAATCGCCGTCGGGTCAAGACCTGCCTCTTCGAGGATATCGATCAGCATTGCGGTCGTGGTCGTTTTTCCGTGCGCACCAGCGACCGCAACGAGATAGTATTCATTTGCGACCGTTGCAAGTGCTTCAAAATAGTTCATCATCGGCACCCCCAAGCGTCGTGCCGCCTCCATCTCCGGATGATCCTTCGCCATTGCTTCAGTGTATACGACTATGTCGATATCATCACTGATGTTGGATTCCTCCTGTGTCGAGAAGAAGGCGACCCCTTCCTCCTCGAGTGCGGATGTGATATCTGACGGCGTGCGGTCTGAACCACTCACCTGCTTTCCTTCGTGCAGGAAGAGGCGTGCCAGCCCGGACATGCCGATGCCGCCGATGCCGATAAAATGTATCTTTTGTATGGTGCTGATATCGGTCATAGTGCTCCAATTAGATCTAAAAACCGATCGTTTCGTTCATACTCGTTCTTGAACATACCAAACGAGGTGAACCCGGGCGAGAACAGAACGATGTCTCCGGGAGCAGCAGCGCCGAGCGCTGCCTTAACCGCCTCCTCGAGTGTCTCGTATGTGTCACTTGGGACGCTATCGTCAAGCTGTGCTTTGAGGAGGTCAGTGCCGGTACCGGGCATGAGCACGACTCGCTTGCAATACCGTGCGATCTCTGTGGCCAGCTCAGTATTATCAATACCCTTGTCGTTACCACCGGCGATCAACACGACATTCGTTCGATCAGCGTCGCCGAGCGCCCGCAACGCAGCAACGGTCGCCTGCGGGGTGGTCGAATTATTGTCGTTATACATCTTCACACCGTCCACCTCCTGCACATACTGCAGCCGACCTTCCACACCGGGAAACGACGCGAGCCCGTCAAAGATCTCTTCATCCGTGAGAGACACCGCCTTCAGTGCCTCGTAGGCAAGCGCGGCATTCAAACGATTGTGTTCCCCTGGCATAGCAAGCAGGCAGTCCTCCGGCAGCACTGACGCATCGGCGAGCACTACCTCCTGTCCGAGCGTAATGTCCTTTCCTTTGGCGAACTCCTTCGCCTCTTTGAACACTGTAGGTGTGGTGATGAACACGCCACTCTCCTCCTGATACCGAAAGATGTTCGCCTTATCAGCAAAGTACGCTTCGCGGTCCCCTTTGTAATAGTTGAGGTGGTCATCCATGAAATTGGTGAATACGGCGATCTGTGGGGAGATCTCCGCCCAACCAAATCCCTGCAACTGCCATGAGTCGAGCTCCATTACCGCGAGTGAGTCGTCCTTCACGTCCTTCAGAAGCTGCAGGTTCGAGACGCCCCGGATGTTGCCTCCCTTAATAACATGCTCTCCGGTCACGACCGACAGCACATGATGGACCATAGCGGTCACGGTGGACTTCCCGCGGGTACCGGTGACCCCGATGATCGGGATCTTTGAGAGCTCGGCAAACAGGGCCGCGCTCTGCACGAGACGTATTCCCTTCTCACGTGCGTGTGCGAGGTACGGTGAATCGATCGGTACGCCGGCAGCAACGAGCACCATATCGCAGTTCTCGAAGTCCTCCATCCGGTGCTCACCGAGCACGAACTGTATGCTATCGAATGCCCGCAATCGTTCGACCGATTCCGAGAGCTCTGCTTCTGTTTTAAGGTCGGTCACGGTCACCACCGCGCCACACTCCGCAAGGAATGTGGCGTCACCAACACCACGACCCAAGAGGCCGAGGCCCATGACGGTGATCTTTTTCCCTTTAAAAGGCTCGCAAAAATCCACGTATGTCATCATACGTTTTTTAAACAAAAACGCTACCCCACACACTATTTGGAAATTTCAAATTCTACTTTATGCTCCAAAAAGAAGGGTGCCCTATACTCCCTTACTGCTATTAAAGACTTTCATATCATAATTAACACCGCAATAACGTTCTATTGTAGCCTACAATCAGTCGCTATTGGCGTTTAATATTTTCCACATGTGGTCTAGGATGAACTGTTGTTTTGCATAAAGATCTGGCTTACATAATTAATGACAAGCGCTACCATACTAACCGCAAACAGCGTTGACGTGCCATAAGCGATCATGCCGATTACGATCGTACCCGGCGCAACAAGAATTGGAACTATTTGCCATACGGCCGGCTTTTTATGAAAAAAACGTTCAGGCAAATATCGGCGAGCGTGCTTTTGTTCTCTACTTTGTCGAACACCATGTTTCGACATTAATGATAGGACTAAAAGAACTATGTACGAGAAGTAGTAAAACAATGTAGTAGCAAGTATAAAAGCAGTAATAGCGGCCTGGAATGTGTTCGATGAAAACAAATCACCGAAAGACGAGAGTAGATCTGACACAAGAAAAGAGCACAGGCTGAGAGCAACTGCTGCGAAGCCAAGCATATACCAATATTTCGCACGCTCTGACAACGAATGGACGGATGCGAGCGATATCGCTATACATACGCACACACCAGTAATTCCAATCATCCACAAGGAATCCGAGAAGAAATATACGATGATCGCACCTAATATGCTGAGATTAGCAAGATACTGCAAGGTGGTCACTTGAGAGAGTCGGAAATTCGTAAAATGCGCAACACTCGCCATACAAATAGCAAGAACCGCTGTCAGACCAAACATATCGAGTGTTGGCTCACCCAAAAGATACGTTCCAAACCCGAAAAAGCACACACCAAGCAGGAATGGTGTTAAAAGCGGGAGTAAAGTCCACTGTCGTAACGACCAGAAATATGACGAAACGAGACCGAGTGCAAAACTCAGTATTATCATACCGCCACTATATCACGAAGTGTTGAATTCTATTGTAAATATTTATTTTTCTTCAGTTTCTCCGGTAGATACGACTCCTCGTCATACATCTCATACCCTTTTCCGTATTCAAGCTCTTTCATCAGCTTGGTGGGTGCGTTCCGGATATGAAGTGGGATCGGGAGGTTACCATGCTTCTTCACATCCACCTCTGCAGCTCGCAACGCGTCGTATGCACTGCGGTCCTTCTTGGCCTTTGCAAGATACGCCACCCCGTGGGCAAGGTTGATGGCACACTCCGGATACCCGATCGTCTCACACGCACGAAACACCTCGTTCGCCACCACAAGCGCCGTCGGCTGTGCCAATCCCACGTCCTCCGACGCAAAGACAACCATGCGACGCGCAATGAAGAGCGGGTCTTCGCCTGCCGCGACCATCCGCGCGAGGTAGTATATGGCGGCATCGGGCTGGCTGGCACGCATACTTTTGATGAACGCAGAGATGGTGTTGTAATGCTCTTCCCCTTTCTTGTCGTACCGCAGGTGCATAGACTGGAGTGTCTCCTTGAGTAGTTCGATGGTCACCGTCCCGTGGAGTGCGACCGTCTGGTCAAGCAGCGTCAGCATCTGCCGCGCATCGCCGTTCGCCATAGCGATGAGCCACTCAGCTGCCGCTTTCGGTACCTTGAGCTTGGTGCGCTTGAGGATCTTTCGCATGTCCGCATCAGAAAGCTCGTTCAGTGTGAACACACGGGTGCGTGAAAGGAGCGCAGAGATGACCTCAAAACTCGGGTTCTCGGTTGTCGCACCGATAAGTGTTAACTCACCGGACTCAACGTACGGAAGCAGGAAGTCCTGTTGGGCCTTATTGAAACGGTGGATCTCGTCAAGAAAAAGCACCTTCGGTCGCACGTTCCCCACGAGAAGGATCTTCCTGATATCGTCCTTCCCCGCCGACACAGCGGAAAGTTCAAACAGCTCCGCGTCGAGTGCACGTGCGTAGATGCGAGCAAGTGTCGTTTTCCCTACCCCTGGCGGCCCCCAGAGAATGAACGAGAAGAGATGCTTCTTCTCGACGGCCTCACGGATGGGTTTCCCAGCGCTCACCAAGTGCTCCTGCCCGACGAACTCGTCGAGTGATGCAGGTCGAATTCGGGCTGCGAGTGGTTCCATATATTGCAGTATACTCCCGAAAAAAGATCCTGCGAACGGTATGGGCTATACTGTGCGCATGTACAGAGATCTTCCACCACTGACCTTCTTTATACGGCTCGGCAAACGATTTGCCGGATACGGGAGCGTTGGAATGGCCGCCTTCCTCCTCGATATCGCCCTCCTCACACTCCTCGTCACCGTGACCTCCATACCATTTATACCTGCGCTCGTGTTCAGTTTTCTTGTCGGTGTCAGCGTGAACTTTCTGCTGCAATACAACTTCGTCTACGCCGGTACGAAACGGGACGCCGTACCTGGCTACATCTTCTTCGTCATCCTTGCGCTCCTCAGTCTCCTCGTGGTCGCGAACGGGACATGGTTTCTGGCGACATACTTTGAGATCCCGTTCCTCGTCGCCCGTGTATTGATAGGCGGTGTTTCAGGGAGTATAAACTTCCTCCTTAATACATTCTTTAACTTCAAGTTGGTATAAACAAGGAGCGCGCATTTGGTATACTGGAGTGTACGTATGCGCCATACGCTCGAACAGCAAAAGTCGTTCCCTATCTTTGCATGGATCTGCATCATTCTCTTTGCGATTGCTGTCATCTTCTTTATCTCAAAGTTACAGAGTGACGCTGGTCACATCGGAGATGACCGGTCAAAGACCGAAAAGGCACTCGAGATCGACCTGCGCACTGAACCGTTCGAGTATTGATTACTGTTTTGAAACGATCACCGGTCAGAGTCCTGTTCATACTTGCAGCCGGTGCAGCCCTCACTGCCGGCGCCTTTTATGCTGCAAACGCCGTTACCGAGAACGAAATGCTCAAAGCGTTCGTTGTGAACGCGCATATCTTTGGTGCCATCGTCATCGCATTCATCAGTGGGCTGAACTTCATTGTTCCTGTTCCGCCGGCAACGTTCGCACCTATCTTCCTTGAGGCAGGGGTGAGTATGTATATCGTGGTGGCGGGATTTGTCATCGGCACCACGCTGGCAGATAGTCTTGGCTACTTCTTCGGCTGGGTCGGCAAGCGGTATGCCGACTCTTCCTATCCTGCGTTCACCGAGCGCCTTCACGATTTCCTGGGTGAACACCATCGACTCGTCCTGCCCGTCACCTTCGCCTATTTCGCATTCGCACCACTCCCGAACGAGCTTATACTTATCCCCCTCGCACTTGCAGGATACCGCTTTCGCGTACTTATCATTCCCATGATACTTGGCAACATCTTCCACCACTCACTTCTGGTATTCGGATACCAAAGCGTGTTTCTGTGGTTGTTCTAGCACTCGTGCACAAAAAAGTCCCACCACCAGTGCGCGTTCTAGGATTCGAACCTAGGACCTTTCGAGTATCAGTCGAATGCTCTAGCCAACTGAGCTAAACGCGCACTGGGGGCAGGACCCATATCTTCTGCAAGTGACGGCAACTATACCAAAAAATAGGCGAAAAGAAAACGCTTCGCCGAAGCGAAACGCTTATGTGGACCGGTCCGCCGCTGACCCGCAAAGGTGCGGCGGACCGGGCGCGCATGGAGGGGGAATGTGCGCGCTGATTATTTTACGAATGGAAGAATGCTAATGCCGAAACACCGGCCAGAAGCAGGCCTCCGATCGTGGCCATGAGTTGTGTTGCCGTCTCTACATGCTCACCACCGGCAAGCATAACACCGACCACAACACCAACTCCGTATACAATGTTCATATGAGGACTCCTGTTTCGGGATCCTCCCTGCGGCACTGCTTCTTTGAGCAGCTACCTTCAGTTTCTATAATAGCACTATACCGGACGTCTGTCAAGTGTTCGTAGACGCCCCTTTCCCGTTATGTAGTGCGGTATCATTAGGCGTATGAGCATCCAAGAATTCCTGTTCGACATCGGCTCGTTCATCAACTTCACACTGATCCCTTTCCTGTTCGCGCTTGCGCTCTTTGTCTTCATTTTCAATGTAGCGCGATACTTCATACTCGGTGCGCACGAAGAAACGAAACGGGCACACGCACGCACGCTTGCGCTCTATGGTATCGGTGCATTCGTGTTTCTTGTGTCGATCTGGGGTATTGTGAACCTTCTGGTATCAAGTCTCAATATCGGCGACGATCGCTCCTTCTGTCCTGACTATATGGGTGACTGGTGTCTCGATTCCGGAAGAAGCTCAAGCAGCGGCAACGGGTGGTTCTTTGAGTTCGAGTTCACCTCATCGGGAAGCAATAATGAAGGTACGTTCCTCCCTGAAACTGCCCCCGCACCCACCCCACGACCCGAACCATACTCGGAGCCATTCCGCGGTCCTCGGTAGCATCCACACAGCACAAACGGCCGGAACGCATTGCGTTCCGGCCGTTTGTGTACAGAGTTCATCAACATGTGGCAACCACTTTCTTTTGCCTTATCCTGGCTTGGTCTTTCCCAAGAGTCTGATACCAGAGTTAGGGTTCTAGATATCATATTTCCCATTGTGTGCTCAATTGATACACACAATATCGACCAATTAGCTGTCATTGTGAGTCTGTTACCAGAAACACGACAACGTGTCCAATTGGAATTAATCCACGACCAGCTTCCGCTAGCCGTGCCTTGTTCATGTCTACCCTCATGTCGCCATGAGGCATGGACTATATCTCCATCCTTCGTTCGAAAATTAAAGCCTTACGTGGGTGCCAAGAACCGATCATTCTAGCGAACTTCCAATGCGATCGTGTCGCAACGAACATTCGCCAGTATTCGGGATCGACTCGAACACTTGGATTGTGGATCTTCCCAGTTTGGATATCCATACTAGTTAATATCTGTTTCAAGCATTCGATCTTCGATCTATCTTTTTGCACGAGCTGAATATAGAATCTTGCATCTTCTTTGCGAGGAATACCTCCCTCTGCATCAAAGAATCCGCGAAGGTACGCTATTCTTTCTCGGGTTGACCGCAACCCCAAAGGGTCACAATCAAAATCAAGAAAGGACGCGAGGGTTTCGAGCGCATACACGTTCCTATCCCTTCCTTCTTTATATATCCAAGCACGATAGCCAAGTAGCAGCAGTAATCTCTGCAACAACTCGAGCCATCGACGATCGTTCTGAGTAAAGCGAAACCGCTTCTGCTTATTGAACGATGCGTCATGCAAGGCACCTTGTAAGTACGCTTCAATTTCCTTGTTCGAAGGAGCTCGGCGTGTAGTCTCTGAGGGGTCAATTACGACTTCCCTGCTGATTTTCTGCACCTGTGGCATTGTCACTGATGGTATTTTACCATCGAGTAGCCCAGGATTCTCAGGTTTTCCAGCATATAGCCAAGTTTGTTCAAGGTAGTTACCTACCAAGAGTCGCAACAAAGCGCAGTATGCGCCTACGACTTAGTCCTTGTTATCGAGCTTACCGTAGGACCACGTGAAGTGGTACTTCGGGCACTCCCGACTCCCCTGACTTGACGGGCGGATTGCAATAAGTTGGTTAGACTTTTGCGTTCCCACGTAGCAAACGGATTTCCCGTACTACGCGAGTCCCTTATTCGCTTCTAATCTGAAGTGAATAAAGGTTTCGTCCTTCCCTAGCTGTACTAGTACGGCTAGGTACTACGACTCAGCTGACTTCTCGTGGTTACTATCATAACCATTTCCTGCCACGAGATCTCCCCGGGTCATTACAATAACCGTTCCAAACATCCGCTCGAGGTACTTTTGTATACTTCCCCATAACTCACCTAGTATGGGTCGCATACACCTCATTATCTGTATCTCTACAGGAGGGCTGTTCTTTGCTACTAGGACCCTCTACCCACTCCCTCGCGGGACGTGGACTGTCCGTTCACTACGCTAGCGGTACTATCGGTAGATAGTATGCCAGGGACCGATTTCAACGGTCTGGTTTGTTTGTAACTGCCGGGCACAGTTATTTGTGAGTACAAGGCTCGGGAACGTATTCACCGTGGCGTGCTGATCCACGATTACTAGCGATTCCAGCTTCATGAGGTCGAGTTGCAGACCTCAATCCGAACTGAGGAACGTTTTATAAGG
>JBBDKG010000004.1:0-38340 GCA_040879435.1 Minisyncoccota bacterium | reverse complement strand
GGCGCGGGCTTCTTCCCACCTTTCGGATTCGGAAGTTTCTTTCTGCGGTGATGTACTAACCTTTGCGCGAACCCACTTCGCACGCGCGGAGCGCGTGGTGGCTTGAAACTGCCTCGTACGCTCCGATTGCGTGGTGATGCGAACCAATGCGCCTCGGACACGCTCGCGGACTCGCGTGTGCAAAAACCAAAAAATTTCCTTGCATTTTCCTCGCGTCTCCTCCCCCCACCCCTCCACCGCGAAGCGGAAAAAGAAATGGAAAGGAAATTTTTGGTTTTGCTTCGCCGTCAACATCACCCATATACATAATAAACCATGATGGTATATTCCACAATCGGTTATATCATGTTAATATCTATATGGAGACAAAATACAGAGTAAAATATCAAAAATTCGTCCAAAAACTTCGTCAAGCTCGCCTCGATGCAAATTTGACGCAGGTAGAGGCAGGTAAACGACTCAAGAAACCTCAAGCCTACATTTCTAAAATTGAACGAGGCGAGCGAAGAGTTGACGCTGTTGAATTGGACGAGTTTGCAAAGTTGTATAATAAACCCATAGATTATTTTTTATGAGCACAGATAAAGAAACAGTTGATTCTTACAGCAATTATGCCGAGCAATGGGCTACGCGAATGCGTAGCGGCGAGAATATTGCCCATGAATATCTGGAAAAACCCGCAATGTATAAGCGACTGCCTGATTTGAAGGGCAAGAGCGTGTTAGCGGTTGGATGTGGGACTGGCGAAGAATGTGCGCACCTAAAATCCTTGGGAGCGAGCAAGGTTGTTGGCATTGATGTATCCGAAGGACTTATAGAATACGCTCGGAAAAGTTATCCTGATATTGAATTTCATGTCATGGACATGGAACAGATCGATTTGGATGAAAAGTTCGATTTCGTCTACTCAAGTTTGGTCATGCACTATGTCGAATCTTGGAATAAAACTTTGAACAGTATTGCCGCCGTAATGAAAGACGGCGCGACTTTATTATTTTCGACACACCATCCCGCAACGTGGGGGGCACAGCGGACACGAACGGAGGGCGAACGGACATCACTACTCGGTTATAAAAAATTAAAGAAAAATCAAGAATGTGAAGTCATTGGCGATTATCTAAACACCCGCAAAATCAACGATGTCTGGTTTGGTAATTTCGATGTGAGTTATTATCACCGTTCTCTCGAAAGCATACTCACGGATATTCTCGCATCAAATTTTCAAATTGTTGATTTTGCGGAGCCAAAAGCAGTTCCAGCAGCAAAAGAAAAGGACAAGGTATTTTACGAGATTCACGACAAAATTCCTTTGTTTATGATTTTCGCTTTGCAAAAGAAATAAAAATTATGAATGACAAACAATTTCTCCAAAAAGCAATAAT
The DNA here is from genome assembly GCA_040879435.1 of Minisyncoccota bacterium. Classification (GTDB taxonomy): domain Bacteria; phylum Patescibacteriota; class Minisyncoccia; order Phycocordibacterales; family UBA918; genus OLB19. Next base: position 36,958 of record JBBDKG010000004.1, on the reverse strand, counting down.
GAAGGCAAAAGAATCTGTCGCACAGGGTGGTTTTCCTGCTGGTGCGATTGTCGTAAAAAATGGAGAAATTATTGGTGAGGGAGTCAGTGTTGGCAACAAATTGAACGACCCGACGAGCCACGGCGAAATGGCCTCAATTCGGGAAGCATGTAAAAATCTCAAAACTTCCGATTTGTCTGGTTCCGTTCTTTATGCGTCAATGCAACCATGCCTAATGTGTCTCGGTGCGTCTATGTGGAGCGCAATTCCAAAAATTGTTTTTGCATGCCCGAAAGAAAAAGTATCGGCTGAATATTACGGAGGACATTATCAGCCGTCCGCTATCAACTCAGAATTAACGCGACCACTTGAATTGGTTCATTTCGCCAAGTTAGAGAACGAATCGCTTGCAACTGTCCGCGAATGGGAAAAATCACTATGAACACTGATACACTCGCAAAATTTCTAAACGAGGCGAACAAGGCGACATACGCCAACAAATCTGCGTCGAAAGTCGCGCCTACACGACTGAAATCAGAGGATTATCATTTTGAAAAAGACGGCTTGATTTATCACGACACCTATTTTGGCGGGCGCGACTTTATCGGCGAGGAAATCATTTACGAAAACGAGAAACCAGTTTGGGGTGCAAATTATTTCGGCTTTGTTCTTGACGAAAAAATAAGTGAAAAAGACGTATATGATTTTCTGAGAAAAGCACTCATGCAAGAATATGATGGTGTAATTCCAGTGCGAGGGCCAAGTAACTTTTCCGCCGACGGCAAAGAATACAACTTCGTTGCTGATGGCGACCTCGCAAATTTCTCTGGTAAAGAAGAAATTTTGTTTGGCGGAAAAGTTGTCTATCGTTGTTTGATACACGGCGGAATGATTCGGTAAGGGAGCAATCCCCACCGTTTTATAATACTTCTTCAAAACGGCGGGGATTTGTGCGCGCACAGGGCGGGCGGGGCAAGCACATATAGATTTGTTTGTGCCATGCACAATCCGCTTATTGAGTTACCACCGCCAGCATCGAAGCCACAGGGTTTAAAACTACCACAGAACGCGAATACGGGCGCGCCTCGGTCGCCGTGAGGGCGGAGAAAAGAGCAATCAAAACGTGATAAAATAATGATGCTCTTTTCGTAGACTGAAACGGCGAAGCAAAACCAAAAATTTCCTTTCCATTTCTTTTTCCGCTTCGCGGTGGAGGGGTGGGGGGAGGAGACGCGAGGAAAATGCAAGGAAATTTTTTGGTTTTTGCACACGCGAGTCCGCGAGCGTGTCCGAGGCGCATTGGTTCGCATCACCACGCAATCGGAGCGTACGAGGCAGTTTCAAGCCACCACGCGCTCCGCGCGTGCGAAGTGGGTTCGCGCAAAGGTTAGTACATCACCGCCGTTTAGAGCTAGCACGAGAGTGTTGAAAATTCTTATGGATATTGAAGATATAGAAAAGCTGGTTGATGGCGACCCAGATACTTTAATCCAGAAAGCGGAAGAACTCGGTATCGATTTTAGTAGTTTAGATGAGGATATTGCACGAACAATGGTGCAACAAAGATTTTCATTGACAAACCAACAATTTAAAGCAGTAGATTTCGTTTTTTGGATTGCCTATCTCGTTGAACGAGAAGCCAAAGACTTAATTGTTTATCCAGAAGTACAAGTTGGTGCGAGGCAGAAAGCAATGGAGGCACTCGTTAATAGGCTACACTTTGGTGATAAAATAAAAATAATTGAAGAATTGTATACTGGTAAAAAGGACGCACTTGTTAAGCTAATGAGGAGGATACAAGACATGCGAAACGACATCGCACATGGGCGTTTTGATAACTTAACCTATGAGGGTTACCATTTGAGTGATAACAGGGGCAAATTGAAATTAATAGCAAATTTAAGGGACGTCTTTCTTAAAAAACAATAATGGAAAAATTATATTCTAAACAAGCAGTAATTAGTTTCATTGGGCTGCTGGTATGCGGGGCACTTTACAGTTGGTTTTCTTCAGGCTTTTTTCTAGTTCTAGGTACCTTATTTCTGGGTAGCTACCTACAATGTGTATACGATATGCACAAAAACAGGAAAACCGCTCGAGACACTATCAAACTAAAATCTAAAAATAACTAAAACGGCCAAACCTACCTTGACCGACAGCGGTTCTTTCCCGAAGTAGCCCGCAGATTGAAACTTCTCGTTTTGAGAGGACATTAGTGCGCAAGCGCAAGACAAGTGAGGGAGGCGGGATGGTGCGGCACAAGCGCAGCTCGTGCCGCACTCATTGTTGCACCGGTGGTGAGTACATCATCAACAAGGAGAACGTGTGAACCTGTGATCGTTTGTATATTCGCAACCGTGAACGCGTCCTTCAGATTCTCCTGACGCTCTTCCTTCGCAAGCTGTGTTTGCGGTCGTGTGTTCTTTCGGCGTTTCAGTACGTGACCATCGATCGTTAGGTGCGGCTGTTTGGCTGCAGCCTTATTCACGACACGCATCACCTGGTTGTATCCACGCTCACGCAGTCGTGCCGGTGAGAGTGGTATCGGAAGAACAATGGTCGGCTCGTGTATGTGGGTGTTGGTCCATGAAAGGAAGAGTTCTGCGAGTAGCGCAGCAGCGTGTTCGTTATTATGGAACTTAATCTCTTGAATGGTCGCGCGGACGGTTGGGTCGCGATACGGGGAAAGTACCACGCACCCGCGTTCCGTTCGGGGTGCGTAGATAGTACACATTTCTGCAGGCGTGAGGTGCTCGATCAGCTCTGCTGTCGGGCGTCGCGGAAAGAGCACTTTGAGTACACTGTTTATTACGTTCACACTCCATACTATCGCAGCATGCTAGAATGCGTGCAACCGTGCACCTATGGCTCTCTCACTTCGATCATTGTTCTCATCGATAAAAGATACGACACAAACCGGTCAGTCGAAGACCGTGGGCATCGATGTGGGCAGCTCGTCGGTGAAGGTCGTTGAGATCGAAGAGACCGAACAGGCTCTCACCCTCAGAACATATGGCGAGCTGCAACTTGGCCCGTACGGCAACGCGGCGCTTGGCGACAGCGTCGTCCTTGACCAGAAGAAACGGATCGAAGCGATCGTCGATGTGATTCGCGAAGCCGGAGTGACATCCACAAAAGGAACGCTTGTCATCCCACTCTCGGTCAGCTTTATGACCGTGGTACCACTCACCATACGTGAGAATGAAGATCTCGCCGCACGGGTCGCGGTCGAGGCTCGCAAATACATCCCGCTCCCGCTCACCGATGTTGCGTTGGATTGGACTGAGCTACCGCACGACGCTGCGGTTGACGCTAATACGAAAGAGGTACTCCTTGCTGCAATTGAGCACACGACAGTCAGGGACTTCAAAGAAACACTCGAAGCGATCGGTATGGCATCGCAGCCGTCGGAGATCGAGGCGTTCTCCCTCATTCGCGCGCTTGGAAGGAATGACGACACGACGCTTGCGGTCATTGATCTTGGAGCAAAGACCTCAAAGTTATACATCGCACGCAACGGCATGATCGAACGGATCCACCGGGTCGCATCCGGCGGCAACGCGGTGACCAAACGGCTTGCAGAGCTGCGCAGTCTGTCGTTTGAGGATGCCGAGAACCTGAAACGCTCATATGAAGAGGGTGCCGAACACACGACAGACATCCAGAACGCTACGCACTCGGTCCTCGGCGGGGTGATGCAAGAGTTCAAACGCATCATGGATCAGTATGAAGGACGGACCGGGGCACCACTTGGCCGCGTGGTGCTTTCAGGCGGTGGAGCGGCATTCCCGCCGATCACCCCCTACGCGACAGATGCACTTGCGCGTACGGTCACGATCGGTAATCCGTTCGATAAACTCGCGTACCCTGCCTTCATGGAAGATACGCTCACCAGCATCGCTCCGTCGTTTGGTGTGAGTATCGGTGCGGCACTCCGGTATTTTGCCGAGTAGTACGTGGCGCTGTCCACAGAACGAACCCGGCTTCTCCTGCCGTTGCGCAGTATAATGAATCCATGCCAGAGTCGAGCGGGACTTCGTTCATTCCCAAGAACAGCAACCGCGTGCGAAAGCCGCGGACAAATAAGCGAATCTATATATTCAGCTACATAACGTACGTGCTGTTTTTCGGTACCCTGCTCACACTTCTTGGTTCCTACGTCTATTCAGTACAGGTCGGGAAGAATCTTGAGAGGCAAAAACAGGAATTGGCAACCAAGAGTGAGACGTTCAGTGATGTTGAGATCGCCTATGTGCGCGATCTTGAGAAACGTCTATTGGTTGCGGAACGATTGGTGAACGAATCAAGTGCACCATCGCGCCTCTTTGATGCGCTGGAGGCCGTCATTGCCGACACGGTCGCTGTTGTTGAATTCACGTACGAGCGAGAGGCGAATAGCAACTTTGTACTCACCTTCTCCGGTGCGATGAACGAGTTCGATTCAGCTGCATTCCAGCGTGATCTGTTTGCAGCCGCACCAGCACTCGCGAACGCGACCGTTTCCGAATACACCTACGGAACTCCTCCGCAGTCAGAAGTAGAAGGGCAGGTGGCCGGAAGCGGTCGTCGGCTGGTCGTAACCTTCGAAAGTACTGGCAGCACGGCGCTCTTCCCATTTGAGCCAGAGATTCCTTCCCTGACGATCGAGGAGTCGGCGACCACTTCGGCCGCAGAGAGTACCGACACAGGGCCGGCAACATCGACGGCTAATCAATAATATTTATGCGTTTTCAAGCAGTCACACAGATCATCCTCGTCATCCTCTCGATCGTCATTATCCTTACGATCATACGACCGATGTTCGTCGGTATCAGCGAGGAGCAGGATGAGGTACAACGCTACCGCGAGGCGGTCGATCTTGCCGATCAGTTCAATGCGCGACTCGGTGAACTTGCCCAGCGCGCAAACGCATTTAGTGCACAGGAATTGCAGGCGCTTGACACCTACCTCCCTTCCGAGATCGACCCGATCCTGGTGTCGCGTGACCTTGTTGCCATCGCCGACCGAAACGGTCTCCTCGTGGAAGAGATCGCAGTGGAAGACGATTTGGAAGGAGGTGATACCACCGCGTCTGACCAGTATGCGCTTGAAGAGACACTCATGGTGCAGCACACGCTTGAAGAGGAGGCTGAAGCTGCGGTAACGAGGCATCAGTTTACGATTGAAGCTGCCGGGACCTATGGCCAGATGAAGCAGATGTTGCGGGACGTTGAACGCAATCACTATCCGCTCCGTCTCTCACAGTTTGAATTCAAGTCGGATAATCAGAGCAGTCTGCTGTCTTTTACCGCAACATTTGAGACCTACGTGCTTAATTTCGATCAACTATAGTATGGGATCACTACTTAAAAACGCAATTGCACTCCTCGGCATCGCCGCGGTCCTTGCCGGTGGATACTATATGATCGTTCTGCGCGACAGCAGCACAATCAATGGGAACAACGAACTGGTCGCTGACCAGGTGGAACGTGAGACCCAGGCGTTCCTTGCTAAGCTTGAGGATCTACGGACCATCGAACTTTCACGCGCCATCTTTACTGATAGACGGTTTACGACGCTCGAAGATTTCACCGGACCGATCGTTCCGGTCCCGTACGGTCGTGAGAATCCATTCGTACCGCGGTAGCATGGGGTACAATTGGTGGAATGGCCGTTCTGTCTCCACGGCGTTGGTAATGTGAATCTATTGCATGGATCTGCTTTCGTTCTTACAAACACAAAATGTCATCACACCTGAACAGCGTCAGGCAGTAAGTGCTGATGCGACGAGCAACGCTGATATCGAGCGGGCGTTGTTGACCGCAGGGGTGGAAAAGGAGGCACTCCGCACACAGATCGCCGCGTACTACAACATCCCGGCGCATACTCCGGACCCCGATGTGCGCATCGCTCCTGATGTACTTGAATACATCCCGCTCGAATCCGCACAGCACTATCGTGTCGTACCGCTTAAGATTGAAGACGGTATTTTACTCGTCGGTGTCAATGATCCAGAGGACCTGCGTGTGAAGGAGGTGTTGAGTTTCGTGAGTTCGAAGTACGGCATTCCGTACAAGTTTTCGTTCGTGCTTCAGGACGATCTTGCGGCTCTTCTCAAGTCGTACGAGAACCTGACCGGTGAGGTCGATGAGGCGCTGACTTCGCTCGAGTCAGAGCTTGACGGTGAGATCACTGACCAACAATCAGCGGAACAGATGGAGCGGCTCTCAAGCGAGCACATCAAAGAGGATGCACCGGTGACAAAGATCGTTGCAACGATCCTGCGATACGCTATCGACGGTGGGGCCTCGGATATCCATATTGAACCGACCACCAAGAATGTCGGGGTCCGTTTCCGCGTGGACGGCATCTTGCAGAAGAGCCTCGAGCTGCCGCGCAAGATGCAGTCGGCGCTTGTGGCGCGTGTGAAGATTCTCACATCGCTCCGGCTTGACGAGCGGCGGAAGCCACAGGACGGACGTTTCTCGGCGACGTTTGACGGCCGAAAGATCGACTTTCGTGTGTCAGTCCTTCCGACCAACCACGGCGAGAAGATCGTGATGCGTATCCTTGATAATGAACGCGGCATCGCCTCACTCGAGGACACTGGTATCTCACCGCACAATCTTGAGATCATCAAGGGCATGCTCAATGAGCCCTTCGGCATCATCCTTATCTCCGGTCCAACAGGATCAGGAAAGTCCACTACGCTCTATACAATGTTGAATGCCATCGACCGGCAGACCAAGAACGTGCTCTCGCTTGAGGACCCGATTGAATACAACGTTGATGGCGTGTCGCAGTCACAGGTGCGTCCGGAGATCGGGTACACATTCGCCAATGGGCTTCGTTCGGCGCTTCGTCAGGACCCTGACATCATTCTCGTGGGTGAGATCCGCGACGCAGAGACCGCACAGCTCGCCATTCAGGCGGCGCTCACTGGTCACCTCGTGCTCTCGACGATCCACACCAACAACGCGATCGGCGTGGTGACACGTCTTGTTGACATGGGCATCGACCCCTACCTGATCGCTCCAACACTGAAGCTCGCGGTCGCACAACGTCTCTCGCGGCGGCTTTGCCCGGATACCGGACGGGAGGAACCGATCGATGAGAGCTTCAAGCAGATGATGGAGAAGGAGTTTGCGACGCTGCCGAAGCAGTTCCGTGATCGGATTCCGGAGAATCGCACGATCATACATCCAGAACCATCACCAGGGTGTGCGTCCGGTATGAAAGGCCGTATCGCGGTCATGGAGACCCTCGTGGTGACGGATGAGATCCGGTCTCTCATCCTCAGGGCGGCTCCGGAGTCTGAGATCTATACGGCTGCGAGGGCGAGCGGTTTCATGAGCATGAAAGAGGACGCCATCATCAAGGCTCTCACCAAGGTGATCCCGTACCAGGAGGTAAATATGTATGGTACGAAGATCGGTATAGAGAATGCGACCTCACGCGAGTTCTTGCCGTCCGACGTGGACGTAGTCGAAGCGGCGGCACCCAGTGAGGAGCCAATGAAAGCGGTCGAACCGTCGGCTGAACCTGCTCCGGAGGCAGTGGAGGCACAAAAGGCACAGCTTGAGATCGATGGTGAGTTATAGATGGTCATGTGGTGTCGATAACCGGTGCGGTCTCAGGGCATTCATGCACTATAATGAAGGGGATGAAAATATTATTGGTTGATGACGATGCATTTCTTCGGGATATGTACGCGACCAAGTTCAAGGAATCAGGACATGAGGTCGCGGTCATGGAAGATGGTATGAGCGCGCTCGGCTACTTGGAGGAGAACGCTCCTGATGTTGTACTGCTCGATATGGTCATGCCGGGACTTGATGGCGTTGCCTTTCTTGAGAAAGCTACAAAATTACAGAAAGTCAGCAATACAAAATTCGTCGTACTATCAAACCAAGGTGAAGAGACAGACAAAACACGTGCGTCAGCTGCAGGAGCATGCGGGTACATCACAAAGGCCGAATCAATTCCGAGTGAGGTGGTGGCACAAGTAGAAGCAATGATGAAATAATATATGGCACAAGTTGATTACAAACGAGAGCTGCATGATCTCATCGAGATCGTGGTTTCGGAAGGCGGTTCGGACCTGCACTTGTCCGTCGATGCGCACCCGATGATCCGGGTCGCTGGCGCGCTCATCCCGCTCATGAAAAAGCCGATCCTCACACCCGAGGATACGGAAGGTTTCAGTCGAGCACTTCTCTCCGAGGAGCAGATCCGTATGTTCCAGACGCGTCGTGAGATGGACTTCTCATACGCGTATGAGAAGGGAGTCCGTTTTCGCGGAAATGGATTCTTTCAAAAAGGGTCCATAGCCATCGCCCTGCGTCATATTCCCAGCAAGGTCCGGACATTCGAGGAATTGAACCTACCGCCAGTGCTTGAAACGTTCGCACAACGCCCGCAAGGGTTCTTCCTGTGTGTGGGGCCGGTCGGACAGGGAAAGTCGACCACGCTTGCGGCGATGATCGAGCTTATCAATCAGACGCGTGCGGACCATATCGTGACCATTGAGGACCCGATCGAATACCTCTTTACACCGCAGCAGTCACTCATTGACCAGCGTGAGGTCCGGATAGACACTGCAGACTTTCCGGTCGCACTCAACTCGGCGTTCCGTCAGGACGTTGATGTGATCATGCTTGGTGAGATGCGTAACCCTGAAACGATTGCGACGGCAGTGACTGCGGCAGAGACGGGACATTTGGTGCTCTCTACCTTGCATACGAACAGCGCTGCGCAGACCATCGATCGTATCATCGACAGTTTCCCAGCAGGTCAGCAGGACCAGATCAGGGTGCAGCTTGCGGCTTCGCTCGCTGGTATATTCTCCCAGCGGCTTATCCCGAGAGTGTCTGGCGGTCTGATCCCTGCCTTTGAGCTCTTAATCAACAACAGCGCGGTTGCGAACCTTATACGCGAGCGTCGGACACACGAAGTGCAGACGGTGATCGAGACGGGTCTTGAGCAGGGTATGCTCGATATGAACCGGTCGCTCGTCGAGCTCGTCAAGAAGGGTGAAGTAACGGTAGAGAATGCGTTTGCGTATTCGATCAATCCGAAGGGGTTGGAGCGGTTGATGTAATCAGATTGAACACATGCTTTTCTCATACAAAGCCATCGACCAACAAAACACTCCGCGCGAAGGAACGGTGGAGGCGAGTAACGTGGATGCTGCGATTGCGACCGTGCAAAAGCGCGGCTACACCGTCATTTCAATCAATCCGATCATCGAACAGAAGTCGCTGCTCGATTTTGAGATCACGTGGTTCCAGCATATCTCGAACAAAGAGATCGTGATCCTCTCGCGGCAGATCGCAACGTTGTTCGGCGCCCATGTATCGGCGCTTCGCGTATTTCGTTTGCTGGGTGCCGAGGCGGAGAATCCGCAGTTGGGGAGTGTCCTCAACAGTGTTGCCGATGATCTGCAGGCCGGCAGCTCGATCTCCCGCGCACTTGCAAATCATCCCGACGTATTCAGTCCGTTCTATATCAACATGGTGCGCTCCGGTGAAGAGTCCGGTTCACTTGAACGGGTGTTCGAATACCTTGCAAACTATCTCGACCGCATGTATCAGGTGGTCTCAAAGGCGCGAAATGCGCTCATCTATCCCGCATTCGTGATCAGTGTGTTCTTTGTGGTGATGGGACTCATGCTTACTCTCGTGATTCCGCGTGTCTCACAGATTCTCACTGACTCGGGACAGGATCTCCCGCTCTATACCAAGGCGGTTATTGGCCTTTCATCCATTCTTGTTGACTACATGGGTCTCATTGTGATCCTGTTGGCACTTGGTGGTGTGGGACTCTGGCAATTTTGGCGGACCGGTGTGGGGAAACGTGCATTTGATGAGTTCAAACTCTCGATCCCGTACGTCGGTGATCTGTACCAGAAGATGTATCTGACGCGTATTTGTGACAACCTTTCAACCATGCTCGCAAGCGGTATCTCGATGGTGCAGTCGATCGAAGTGACCGCGGAAGTGGTGGACAATCTGGTATACAAAGAGATCCTTGAGAACACGCTCCTTGAGGTGAAGGAGGGCAGGTCGTTTGCTGACGCGATAGGTGAGTACCCGGAGATCCCCGGTGTACTTTCGCAAATGCTCAAGGTCGGTGAGGAGACCGGTAACTCAGCGGAGATCCTTGAAACACTCGCCACATTCTACAGTCGCGAGGTCAACAACGCGGTCGACACACTCATCAACCTCATCGAACCGACCATGATCGTGTTGCTTGCTGGTGGTGTGGGTGTGCTGTTGGCGTCAGTACTCATCCCGATCTACAACCTCACCTCGACGATCTAACAGAACGACACGCACACTGCATTGTCCACAGAACGTGAACGGTATGTAAGCGTGTGAACGTATAATGAATGTACGTCCCATTATCAACGGACGTTGTATTGAGACTTACAGCTGTAGTCTTAATTCAACCAATTAACGTAGACCAAATTTAGTATGATGCAAAAACTATATCAGCGTGGCTTCACCCTCATCGAGTTGTTGGTGGTGATCGCGATCATCGGCATTCTTGCGTCGGTGGTACTCGCGTCCCTCAACAGCGCCCGCGACAAGGGAACTGACGCCGCAAATAAATCTAACCTCAATAACATCCGTGCGCAGGCCGAGCTCGTCTATGACGATGACGGTGACTATGCAAACGTATGCAGCGATGCAAATGTGTCCGCGGCGATCACTGCGGCGGGAGCGGATTGTGATGCTACTGCCGATGCATGGGCAGCAGAAGTTCTACTCGTGTCACCGGCAACTACGACATATTACTGTGTTGACAGTACCGGTTCTGCATCTGAAGGTGCGTCCAAGGGAGAAAGTGCAACCGTGTGTCCATAGGGGACAACTCTTTCGGTGAAAAGCGCGCCCTCTGGGCGCGTTTTTTGTTTGGAGAGTGATACAATTGAAGGCATGGATATGGTCCCGTTCATCGCACTGGCGCCCCTCGTGTTCCTTTTTGGTGCGATCATTGGAAGTTTTGCGAGTGTTCTTGTGTGTCGCATGCATACCGGCACATCGCTCAATAAACGCTCTCATTGTCTCTCGTGCGGCAGGACGCTTACATGGTATGAATTGGTGCCGGTCCTCTCATTCCTCACACTTCGTGGCCGATGCCGTACGTGTACTGCGTGTATTCCGCGTCGGGACTTTCTGTTTGAGGTGCTTTCAGGCGCGATGTATGTCGGTATCGTCTGGATCGCACCGGACATGATAGCAGTCGTCCTCTTTGCGTTCTTGGGAACCACACTCCTCATCACTGCTACGTACGATTGGTACCATCTCATCGTACCGGAAGAGACCATTGTCGCGGCGTTATTCGGAGCGTTCTCGTTCCTTGTGTACCGTGTGATCGTGCTCGGTGATCCTTTGTGGGTGATACCGACAGCAATCGCAGCAGGAATTGCTGCGTGGCTCGCTTACGCAGCCCTCTGGTATGTCTCAAAGGGTCGGTGGATCGGCTTTGGTGATGCAAAGCTCGCATTTCCGCTCGGCATGGCGGTCGGACTCGCCGGCATATTCTCAATGGTCGTCCTTTCGTTCTGGATCGGCGCAGTGATCACGGTTGTGGCGATGGGTGTCCAGTCACTCATTCGAGGTGGACAACGCGCCTTACTATTTCGTGGTACTCCACTTAGAATGAAGAGTGAGGTACCGTTTGCACCCTTTCTCATTCTCGCATTTGTTATGGTGTTCGCGTTTGGGATCGATGTGCTCTCGCTCATTACCTATGTATTTCCGTGACCGAACCACTGCGTCTTCATCATCCACAGCGTTCTCGCTTGTGGAGCTGTTGATCACGATGGCGATCATCGGCATCCTCACCACACTGGTCATTGTCAAATACAGTTCGTTCAATAGCGCCGTGCTCTTGAAGAGTCAGGTGTATGAACTGGCGCTCAATCTTCGCGAAGCGCAGGTATTCTCGATCAGTGTACGTGGTGAATCGAATCAGTTCCGGAACCCCTATGGTGTGTATTTCAGTACCGGCTCGCCGAACACCTATATATTGTTTCGCGATGATGATGGCGCAAGCGCCGTTATCTACGATACAAGCCCGGCAGATGAGCAGGTTGGCGACGCGTTCACGATCGACACACGGTTCCGGATTTTGCGGATATGCGTGAATGACTGTTCGCAGGATGTGAACAACGTATCGGTCTCATTCCGTCGCCCGGACTTTGATGCGCATATGGCGGTTGCTGGTGTGGGGGTCGTGACCTCTGCAGAGATCATCGTAGCGACGGTCGCTGACACATCAATTACCCGGTCGGTCCGTATCAATTCCACCGGCCAGATCCAGATCGAATAAGTATGCGCATCCACACTACACAATCCGGATTCACTCTCGTCGAACTGCTCGTGTCGCTGACGCTCTTTACGGTGGTGGTGACGATGACCATGGGGTCGCTCTTGGTCGTCATTGATGCGAACGCACGGGCGCAGAATATGCAGGAGGTCATGACAAACCTCACGTTCGCGCTCGACAGTATGACGCGTGAGATCCGTACCGGACGCAGCTACTATTGCATCAACTCGCTTCCGGGATCACTGAGCGAGAGCGCCACACGTGACTGCACACAAAATACCGCGTTCTCGTTCGTAGAGGGCGGAACAAGTCTGACAGCCGGTGGTGATCCGCGTGTGGCATACCGATTGAATAGTGCACGGATCGAGCGCCGGCTCGGTACCGGCAGCTGGGTCCCTATCACCTCTGAAACAGTGACCATCACCACGATGCAGTTTACCGTCACCGGATCGGACACATACCAGGCGACCGGGGATGTGACCCCGCCATCGGTGGTACTCTATATCGAAGGACATGCCGGCGAGATCGCCACAACAGAAACGAGCTTCCAGTTGCAGACAACGATCACCAAACGCATTCTTGATATTTAACATATGAACCGCACTACCACACAACAAGGATATTCGTTCGTAGAGGTACTGGTGGCCATTGCGATCCTGCTCATTGGTCTCGTGGGTCCGCTCACTATCGCGGCAACCGGACTCAAGAATGCGACGTTCGCCAAGGAGCAGAATACTGCGTTCTTCCTCGCGCAAGAGGCGATCGAAGGTGCTATCTATTTACGTGAGCAGGGCGGACTGCAAAATCTTGCAAACGACGCGGTGGACCCATGGGCGTGGGTCGATAGCCTGCCGAACGAGTGCTTCACCGGAACGAGTGGTACACCGTGCAGGTACAATGTCTCGACACGCACGTTCACTGTGTGTGATCCGGTATCGGAGTGTGCACTCAATTTGCACAGTACAGGTGTCGCACGATACCTGCACGATGCCGGTGGAGAGGCAACCCCGTTTACACGCCGTGTCTACTTCATGGAACAGAATGCCTTTACCCTCACCGTGACAGTCAAGGTGGATTGGCAGTCGAACACGTTCGGGAGCGACAAAGAGCTGACGCTCGGGACGTATGTAACCAATATCTATGGAAACTGAACACCGGACAGCACAGGAGGGGTTCGCGCTTTTGATCACACTGATCATTGTGAGTGTGCTGTTGGCGGTCGGACTTTCGCTTTTGAATATTACACTCAAACAGTTCACACTCTCTTCGACCGCACGTGAGTCGGAGCTTGCGTTCCATGTGGCGAATGCCGGACTGGAGTGTATGCAGTATCACCGAACGGTACCTGCTACCCGTACGATCCTCCTCAATGAGGACGGGAATCCGAGTGCGGATGCGCCAACGCTTTCGTGCACCGGCCGATATCAGATCTATGCGGCATCGAACCACCAGAACTTGAGCGACAGCCGTGTGGCATACAACTATATCTACCGCTACGACATCGATGGTGAACAGTGCATAGAAGCAAGCATGCACCTTCTTGATGCGCGGGAGAGCGGTAGTGGAATCACCCGTACGGTCAACGAAGGGTTTGAAACGATCTCATGTCCGGCAGGAGTGCTCTGCACGACCATCTTTTCGCGCGGGTTCAACCGTGGCTGCAGTGACCTCAGTTCGCTCCGAACCGTCCAGCGTGAGATCACGATCGAGTTCTGAGCTGGTTGTGATACGCTTGTGCTATGGCAGGGAAGAATAGCGATACACAACAGCGCATACAGAAGCTTCGGGAGGTCATAGCGCACCACCAGAAGCGGTACCACGAACTTGATGCCCCGCTCATCTCTGACGAGGCGTACGACTCGCTTGTTACCGAACTACGTACACTTGAGGGCAGTACTGACGACACCACAGGCTCGGTCGCGACCGAGGTCGGTGGAGCGCCAAGTGAAGCATTCAAGAAAGTGACGCACGCAGTACGACAATGGTCGCTCGGCAATGTCTTTACCGAGTCCGAACTTCGCGAATGGGAAGAGCGGCTCTACCGGCATCTCACTACACTCGATGTGGCCAACGTGTCCCTTCAGTATGTTGTTGAGCATAAGCTCGACGGACTGAAGGTAGTGCTCACATACAAAAAGGGAAAGCTGGTGCAGGGGGCAACGCGTGGTGACGGGCGTGTTGGTGAGGATGTGACACACACGGTGCGGACGATCGCTGACGTTCCCCATACGCTCACTGAACCGGTCGATCTTGTCTGTGTCGGTGAGGTATGGCTTGGCGAGAAGGAGTTTCACCGGATCAATAAAGAACGGGAACGAAGCGGCGAACCGTTGTTTGCGAACCCACGGAACGCAGCCGCCGGATCGCTTCGTCAGCTCGATGCAGAGGTCACAAAGCAACGAAATCTTTCCGTGATGGTCTACGACATCGATCGTATCGACACAACCGGAACGTCCGTAGCTGAACCGGAGTCACAGTGGGCGGAGCTTGCATTGCTTCGTGAACTTGGGTTCACCACGAACCGGCACAACGTCTATGCACACTCGATCGACGACGTTATCACTTTCTATACCAAGTGGAAGGAGAAGCACAATACCCTCCCATACGGCGTCGACGGCGTAGTGGTGAAAGTGAACAGTATTGCACACCAGAAACTATTGGGATACACCGCCAAGTCACCGCGGTACGGCATCGCGTTCAAGTTCCCGGCTGAACAAGCGACGACGGTCGTGGAGGATATTCAGTTGCAGGTCGGACGCACGGGTGTCATCACACCCGTCGCACATCTCCGGCCGGTACTGATCGACGGCTCCACTGTCTCGCGTGCGACATTGCATAACGAAGACCACATCAGGAAACTCGATGTGCGGACCGGGGATACGGTGATCCTGCAGAAGGCCGGTGATGTGATTCCTGAGATCCTCGAGGTTGTTCTGCCACTCCGGCCGGATACGGCCAAGCCGTTCCGTTTTCCGAAAAAGGTCGATGATTGCGGTGGTGACGGGTCGATCGAACGCATACCCGGTGCTGCGGCCTACCGCTGCGTCACTATGGAATCTGACTTCCTGCACCGGCAGCGGCTGTATCACTTTGTTTCAAAACACGGACTCAACGTTGACGGCGTTGGCGAGCGGATCATTGATCTCTTGCTTGACAACGGGCTGATTGCACACGCCGATGATCTCTTCACGCTCGAAGCGGGCGATCTCAAGGATCTGCCGGGGTTCAAAGAGAAGGCAGCGCAGAATGTGGTCGATGCGATCGCTGCCGCGCGGAAGGCGCCACTCCATCGACTACTCGTCGCACTCTCGATCGAACATATTGGTGAGGAGACAGCACGTCTGATCGCAGAGCAGTGCGGGAGCATTGACGCAGTGCAGCACGCAACTGAAGAGGAGATTGAGGCGATTCACGGGGTCGGTGATATTGCAGCACGTTCGCTGGTGGCGTATATGCACGACCCGAAGCACGTCGCACGGCTCCAGACACTATTGCAGCATCTCTCGATCATTGAGCCTGAAAAGCGGGATACGAACACGCCGCTTTCAGGGAAGACCGTGGTATTCACCGGAACGTTGCCGACCCTCACACGGGACGATGCGAAGGACCGTGCACGTCGTGCCGGTGCGCACATCGCCTCAAGTGTTTCGAAACAGACCGATTATGTGGTGGTGGGTGACGATGCGGGCACCAAGGCTGCGAAGGCGGCGTCACTCGGCGTCACACAACTCACTGAAGCCGAATTCCTGAAGCTACTCGGCGCCTAGGTTCGCTTTGAGCGAAGCCGTTTGGAGTGGTATGATGCCCAGATGACGAAAGAGGAGATTAAGCATTTGGGCACGCTCGCACGTATTCGACTGAGCGACGAAGAGGTCGAGAAATTCGGTACGGAGATCACCGGAATATTAGGGTATGTATCTGCGGTCAATGAGATCGTGGCGGATTCTGGCGTCACCAAGCAGGTTGGCGCTCGGTACAATATATTCCGCGATGATGTCGTGACGAACGAATCAGGAGTGCATGCGGAGGCACTTCTCGCTGAGATGCCGGAGCGGCAAGGGCGCCACCTCTCGGTCAAGAAGATCATTAATCCAGACACATGACCATTCGCGAACTACGGGAGAGGTTTCTCGCTGGCACCTATACGCCACTTGATGCGTACCAGCACGTACGCGATGTGATCGCCGAGAAAGACGGCGATATACACGCATACCTCGATGTGTATGACGATGCGGGAGATGCCGCAGCGGCTGCGACTGAACGTCTGAAGGCGGAAGGTGAGAACGCACCGCCGCTTCTGGGTGTGCCACTTGCGATCAAGAACAATATCCTTATAAAAGGGAAGCGTGCGACCGGCGGTTCGAAGATTCTTGAGAACTATACGGCAACGTATGATGCGACCATCATTGAACGGCTCCGGGCTGCCGGTGCGGTGTTCGTTGGTAGTACGAATCTCGATGAATTCGCGATGGGGTCCTCGACGGAGAACTCCGCCTTTGGTCCAACGAAGAACCCGCACGATCTTTCACGCGTGCCGGGCGGCTCGTCCGGCGGTCCTGCAGCTGCAGTTGCGATGGGGTCGGTGCCGGCAGCGATCGGTACCGACACCGGCGGGTCGGTCCGTCAGCCGGCGAGTTTTTGCGGGTTGGTGGGGTTCAAACCTACATACGGTGCCATCTCCCGCTATGGGCTGATGGCGATGGGCTCTTCGCTCGACCAGGCAGGGCCACTGACGAATTCAGTGGCTGACGCGGAGTTGCTGCACTCGGCCATGTGCGGACTCGACCCCATGGACGCGACCACGATCACTGACGACACGTATCCAGCAGTACCAACAAAAGAGAGGTATACCATTGGTGTTCCGCGAACGTTCCTCGCCGACGGCATCGATGCTGATGTGATGGAACGGTTCGAAGCGCAGGTTGCGGCACTCACGGCAGCTGGTCATACGGTAGTGGACGTCGATCTGCCGCTCTTGGAACAAGGACTTGCCGCATACTATATCGTGATGCCGGCCGAAGTATCCTCGAACCTTGCCCGCTACGACGGCATGCGCTACGGCACCCGTGTGGCGGGGGATGACCTTTTGAGCGAATACCTGAACTCACGCGCTGCGGGGTTCGGTGCAGAAGCGAAACGTCGCATTCTACTCGGTACGTACGTCCTTTCTTCCGGCTACTACGATGCATACTACGCAAAGGCCGAAGCGGTACGGGTATTGATGCGGCAGGAGCTGGCGACGGCGTATGAGAAGATCGACCTTATTCTCATGCCGACCGCACCAACACCTGCATTCAAACTCGGTGAGCAGGAGGACCCGCTCGCCATGTATCGGCAGGATATCTTCACAGTACCAGTGAACCTCACCGGCGTACCGGCGCTCGCTGTTCCAGCAGGGAGTGTATTGAGGGAGGGAGTAGCGCTTCCGGTTGGGGTACAATATATAGCACCACATGCCGGTGAAGCCCGACTGTTTGATATCGGCAAGCGGATGCATGACAGTACCCTCGGCGCTTAGCAGTGCCCCATTCTATGCCGCAAGATAACGACGTCCCATACAATGCATACAGCGTCGATTTTTTCGGCTCACTTGGCCGATGGCTGTTCGGCTCCGGCGATAGCGGCGGAGGTGCCCGTGATGCAGTTGGTGAAACCGGGGCGTTCCTCAGTACAGTACTTGAGTGGGTGTTCACTATCTGGGGTATCCTCACCGTGCTCTCACTACTCCTCTGCGTGTTGCTCCTCTACGGGATCATTTATACATATTTGCGGGCAGGACAGCTTGATGCTGCACAGGAGGATTTCATAGCGACCGCTGAGAAATCGTACCGCGACCTCAATGGGTCACGAACCGCCAATTGGCGATGGGATGAGATCACTGGGAGAATCAATTCGAACAGTCCGAACGATTGGAAGCTCGCCATTATTGATGCTGATGTGATGCTCTATGAGACACTGGAGTCAGCTGGTTTTGTGGGGACGTCGATCGGTGAGATGTTGAAGAGCGCATCGCCGAAGCATTTCACTACGCTTGATACTGCATGGAACGCGCACAAGATCCGCAATCAGATCGCGCACTCTGGAACCGATTTTGTACTCACAAAGAAGGTGGCGCAGGAGACCATTACCCAATACAGGATGGTCTTTGAGGAGTTCGGGGTAGTCTAGCACGTTGCTACGTGTGCTTTCGAGCGACCAGGAATCCGGTTGATGCGAGCGGCGCAAGCTCGTCTTCGGTGAATGAGAAGTCCGAGAGCCACTTTTCGCGAAGGAAGGGGAGGAGGTACGAATCTCGAAGGACCATCTCCATGCCAAGGAGTGAGAAGATGTTTTCATACTGTTCAAAGGTCACCGGTACGTAGTGTTCGACACACTCGCGGTCCCAGTTTTCTGCATACATGTACTTGAGCAGGAAATGGTTCATGGCGTAGATCGTCTTGATCGGGCCGAAGTGTGTTTCAAAGTCACGCGCCCGAGCTTCAATGTCACTCTGGCTTGCGATCTTTGTGCGCATTTCTGGGATCAGATAATCTGTCTGCTTCGTGTATGAGAGCAGGATCATGTCACGTATCACGATATCCCCACCTGGTCGCAGTATTTCCTCGGCGTCCGCCATTGCCTTGAGCACCGATGAGATACCTTCACCGTATGTGAAGAACTCATGCAATACTGAGACGAACAATACAGAGTCGTATCGTTCCGTGTGTGAGAGTAGCTCACGCAGGTATGTCCTTTCAAAGCGCACGTTGGTGAGTTTTTGTTGCTTCGCTCGATCTGTTGCGATCGCCACAAATTCCTCGTCAAGATCAATGCCGAGAAACTGTTTTTCGGGGAAAAGCGTTGCAAGTGCAAGCGTCACGGTGCCGTCGGCACAGCCGACGTCGAGGATGTTTGTTGCAGCGGGATCAATGTATCGCGCCACTCGTAGTTTTTCCTGCAGCGGTTTTGACATGCGCTCCAGGTACACTGTTTTGTTGCTGACCGGATGTTCCATCCAAGTAGTATAGCAACAACGCGCTGTGGTAACGAAACGACCTGCGGATGCAGGTCGTTTCGTGTTTGTTGTTGCGGGGCCCGGACTCGAACCGGGGTCTGGAGGTTCTATGCTTCGCATTATTTCTAATACGTATGGACTATCCCACATTCCTCAGCATGATCTGTAGGAATTCTCCATTATAGTCTCTGAACCTTCCGAATCAGTTTCCTGATTGGGCTTGGCTGCCGATTGCCAAATCTTTTCTTTTTTAAAGCATTCACGCTCACTCTCTCGAGTCACGTTGTAGCAAGAAAAGCTCTTATGGTGTTCCAGCAGTTTTGAAGATTTTTCCACACCACATTACTGTGGTGGGTCACAGTTTCCCATGAGCCTCCCGAGGTACCACTCCTCCACCCCGCTGTGGAGTGACTACGACTATACGATAGATCACTATTTGATGCAAACGAAATGGTTGAAGATGGGTTGATCAAATGCTATTCTGTGGCCGACTCAAATGCCGGGGTAGCTCAGTTGGTTAGAGCGCCACATTCATAAAGTGGAGGTCGAGAGTTCAAGTCTCTCCCTCGGCACCAGTAACCCGCCATCAGGCAGTTGAGGGCACAGACGGAGATTGTATTTGAACTGTCTTCTGTATCCCAGTACGAACGCTGTCGTACGATTTGTATAGTGTATTATACTGTAATGGGTGTCGCACTGAAATACGATAAGGATTTTTTCAAACACTGGACCTCTGACATGGCGTATATCCTCGGCTTTCTGTATGCGGACGGTAACATTGTCAAAACGAAGAGAGGAGGGAATTACGTTGCGTGGTATACCGCCGACCACGATCTTCTGTTCCGCATGAGAGCATGTATGGGATCGGCGCACGCAATTTCTGCCCGTAGTTCGAGGAGTGGTTGTGTCTACCGTATGCAGGTTGGTAGCAAGAAATGGGTTGCGGACCTCGCACATGTCGGACTTCTTCCGAACAAGACGCGACGAATGAAACTGCCGGAGATACCTGCCGCGTTTCTCGGTGACTTCGTTCGTGGGTATTTTGATGGAGACGGCAACGTATGGATGGGAGAGATACACAAACAGCGGAAGACCACACACGTGACGCTTCAGGTCTTCTTTACAAGTGGCTGCCATGAGTTTCTTGATGCGCTTTGCAGCGTTTTGCGCGGTCGTGGACTGAAGGGAGGTAGCTTGTATCGTCTCTCGGGAGGTAACTATTCGCGGCTCATATTTTCGTCGAGGGACGCTTTAACATTGGCGGAAATTATGTATAATGGGCGTCCGAAGCTTTACCTTGAACGGAAAAAGCTTCGTTTCGACCAATTCAAGATTTTGCGGGAGTAGTTCAGCTGGCTAGAACGCCGCCCTGTCACGGCGGAGGTCGCGGGTTCGAGTCCCGTCTCTCGCGCAGTTCACAAAACCGCCCTTTGGGGCGGTTTTGCATGATACAATTTTCTATATGAACACGATCGCCAACCTCATTCAAACATTGCTTTCGTTCCTCCTTAATATACTTGAACTTCTGGTCAATTTTATTATCGCTGCACTGAATCTGCTGCTGGAGTTCTTCCGTGCGATCGTCGGGCTGGTGATGTAACTGTATGCAGGTACTTCGCACCCATTGGGGCGTTCTCTCGTTCACACTCGCGTATCTGCTTGCAGGTGGGTATTTCTTTGCGCAGGACTCGAATCTCGAGTTCGTGATCTACGTTGGCGTCATTGTGGCTGCGTTCGCGCTCTTGTTTGGGTCGCTCCACATCACGAAGTTTCCCTCGTACATACTCTGGCTTATTAGTATCTGGGGGTTGCTTCACGTACTCGGAGGAGCGGTTATGACACAGGACGGTGTGCTGTTTGCGTACCGCATCTATCCGTTCCTCGACCTCGGTGGTGAGTTCTATATCCTTAAATACGATCAGGTCGTGCACATGTATCTCTATGGTGTGATGGCGCTGGTATTCCGGCACATCCTCATCGTCTCACTGTCTGCGCGAGGCCCGATGTGGGTCATTCTCCTTACTGCGCTCATGGCATCAATGGGTGTATCTGCCATGAATGAGATCATGGAGTTTTTGATCGCGATCAATTTAGAGCGTCACGGGGTTGGTGGTTATGAGAATGCGATGCTCGATCTTGTCTTTAACTTTGCGGGGGCGTTTGTGGCGCTTTGCGTCGTCCAGCTACTAGGCCGACGATGAATAGGATCACTGCGATCAGGAGACCGATAAGGCCGATCGGTATGGTGAAGAAGACGAACCATCCAAAGACGGCCATGAAGTACAGGAGCTCGCCTATGTCGCCGAGAGGTGTTGTGCAGGTCGATGCGTCGCCTTCGCTAAGGCCACATCCAAAGACGCTGGCGAGTACGCCGGCAGTGATCACGCTTGCAATAGGAAGTACGGCAAAGAGAATGCTGAGAAGTGCGAGCCACAGTGATGCTTTTTTCATGTGGAGCCATCTGTCGGGATTGAACCGACGACCTGCGGTTTACGATACCGCCGCTCTACCAACTGAGCTAAGATGGCGTAACGGAGAAGATAATAGCATATTCAGAAGAGAGAACGAGCTCGCTCCGTCCTCTTGCTCACAGGACGGTCTTTTCTACCGTTTCCCTTGTTGAGCGCTGCGTAGGTTGGACTCAGGGCGTCACAGTTAGGACAAATCAGGCGCAAGTTCGACTCAATATTATTTTGCCAGTTTCCATCAATGTGATCTGCAACAAGCGGTACTTTTCCAGTTTTCGGATTTGTTTCAGACCATCTACATAGACAGCACTTGTTTCCGTATTTTTCCCGTAAGTATCTTTTTACATGAGTAGAAACAATGCCCATCCGCTGCAGTCCATGTTCTTCGCCGTTTCGCCAACGTTTGATGTACTGCTGATGCTGGTACTCCATTTGACAGACGTTACTGCAATATTTATAGAGAGAACTCGCAGGTTCTTTTCCGCACGTTAAGCAGGGCGTGCGTGGTTTCTTGGGATTTGGCATATTAAATAACTATACCCCAACTCAAGACCTAGGATTGATACTCAATATGGTCTGATGTTAACAACTATTCACTGGTTTTTGCGCTTTGTTTTCCATAGGTTTTTTGGTATTCTCTTGAGGCACCGACATGCCATCGTAGCTCAGTCGGTAGAGCGCATCCATGGTAAGTCGCATTGACTTCTTGCCTGGTGATCTGGAAACAGATCACTGAAACCCGAATAACGGTTAAAGGCCAAAGTGTGGTCAAGACCGTGGCATCCTGAAAAGGAGGCCCGAACGACTGACAAGGGATGCTACGTTCGCTTTGCGCGAATATGCATAAGATACAGTCTAGTCCTTGTATATCACTTTCTTTAAATCAAGGTGTAAGCGAAGGATGAGGTCCCCAGTTCAATCCTGGGCGATGGCTCAAATAATAAACTCAACTGCTTCTTTCCTACCTGCATCACGACAGGCAGACTTCTTCGCGTGCACATGTTTTTGAAACGTGCCGCGCTTAAGCCCGTTACTATGATGCTATAATGAAGAAGATGAAATCTCGCAAGAACGTGTCTCAGCAACCACAAAAAGTACTTATCATTGAGGACGAGAAGCCGCTGGCGAAAGCGCTCTGTCTTAAGTTCGAACACAACGGCTTTCATGTAGAGAACGCTGGTAATGGCGAAGTGGCGCTCAAGATCTTAGAGAAGGAAACATTTGACGTGATTATACTTGATTTGATCATGCCGAAGGTGAATGGTTTTAGTGTAATGGAGGAGCTACAGAAGCGAAAGACAAAAATACCAGTTTTTGTTCTAACAAGCTTAAGTCAAGAGGAGGACAAGAAGAAAACTGCCGAGCTCGGCGCACACGAGTTATTTGTGAAATCAGATATACCTGTTGCTGATATAGTTGAAAAAGTACAAACATTTCTCAATAAGAAGTAAGTTATGCATATTGACGGCTCAAAGCTAAAAAAGGTGCTCCTCGAAAAGAACTATGTGGCCGAAGAGGATTTGGAAGCTGCAGAAGCGCGAGCGCGCAAAGGAAACGTCTCCTTAGCCGACACGCTTTTGACCAGTAACGTGGTTACGAAAGATCTACTCGGTCAGGCTATTGCGGAACTGTTCAAGGTTTCCTATGCGGATCTCAATTCCCGTGAGCCCTCGATAGAGCAGGCCCGGAAGATCCCTGAGGACAGTGCCAGAGAATTTAGAGTGGTTCTTTTTTCTGATGAGGAAAAGCAAGTTGTGGTCGCAACAGACACTCCGGATGCTGAGGGCTTGCATGAAGTGCTTTCTGAGCTTTTCCCGCAAAAGGATGTCACTGTTGCATATAGCCTCCCGGAAGATATCGATAGGGTTTTTGTCCATTACCGCAAGCCGCTCGCCACTCGTTTTACAAAAATACTTGAACAACAAAAGCGAGTCGCACCCGAGATTCTGGATGAGATCTTTAGTGACGCTCTCTCTTATAACGCTTCTGACATTCACTTTGAACCACAGCAAAACGAAGTCGCGATTCGTTTTCGTGTTGACGGGGTCCTTCAGGAAGCCGGACGCGTGTCGAAAGAGCACTACGAAAATATCCTGAATCGTATAAAGGTAATGAGCGGGCTACGCATCGACGAACATTTCACCGCACAAGACGGATCGTTGCACTACCAAAAGGATGATTCCGCTTTTGACAT
Source organism: Minisyncoccota bacterium (assembly GCA_040879435.1). Lineage (GTDB taxonomy): Bacteria > Patescibacteriota > Minisyncoccia > Phycocordibacterales > UBA918 > OLB19. The sequence goes on along the minus strand of JBBDKG010000004.1, from coordinate 13,008 downwards.
CCGTACCTCTATCGTACCCACAGTGGAGGGGGAGAAAGCGGTCTTGCGTATCCTCGCCTCGTATGTCAAAGGACTTTCTTTGTCTGATCTGGGATTTTTGCCGGAGGAGCAGGGTGTTTTTGAAGAAAGTGCGAAGAAACCATTTGGCATGATCTTGGTCACTGGTCCGACAGGTTCCGGGAAAACAACGACGCTATACGCACTTTTGAAACTGTTGAACAAGCCCGGTGTCAACGTCACTACCATTGAGGATCCGGTTGAATACAAAATGCTTGGCACCAATCAGATTCAGGTGAATCCGCAAACCAACCTCACCTTTGCGAAAGGACTCCGCTCCATTGTTCGTCAGGATCCGGACATAATCCTTGTGGGTGAGATCCGCGACGAGGAAACTGCGGAAATTGCGGTCAATGCCGCTTTAACCGGGCACTTACTCCTATCCACCTTTCACGCTAATGATGCGGCAACTGCCATTCCGCGTTTGCTTGACATGGGTGTAGAGCCGTTCCTGCTTTCTTCTACCCTTGAGATAATAGTGGCCCAACGTTTGGTGAGAAAGCTCTGCGACAACTGCCGACACAGTATTGATGTGTCGCAAAAAGACATAAAGGAAAACTATAAAGGGGTAGCGCAGTTTTTGACCGACAAAACAATAACGCTGTATCAGGGTAAGGGGTGTGATGCCTGCGGGGGCACCGGCTATAAGGGGCGGACGGCAATTTTTGAACTTATCCGTGTCACCAAGGAAATGCAGGAATTGATCTTGAAAAATCCTTCGAGTACGGAAGTGTGGCATTTGGCACACACACAGGGGGCCAGGTCTATGTTTGAGAGCGGTATTGAAAAAGTAAAAAGTGGCATGACCACTCTTGAAGAGTTAGAGCGTGTTGCCGAAGCACCTGCAAAGAAGTGAGTACCTCGTATGGCAAAAGACGATACAAAAACAAACGCACCTCGGATATGGATAAGGGTCGGTATTACGCGCGACCTCGATTACTTCATTGAGAATCTCTCTATGCTTGTTAGCTCCGGCATGAGTATGCTGGACGCCATTCGTGGTATTGGGAAAGAACTACGTTCCAAGAAGATGCGTCAGGTGGGAAAATGGATTTCCGACGAGATCGAAGCCGGCTCGTCCTTATCAGATGCGCTCTTAAAAACAAAACTGTTTCCCGACCACATCGTGACACTTATTCACATTGGTGAGGAAACAGGCAAACTTTCAGAGAATCTTGCACTTGTGGGTGTTCAGCAAAAGAAAGATCGTATGTTCCGCTCAAAACTAAAGAGCGCGCTCATGTATCCTATTTTTGTTCTTTCACTGACACTCATTGTTGGTACTGCTATTGCTTGGTTTATTTTGCCAAAGTTAGCACTTGTGTTCGGACAGCTGCGTATTGAGCTTCCACTCCTCACCACGTGGCTCATTGCGTCGGGGCATTTTTTGTCTGAATGGGGGTTTATCGCTGTGCCAGCCTTTTTGGGATTTGTTGCGTTGGCTTTTTATGTTGTCTTCTACTTCCCCAAGACAAAGATCATTGGCCAGATCATACTTTTTCATTTTCCCGGTACGGGTGGGCTGATACAGCAGGTTGAGATCGCTCGGTTTTCCTATCTCTTGGGCACGCTTCTTGAAGCGGGCCTGCCGATCACGCGCGCCCTGGAGTCACTGGAAGAAGCGGCAACCTTCCCGCACTACAAAAAATTCTACGCATATCTCAAAACAAGTGTCGAAGAAGGAAATTCTTTGCAAAAAAGTTTTGCTGCGTACAAAAAATTGCATAGCCTTATTCCGTCGCCGGTTCAGCAGGTAATTGTGGCGGGAGAAAAGTCAGGAAAGTTGTCGGAGTCGCTTTCCAAGATCAACGAAACCTATGAGGCAAACATTGAAACGACAACGAAAAATCTCACCGTTATCTTGGAGCCGGTTTTACTCGTGATCGTGTGGCTCGGTGTGGTTGGTGTGGCCCTTGCAGTTATCCTCCCTATTTATAACCTTATTGGTGGATTCAATGCCGACCCTACACAGCGCACAGAAGAGGAGCCTGCTCAAGAGAACGTGATCGTCCCTACGGCACCGGAAATTACCGTCGCAACATCCTCACCTGACGTGGTAGTTGAGCCGATGCTCACACTCACCGTTTTGGAAAATGACCTTGGATACTTGAATGTGCGCGACGAGGCATCAACCGCGGGGATGGTCATCGGTCGCGTCTACCCCGGTGAATCCTATGAGTACACCGAGGAAGACGTCGGGTGGTATAGGATAATCCTCGAGGACGAGAGCGGGTGGGTGTATGGTGACTATGTTGAAATTAGCGAAACAAACGAAGAATAGCGGAGGCTTCACCTTGATGGAGGTACTACTTTCAGTAGCGCTCATCGCGCTCATTGCTGGACTTTCTATTCCGGTCTATCAAACACTCCAGGTGCGCAATGACCTGGACGTCGCCGCCACAACAGCAACAGAGACACTCCGACGTGCGCAGGTACTAAGTCAAGCAGTCGACGGGGACGCACGCTGGGGAGTACACATGCAAAGTGGGAGCATCACTCTTTTTCAAGGAGCAAGCTACGCAAGCAGGAACGAAGAATTTGACGAAGTGTTCGCGGTTCCCACCGTCATTACTCCTTCTGGCACTAAGGAATTTGTCTACGCGAAATTCTCTGGGTTGCCACAAACCACCGGGACACTCACCTTGACGTCCGATAATGACGAAACAAGAAATATTACCGTCAATGAAAAAGGAACCATTACATACTAGCCAATCAGGATTTCTACTTGTAGAGGTTATTCTCGCAGTATCTGTTTTCGTGCTGCTCGTCACTGCGCTTGTTGGCGCGTGGCTATACGGCCAAGAGTCAACAATGCTTGCCGGCGAGAGAGTTCGGGCGGCGTTGCTTGCCGAGGAAGGACTCGAAGCTGCACGAAACATAGGAGATGAGGACTTTGCCAATCTTGCTGACGGCACGCACGGCCTTGCTATTTCCGGAGGTGGGTGGGCTTTCTCCGGTTCGTCGGATACAAGCGGTGTGTTTACACGCCAACTTGAGATTTCCTCGGTAGATGACGATCGAAAAGAAATAACCGCCACGGTGACGTGGCAGCAAAACCAACAACGGGAAGGGAACGTCTCTTTAGTTACCTATCTAACCAACTGGCAAGAAGAGGTCGGTGGACCGCCAGGCGGAGGTGGACCTCCGGATTGTACAGGCCCTCCAGGGGAGCGTCCGCCTGAATGCGACGATGAAGACGAGGAGGAAGACGAGGGTGGAGGTGGACCGCCTGACTGCACAGGTCCACCGTGGACCCGTCCACCAGAATGTTCCGAATAACAGTATGCGCATACACTGGCACAAAAAAAGAAAACATCAGATCGTATCTACAAAAGGATTCACGCTTGTAGAGTTGCTTCTGTACATCAGCATTGCCGCAGTGATGCTTTTGCTGACTTCAGTTTTTCTCTCGTCGCTTCTCCAGTCGCGGGTAAAAAATCAAACCATGGCGGAGGTAAACGGTCAGGGTTTGCAGGTTATGCAGATATTAACTCAGACCGTGCGTAATGCCGAAAGTATTACGTCGCCTGGAACTGGGGGAAGTGCATCGTCATTAACACTCAATGTTGTGGACGGGGCAGACGACCCGACCGTCTTTGACCTGTCGGGAGGAGCAATTCGCATCACCGAAGGTGCCGGTAGCGCAGTGGTACTCACTAATTCACGCGTCAGTGCTTCCGATGTTTCCTTCCACAACCTTTCGCACGACGATACGCCGGGGACTGTCCGTGTTCAATTCACGCTCACGCACGAGAATCCGGAAAACAGGAACGAATACGAGTACGAGAAGACGTTTATCGGTTCGGCAACCCTGCGCCACCCGTAATATATGACTACTCATACAAAAGTGATGCAAAATAGTCGGAGCAGAAATGGCGGGTACGTCACGCTCTTAAGTGTATTGGTGGTTGGGGCAGTGGGAGTTACGATCGCGACGTCGCTCCTACTTCTTGGTCTTGGTGCTTCACGCAGCAGCTTTGCGGTTGAGCAAAGTGACCAAGCTAAAGCGCTTGCGAACGCCTGCGCCGAGGAAGCGATGCAGCAGATCAGGGACTCGATGCCATTTACCGGGAGCAACGATCTCTCGCTCGGTCAAGGTGACTGCTCGTACACGGTGACGAGTCAAGGAGGGCAGGACAGAACCGTTACAGCTACGGGGGAGGTAGGTACCGTGGTTAGGAAAGTAAAAATTATTATTGATCAAATAAATCCCACAATTCAGGTCGTGTCGTGGCAGGAGGTGGCAGATTTCTAGATGACTAATGGTACAATAAATTTGTATGAAAGAAATAATAAGTAACCACCAAAAAGGTTTTACATTGTTGGAGATCCTCCTCGTTGTTGCCGCTATTGCAATTTTGGCAGGTATTGTTGTTGTTGCTATTAACCCAGGTAAACAGCTTGGTGACACGCGTAATGCCCAGCGCACAAGCGACGTGAACTCTATTTTAAATGCAGTATATCAATACTCAATTGATAACGATGGCAATATGCCCGGTGACATTGATTCAACAACCGGTACTGCGCAGGTTTTAGGCACAGCGTCCAGTGGACTTGATTCAACCTGTACAGCGACCACAACCGTGGCAGCCGGAGCTGATCTCGCAAGCGACCTCGTTCCTACATATATTGTAGCGATGCCACAGGCTCCGAGCACCGGTTCGGCGGCAAACACCGATTACTACATCAATAAAGACTCCAACGGTCGCATTACGGTCGGTGCGTGTGATCCAGAACAGAGCACGACAATAAGCGTTACGCGATAACATGGTGAAGGAAGACAAAGACGCACAAGGGTATACAGAGCTCGAATGGTCGGAGGCGCGCGCCGACGCTGTCCTCGCGTCCCTTGGCGAAGGTCTGATCGTTACGGACCGAAAGGGTAAAATTGTCCTCATCAACCGTGCCGCCGAAGAGTTGACCGGATGGATGCAGGAGGAAGTAAAAGGGAAGTTTGTCACGGACGCCATTCCGAAAGAGGATAGTGACGGGAAGGTCGTATCCTTTAAAGACCGTATCTTGCAAAAGGTATTGGCGGGCGAGAAATTCTCTGTAGACACTATAAAGCCGTATTGGTTCCGACATCGCAACGGAGAAAAATTCCCAGTCAGTCTCGTTGTCACACCAATTACAATTGAAGGGGCAACGATAGGCGCCGTTGAAGTATTTCGAGATGTGACCAAGGAGCAAGAATTGGAAACTGCGAAAAATGAGTTCGTGTCGCTTGCATCGCACCAGCTTCGCACACCGCTTTCTACCGTTGCCTGGTACGCGGAGATGCTTTTGGCAGGAGACGCCGGTACGATCTCTGAAGAACAAGAGAATTTTATTCAAGAGATATACCAAGGAAACAAGCGCATGATCTCTCTGGTCAACGCTCTCTTGAACGTTTCTCGCATAGAAGCGGGAACGCTTTTTGTAAGCAATGAGGAGGTTGACCTCGTAAGGGTAATTGATGAAGCTCTCAAGGAACTCACCTCGTTTATTCAAGAAAAGAAGTTGATCATACAGAAGAAGTATCAGTCAGATGAGGTGTTTGTAATACAGGCGGATAAGGAAATTGTCCATATCATCGTCCAAAATCTTCTTTCAAACGCGGTAAAGTATACGGGAGAGGGTGGTACCGTGACCGTTGGACTCGCTGCATCTGAAGATGCTACGTCACTGTTCGTGACAGACACTGGGTACGGAATACCAAAAGATCAGCAGGATAAAATATTTACCAAACTATTCCGCGCCGATAACATACAGGGAATGGTAACAGATGGTACTGGGCTGGGCCTCTATATGGTAAAAAAGATGTTGGACAAGCTCGGTGGTTCAATTAGCTTTGAGTCTGAAGAGAATAAGGGTTCAACATTTTATGTCGCATGGCCGCGTGATGGTATGAGGGAACAAGCAGGGCAGAAGCGTTTAGCAGTACATAAGTCAATTGTAGATAAAAGTTAATATCTATTTATGGATGTAAAAAAAGAAAAAACGATCTTAGTGGTTGAGGACGAGCGACCCCTCTTGGAAGCAATAAAGAGGAAGCTGGAAATAAATGGGTTTTTGGTTGTGACCGCACGGAGCACCGATCAGGCCTACGAATATGTTGAGGATATCGGCACAATAGACGCAATCTGGCTTGACCACTATCTTTTAGGTAAAGAAAGCGGACTTGACTTTGTCGCCAAGTGCAAGGAGGAGGGTTCTTCTTGCAAAAATATCCCGATCTATGTTGTCTCCAATACCGCAAGCGCAGACAAGGTGCAAACGTACCTGCGATTCGGTATTACCAAATATTTTGTAAAAGCGGAGCACCGTCTCGACGAGATTATCAATCAGATCAAGATGTATCTTGAGGGGGAGGATAGCGACACAAAATGAAAAACGTTCTAATCATTGAGGATGACCAGGCGTTGTTGAAGGCGCTTGTTGAGAAATTCACCCACGAAGGGTTTGTCGTTTTAGAAGCTCATGATGGAGAGGAGGGATTGGCAAAAGCGTTAGAAGAACACCCTGCCGTGATCTTGCTTGATATCGTTATGCCTAAGATGGACGGCATAACAATGCTTGGGAAGTTACGCGAAGACGTGTGGGGTAAGGAAGCGAAGGTCATTCTTCTCACAAACTTAAGCACTGCCGACAGAGTGTCCGAAGCCGTTCAGCTTGGTTCATACGAATATTTGGTAAAAACTGACTGGAAAATTGAAGATGTGGTAAAAAAGGTCAGAGAAAAGATAGGTAGCTAATTTTCCTACTGTCCGTTGAAGCTCAGTCATTTGCGGATTGAGCGCACTATCGGTATTTTTGCCAGAGTCGGTGCGAGTTGAGTACAATAGTGACTCATGAAACGGAACGTATAATGGCAACCATGACCGATGAGGAATTCAAGAAGCTGGTAGCGGCCGGGATCGACGCGCTTCCAAAACAGATCCAGGCGAAAATGGATAATGTCGCCATTGTTATTGCAGACAGCCCTACCGATGAACAGTGGGACGAGCAGGGGCTTGCGGATGGTGAGACGATATTTGGACTATATGAAGGTATTCCGCTCACTGAGCGTGGTGTGGACTACGGGTTCGTCCTGCCGGATAAGATCACGATCTTTAAGGAGCCAATTCTGGCGCAGTATCAGGAGCCTGAAGCGATCAAGGCGTGTGTCGCCAATACGGTTTGGCATGAGGTCGCGCATCACTTCGGGTACGATGACCCATGGATATACCATGAGGAACAGAAGCGAGGGAAAGATCTGTAGTGTATAGGCAAAGCACGGCTGGATACCGTATACTGTCCGTATGCGCTACCTCGACGTACCGTTTTTTAAGCAGGATACGAACTATACCTGCGGCCCGGTCTCTCTCCAGATGGTGCTTGCATACTACGGCATCATTGAATCTGAGTTAGCGTTGCGAGAAGAATTGAACTCTCACCCGGTCACCGGTACGACGCACCAGGCTATGATCAGTGCAGTGACCGATCGAGGTCTCCACTGCTACGTCAACGACAACGCTACACGAGAAGAGCTTGAACAATACCTTGCGCAGGATATCCCGGTCATTGTACGGTACGTGGAGCCAAGTACGAGCGATGACCACTATAGCGTCGCTGTTGGTGCGACTGACGATGAGATCGTACTGAACGATCCATGGAATGGCGAACGGGTCCGGTTGGCGTGGCGTGAATTTGAGGAGCGCTGGACGTGCGATGAGATCGGTACGTGTGAGCACTGGCTGATGGCCATCGCTCGCGAAGCGTTCCCACTTGGTCGGCAATATCATCCTGATGGAATCAAATAATACAGATCAAAACCGCATACAAGAGATCGAAACAGCGATGACACAGCCGGATTTTTGGAATGACCCAAAAGCAGCACAAGCCATGATCAAGGAGCTGCAGGAGTTGAAGGATCAGGCAGAAGGAAGAGGGCGGTATGACCGGAATGATGCCGTCTTTACGATCGTTGCGGGCGCCGGAGGTGACGACGCTGAGGACTTCGCGCGTATGCTGGTCGAAATGTATCAGCGCTACGCAGAGAATCGCGGGTGGCAGGTCGCGGTCATTGATGCACACGCAAATGAACACAACGGGTACCGCAACATTGTCTTTGAGATCGGTGGCAAGGGAGCATACGGTACGCTCCGGTCAGAATCAGGGGTACACCGTTTGGTACGCATCTCTCCCTTTAACGCCAACGATAAGCGGCAGACATCCTTCGTACTTGTTGAGGTCTCGCCGAAGGTGGATGATCCGAAGGAGGTTGCGCTCGACGAGAGTGAGCTTGAGATCACGTTCGCACGCTCAGGGGGTGCTGGCGGGCAGAACGTGAACAAGCGGGAGACCGCGGTACGTGCGACACACACCCCGACGAACATCTCGGTACACGTATCCTCTGAGCGCAGTCAGCAGCAGAACCGCGAGAAGGCGCTTTCGCTGCTTGCCGGCAAGGTATATGCGTTCACTGAAGCACAGCGGAAACGTGAACTCAAAGGTCTGTCGATCGAGAAGACCATGAAGATCGAATGGGGCTCGCAGATACGTTCGTATGTGCTGCATCCATACCAGATGGTGAAGGATCATCGCACCAATACAGAGGTCCGGAATATAGATGCAGTACTGAATGGTGGTATCGATCCGTTCCTTGAAGCAATGGCGGAATTCGAGGAATAAACGGGGTGCTTCTGGTCAGTCAGGGTGAAGTGCAGTAGAATGTTAAGGACAGAACGGATGGAACGATCGCGACGGACGTTTGCAGATAGTTGTGTACCACACATTACTCTATGATCTATTTCGATAACGTATCGAAACTGTACAACAGCGGAGAATCAACAGCATTGCATGAGGTGACCTTTCAGGTCGCACCAGGTGAATTTCTCTCGGTCGTCGGACACTCCGGCGCGGGGAAGTCGACACTTCTCAAGATGTTGATCGCGGAAGATGCACCGACACAGGGGCAGGTGTTTTTTGAGTCAGTGGATGTGCATAAGATCCCGCGTATGCATCTTCCGAAGTACCGCAGGAAGATCGGTACCGTGTTTCAGGACTTTAAGCTACTGCCACACCTTACCGCGTACGAGAATATCGCCTTTGCGATGGAGGCGAACGGTCGCACGGACGAGGAGATCGCCGAGAACGTGCCGCAGGCACTGGAGCTTGTGGGGCTTGATCATAAAGCGTGGAATTTCCCGTTTGAGCTTTCCGGCGGTGAAAAACAGCGGGTGGCGATCGCGCGCGCGATCGTCAACCAGCCTGACCTGATCATTGCTGATGAGCCGACCGGTAATCTCGATCCGATCGCGACGTATGAAGTGGTACAGATCCTGAAGAAGGTGAATGATCTTGGGACAACGGTCATAATGACCACACACAACAAAGGTGTGATCGACGAGCTCGGGCGTCGGGTGATCACCATGGATGAAGGACGTGTGGTGCGTGACGATGCGGAAGGGCGGTATGTGTTGTAGTAGAATTAGGAGATAAGTATTTGATCGATAACATTTAATGTATAGCCATGTGGATAGGATTTAAACGAATCGTACGAGCGGGACTGGTGGGTTTTTGGCGCAATGCCTTTGTGTCGCTCGCCTCGATCTTTGTGATCACGGTCGCGCTTTTTGTGATCGGTTCGACGATCCTGCTCGATCAGATGCTCGGCGTGTCACTCCAGAATATTGAGAACAAGGTTGATATCAACGTGTACTTCGTAACCACTGCGTCTGAAGAGGATATCCAGGGTCTCCAGACGTCGCTTGAGGCGCTACCGGAAGTTGCTGAGGTAACGTATATGTCACGTGAGGAAGCACTCGAGGCGTTCCGTGAGCGGCATTCCGGTGACGAACTTACCATTCAGGCGCTCGAAGAGCTCGGCGAGAACCCACTCGGTGCGTCGATTGCTATCCGTGCAAAGAACACCTCAGAGTACGAGGGGATCGCACAGTTCCTCAGCGACAAGCAGGAGCAGGAGACGCCGCAGGCGCCACTCATCGACCGAGTGAACTTTGTTAAGAACAAGAGTGCGATCGATAAGCTGACCTCGATCATCGATGCGGTCGAGCGCTCCAGTCTCATCGCAATGGCGATTCTTGTTGCGGCGGCAATTCTCATCACCTTCAACACCATCCGTCTTGCGATATATACTATGCGTGAAGAGATCTCCGTGATGCGGCTCGTGGGTGCAAGCAACATGTTCATTCGCGGTCCCTTTATGCTTCAGGGTGTGATCTACGGCCTCATCGGCGGCGTGCTCTCACTTCTCATACTCTATCCGATCGTACTCTGGCTTGGTCCAAAGACGCAGGTATTCTTTGAATTCAATCTTTTCGGATACTTCGTCAACAACTTCGTGTACATCTTCGGTGTATTGATCGGAACGGGGGTTGTGTTGGGGTTGGTCTCATCTCTGCTTGCCGTCTCCCGGTATCTTCGAGTTTAGATTTGGAGCTTTCGCACTCTTTGTTTATAATTAGCTTCCGTAATGGCAGGGACAACACGACGACAGAAACAACGGAAATACATCTTTGTCGTCGGCGGCGTTATGTCCGGTGTCGGGAAGGGGATCACCTCTTCTTCGATCGCTAAACTCCTCCAGTCGCGCGGGCTCACCGTCACTGCGCTTAAGATCGACCCATACATCAATGTTGATGCGGGTACCATGAACCCCACCGAACACGGTGAGGTTTTTGTATTGCAGGACGGACTTGAGACCGATCAGGATATGGGAAACTACGAACGGTTCCTGAACGTCGATCTTCCTTCCATCAACTACATGACGACCGGTAGCGTCTACCAGTCAGTGATCGCTAAGGAGCGTAACCTCGGATACGAAGGAAAGAACGTACAAGTGGTACCGGACGTGCCGCTTGAGGTCATCCGCCGCATCAAGAAGGCGGCTGCGACCGCTGACGCGGACGTCACCATCACGGAGATCGGGGGCACGATCGGCGAATACGAGAGCATCCTCTTTCTCGAAGCCGTTCGTATGATGAAGAGTGAGACACCGGACGATATCGGTGTGGTGATGGTCTCGTACCTGCCGGTGCCGGGTTCGATCGGCGAGATGAAGACCAAACCGACACAGCACGCATCACGGACCTTAAACAGTGCTGGTGTGTTTGCGGATATCATCATTGCCCGCAGTCCGGTCGGCGTGGACAAGAAGCGCAAGGAGAAGATATCGAAGTTCTGCAATGTTCGTCCTGAAGATGTGATTTCAGCTCCTGATGTTGAAAGCATCTACGACATCCCCGTCAATTTCGAGAAAGACCACCTTTCTAATCGTCTGTGCGACATGCTCGGCCTTGCCTGCAATACAAAGGCAGATCTTGGTGACTGGAAACGGTTCGTGGCGCGTTCGAAGAACGGGAAGGACACGGTGAAGATCGCGGTGGTCGGGAAGTACTTCAGCTCAGGTGATTTTGTGCTTTCGGACGTATACATCTCTGTCCTGGAAGCGATCAAGTACTCGGCATACAAGCTCGGTTTGAAGCCGGACATCCACTATGTCTCCTCGCTTGCGTTTGAAGACGGCAAGAATCTGCAGAAACTGAAGCAGTTTGACGGCATTCTTGTGCCGGGCGGGTTCGGGAAGACCGGCATTGAGGGGAAGTTGAAGGTGATTGAGTACGCGCGGAAGAATAGGATCCCGTATTTCGGTATCTGCTACGGCATGCAACTTGCCGTTTTGGAATTTGCACGGAACGTTCTCAAATACAAGGATGCGAGCACTGCTGAGATCGACCCGAGTGCGAAGAAGCTTGTTATCGATATCATGCCTGAGCAGAAGCAGAAGGTAGCGGAGAGTGATATGGGCGGCACCATGCGGCTGGGGCAGTATGTGGCAAAGCTTCAGAAGGGCAGTATTGCGCAGAAGGCATACAAGGCAGGTGAGATAGTTGAACGGCACCGACATCGCTACGAGGTGAACAATGAGTTTGTGCCGGCTTTAACAGAGAAAGGTGTGGTGTTCTCTGGAACGTCACCAGATGAGCGTCTTATGGAGATCATGGAATTGCCGGCGGAGGTGCATCCGTTCTTTGTGGGTGTGCAGTTCCATCCAGAGTTGCAGGCGCGCCCGCTCGCACCGCATCCGTTGTTCACGGCGTTTGTGAAGGCGGCGTATGAGTCGAAATAGTCATGGCGTTATCTCTGGTGAGTCTCAATATCGAGGGGCGGAAGCATTTTGATACGATCACACCGTTCTTGAAGCAAGAACAGCCCGATGTGTTCTGCGTGCAGGAGCTCTGCAAGCAGGATGTGTCGTACTTTGAGGCTGTGCTCGATGCTCCTGGTACCTTCATGCCGTTGGCTATTTCCAACGTGTGGCAGGACGAGATCGGTGTCGGTATCTTTACACCGCATCAGGTAACGTTTGAATCACATTGGTACGGCGGCAACAAGGGTCCACTACGGAGGAACGACACGACCTCTATGGAGACGCGATACGAGAGTTGCACCTTCTCGCTCCTCGTGGCACGCGTCACGAAAGAGAATGAGGCGTTCACTATCGGTACGACGCACTTTCCGGTCACTGAGGGTGGCCAGGTAACAGACTTTCAGCGCGAAGCGCTTGAGAATCTTTTGGCGGTACTCGCAGAGTACGACGATATTGTCTTCTGCGGTGACCTCAATGCACCGCGTGGCCGCGAGATCTTTGACGCTATCAAGGTGCGGTATACCGACCATATCCCACCTGAGTATGAAAGCAGTCTCGATCCTAACATTCATCGTGCCGGCCCGATCCCATTCGTGGTGGATGGGCTTTTCAGTACTGGAGGATATGTAGTGACGGACGTAGCGTACCACTGTGGTGTCAGTGATCATTGTGCGATACAGGCTACGATCGAGTGCAAATAGAATCACTATCCAAAATGTGCTAGTCTACCTGCACAATTTGCCGGATCGTCTAATGGTAGGACAGCGGTTTTTGGGACCGTTTATCTAGGTTCGAGTCCTAGTCCGGCAGCAGACACA
>JBBDKG010000003.1:0-53289 GCA_040879435.1 Minisyncoccota bacterium | reverse complement strand
TTTGGTGACCCTACGGGGAATCGAACCCCGATTTTATCCGTGAGAGGGATATGTCCTAGCCGTTAGACGATAGGGCCGTGTTAAAACGGACGGGGGATTTATAACACATTTCGCGGGCGTTGTCTTGATACAAAGGGAAGAAATAATGCTTTCATGAGGTCCTTCATGTAGTCTTCAGCATAAACGTGATACTGTACGCGCCTATGAAGGAACTCATCTATACCATCACAAAGAGATCCGAACGCCTTGGGTACGGAACGCTTTTCGTCGCTCTTTTCGCGGGCTCGTTCCTGCTCATCACAGGATGGTTCATGGTACTCCTATCCAGCGGGTACTAAAAACTACACATCCTTTCCGTTATATCGGTTCAGTGTGAGTGAATCGATATCAATACCTTCCACACACCGGAGGTTGATGGCCGCTGTCTCAGTACCATCCTCACCAGTGCCGAACGCAAATGCCTGCACCCCACACGTCTTGCAGAACTGGTGTGCCAGTTGCTTTTTGTTGAAACGGTATTCCGTGAGATTGTCCTCACCGCTTTTCAGTGTGAACTGCGACTTGGGAAGGAAAGTGAGAATGAAGCCCTTTCGGTGACAGTGTGAGCAGTTGCAGGCTAACCCAGCCTCGATGGGTGCAGTAGTGAACTCAAATGCGACCGCGCCGCAGTGGCATGAGCCGGTGTATGTTGTTTCGTTTTCCATGCGTCATAGTATAGCAAAACGTCCCGCAGCGCGGGACGTTGTTTGGTTCTCAGGAGTCGAGAATGATCGCGATGTTGTCGACCGACTCAAGATCATTTCCGGCGAACGTGCCGGCGTGAACAGCACCTTCGACTCGAATTCCATCAGGACCTTCGATCTCGAAAGCCCAGGGCTGGCCTCCGTCGAGCATCGCGGTATATACGTCCTGAAAGAAATTCCGTACATCTCCCTTGTACCGCTCCATCAACAGCTTGAGAAAATCGTCTGACGCACTGATGAAGGGTTGGATCTCTCCTCGTGCTGCCTGAGCAAGAAAGGAGAGATTCTGGTTCAGGACCGCGTCGCTTGTGGCGACCGCGTCACTCTGGTTGTTGGAATTCGCTGCGAGTGTTTGGGTGCTCATCGCTCTGGTCCTTCCTGTCTGCGAGGTACCTCTCCGCACTATACGCCCTGTGTATGATTTTTCAAGCAGGAATGTCAGTTCGTGTCACGAATGGAGTCTTTGATATCAAAGCGTGGATTGACCTTCTTGCCCGGGTTGAAGATGTCATCAGGATCAAAAATATGTTCCAGCTCAACAAACAGGTTCAGTATGGTCTTGCTGAACATCTGCGTGAGGTACGGGGTACGGATGATGCCGTCGTTGTGTTCACCGCAGATGCTGCCATCATACTTAAGCGCTAGCGCAAAGAACTCGTCGGCCATCTTTTCAATGAGCGCAGGTGTCGATCTGCGTGTGAAATCCAACAGGGGATAGAAATGGAAGTGTCCGTTGCCCCCGTGTCCGTGCACCGCAGCAACGACGTTGTATTTCTTCAACAGTCGCTTTATGTTGGTAAAGAAAGGTGCGAGGTGCTGCGGCGGTACGACCATGTCCTCAAGGAACGGTGCAGGGCGTTTGGTAGGATCTTCGAGTTTCGAGAGCGGGTAGCTGGCGCGCCGAAGCTGCCACAGCATCTCAACCTCACTCTCGTTCACAATATGCCGCGCACCCGGCGCGTGCTTCTTGAGTGCCGCTAGAATGGTCTCAAGCCGGGACTTTGAGAGCGTTGCGTCGTCGAGGGTGACGAGGAGGGTGAACATCGGTGTCTTGCCTCGGTACCGTACATGATACGTTGCATACATTGAAAAGAGGGATTTGTAGTATGCGGTGCCGGAGAGTCGCTTTCTAAAGAACTGGGGATTCTTAAGTGCGAGATCAAATGTGAGATCATCAAACACCTCTATGTTAAGTGGATTGAACTTAAGCGCCTCTTGCACGACCGTACCAGCCTTGACCAGATCGAATACCGGTACCGCTATGAGTTGTGTATTGGTCCCCAGCGGGATCGCGCGCATGGTGACACTGGTCACGATGCCGAGCGTCCCCTGACTACCTGAAATGAGCCGGGTGAGGTCGAATGTCCCCACACCACGCTTGAACTCCTTTACCGAAAGACCGTCGAGCACATCCCAGAGCGCATACCCTGCAGTGTTCTTCGCGGTCTTCGGGTGTGCACGTTTGATCGCCGTTTCGTTCTCCTCGATCAGTGTAAAGACCTCGCGGGCGATGCGCGCATGCTCGTGGTCCTCTTTGATGAGCTTCGTAAAGGCTTTGTACGTGAGTGGTTGTATCGTGTATGTATTGCCATCGCTAAGCACCACATCGACAGAATCCACCCATTCAGCGACGTGTCCATAGCGGAGTGAGTCTGGTCCTGCAGCATTGTTCGCCACCGACCCACCAATGGTGCAGAAATCCTTCGAGGCGGGGTACGCAGGGATATAGAAACCGTGTTCGGCAAGCGCCGCTTCCACATCGCGCCACATTGCACCCGGTTCGCAGATGATCGTGGCTGTGTCGCCAGAGATCTTTGGTTTGCCGATGTCAGCAAGATACTCACAAACGTCGATGACCACCGAGTCGGTAAGTGAACCACCGGAAAGACCAGTACCCGCTGCCCGTGGAGTGAGTGATATGGACGGAAACCGTTTGGTTTCAGCACCGAGCACGGAAACAACCGTTTCAATGTCCTTTGCGGTCTTTGGCCGCAGAACGATCTGCGGCATGATCTTGAAGATACTTTCGTCGGTACTGAATTCGGTGAGGGTTTCGGTGTCGGTCGCAATAGTGCCGGAGAACCCGGCTGCATAGAGGAGCTTCTCGAGAAGGAGGTGGCCGAGCGGCTCACGCTTCACACTTTTCACTACCGCCGTACGTGAGAGCGGCGAAGCGGTGGTACGCGGTTCCTTTTTCCGTTTCTTCGGTCTTTTGGTTGCAACAGAAGAACGTGTCATTGCATAAATTATACAACGTTTTGACACACCAGCACGTCGGTGTTGTGAAGAGTCGGGAGCATATGACGTGTATGGTACCCTTATCACTATGCTGCAATCACAGGCGCTTTCGATACTCAAGACCGGCGGGAATGTATTCCTCTCCGGCGAACCGGGAAGCGGCAAGACGTACGTCATCAACGAATACATCGCATGGCTTGAGGCGGCAGGCCTCTCCGTTGCCGTGACCGCCTCAACCGGTATTGCCGCGACACATATCGGTGGCATGACCATCCATTCGTGGAGCGGTATCGGTATCCGCGATTCACTCACAGCACGCGACCTTGATTCGATCGCCACAAAGGAGAAGACCGTGAAGCGGATCACTAAGGCGCACGTGCTCGTCATTGACGAGATATCCATGCTCGACGGGAACATACTCGACATGGTGGATCGGGTATGCAGGACGGTCCGAAAGCGCCCCGAATCGTTCGGCGGGCTGCAGGTCGTGTTTGTGGGAGACTTCTTCCAATTGCCGCCGATCGTCCCACGCGGCATGGAAGTCCACTATGCATTCGAATCACGTGCGTGGGCGGAGGCACGTCCGATCGCATGCTACCTCACCGAGCAGTACCGGCAGGAGGATGAGATGCTGCTCGGTCTCCTGCAGTCGATCCGTCGGAACGATGTGGACGAGTCACACTACACACTGCTCTCCGAACAGACCGATATTTCATATACAGATATAGAACCGACGAAACTCTATACACACAACGCTGACGTGGATGCGGTGAACACGGCACAGCTGAACGCGCTTTCCGGTCGCACCACCTCGTTCGCGATGCAGGCACGCGGCAACCGGCAGCTACTTACGAGTCTTGTGAAGAGCTGTCTCTCACCAGAGTCGCTCCAACTCAAGGAGGATGCGATGGTGATGTGCACCAAGAACAACTTCGAGGTGGGATACGTGAACGGAACGCTCGGCAGGGTGGTGCACTTTGATGCCGACGATGGGTATCCAGTCATTCGGACCGCGACGGGGCGCGAGATTAAGATCGAACCGACCAGTTGGAGTGTATCGGAGGACGGGAAGGTACTTGCAGAAGTGACACAGGTGCCGCTCCGGCTTGCGTGGGCCATCACGGTGCATAAGAGTCAGGGGATGTCCCTCGATGCTGCTGAGATCGATCTGGCAAAAGCGTTCGTCTTCGGACAAGGATACGTGGCGCTCTCTCGTGTGCGGACACTCCAAGGCTTGAAGATGCTCGGTATGAGTCCGACCGCGCTTCGTGTCGATCCGCGTATCGTTGCGCGCGACGAGCAGTTCCGCAGTGAGAGTGAGGCTGCAGAGCGCATGTTCAGTGATATGGAGGACGAAGAGCTTGCGAACATGCACCAGCAGTTCGTGTCGGCACATGGCGGGCGCGTGCCGCGTGCGGAGGACATCGGTAAACCAACTGATAGCGCGACACGGCTTAAGAAAGAAAGTACGACCGAAGCAACAAAAGGACTTTTGAATGAAAAGAAAACGATCGCAGAGATCGCAAAGGAACGCGGCATGGTGCAGTCGACCATCTGGGGCCACATCGAGGAGTTGATCGCGGCTCGGGAGATCACTGTTGGTAACATTGACCATCTGCTTCCGGATGAGTGGGATACCATCTGGCCGAAGGTTCAAGAGGCCATTGAGGCGGTGGGTGATGAAAAGCTGAAGCCGATCTTCGAGCACCTGAACGAGGAATATGACTACGAAGTCATCAGATTGGGTCGTGCATACTATCGGTTGCTAGAGAGGGAAGCAGTGCGCGCATGAGGTGGTACCGGGTACGGAGACGTCGTCGCAGTTCGGTGACGAAACACTATACGACGCACAAGGAGGCCGCGCGTGAGCTTGTGCACGCGCGGTTGGCGCACTTCAACCAGCACTACAACCTCACATACAAACGGGTCGCGATCAGAAACCAGCGCCGATGCTGGGGGAGTTGCACGTCGCTTGGCAATCTCAATTTCAGCTACCGACTCCTGTTCCTGCCGCCAGAGCTTGCTGACTATGTGATCGTGCATGAGCTTTGCCACTTAAAGGAACTCAATCATTCGCCGAACTTCTGGGCGCTGGTTTCCGAGACGATGCCGGAATACAAAATACATCGAAAGACACTGAGACAATATGACCATGTACCAGTACGGACGCTTGCTGGTGTATAGAAAAACCGGCGCGGAGGTGTCCGCGCCGGCTGCGTTTCGATTACTCGGTGAGTTCTTCAGGTGGATTGATCTTGTCGTTCTCGATGTAGACAAGGCGGAAGTATGCACTCGGAACGCCACCGCCCGTCTGGACCATGTGTGAGATCTCGAGAACTTCGTATTGATCGTAGTTCGGGAGAGTCTCTTCGACGACTGTCCGAAGGGAAACGCCGGCCACCCACTCACGTCGCTGGTTGAAACTGTAGAACTGAAATGCTACGAGCAGATCGAGTTCATCAACGTCTTCTTTGAGGCGCTGAATGATGTCAGGCGCTCGAAAGATAACGCTGCCGTCCCCGTCCGACCCGCAGAGCAGGGTACATTCCGTATCTGCGCTTGCGGCGGCGGTTGTGAATACAATCGACAGAGCCAGAAGAGAGGCCGAAAGAACCGTGCGCATAAGAAAACCTCCGTAAATGCGTGAATTTAAACCAACTTAAACACTATATTGCACCATTGTCAAATTAATACACCACCGGTTCATTATCCTTCTGATGCCAGAGAACAAGCGATGCGATAGTACGATGCGGAGACCATGCTTCAACAGTTTGCAATACCTTCCGCCGCCAGTGCTTTTTGTATCCGTAGTTTTGGTAGAGACCTTGCATGAGACCGAGGTCACCGAACGAGAATATATCCGGCCGTGCGAGAGAGAACATCAGGAACATCTCGGCCGTCCACCGGCCGATGCCGTAGAGCTTGGTGAGTTCTGTGATGACCTCCTCGTCACTCATATCGCTGAAGGATGTAGTGGGAACCTCATGCCAGATGGAAGCATTGTGCACGATGTATCGCGTCTTCTGTCCAGAAAGGCCACAGGCACGGAGCTCGTCCTCATCTGCCCGGTTCACGTTCTCAGCAGTTACTGTGCCGAGAAGAGCCTCAACACGTCCGTATACTGACGCAGCAGCTTTCACGCTGATCTGCTGACTCACAATCGAACGCACGATGGAGGTGAAGAATTCGTCGGGCTTCTTTGGCTTCGGGAGTTCAATAGGAGCAGGCGTAGCAAGGGCAGATGTGAGAAGCGTTGCCATGCGTTCATCGGACTTCTTAAAATGGCGGAGTGCGGCCTTAGGATCGATGGGTAGGGGGTTCTGCATATGGTAGAGTAGGTACAGGTCATTTATACATGCACTTGTATGAATTTACTACTCCACATCATCACGGTATCAGCGTTCTTGTTTTCCAGTAGCGGTATAGCGATACCGGCGTGGATAGCCGACACCGGGGTGTCTGTACCTACCACACCATTCGTTATGAAACATGATACGAAGCGCACATCGGATTCAGTACCACAGGAGACGCGTTCCGAAGAGACAGCGACCATGCTCGTCGCTGGCGGATGTTTTTGGTGCGTGGAGGCAGACCTTGAGAAACTTCCAGGTGTGACCGAGGTTGTTTCCGGCTACGCCGAAGGGACGAACGAGGATCCGACGTACCAGAACTACGCGCAGAACGGGCATCGTGAGGTTGCAGAGGTCCGGTACGACCCGAATGTTGTTTCCTTCGAAGAAGTACTGATCTACGCGATGAAGCACATGGATCCGACCGACGGTGACGGCTCATTCCATGACCGTGGTGAGTATTACTCACCGGCGTTCTACTACGAAAACGAAGAACAGAAAGCGATCATCGAACAGTTGATCGCTGACGTGAATGAGAACGGGCCGTACGAGAAGCCGCTTGCGGTCGATGTGCTGCCACGTCCGGAGTTCTGGCCTGCTGAGGAGTACCACCAGGACTACTACAAGAAAGGCATCTCGAGCCTAAAATACAAATACTACCGGAACGCATCCGGACGGGATGCGTTTATTAAGGAGCACTGGGGAAGCGAGACCGGTGCATCGCTTTCGTGGCGTACTGACACACAGGCATTCACCAAACCATCCGAGGCAGAACTCCGTGAGCGACTAACGGATATGCAATACAAGGTGACACAGGAGGAAGGGACCGAACCGGCGTTTCAGAATGAGTATTGGGACAACAAGGAGGAGGGGATCTACGTTGATATTGTCTCAGGTGAACCTCTCTTTTCTTCGATACACAAGTTCGACTCCGGGACCGGCTGGCCGTCGTTCACCCGTCCGATCGAATACGATATGGTCAAGGAACATACAGACTACAAGCTCATCTGGCCGCGCACCGAGATACGCTCGGCGATCGCTGATTCGCATCTCGGCCACGTGTTCAACGATGCGCCGAAAGAATTAGGTGGCATCAGATATTGTATGAACTCCGCTGCACTTCGGTTCGTACCGAAAGAGCAGATGGAGACCGAAGGGTACGGCAAGTATCTTTCACTGTTTGAATGACCATGAGCGTGTTTTTCACACTGACACTCTTTGCGCTCGGATTCTATATCCTCATCAAGGGTGCGAATCTGCTCATTAGCGGCGCGACCTCACTCGCGCATCTGTTCGGCCTTTCGCCGTGGTTCATTGGCGTGGTGATCGTTGGAATTGGTACGTCCATTCCGGAATTCTCAATCAATGTCGCGTCCGTCTTTGAAGGAAACAACATCGGTCTGGCGACCATCATCGGAAGCAATACCTTCAACATACTATTCATTCTCGGTATCTCGGCGCTCTTTGCGCCACTCGTCTTCAAGCGATCATGGATCGTCTACGACCTGCCGATCAATATGTTCGCAGTGCTGGTGGTCGCGGCCCTGATCACCATGAGTGGCGCAGGGAGCGGGGAGGCGGGACTCTCTCGCGCAGACGGGTTCTTCCTCGTGACGCTTCTTGTCCTCTGGATCCTATTCATGCTTAGACGCAAGCAGGTGATGGAATACAGCCTGGATACTAAAGGGTTCTCGTGGGTCGTCTCAGTCGCACTGATGTCCGCCGGTCTCGTTGGGGTGTTCCTTGGCGGAAAGTGGATCGTCGACGGTGCTGAGGTAATCGCTATCATGCTGGGGGTGAGTCCGGCACTTATCGGCTTCACGGTCGTTGCCATCGGTACGTCGGTACCGGAGCTTGCCGTCTCCATTGTCGCTGTAACAAAACGACAAACAACGATCGCTATTGGGAACATCATCGGGTCGAACGTATTTGATTTCCTCGGCATACTCGGTATCACTGCACTCATGAAACCAATAGTGGTTCGTGAGTCTCTGCAGTTCGATATCTTTGCGGCGTTCGGTGCCACGCTCATCCTCATGCTCTCAGCACTTCTGTTCGGTAGGCGCTTTACCATCTCACGCACGGAGGGTGCGATATTCGTCGCGTTGTATCTGGCGTACTTCGCGTTCCTGTTCATACGAGGGTAGCCTATGAATGAACATATTCTCCTTATAGACAAACCGCTTGGTATCACATCGTTCGATGTGATCCGGAGGCTGCGACGGAAGCTTGGTATCAGAAAGATGGGACACGCAGGGACACTGGATCCGCTGGCCTCAGGGTTGATGATCATCGGTGTTGGGGAGGGGACCAAGCAACTCACAGACTACGTGAAGTTGGATAAGGAATACCTTGCAGAGATACTTGTCGGGGAGCGGCGAAGTACCGGTGATATGGAAGGCGCAGTGTTGGAAGAGAAGGCGGTCACTGCACTTGATGAGGCAACGGTACACAGGGTATTGAAAGAAATGACGGGTACGTTGACGTTGCCGGTCTCAGCGTACTCGGCGATCAAGAAGGACGGTGTGCCGATGTATAAGCGGGCGCGTGCGGCAGAGAAGAGAGGCGATACAGTTACTGACGTACCGATCCGTGAGATGGTGGTCCATGAAGCGGAACTTCTTGGTATTAGCACTGTCAGCAAAAGAGTAGTTGTACGCGTCCGGTTTGCAGTGGGGAGCGGAACATACATCCGCTCACTCGCAGAAGAGTTTGGAAAGCGACTTGGCTATCCGGCGACACTGAAGTCGTTGCACAGAACGAAAGTGGGGGAGTTTCGTATTGAGGACGCGGAGGTGATGTGATAAGAACGCCCCGCAGCAGTGCTGCGGGGCGGATTGTTCAGGCTGCGCAGTCACGAAAGATGTGCGGACCAAGAATCGCTTCGACCTTTGGTTTTGCATCCACTTCGAGCGCAGCTTCTACATCGACAAGGTACGTGATCTTCTCATCGGTATCCCGCATCAGCCGGATATTGCTGCATCCTTTTTCCAGTGCGCGTTTCACCGCATGGCGCTGGAGGTCGTTCGGCCGCTCGACCGTTACGGCAAGTGTCCGCGTGTTGCCGCTTGAAGTTTGCAGTATCACTGAAATTTCCGGTATCAATAGACTCTCCCTGCTGCTGGAATGGTGGGTACTCGCTGAAACTTGGATATTCATACTATACAAAATTGTTCTTTGCAAACGTACAAACAAAAAAGCGGATACTAAAGACTAGTTCCGCTTTTACGCTACGTTACGCTTACTGTTCATCACCGCGAGTGCGCGTGTCCGGGCACTGTGCAAGACATCGTCGTCGATCTCATGCTTCGGTCCGTGCCAGATCTTGTACGCTTCGATCACAGCCGGCAATCGTATGGTTCTGCGATGTGCCGGTCCGCTAAATTCGATCGATACTGTTCGGTCGATACGGATGCGGACACGGTTGTACGTTGCTGGATGTTCGACCGGGTTCTTGGGCAGTGGTATACGAATTCCGCGTTGCTGCTTGCGTTTGCGTACTGCACGCGGCTGGAAGTATGCAGTGAGTGCGAACTGGTATTCACGAAACTCGAACATGTACTCAATACCAAGCTCGAGAATGGTCAAACCAAAGTACTTGTGAAAGTCTGGTTTGACACCCGCTTCCTTGTCGGCACTCCACTTTTCATACACGCCCAAGATCGCAGCTTTGAACTCATCAGGATCAACCTTCGGACAGATAGCGCACGCTCTCCGAAAGTCGATCATGTCAATGAAGGACATGGTTACCTCCTGTAAGGTGCAGAAAGGGCGGGGGAAGTCCCGCCCTTTGTATGTTGTTCAGCGTCGAGATGGCCGAACGATCGCAGCGAACACTGCTCTACTGTAGCGTGCATGCTCAAGTACTCCCAGTGCATGACGCTTCAGGACCGAACTGACCGCCATTGTCCGTTCAGTGTAGTTCGCCGTCGGTCCGAGTCGCCGGACCTGACAACGAGCTTCTGTCAGCAGATCATTGAAGACCTGTTGGTCAAGTGTGAACTGGGTTGCCATGTGTTGGACTCCGCTGTTTCTACTTTTATTATAGCACGAAATCAATAATTTGTACAGCTCTCCATAGCATCAGGAAAGAAGCCGCTCCACCACAGTCTTCACGTCACCACCGTCGGCTTTTCCGGCGGTCTCTTTCATGACCGCGCCAATGAGAATACCCATCTTCGACTTATCCGTTACTCCGAGTTCCTCCATCTTCGCTTTCGCGACCGGTTCGATCTCTTCCTCGCTCATCAGTTGCGGCAGGTAGCTTTCAAGTACCAGAAGTTCTGCTTTCTCGGGTTCCGCAAGTTCTTGGCGGTTCGCTGCTTCGTATTGCACAATGGATTCCTTGCGCTGTTTTGCAAGACGCTTGATGACCAACAGTGCTTCGTCATTGGTGAGCATGTCCTGCGGTGTCTTGCCGGTCGCGACCGCTTCGTTGGTGAACGCGGTGAGCATACTGCGCACCGTACGCAGCTTCACCTCGTCCTTTGCTTTCATTGCTTCCTTCAGTGAGCTGCGTATATCCTCATGTAGTGACATATTTCTTCAGGTTATAGCGGTATACTACCATAAAGTATGTCGCGCACACGCTCTTTAGAAGTGACCCAGCAAAGCAGCCATGAATGGCATGCACTCGCCTCTGCGGATGTGTGTGAGGCGCTGCGTGTAGATCCGGAAAAGGGCCTCACAAAAACGGAGGTCACACGCAGGCGGAAGAAGTACGGCCGGAATACGTTCACCGAGGTTCGGGAGCCTGGTGTGTTCGTGCGGGCGTTCAAACAGATCAAGAGTCCATTGGTGTTCGTGCTACTGATCGCATTCGTGATCACCCTGGCCCTTCAGGAATTCGTGGACAGTGCCGTTATTCTCTTTGCGCTTTCGATCGCGATCGTGGTCGGCGTGGTGCAGGAAGGGAAAGCGTCAAAGGCGTTCCAAAAGCTAGCACAGTCACAAGTGCATCGTGCAACGCTGGTGCGCGGGAGTGCACTACACGAGGTGGATGCAGATGAGCTTGTTCCGGGTGACATCGTGGTGATCGAGAGTGGCGGACAGGCGCCGGCAGACATTCGACTGCTTGAAACAAAGAAACTTGCAATGAACGAGGCCGCACTCACTGGTGAGTGGCTGCCGGTCAGGAAGGAGAACAAGCTACTGGCGGTCGGTGAGGCGCTCACCGAGCGGACGAACATGGTATGGATGGGAACGTACGCCGTTGAGGGATACGGGAAAGGTGTCGTTATTGCAACAGGCGACAGCACAGCCGTGGGCCAGCTTGCACAGGACCTGCATGACATTGACGATGAGATGACGCCGCTCCAAGAGGAGATGAAACGCATCTCACAGATCATGCTCTATATCATCTCTGTGCTCACGGTGCTCATCTTTGCGATCGGCATGTGGCAGGGACAGCCGCTCACTGAAATGCTCCTGATGTCCATTGCTATCGCTGTGGCCTCCATCCCTGAAGGACTTCCGGCTGCGGTGACGATCATTCTTGCGGTCGGCATGGAATCCCTGTTGAAGCGTGGCGGTCTGGTACGCAACTTGCTCGCCGCCGAGACCCTCGGCTCGACGACCGTTGTTATGACGGACAAGACCGGTACGCTCACACTTGCGCGTATGGCGCTGACCGGAGTGATCTACGCTGATCGTACGAACATGTCCCCAACATCGTGGGAGCGGGACAAGACCGTACGAGCCATTTTCGACACGTCGCTCGCTGCCACGAGCGCCTATCGTGAGAAGGTTAATGGTCAGTTCATCTTTCACGGCGATCCGGTGGAAAAAGCGATCCTTGAAGCAGCGCTTGAGATCGATATCGACCCTGAGAAGGATTCATCTCGCGCACAACGCACCGACCACCTTGCATTTGAATCTGAGAATCGTTTTGCTGCGGGACTTGTGCCGGAGAACAAGACGCGTTCCCGGTTGTGTGTGAATGGCGCGCCGGAGTTCCTGCTTGCACGCGCGTCACACGTCTACGGGGAGCATGGCGCACGCACAATGACCGAGGAGGACCGTGCGCAGTATGAGTCGGCGATCGCGGCACAAACGAAGGAAGGAAAACGACTGGTCGCGGTGGCGTATCGCGACGTGGCGTTTGATGCCATACCGGAGGATAGGGAACCGCCGGAACGAATGCTCACCGGAAATCTCGTGTTCATGGGTATTCTGGTATTCAACGATCCGGTGCGTAAGCGGGTGGCGAGTGCCATTCGCGGCGTGCAAAGTGCCGGGGCGCGGGTACTCCTTATCACAGGAGACAATCCGCAGACCGCGCTCACCGTCGCACGCGCTGTTGGGATCGCGGGTGCGCACGACACAGCAGTGACCGGTGACGAACTGGAAAAACTCTCTGACGAAGAGCTCAGATTGCTTCTCGAGGACGTATCAGTGTTCGCCCGCACACTCCCACGGCAGAAGATGCGCATTGCCGAAATACTGCAGAAGCAGGGGGAGATCGTGGCGATGACCGGAGACGGTATCAATGACGCTCCCGCACTACGACGGGCGAACATCGGCATAGCGGTCGGGTCAGGTACTGAGGTTGCGAAGGAGGCGTCGGACCTTGTGTTAGTGAACGATAGCTTCGAGATCATCTACGCAGCCATCGAGGAGGGACGTCGTATCATTGCAAATCTGCGGAAGATCGTGGGGTACCTGCTTTCGACCTGCCTCTCGGAAGTGGTGCTGATCGCTGGGGCGCTTGTAACTGGTGGCGCGGCTCCGCTCCTTCCAGCACAGATCCTCTGGGCGAACGTGATCGAGGAGGGCTTGATGAGCTTTGCATTCGCGTTTGAGAAAGGGGAGCGTGATGCGATGAAGCGGCGACCGCAGGACATTCACGAAGAAGGTATTCTCTCTTCCGGTATGATGTGGTTCATCGTGTTCGTGGTAACCGTGCACGGTCTCTTGCTGCTCGCACTGTATTTCTTCCTTCGCTTGAAGGGCATACCGCTTGAGGAGTTGCGAAGCGTTATGTTCCTCATGATCGCGATCGACTCACTGTTCATGGCGTTCGCGTTCCGGTCGCTCACCACACCACTGTGGCGCATTCCGCTTCGAACGAACCTCTTTTTCCTTGGCTCGTTCGCTGTGAGTGCGTCGCTTCTTGCAATCGTATTGACCGTGCCGTTCTTCCAGTACCTACTCTCATACCAGCCACTACCGCTCTATGACGTGATGCTTGTGGCAGGATACAGTGTTATCGTGCTTTTGATCATCGAGGTCAGTAAGTGGCTGTTTTTTGAACGACAGGAGAAGGTGGTAGAATAGCGGGATGGAAGCGATACAACTTGCAGTACTGGTACTCTTGATCGTCATACTTGGCATCCTCGTATACAACTCATTCTTCCGAAGCGGGCGGAAGGAATCGTCGGATGGGCTGATACTCCTCCAGCAGCAGCTTGAACGGCTACGCCAGACCATGGACTCGCGCATGGGTGAGAGCAACAAGACCATGCAGGAGAACGCACGTATGCAGTTCCAGGAGAGCAAGCATCTTATCCAGGAGATCAACAAGGAGGTGAACGAGCAGCTGCGGAGTGTGGTGAAAGGGGTGACCGAAGTTTCGGAATCATCAAAACAGGTATTCACTGTGGCAGAACAGCTGCAGAATCTAGAAAAGGTACTGAAGCACCAAAAACAGCGTGGGAACCTCGGCGAGGCGTCACTGCAGCTTGCGCTTGAGAATATGCTCCCCGCGACCGCATACAAACTGCAGTACCTCTTTGATGGCGGCGATATCGTTGATGCGGTCATCATGACGAAGGACGGCATGATCCCGGTCGATGCGAAGTTCTCACTCGACAACTACCGTCGGTTGGTCGATGAGCAGGACGACGAGCATCGTGCGGTGCTTGAGAAGGAGTTCACGAACGACCTGAAGAAGCGGATCGATGAGACCGCAAAGTATATCCGCCCGAAGGACGGCACCTTGCCGTTCGCGTTCATGTATATACCGGCCGAAGCGATATACTATGACCTTCTCGTGAACGAGGTCGGGTCCATTAAAGTGAACACACGTTCGCTCATTGATTATGCATACAAGGACAAGAACGTGATCATCGTGTCCCCGACGACGTTTGCGGCATACCTGCAATCGGTACTCTATGGTTTTCGTGCGTTCAAGATCGAGGAGTCGGCAAAACAGATCGGGAAGCATGTGGAGGCGCTCTCACGACACCTCAAAGCATACGACGACTACTTCAAGAAAGTGGGGAACAGTCTCGGTACGACGGTGAACCACTATAACGCGGCACAGCGTGAGCTCGGCAAGATAGACAAGGATGTGGCGAAGATCACCGGGGATAGTATTGATATTGAGGTTCTGGCGATCGAGAAGCCGACAAAGGTGGAGGATTAGAAAACGGCCGGTGAATTCCGGCCGTTTCGAATCAGTGCCCTAAACGGCAGCTTTCGCGAGAGCGTGGTAGACACACCCTGGCTTATGAGCATTGTCTTTGGTGATCAGTTCGTCCCGGATCAGGACCTCCACCGTTTGGTCGAACGCTTCGCCGACAGTGAGTTGGAAATCCTTCCTGAACCGATCTGCAAACGCTGCGCGAAGCTTCTGGTCGCGATCCACGTACCCCTCGGCAGTAGAGCCGCCGCCGGCGTGAATGTATTCGAGGACCATACCCTTCATTTCGTCCGATATCTCGATTCTACGCATTTTCTGTGCTCCCGCCTGTGAACGTACCTATATGCATAATACAACGGTTATCTGCTGCTGGCAATAGCAGATAAAAAGAGAAATCGCCGGCCATGGGGCCGGCGATCGAAAGCGGAACGGATGCGGAAAAGAAAGTCATGTGCTCGCTCAAGCGTGCTGTCGGGCACGTAGAGCAGGGAACACGCGGCCAGTCCACAGAAGCCGAGTACCCCCAAGAATGACGCTGCCGTCATAACTACCTCCACCATTCATGAACCTATCAGGAACCATATCGGAAACTATTGCAAAATACAAGTATATCTTGTACTATAGCGCCCACTATGACCAAGAAGACGGCAACCAAAGCGAAAGCTGCTCCAAAGAAGGTGGCGGCGAAAAAAGCACCTGCTAAGAAGGCTCCTGCGCGAAAGACTGCGCCGAGTGAGGATTTCTCAGTAATCGAGACAGGAGGGAAGCAATACATTGTTTCAGTGGGAGACGTGATTGACGTCGAATTGCTTTCCGGCGAGATGAACGAAGGCGATAAAGTTGTATTTGATAAAGTACTCCTCTCTGACGACGGAAAGGGAGCAACCATCGGCACGCCATACATCGACGGCGCGAAAGTGACCGGCACATACCTCGGCCTCAAGAAGGGGAAGAAGCTCTCCATCGTCCGTTTCAAGGCAAAATCTAACCGAGACCGCAAGATCGGTCATCGCCAGAAATACGCGAAGGTTGAGATCACAGCACTCGGCTAAATATAAAGAGAACGGGCTCCAAAGGGAGCCCGTTTTTTGTTCTAGTTTAGGGAATCTGCGTATGCGAATTGGAGATCAGAGAGCTCACGGAGGCTCTTTGTTTGTTTCCATTCGCACATCTCTGCCAGCAGTTTTGTGGCAGAAACCGGTGAGTGAACGAGTAGCTGGAATTGCCGCTCGAACTTCACTCGGATTTCCCTGAACGAATGTTTTGGGTAGTACTTGTCCCGCACCATCATTATCAGATACGGGATATGTGCCGCATTCAAGGCCGTCATGTCTGCTCCTGTTGTTGTCGCTGACAATATGGCCTCCCTGTATGCTTATTCTTCTGCTAAGATTATGACATCTTGTCGCAGGAAAGTCAAACCTATCCCTTGAACCCACCTGCGTTGAGGCACGTGGTCAGCGAGTGCGTTTTTCCGTCCATAACGCGATCGCTCGCGCTCGGTGAAAGGAACGACGCCGTACCGTTCTTATGCGCAAGTTTCGAGTAGCCGCAGCGGGTGCAGGTGGCAACTGCATCTTTTCCCATATTGTCAACGACACGTATGAAGTTCTGTACTGAAGACATCAGACATCCTCCGGTTGCTCTCTACCAAAATGATACCGCGTTTAAAGGATACCACCAGCGCCGCTACTGCCTGTTCTTAAGAGCATTTCTGAGCGTCTCAGGGTCGGCATACTCGAGTTCTGAGCCGGTTGAAAGACCGCGGCCGAGATGGGAGATCGTGATCGTATGACCCTCGAGTACTTCCGCAAGCAGAGTCCGGACATACCGTTCGGTATTCTCGCCATCAGGGTTCACTGAGAAGGCGAGGATGATCTCAGACAGCCCTTCTGGTAGTCGTTCGCTCACCGTCTGTTTCAACCCGCCGCCGCGAAGCTTCTGCGTAGCGTTCGTATTCAAAAGGGGGATGGTGCCGCCGAGTACGAAATACAGGCCGTCATACACACCAGACCGTTCGAGTGGGGGAATGTCCGAGTCACGTTCGACGATAAGCAGCTTGGTGCGGTCACGCAGTGTATCGGCGCAGATGGTGCAGACCCCGCTTCGCGTCCCATTCTGTGCAAAGTATCGATGGCACAGGTTGCATTCAGTGACAGAGTCGTGGAGTGTTGTGATGAGCTGTGCAAGTTCGGCGGTATCCTCCTTCGGCATGGTGAGGATATGAAACGCGAACCGGCGTGCTTGTCTTGCGCCGATGCCGGGAAACTTCTCGAATTTTGCTATCAATGTATCAAGGGAACTCATTGCTGGGGGTGGTGAACTAGAAGTCGTCCGAATTGGTGCTGTCTGCTGTGTGGTGGGTGTCAAGATTGAGGAAGCGCACGTGCTTCTCATCGAAGTATAGCTCTGCCATACCGACCGGCCCGTTTCGGTGCTTTTCGATGAGGATCTCTGCAATGTTCGGACGTTCTGACTCCTTGTTCTGCTTGTCCTCGCGGTGAATGAACATGACGACGTCGGCGTCCTGCTCGATAGAGTTATGGACGATGATATCACCCGCCACAAAGTTGTGCGTACCTGGTACGGTCATATCATACACTTCCTCGACACCGAGTGGTTTGATCGTCTTCACCTCATCCCAGTACACATCGGACTCCGCGAGGTGTGACAGTCGCTCGCTTCCAAGCACAGCGGCAAGCTTTGTGAGTCGCGGTCGGGATATTCCGGCTGCGGTCACTGCAGTGCCGTTGTATGCCGTCTGCATCAACGTTGCGAGCTCACGTCCAGTGACGCCACGTTCGGCTTGCTCAGGTTTGATAACAAGGTCCCACACTTCCCGTGGTACCGTATCGGTGTTCGTGACGGGAGCGATGTTCGCTAACGCTTCCTTCAGTTCCGGAACGACTGCTCCACGCGATCCGAAGCAACCAACGAGCTCAAGGAATCGCTGCTGCACCGGAGCACTTTGTACGTGCACATGGTATGAAGGACGATAACCACGTTTTGTGGTTGTCCGTACAGTGCTCCAAATGCCTAGTCGCAAGAGCAGGTGCTGCACATCTTCGGCGAGCCCGCGACTGGTCGTGCCGTAATAGATAGCGGCAGCGGGCAAGCGGCCGGGTAGTTTTTTCCATGACACGTTTCCGTCGGTTGCCCATAAATGGTGCAGGAAGAGCTGAATACTCATGCTGTCGGATGCGAACACCGCCTGTGGGACGCGCTTCTCGTACGATCGCACTGGCTGTATACCAAGTGCTGCATACCACGTAGTGATTGGATTGCGCTTCCCATGCGTGAGCCGATAGGGAGACGACAGGTATGTATGCCACCAATTTGACTGCGCAACACGTCGCGGCACGATATTGAAAAGCTCCTTCGCGGCGTGCTCGACTGCGTCAAGGTTCTTCGGATCAGCGCTTGTGTAGTGGATCGGCTGGCGCGGCAGTACGCAGCCGTCTCCAATGAGGTGCGCAAGCAGAATGAGCTCTTGTGTGGAAAGACGGGACGGCGCTTCGGTAGCGGTCAAAAGACGGGGGGTTGCCAGACGATCGTTCTCCTGCAATGCATCAAGGCGCTGCCATCCATGGAGCGTCAAGAACTTGTGGTTGCCAGACGCTTTTATGGTGCGACCGCTTCTAAGTGTCATTTCAAATACACGCTTTCTGCCGCTACTGAATATCTTCGAAGCAAGCATCGGGCGCAGTCGGTACGACGCGTCCATGGTGACCACAGGGATGTCCGTCTGTCCGATGAGTGTTTCAATCGGTACTCGTTCACCCGTATCGGCGCGTTGTACGAGCGTATCACCGGTGAGACAACCAGAATCACGAAGGTCGGAGAGGCGTGGCTTCCCGCCGCGCTGCTCCACTGCACGAGAAAGCTGGGAGAGCGCGAGAACCGGCACATCGAGCTCACGCGCAAGGGTCTTTAAGGACCGTGAGATCTCAGTGACCTGCTGCACCATTGAGTCGCTCGCCTTTGTTGCGGTTGGATTCATAAGCTGGAGGTAGTCGACGATGATGAGGTCAAGACTATGCTCATTCTTGAGGCGCCGCGCCGCTGAGCGCATGTTGAGGATATTGTTACCAGGTTGGTCGACGATGTGGATCGGCGCCTCGGCAAGGCGAGTCATCGCAGATTGGAGGGCTTCATACTCGTCATCGCTCTTCAAACGGCCAGTACGCAGTTTCCATGAGTCCACCCCCGCCTCTGCTGCGAGCATACGGTCCACGAGCTGCTGGTCGCTCATTTCAAGCGAGAAGATACCGACAGAGGCCTTGTATTTCAAAGCGGCATTGCGGGCAAGGTCGAGCGCGAATGTCGTCTTACCCATCGATGGACGTGCAGCGAGGATGATAAGGTCTGATTTTTGGAGTCCTGAAAGGAGGTTGTCCAGGGAGGCAAAGCCGGTCGGAACACCACGAAGCTCTTCGTGGTTCGCGCTCAAGTGCTCGAAGCGTTCCCATGCTTCAGAGAGTGAACTGCCGATTGTCTTAAACTTCTGTGAGACCGATGCGTTGGTGACGTTGTATACCTTCTTTTCTGCCTGATCGAGCACCTCTTCCACACTATCGGGGTCAGAAAAACCCAGTTCGGCTATCTCATCAGCGGCCTCGATGAGTCCGCGCAGGATCGCCTTGCCGTGCACAAGTCCGGCGTAGTATACGGCGTTGCCGGCTGCCGGTACATTCTCAATGAGTTCCGAGAGGTAGCTCGCGCCGCCAATGCGTTCGAGCTGCTTCATGCTCTTGAGGGTTGTGGATACAGACAGAAGATCGATCGGGTCACCCTTCGTGAACAGGTTCATGATCGCGCGGTAGACCTCGTGATGTTTGTCTGCATAAAAACTCTCCGGGTGCACAATAGTTGAAACGTCGTGCATCGTATCGGGCTTCAGTATGATCGCACCGAGAAGGGCCCGTTCCGCATCGAGATCGTGCGGCGGCGTACGCAGTCGTTTGCTTGTTGCGACCGGGGTCGTGAATGGAGTGACTTCCGCCATAGTTCGTTCATTCTACCACGACAAACCACTCGACGGATTTGCCGCAACGTTGTGGATTCTGTGCGTATGCTGTGTACAAGTGCTACGCGTCAGACGCGGTACGGCTAAGACGAGGGCCGCTTGGTGTGTCGTCGATAGTATAGCCGTGAGCTTCGATCTCATCGCGGAGCTGGTCGGCCCGCAACCAGTTCTTTGCGGCACGTGTCTTCTCCCGCTCAGCAAGGAGTTTCTGCACCTCCTCAGGTGCTGTTTTCGTCTCAAGATGACCGAGCGCAGCCTGTCCTTCAGTGACGGTGTCGCAGAGACCGAGGGAGAGGATGGCGTCGTATGTATGGAGCGTGGCGAGCTTTTGTTCTTTTGTGACGGTCTGATCCTTCATAAGTTCCCATAATACAGCGAGTGCCTTCGGGGTATCCAGATCATCAGAGATCGTTTTGAGGAACGCGTGTTCATACTTCTCGTGCGGGTATGATGCACGTACATCAGCACAGTCTATGTATACGAACCGTTTGAGACGGGTGAGCGCTTGGTGTGCGGCTTCGAGGGCCTCGAAAGTGAAATTGACCGGCGAGCGATAGTGACTTGTGAGGAGCCAGTAGCGGTAGTCGGTAGGGGAGAAGCCGCGTGCTGCGAGGTCCTCAAGCCGGATGCCTGTTCCTTTTGACTTCGCCATACGGTCGTCACTCACGGTCACAAATGCATTATGAAGCCAGTATCGCACGTATTGTTTGCCGGTGACGCTCTCAGCCTGCGCGATCTCACCATTGTGGTGTGTATACATGAGGTCCTCGCCGCCGGTGTGGATGTCGATCTGTTTGCCGAGGGTCGCAAATGCCATAGCGGTGCATTCAATGTGCCATCCGGGAAATCCGATACCGAACCGGCTCTTCCATCCGAGTGATGCATTCTTCCAGAGCGCAAAGTCAGCAGGGTGGCGTTTCTCAGGATTTACTTCGACACGGGCGCCTGCCCGCAACTGTTCAATGTCCACGTTACCAAGCACGCCATAGGATGGGAATTTGCCCACATCGAAATACACACCATCGCTGGCTTCGTATGCATAGCCT
Source organism: Minisyncoccota bacterium (assembly GCA_040879435.1). GTDB lineage: Bacteria > Patescibacteriota > Minisyncoccia > Phycocordibacterales > UBA918 > OLB19. Next base: position 32,524 of record JBBDKG010000003.1, on the reverse strand, counting down.
TTCTCTATGAGCGTTTCGATGATCTTTATCTGCTCGGCGACGTAGTCGCTTGCGCGTGTGAGGTCGGTGGGCTCCAGGTTCCCGAAGTCTGCAAGGTCCTTCCGAAACGATGCAATGTATGGTTCTGCAAAGCTTCGCATATTCTCGAGCGTGATCTCGTAACCCTCACGCCGCATACCCTTCATGATCTTGTCCTCTCCGTCGTCACCGTCATCGGTGAGGTGGCCGAAATCGGTGACATTGATGGTGTGTTTGACGGTGTATCCGCTTCGAAGGAGTAGCCGTCGGATGAGGTCGGGAACGAGATATGAGCGTAGGTTTCCAATGTGTGCATGGTCATAGACGGTTGGTCCGCATGAATACAAAAGCACCGAGTTCTTGCGTATCGGTTTGAACTCCTCCTTTGTTCGTGTCGCGGTATTGAAGAGCATAATGGGATGCTCCGTACTCACACTGCTCGAAAATAGATTGAACATACCGCTAGTCTACCAGACGCAACCCGCCTCATCCACGTTGTTTTGCTGTTCTTTTGCCAACACTAACCTGTGTGTAATAATGGAGCCGATGAACGATACATATGAGCAGGAACAGGAGAACGGGGACGTAGAGCGACGGCAGAGTGGGGCAGGGTTGTTGGGCTTCGGGCTTGCGATCGTGTTCGCGTCAGCCGCGTTCTTTTCCGGTATGCAGATCGGCTCGGGAATCGACACTGATTCTCAGCAGGCAGGGCTGTTCTCGTTCCTCTTTTCTGGTCGGTCCGAACCATCAGAGTCGGTCGACCTCGATGAGTTCTGGCGTGTATGGGAGTTAATGGACGAGAAGTACGTCGCGAGCACATCGACCGATCCGGTGACCGCAGAGGACAGGATTCATGGTGCGATCCAGGGAATGGTCGCAAGTTTCGGTGACCCATACACCGTATTCCTTCCGCCTGAGGATGCAGAGCAGTTCGAGCAGGACATCTCTGGGAACTTCGAAGGTGTGGGTATGGAGGTCGGTATTCGTGACAGCGTGGTCACAGTGATCGCTCCGCTTCCAAATACACCTGCCGAGAAAGCAGGTATCGTTGCAGGGGACGCCATCGTACGGATCGATGAGACCGACACCAACAACATGACCATCGACGAGGCGGTGCGTTTGATTCGCGGGGAGAAGGGGACCGAGGTCATACTGACGGTATACCGCGATGGCGAGAACGATCTTTTGACCATTCCGGTTATACGGGACACGATCGCGATCCCGACCGTGGACGCTGAGCGGATCGGTGACGTATACATCATCCGGTTGTATAGCTTCAACGGACTTGCGGAATCGAAGATGCAGGAAGAGCTGCGGAATTTTGCAAAGAGTGGTGCCACCAAACTGGTGCTTGACCTGCGGGGAAATCCTGGCGGCTATCTTGAAAGCGCCGTCTCGATCGGCAGCTACTTCATTCCGGGAGGCAAGGTGATCGTACGTGAACAGTTCGGTGAAGGGCAGTCCGAAGAACTGTATCGCAGTCGCGGCCGCGTGGTGTATGAATTCACTCCGGACAACATGGTCGTGCTTGTGAACGAAGGTTCAGCCTCAGCTTCCGAGATCCTTGCCGGTGCGCTCAAGGAACACAACGTGGCAACATTGATCGGCGAAACAACGTTCGGAAAAGGATCGGTACAAGAGCTGGTGAGCCTGCCGAAGAAATCATCGCTCAAGGTCACTATCGCACGCTGGCTCACACCAGAAGGCGTCTCGTTTGGCAACGGTGGACTGGAACCGAACATTCGCATCAGCCGTACACCACAACAGGTGATCGAAGGAGCCGATCCGCAGCAGGAGGCGGCATTGGAGTGGTTGCGGGGCAATCACAACATTGGAGAGGAATGATCCAGTATGTGGCTTCAGGACCGGAAACTGTGGTATAGTACCGCCCACTAGCAGCGGATAATCACGGAATATGAAAGTAATAATGCTTCAGGACGTAGCAAAGGTTGGACGCCGATTCGATATCGTAGAGGTACCGCACGGACATGCGCTCAACAAACTGATCCCGCAGAATCTTGCCGCCGAGGCGACCCCGGAGAATGTGAAGCGGGTTCGTGCGCGCAAGGAGAAGCTGTCTGAGATCGATAGCGCGGAAACCGCAAAACTGGAGGAGGCCATCGCCGCACTTGGCGGAAAGACCGTCCAGGTGACGGTAGAGGCCAACGAGCAGGGCCACCTCTTTCAGGCGCTCAAGTCGGACCGTATCGCGGCTGCACTCGAATCTGAAGGGGTGACGATCACACCAGCGTATATCCATATCAATCAACCGATCAAGGATGTTGGTACACACACAGTGACCATCGGTTCCGGAGAGTCACAAACAGAACTCACCATCGAGGTGATGAGAGCTTAGCTGGTATGGTAAGTATACGAATCATCCTGCTCACCATTGCCGTGTCCGCAGCACTGATCGCTGGTCTGGTGGTCCTGTTGGACGGAGAACGGTCAGACGGTAGCGATCAACTCCGTACCGACGCTGAAGAATCATTCGCTGGTCCGCTGACGCCGGAAGAACAACGTATTGCAAATCCAACCGTTTCAAACACTATGAACCCACACGCACGCATCACGACGAACAAAGGTGTCATCACACTCGAACTCTTCACCGATACGATGCCGATCACGACCGGTAACTTCATTACGCTCGCAGAGTCCGGCTTTTACGACAACACCAAGTTCCATCGCGTTATCGAAGGCTTCATGATCCAGGGAGGCGACCCGAACTCGAAGGGAACCAACGAAGCACTGTATGGACGTGGCGGACCGGACAGCACTGTTCAGGACGAATTCGTGGAGGGTGAGTTGCTCACAAACACACGCGGTACGATCGCGATGGCGAACACCGGTCAGCCGAACTCGGGCGGAAGCCAGTTCTTCATCAATCTCGTTGATAACACCGGACTCGATTTCAATAAGGAGCCGCTTTCTTCAAAACACCCGGTCTTCGGCCGTGTTATCGAAGGAATGGATGTGATCGATGCGATCGGACAGGTTGAGACCAAGGCAGGTGATATTCCGGCCGAGCCGATCGTTCTTGAAAAGGTGGAGATCGTTCGCTAGGGCACTATGGCAAAATGAAAAAACCCGCCGATGGCGGGTTTTTTCGTGTGCTTTGTACTTATGCTCCTGCGACCACGTGTGCAGCCCGCTTGGTAACGGTCTTGCCGTTAAAGCGTGTCTTTCGCATGTTCTTGAAGGCAACAACACCGTCCGCCATGGCGAAGAGCGTGTGGTCCTTGCCGACCCGTACGTTCTTGCCGGCCTCGATGCGTGTACCGCGCTGTCGCACGATGATCTGCCCGGCCTTGATGGTTTGGCCGTCCGCACGCTTCACACCGAGATACTTCGGTTTTGAGTCGCGTAGGTTTTTAGCTTGGCCGCCGGATTTCTTAGTTGACATACGGTATAATCTAGTTAAGCGGGATGAGTATACAAGATATTCTAAGGAAATTCAAGCGTTTCTGTGCCGACGACGCCTTCTACTACGGCACCCTCATGATCCTCATGGCGGTGGCCTCCTTTGGGCTTGGGAGGCTTTCTATATCACAACCTGCCGTGGGTTCACAACCTGCCAGCATCGTACTCTCGGAAACGGCGGTTGAGCGCGTCGATGCTGAGGCTAGTAACAGCGGTTCAGTGACGGACAAAGGGAAGTATGTTGGTTCGGTAAATAGTGATAAGTATCATCTACCTACGTGTACGGGTGCAGGGCGGATAAAGGAAGCGAATCAGGTGTGGTTTGAGAGCAGGGAAGCTGCAGAGGCGGCGGGGTATACGCCGGCGGGGAATTGTGAGGAATTGTGAGGAGTTGTGACAACAGGTGTGTAGGACACTGAATTTATATCAGTCCTCAGCATGTTGTGGCAGATCATCACAAATAGATACCCATGAAGGTTTGTGAGAGGTCCATGTGTGTAGTTCGGTAGGGAAGAGACCAGGGTCATCAAATGTACCAACAAATATTTCAATATTGTTCGGAAAGTCCTCACTCATGTAACTAACGTGAGAACCACAGCTTGCACAAAAAGAACGTGCGACCTTTGAAGAGGAGTTGTAGTTTTGTAGCTTACCCTGTAACAAAACAAAGTCGGTTTTCCTAAAATCCGCTGCTGTCATGGAAGCAGAGCCACTGATTCTTCTGCAAGTGTCACAATAGCAGGTGCAGACAGATTCAGGCTTGTTACGCACTTCAAAACGTACTTTCCCGCAGTGACAGCCGCCTCGTGTATTCATGAGTTAAGTATATATCATACTATAGTTGCTTGGGGCACAACGCGAAATGAAAAAGGCCGCGTGAACGCACGCGGCCTCCATAGTTTCCGGCGCTTCAGCGCCATAGCCACCCAAAGATGAATCGTGGCGTCCGAGCATAGTAGCGTCCTGCCTCTTCGCCCCATCGTGCGAGAGTTTCACGTTCCTGGTACCATCCTGCTGTCAGCAGAAGCCCAACAAAAATGAGCCAGCTGATCCAGAAGAGTGGGTCAGAGAGGTCAGCCACTAGGAATGTAGCTGCATCCGCGATGAACATCCCATGGTACATTGGGTGTCGAGTGAGCGCGAAGATGTCGGACGTGATGAGTTGCTTCTTGGTGCCGAGTTTGTAGATACGAACCATCGAAACCAGCATTAGTGTAAAACCGACGAAGGCCACCACACCACTGATCGACATGCGGAATTCGAGCGGAGAATAGTACGACCCGCGAAGAAACCATAGGAAGATCATTGGAAATTGGAACCACATGCCTCGCAATCTCCAATGCTTAGATTCAGTATGTGACAATCAAGCCTCCTGATCTCGAGCAATTACTGAAATGAAAATACCACTCAAGTTGCTTTATGTCCAGACATAAACTGAGGCTTGAAGCCACTCAAGGAATGGTATGCTATCGGTATGTTAGTCGTAGACGTCGAAGGATCAGGAACCGAACCGGACATTCACTCCATCGTCTCGATCGGAGCGCTGGATCTTGAGAACCCGGAGAATCGGTTCTATGAAGAGTGCCGTATCTGGGACGGTGCGCATATCATGGAGGGAGCGCTTGCGGTAAATGGCTTCACCGAAGCGGAGATCACAGATCCTGCAAAGAAGACAGAAGGGGAGATCGTGACCGCATTCCTTGAGTGGTCGCAACACCTCGGTGACCGTACACTTGCTGGCCAGAACGTTTCGTATGATCGGAACATGCTGCAGGCAGCAGCAGCTCGTGCCGGGCTCTCGTGGGACCTTGCGTACCGGACCATCGACACCCACTCGCTTTGCTACATGCACATGGTGAAAGCAGGGAAGACGCCACCTATCGATCCGCAACATCGCCGCTCAGCACTCAACCTTGATGCTGTCTTGAACTATTGCGGCATACCTGAAGAACCCACCCCACACAACGCACTCACCGGCGCACTCTGCCACGGCGAGGTCATTTCGCGCCTGCTATACGGAAAAGCACTTCTCCCCGAATTCAGTGAGTATCCAATGCCGTTTTAACGCAGTCCAATGATAAAATAGAGGTGATGTTTGAACTGTTCGGCAAGAAGCCTGCTGGAAAACTAAATCCAAAGACGCGTGTCCATGCGTCGGATAAGACGTGTCGTGTGATGACGGACCTTCTTGATCCGGATGGAGACGCTGTGGACTCATGGCGTGTGTTCCGTATCATGTCTGAGTTCGTGCTCGGGTTCGATCTCTTGCGCAAGTATCGATTGGCGGCGACGGTCTTTGGCGGCGCGCGGTTCGTAGAGGGGGACCCATACTATGAGGATGCGAAGGAGTTGTCTGCGCTCCTTGCCAAACGAGGATTTACCGTTATCACCGGCGGCGGCCCGGGTATCATGGAGGCGGCCAACACCGGTGCATACAATGCAGGCGGGAAGTCGGTCGGCCTGAATATCCAGCTACCGACCGAGCAGAAGCTGAATCCGTTCGTGACCGAGAACGCCTCCTTCGACTTCTTCTTTTCGCGGAAGGTGATGCTCGCGTACGCGTCCGAGGTATACATCTTCTTCCCAGGCGGTTTCGGGACACTCGACGAATTCTTTGAGATGGTCACATTGGTGCAGACCGGCAAGATCGAATGCATCCCGATCATTCTCTACGGAAAGGAATTCTGGGAGCCAATGCTTGATTGGGTAGGGCACAAAATGCTGAAACAATACAAGACCGTGAGTAAAGAGGATTTGAATATATTCCAGCTCGCTGATTCACTTGATGAAGTGATGGCTATTATTGAACGCAAGGTACCGTCTAACAAATTCACTCGTATCGAACACGCAGCATGAACAACGCACGTACAATCTTAAATACTTTCAAGCCCGAGGAATTGCCCAACCTTGATGCTGCCGTGTTCGGCGCGCTCGAGTTGTTCGAGGAGAAACCGCCGTGCCAGGCTATTCCAATTGAATGGGACCGTATTCTGGTGGTTGGTAGCGGCAATGCACGTGCGACCGGTGAGATACTTTTTGCTGATATGGATGCGATCTACGCCGACGAATCCTCGATCGAACAGGTCCTTGCGTCACACACGGGAATCGGAGGAGCGGTGCTTATCTCCGCATCAGGCGGGAAGCACGCAGTACCGATAGCCCAGACGCTGGCCAAGCGAAAGATCCCCACAGTACTTCTCACCAACAATCCAAAACCGCGGGCACAAGAACACCTGCATGAAGGGAAGGTGGTGGTGTTCCCAAAGAACCGGGAACCGTATACATACAACACCTCGACGTATCTCGGTATGATCCTGTCACACACAGAAGAGAATGCGGGTGATATACGGAAGCACATTGAAACAGTGGTTGCTAAGATCGAAGAGAACGACTTCAAGCGGTGGAATGCATACACGTTCATCATCCCGAAAGAGTGCCAAGCACTCACCGGGATGTTTCGGACGAAGTTCGATGAGTTGTTCGGACCATTCATACAAGGTCGTGCATTCACTGATGAGGAGATCAAGCACGCAAAAACTGTAGTTACCTCGCCGAAGGAATGCTTCATTAGCTTCGGTGTGAAGAATGATGTATATGGTGTGGAAGGGAACAGGATCGCTGTGCCACTGCCTGAAGAGGCGGGTCACGGTGCGCTCATGGCGATCGGCTACTTCGTCATCGGTGCCATCCAGAAGCAACTTCCTCCATATTTCAAGAACAATATCGATGAGTATGCAAAGCGCATGACGGAGCTTCTCAAAGAGCCGATACGGCCGATCGTAGAATGATATGACGTACCTCATGTTCGACATCGGCGGCACCAATACACGGGTTGCTGTCTCAAAGGATCTAAAACGCTACGATGAAGCGGTAACCTTCAAGACGTCGAAGGACTTCAAAAAGGGTGTTGCTGCTATCGTTGAGGCAGCAGGGAAACTGACCGATGACGATATACAGGGAATTGCCGGCGGCATCCGGGGTATGCTCGACGCTGATCGTGTTGAGCTTGCCTATGATACGGTACTCACTGGTTGGATCGATAAACCGCTGGTCGCAACGCTTAAAAAGGAGTTGAAAGCACCAGTGCTCTTGGAGAACGACGCGGCTGTTGCTGGCCTTGGAGAAGCGCACTTTGGTGCCGGAAAGGGACACGAGATCGTCGCGTACCACACGATCTCAACCGGCGTGGGTGGTGTGAAGATCGAGAACGGTAGCATCGACAGCTACCACATCGGGTTCGAGCCGGGGCATCAGGTGCTCGATATCGACCGCACGATACTTGGCGAGGATACGCTGCCAACGCTCGAGAACCTCATCTCAGGCGGTGCCATCGAGGAGCGAATGAATACGAAACCGTACGAGATACCGCAGGAGGACACCCTTTGGGACCAGCTTGCACATTATCTTGCGTACGGATTGCGGAACACTGTGCTCTATTGGTCGCCTGATATTATTGTGCTTGGCGGATCAATGATACTCGGGAACCCGCGGATCCTCTTGGATGATATCCAAAAGCATGCAAATGACGTGTTCGGCGAGGATGTGTCATGTCCGCTCATTGTGGACGCTGAATTGGGTGATCTTGCCGGTATCTACGGCGCAATGGTGCTACTGCGAAATATGGACTAAAACGCGGTCGAGGTTCTTCATAAGCCAGTATGCGGCTTAGAATATAGATATTATAGCTATTGACTCATTTAAAATATATTGCATAAGTTGACTTCAGCTCCACTTCATGCTATACTGAACGCGTAAGCGGCTTCGGCCGTTTTTGTTAATTAAGACCATTGGCTTATTTTATCCACGGTTATTTCGGCAGTAATAGCAGTTACGGGAGCAACGTCAGGCACAACAGCAGACATTGCGTACGGAACGATTACAAACGAAACAGTGTCTCAGACCGAATTGCAGCTTGCAGCGGGTAACACTGAAGCGGTTGTACGACAGTACTTCGAAGACATTCCGGTGATGATCCAGGTAGCACGGTGTGAATCTACATTCCGCCATACGCTATCCGATGGTTCGGTTCTGAAGGGTAAGGTAGACCCTGCTGACACAGGGGTGATGCAGATCAACAAGCGTTACCACCTGAAGACAGCAGAAAAGCTCGGTCTTGATCTTAACAACCTTCACGACAACATGGCGTATGCCCGCTATCTCTATGAGAAGCAGGGTACACAGCCATGGAGCGCGTCCGCTCCGTGTTGGAGTCGGACTCTTGCGGCCAACATCTAACTCCATACAAAAAGCCCGCAGCGTTATGCTGCGGGCTTTTTGTGTCTCGCTACATCGACGGGGTAGGGGACGAAGAGCCCATGAGTGGACTTGGTCCCGGCTTCTCAACAAGACGGAGGTGTGCCGTCATTGCGAGTATACCGCCGAGAAGGGCAGCGTTCTTAAGAAATGCTGCCATCTCAAGTGGCCAGTGCTGTGGACCGTGGAAAAGAGCGGTCGCAAGCAGTACATAGAGCGCAAGACCGAGAGACGCTTCGTACGCTTTGTATCCTGCAATGAGCATGCCACCAAGGATGGTAATAGCGATAGCGGCGAGCCACGCAAGGACGACCGGCATAGGAAGACCTACCGATCCGATGTATGCGGCGATACCTTCGATATCCGTGAACTTCAAGAGTCCGGAAATGAGGAAGAAACCGCCGATAAGCACCCGGCCGATAAGAAGAAAGTACTGTTCGTATGGTTGAATGAATTGCATGTTAGGAACGTTTTGCTGGTAACCGGAGTGATACTCCATATACGTAGTATACTAGAGATTCTTCATGAACAGGAACTCCTCCACCCAAGCACGCGTAGGGAAGATCGGTCTTTTTGATTCGGGTCTCGGAGGGTTGACCATCTTAAAAGCGGTCATGCCAGCACTGCCGCAATATGAGTACCGATACTACGGTGATACCGCGCACGTGCCGTACGGTGACCGGAGTGAGGAAGAGATATACGAACTGACCAAAGCAGGAGTAACGCATCTCTTTGAAGAGGGAAGTGTGCTTGTTATTTTGGCATGCAATACTGCATCTTCTGAAACACTGAGACGGCTGCAGGACACGTTCCTTGTGGAGCAGTATCCGGACCGGAAGATACTCGGCGTGATCATCCCAACCATCGAAGAAATGATCCAGACGGGAGCACAGCATCCGCTACTCATTGCGACCAAACGCACCGTTGAGTCGCGGAAGTATGATATCGAGCTGGGAAAACAAAACATCACAGACATCGTCCTCACATCCATCGCGGCTCCGGGACTCGTACCACGTATCGAGGCAGGAGACGTCGTATGGGCAGAACAAGAGGCCGCAAAGCTGATCGGGGAGGGAAGTGCGACATACGACACGGTGGTTCTTGGGTGTACCCACTACTGTCTTTTGAAAGATCTACTTCGACAACGATTCGGAGAAAGCGTGAACATCATATCGCAGGACGAGATCATTCCACGAAAACTTGCGCAGTATCTGATGCAACATCCGGAGATCGAAACTACGTTGGGGAGGGGAGGTGGGTATACCATACATCTCACATCGGAGACACCAGCGTATCGCGAGAGTTGTGCGGCTTTTCTTGTCGCGTGACTATGTGCGTAGCAGAAACGCAGCATCTGCTCGTTTGGCGTATTTTAATTTGTTTGAAACTCAAGTGCGTAGTGAACAGAAGGAACAAAGAGGAAAATGCTATCCGGCATTGTATGCAGGTTCAGCCATGTTTTGGTTAGAGAGGTCGTGCCAATTTCCACATACAGATTCTGGTATCCCTCCTTATACACTCCTAGATCAGCTCTTCCTTGGTTAAGGTATGGTTCGTTTTCAACATCAAAACCAGATTCTAGAAAATGTTTTTTCACAATACTCATCATCGCTCTATGCCAATAACCGCCGTGACGCTCCGTGTTGTCTTCAAGTGCTTCTAATTCCCAGCCTTTACCATTAGCCTCGGTCCATAGACCATTTACTTCGTGACTTTTCAGTTCCTTCGCTTTTAAATTACCACGCAGAATTGAAATGCTAATTTGCCGAAGCATTTCGTATTCGGATAGGGGAAACTGGTCGGAGAAAACCTCATCCTTCCTTTGTCTTTGACCAAAATCAAAGGCATCTTGTAGCCATTCCACTTCTTGTTTTACTGCAGGTTCAACAACGTGCCATGGAAGACCATTTTCGTTATGTATGTTTGTTCTCATATTTAATTTCATTGGTCACTCCGTTCGTTATCTTTAAGGTCCTTACCTCCGTGGAATCGCTCATGAATATCACGCAGTCCTTTATTGGTAACATGAGTGTATATCTGCGTGGTCGAGACATTCTTGTGTCCCAAAAGTTCCTGCACGCTGCGGAGATCGGCACCGCGTGAGAGAAGGTCGGTTGCGTATGTATGCCGGAGAGTATGAGGAGTTACTTTTTTAGAGATACCCGCGAGCAGGGCACAGCGGGCAATGGTACTTTGTATCGCGCGAGGTGAAAGGCGCTTACTTTCCGTACGTGACTGATAGTTTATGAAAAGTGGTTTTTCCACGTCATGACGTGTCTTTATGTATGCACGAAGCCATTTAGCTGCCCGCGGTGAAATAAAGATGGTTCGAACGCGTTTTCCCTTACCGACGATTGAGAGCTCATATGTGCGGCTCATATCATTGTCTTTCAGCATTGACATTTGATCAAGATTGAGAGCAACTAGTTCCGCGATTCGCAAGCCAGAGGAAAAGAAAAGTTCGAGAATTGCTCGGTCACGCAGTCCGATCCTAGTTTCAATATTTGGTACCGCAAGCAACATCTCAATGTCATGTACATCAAGAAAGGAAATTGTTTCTTCGGTCTTCTGTTTCGCAAGCTTGATCTTTGAAGATGGCAAAGTTTCGATATCACGGTCAGCTAAGTAGTCGAGCAATGCACGAAGTGCGATAAGGTAGTAGTTCTGTGATTGCTTACCAAGATATCCATCTCGATTAGTTTTGTAAGTTCGGGCAAGAAAAAGTCGATAGTCCCAGATATGATTTGCAGTGAGCTGGTGGGGAAGGAGACCTCCCTCTCCCTTCTCGTTCAACCACCGTACGAAGATCTTAAGATACTGATCGTAGTTTCGTTGTGTGTTATTCGACAGACCTTTTTCCACCTCGCAGTAATCGAGGAAGGGAGCAATGTGATCGATGATCGGTTCGGTACTTTTTGTAATGCGCATATCTGGTGCTGAGCTATTAGGTCCATTATGACACGAAGGGGAGGACCAGGAGCTCGTTATTTGACCTCAGTATATCGCAACTTCCTTATTCGCACAACAATGGTAAAACGAATAAGTACGGGAGAACAAATGCACCAGGTACTGCCCCGGTCACCAAATGGATTTTTGACCCTGTATGCACGTTTGTGTATCCTGATACTTCTATCACGTTTAACGAGACATCCCTTCTTCCCCCTTACTTCCATGTCTGTAAATTCAGCATCTCACATTCACACTCATGTCACTCGCGATTCGGAAATCCGACTCCCCTACCGAAATAATTTTTTATGGGACCAATTCAGCTGTAGATGCATTAAGGTCCATACCTAGGTACCCAGAAACCCGACACGTGGCCGGGTTTCCATTCGGGTAAGTTCCTACGAGCTGGCGTGCTCGCACTTTTATCGTAGCACTTCTTGGTAGATGTAAATCTGGAGTCTGTGAAAAAGTCTCACAGAGATCAAACCGGCGGCAGATAATCAAGCGGATCAAGATATGCCTCCACAGCGGCAAATGGTGATGTTGCAGATCCGCAACCCGTCACAGCCTTGAACTCGTTGAACTTCTTCACTTGGACACCGTCACTTGCGTAGAGTGTGTAGTGGAGGTGTGGGCCGGTCGAATAGCCGGTGTTACCCGTGTACGCCACAATATCACCCGTAGAGACTTTCTGGCCCGGTGACACATCGATAACGCTCAGGTGCGCGAACAATGTTGAAAGACCGTTCGGATGGTCGATCAGTATCCATTTACCCCATGAGTAACAACCAGGGACAAGGTCGGTGTTACCGGTGGCTCGAATGGTACCGGTGAGCGGCGCGTAGACGGTCGTGCCGGTCGGTGTACCGAGGTCAACACCGTTGTGCATGTTGTTCTTGTACACACCTTGGTTTGCGAGTGCAAACTTCGTGTAGCCGAAATACTGTGTAATACGAACGTTATCAAGCGGCCAGCGGAACACAGCAGTTCCCTTTGTTGGGATGGAATTCGGGTCAAGGATGAACTGAAGTTCAGATTCAATGTCCTGCACTTCCTTCACAAGCTTCTCTCGGGCGGCCTTCTTCTGTTCGAGTAGCGTCTGGTAGTTGGCCTCTTCGTTCTTGGTCTCTTCAAGCAGTGAATTCTTCTCTGCTTTGTTGTTCTCAAGGACCGCACGCTGTCCGGCATATTGTTGTTTGAGTTCGGCTAGCTGCTCACGACGTTCGGTTTCTGTCAGTCGCTTGTTCTCCAGGATCGCCTTGAGCTCAGCAAGCTGCTGGACCTGCTTCTGCATCGCGGTGCGTACGGTCTCAAGCTCTTCGATCTCGTTCCAGAACTCTGATAGATTGTCGTGTCGTAGCAAGATCTCGATCAATGAATCGTCGTCGATCGAATGGAGGTTTCGAATGATCTCACCGATCGCCGATTCACTGGTGCTGATGTCTCCCTCAGTCGATCCAATCTCATTCGTGAGCTTATCGATCTCAAGGTCAGTGCTATCTATCTTGCTCTCGGTATAACTTATATCTGTGAGCACCTTCTTGCGTTCCAGTTCAAGTTGGTTGATCGCTTTCTGAAGTGTACCTTTTTCAGCACCGACTACTTGCAGGTCGGCTTCCAGTTTCTTGATCTCCTCCTCAATGCGTCGCTGCTCTGCTTTCTTCGTAGCGATCTCAGATTCATACTCACGCTGAAGCGCACGCAGCTCACTTTCTGTCTGCTGGGCGGTTGCATCCTGCGTACTTAGAAAGGCGCCGGGAATAATGCAAAGACCGAGAAAAAACACTGCTATACGTTGCCGTACCATTATCTGCCTATTGTATCACAGGCTTTTTCTATGCGTGCAAGCGTCTCTTCACGGCCAATAATGAAGGCACACACAAAGGGATCGGGGGATTCCTTGCGTCCGGTGAGCGAGACGCGCAGGGGCCACAACAGTTCTCCTCTCCCTATTTCCTCTGCGTACGGCCACAGTGCGTCTTTCACGGTCTCAGCTGAGGAAAAGTCAGCTTCATGAAGGATCTCTGCTGCTCTCTGAAGGCGTGGTATAGCGTCTGCGGCCGTCGCATCCTTTTTCCATTTGAGCAGGTCGGCATCGGGATGTGGTGCTGCAAACGCAAAATCATACTCCCCTGCCTGTGCAGCCTCTGCCACCTCTTTCATGGTGTGAACACGCTCACGGATGACCGGGAGTAACCGCTGGAGGCGCTCCTCATCAAACTGCGGTAGCTCAGCGATCTCCATCGGGAGTGCGTTGCGTACCATGTGCTGGTACTCGTGCGAATCGAGCTTAAGGAGATACTCCTTGTTGAACCATTCAAGTTTCTGAACATCAAAGACCGCCCCACCCTTCTGAACACCATCGATTGAAAAAACATCAATGAGTTCGGTGAGTGAGAAGATCTCCTGGTCTGTTCCCGGGTTCCACCCCAAGAGTGCGAGGTAGTTGATGATGGCTGTTGGAAGAAATCCCTGTGACCGGTAGTTCTCGATCGATGCCCCATGCTTACGTTTTGAGAGCTTGGAACGGTCAGGCGCAAGGATAAGTGGCAGGTGTCCATATACAGGTCGCGGAAATCCAAGAGCTTCCTGTATGAGGATCTGTCGTGGTGTATTTGAGATGTGCTCCTCGGCACGAAGAACGTGTGTGACTCCTTCGTCCCCATCGTCAGCGACCACAGCAAAGTGGTAGAGCGGGTCGTCGATCGAGCGTGCTATCACAAAATCTCCGAGTTCGGTCGTGTCGAAGGTGATCGGGCCACGTACAAGATCGTCAAATGTTAGTTCCTTCCCCGGGTTACGCAGGCGTACCAGTTCAACCGTCCGTTCAGGGTCGTCTTTCGCCGGCTCGCTTGAGACATAGGCCGTATCCTTCTCAACAAGCCCACGAAGCAGTTCGCGGTGCCGGTCAAGGTGTTCCGATGTGCGTGAACGTTTGTCCGGCATTAGCCCGCACCATTCAAAATCGCGCCAGATCGCATCTACCCACTCTTCTTTGTTTCGCTCCTTGTCGGTATCTTCTATGCGAACAAAGTATGTACCACCGTGCTTTTTCGCGAATAAATAGTTAAAAAGTGCCGTTCTCACGGTACCGATATGCATTTCTCCGGTAGGACTCGGAGCTATCCGGGTCACAACAGGTTGTGTGGTATCACTCATGTTCTTTTCCAATCGAAATAAGGGTATCGGCCAGCTTATCAGCGGCATCCGGTACCGTGAAGTTGCGCGCAGCCGTTTGCATGTCCTGGTATGCTGTCTTGTCCTCAAGGATCCTGCGTATCTCGGAGACCAGAAGATCGTCGGTCAAGTTCTGCTCCTCGATCACTGTCGCAGCACCGCTCCGGGCATATGAGTATGCGTTGCTGCGCTGATCACGACTTATATCCTCAGGGATCGGAATCAGGATCGATGGCTTGCCCTTTAAAGCGATCTCAAAGATCGTACCGCTTCCAGCTCGCGCAATGACGATCGCTGCCGCGTCGAGCGCCATTGCCATACGATCTGCTGGGAGGGTGCCGTATGCAACATACCGCGACTGAAGTGCCGGGTCGGTAATGAGTGAGGCTGCGCTTTTCCGTATCTTCTCCTCGTGCAACGGGCCGGTCTGATGGAGGATGGTAAAGAACGGAAGCAGTTCATCAAGTGAGTTGAGGATCAGGTTATTGATGCGTTCTGCGCCGAGCGAACCACCGGTCACCAGCACCACCGGTCGGTCGGTCGGGATACCAAGCGGCGTATATGGATCCTTCGCCTGAACAAAGAACGACGTACGTATCGGCATTCCGACCAAGGCAACCTTCTCCTTTGGAAAGAAAGCAGCGGCGTCGTCGTGCGCTATTGCAATGTATCGTGCAAAGTGCGCAGCAAGTTTATTTCCGCGACCAGCGACCGCATCAGATTCATGTATGACGATCGGAATACGCAGGAGCCACGCAGCGAGAATGACCGGTACGCTCGTGTATCCACCCTTGCTCATAACAACATCAGGATACAGGAGTAGCAGCCGCCAGAATGCGACAAAGAATCCAAATGCCGTCTTACCGACATCGAGATAGTTTCTGATGGATCGATAGAGTCGGCGTTTCCCTGCAGGGCAATACACGAACGAAATACGTTGACTGTCGAGAGCATCCTGGTTGTATGGCTCAGGTCCGACAAAAAAGAGTTCGGTATCGGTGTTGTTCGACCGGTCAGCCGCCCTGATCGACTCCGCGATCGCGATGAGCGGGTAGAAGTGGCCACCGGTTCCTGATCCAACGAGTACGATTCTCATACATTCATTTTACACTACACACTGCTCCGCTTTTGATACTTGGAAACATTCAGCACGATACCGACTGCGCCAAGAGTGGCCAAAAGCGCCGTTCCGCCGTGACTGATGAACGGGAGCGGCAGTCCGAGCATCGGCATCAGCGCCACCATGGCAGCGATATTGAGAAATGCCTGCACCACAATGATGGTGATGATACCGACCGTGAGCAGCATGCCGAACTGGTCCTGGGCGTGCGTTGCCAGCCGGTACCCCCGGAACGTGAAGGATGCAAGCAATCCGATGAGGATCACTGAGCCGATAAATCCGAACTCCTCTGCGAATACAGCGAATACCGAGTCACCAATGGGTTCTGGCAGGTATTCGAACTTCTGGATGCTTTGTCCGAATCCCCTACCGGTGAACCCCCCGGAACCGACCGCGATCAATGACTGCTGTACCTGATAGCTGGAACCGAGTGGATCGGACGACGGGTCGATGAACGACATCACGCGGTCTTTGATGTACGGACGCGCGAAGAAGAGCACGGTGATAAGAAGGATGCCGGTGAGCGCCATCAACCCCACATCACGCCAGCGTCCACCGGCGACAATGAACATGGCCACCGATGCGGCAGCGATGATGAGAAAAGTGTCCGTGTCCGGTTGTAGCAGAAGAATCACGCCCACAAACCCCACAAACCCGCAGAACGGAAGCGTACCGGTCGTGAACGACTTGATATGCTGCTGCATGCCCGAGAGCCACGTCGCCATGTATATGATGAAGCCGATCTTCAGAAACTCAGCAGGTTGGAAGGAAAAACCGCCGACGTCGATCCATCGCGTTGCACCACCGTGACTGATGCCGAGTCCGGGTATGAACACGAGGAGCGTGAGGATGGTGCTTGCGATGAATATGTAGAAGGCATACTGCCGCCAGTTGCGGTAGTAGATCTGGCTCGCGACGAACATCGCGATGGCTCCACCGACGATACCGAACACGATCTGATTGAATGCGACCGACGAGAAGCGTGCCCCCTCACGCGCTAGAAGGCCGAGGGAGGCAGAAGAAAAGATAAAGAATCCGCACACCACCAACAGTATGATGATACCGAGCAATATAGCATCAACGCGTTTCGCTGCGCCTTTCATTACGATACAGCATACTGCATATCCGGTCTACGGAGAACGTACAGCCGTTGGTAAATCAAGGCTAGAGGGCGATCGCAAGCAGTATGCCGATGACGGCAAAGATAAATCCCAATACCCAGTATCGCATGGTCACCTTCGCGCCAGACCAGCCAAGTGCCTCAAAATGGTGGTGTACAGGCGCTATCATGAATACCTTTTTGCCAAATAGACGTTTCGCCAGTATCTGTACGATGTCAGAGGCAACGGTGATCACCAAAAGAAAACCGATCACCGGCAACACGGAAACCCCCTCTCCCTCGCCGAGTGTATCGGTCATAAAGGCAATAACTGTGAGCGTCATAGTCAGAGCCATGACGCCTGTCTCAGTCATGTAGAACCGAGCGGGCGGAATATTGAACCAGAGGAACGCAAGAATACCTCCAACGATCGTCGCACAGAACGCGGCGATGTCATACTGCATCTGGTAGAACGCTATGCCGCTGTATGCAGCGAATATGAACATGAAAACGCCACCGGACAGTCCATCAATGCCGTCGATCACGCTTGAGGCATATACAGAGACCGCGACCAACACAAAGAACGGGATGAACCATACACCCAGCTCAAGTGTCCCCTGTCCGAAGAAGCTGACTCCCGTTACCTCAAGCTTTTCGTAGAACCACCACCCGCAAAAGACCGCAGTTACCCCGACCACAGCAAGGCGTTGTGAGAGCGGCAGGCCGCCTGCAAAGTGCTTTCCGCTACCACGAATCACAAGCAGATCATCAAGGAACCCGACTGCCGCACCAACTGCAAGCGCCATGAGCGGTAGCCATGTCTGGGAACGTGAAAGAAAGTCCAATTTCCCGAATACTGATTCGGGCATCAATAGTTCCAGCGCTGCGATACAAAAGATGGTAAGTGCCACACTTGCCCAGATGATAATACCGCCCATACGCGGGGTGTTGGTGTCCGTCAGAGCATGCAATTTGTCAAAGACCGGTGTTGCGCCACCTCCGTACCCAGCTCCCTTCCCACTCTTTTGTTTCCATGCTTTCCACGTATACAGGTAGTGGGTTACCACCGGCGTGATCGCAATACCAATGATGAATGCGAGTGCGGTCGGAAGGAAAGCTTTGATGATCGTAAGTTCCATATCTGTTGATGGTTATTGCACAGCCTGCTGTGTTGCCTGCGTTAAGGTCAACACGTCGTTAAAGCGGCCTGTGTACGTCGAGCCAAGCACGACCAGGATCACCGGACGGTTTACGCTGGCGTCAAATGCCACAGCCAGGTTACCACCCGAAAGCGCTGTATACCCTGTCTTTGAGCCGATAATACCCGGGATCTGGTTCACTGTGTAGTTGGTGTTCTCGGCCTCATGGTACTCCCCGTTTTGATTGTAAAAGATGGATCCGGGTTCGGTCGTTGCTTCAAGGATGGATGGATGCTTGCGCAGGATGTATTCCATGAGTTTTGCAACATCACGTGCAGAACTGAATGCCCCAGCTTCACTCTCGGTGATATCAAGACCGGTCGGGTTCCTGAAGTACGTGTTGGTGAGTCCGAGTTCGTTTGCGCGGATGTTCATTGCTTCAACGAACGATTGTGCTGGAGCCGATCCATCAAGCGCAGCGCCGGCGGCGGCTGCCATCGCGAATGCTCCGTCGTTTGAAGAACTCACAAGCGTGAGATCTGCAAGTGCGCTAAACGTAAATGTCTCGCCCGCACGAAGCCCACTGTCACCGTTCTGTGCGATAGCGGAATCAGGGATAGCCACACTCGTTTCTGCAGCAATGATCTCGTACGCAACCAGTGCCGTCATGAGTTTGGTAATGGAAGCGATTGGAAGTTGTGCGTCCGCATTCTTCTCATAGAGTATCTCACCGGAGTTCACATCCCAGACGAATGCAGCCTCTCCTTTTATTGAGATATCGGCAAACGCCTCAGGGTCACCGATCGTCTCCTGCGCCACGGCTGCCTCTGCTGCCGCGGAGAGGTCTTCCTTTTCTGGAGTGAAATTTGCAACGATCATTGGTACGAAGCTTGCGCTGAAAAGCCCGAGCAGTACCAAGCCGAGGATGGACAATTGACGCACCACCGGCATACGTGATTCCTCTACTGAGGGTGTCGGTGTCTCGTGTCCCGGTATCAATGGTGTTTCATCCGGTTCATTCTGCGGTTGTGTCTGGTGTTCGTCTGTCATGTTCGGGCTGTTTCTTCATTCCGTGCGCGCTCGTACGCATCGAGTGCATTCATTGTGTCAGTGTATCCGGAAAGTTCAGTGCGGCTGGTAACACCCATGTGTCGTAAGAGTGTGGTGGTCACTGCATACTGGTTACTCTGCTTCGTGCTCTCTGTACGCTCTATCAAACCGCGGGTCATCAGATTGCGCAAGATGTATGATGAGTTCACCCCGCGGATACGATCGATCTCAGCACGTGAAAGCGGTCCTCGGTACAGGATGATGGCAAGTGTCTCCGCACCGGCCTTGCCGATGTCGCGCTTTAGTTCGTCCTTCCGCACTGATTCGATCAGTTCATCAAGTTCTGGTGCGGTGACGAGCTCGACCTCGGTATCAGTGACCACAACACGTGTTCCACTTCCTGAAAGCCGATTCTGGAGCGCTGTGACGGCCTCTTCAAGCTCCGGCTCCTTGACCTTCAAAAGCGCACATAACGTGCGTTTTTGAAGCGGTGTGGCTTTATAAAATAGCACCCCTTCCAGTTGCATTGAAAGCTCCATTCCGGTCAGTATACCGGCATTTTGCCGCCTAATCCACCACTCTTTTGCACCCTATTGACATCTAATGAAGAGTGTGTAAGAATACTGGGGTCGCAATCAACAAGGAGGAATGCGATGACCTACAGAACGTCCAGAGTGTTTAAACAACGACTTCGATGAACGCCGGCCGGCATCAGCTTGCATAGCGCGAGCTGATCAGCCGCCGAAGGGTTGACGACCCACAGACAAAACGTCACTGGCCACGTATCTCCTTTTTGTGGGGAGCGTGGCCTTTCCCTTTTTATACTCAGTGATACCTCGGAGCGGTAATCCCCTCTTTCTCTATCTCTATGTCAGCAAACCGTGCTGTTTGCGCCACTAGCACCTTCCCCTGCTTCACGGACTCCAAGATAGCCAAGAACCCCACAATTACCGTTGTACGTTCCTTCTCTGGTCCAAGAAGCTCGCTGAAGCGCAGCTTAAATGTCGCTTCAATACGTTGATGCAACCGGTCGATCATCTCTTCTAGTGAGATCACTGTCTTCACCTGCACCCGTGGCTTCTCTTCTACCTTAGGAAGTTCCGCAATGACCCGATACATCGCGGCATTCAGCTCCTCGACCGTGGTATACGCGTCCGGTACGAATACTGACTTCGTACGCGACGCGTACTGTCGTTCGTGCATGATATGGGTTCCGAATACCTCACCAAGCGCCTGTGCCGCCGTACGGTAGATCTGGTAGAGCTTCAGCCGTTCCTCTAGCTCTTCGATGCTACTCTCCTCTTCATCAGTGAGTTCCAGTACTGGCAGAAGTGATTTTGATTTGATGAGAAGCAGCGTTGCTGCAAGCTGCACGAAGTGTGCGGTGCCAGCAAGCGATTGCTCCTGCATGCGACTCACATGTTCAAGATACTCATCTGTCACAGCAGCGAGCGAGATATCGTTGATGAGCAGCTTTCGCCGTTCGACGAGGTCAAGCAACAATTCTAGTGGCCCTTCAAAGACCTCCGTTTTTATCGCAAATGTCTGTTTGGGTTTGGTGAGACTCACTCAAACATGATATCACGCACCGGGGTCACTCTCTTTTGAGAACAACGTGTCGATACGATTGATGTCGCGTGGGAAAAGGGTCGCTTCTTTTACGTTCTCCAGACCAAGGAATTTTTGCGTAAGACGTTCGAGTCCCATCCCCCACCCGCCATGAGGCGGCATGCCGAATCGGAACGCCTGTGCGTAGAATGCAAACTTCTCCGGGTCGAGACTTTTGGCTTTAGCTCCTTCAACAAGCATATCGTACGTGTGTCGGCGCTGTCCGCCGGTCGTGATCTCCACGCCACGGAACAGAAGGTCAAAACTCTTGGTGTATCCAAGGTCGTCGGGATCCTCAAATGTATAGAATGGACGCTTCGATACCGGATAGTGCGTGATGAAAATAAAATCGCTGTTCAGGTGTGTTCGGGCGTATTCACACAGCCATCGTTCGTCTTCCGGTTCGAGGTCCGGTTCAGCTGTCTTGTCCTTCCCTGTTTCTTTTTTGATAAGCTCCTGTGCTTCGCGAAGCTTCATGTGTGGGAATACATCTTCGTCCGGTATGAGTGGAAGTTCTGCACCCAGTGTTGCAAATGCACCACTGCAGCGTTCTCGCAATCGCTCAACGATGAACCGCATCAACGCAGTCTCAATACGCATGATGTCTTCGTGGTCTTCGATGAATCCGAATTCCGCATCGATCGATGTATATTCGTTGAGGTGGCGTGTGGTCGCGTGCTTCTCCGCACGAAACACGTTACCGGTCGTGAAGACACGCTCAAAGACGCCGACCATAATCTGCTTGTATAGCTGGGGACTGGTTGCTAGGTAGGCGCTTTTGTCATAAAAATAATCGAGTCGGAACACCTCACCTCCACCTTCTGCATCCTCTCCAACGAGCTTCGGCGCCTGGATCTCAGTGCAGCCAATATCTGTGAGATATTCACGATACGCAGTGATGATCTCATGTTGCACAGTAAAGATGGCACGTTCCCGTTCGCGGCGAAGTGTAAGCGGCCGGTAGTCAAGGAGCGTTTCGAGTGTAAGGTCCGCGTCGAGATCGAACGGTAGCGCCTCGGCTTGAGCGAGTACGGTAATGCCGGTGATCTCAAGTTCAATGTCCCCGTTCTGTATTTTCTCGTTCACCTGCTTTGCATCACGTTCTTTCACGATACCAGCAACGGAAACAACGCTTTGCTGACGAAGCTCCTTTGCCACTTCAAGTACCTCAGGCTTTCCAAACACAACTCCCTGCACCATACCGGAGCGATCGCGGAAGTCGAAAAAGGCCACCTTCCCCTGGTTACGTGCAACATCTACCCATGCTGCTATATTCACTTCACTGCCAATTTTTTGGCTCAACTGTCCAATAAGAGTTCTTTCCATAAGTTCCTCAAGCCTAGCGTACTGGGCACATTTCTGCAAATTGAAACCCGGCCGTTGTAGGCCGGGTCGTTGGCTGATGCAGATTACAGCATCGCTTCATGATCATGAAGAAGTTCCTCATAGAGTTCAACGCCGAACGGGCTGAAGTCGCCATTGATCGGTGCTATGGCCGCCTTGCGGACGATATCGTTGTTGTAGCGCGCCCGCATCCCGGATCCAACGAGAACCAAGAGTGCCGCATTCGCGATAGCCCTTCGATGCTCGATAGGATGAGTATTGATGAGCTCTTCGATAGCGTCCGCACTCGGAAGAAGTGGTACGTCATCCGCGAGAAGGTCTTTCTTTGCGATCTTGTAAACGGTCTGCAGAGCCGCGTTCAGTTCGTTGAGAGATTCCTGACATACAATCATGTGATCCTCCAAAGGTTCAGAGTATGGATTCGCTCTGTCGTGAGTATGCCACAGTCCAAGATCATTCTCAACTGCTCCATAAATGAGCTCTCCCTTGTCTATTTTTGATTATCTAAATACGTTTTTAATGCTTC
This sequence comes from Minisyncoccota bacterium, assembly GCA_040879435.1. Lineage (GTDB taxonomy): Bacteria > Patescibacteriota > Minisyncoccia > Phycocordibacterales > UBA918 > OLB19. The sequence goes on along the minus strand of JBBDKG010000003.1, from coordinate 9,824 downwards.
AAGTGCACTGTGACGAATGGAAGCATCTTTGTATTCCTCGTCGTTCAATTCCCCTCTGGTCACTGTATATCCTTCCTGTACGAAGATCGGATCCCATCCGTATCCATTGGTACCGCGTGGTTCTGTAGCGATCGTACCATTTTTAGTTGCAATGAACGCTTCAAAATTCGAAACGTCACAATAGCCGATACCAACTTCTGCAATTGCAGTACGTCCTTTTGTAAGGTCAGCGAGTCGGCACAGTCCATCGTTCCCGATCGAATTAATAAACCACTTTATCAACGGTCCAGGGAGGCCATTCAATTCTGTAAAAATAACAGACGCATCGTCGACGATAACTGGTCTTTGCAAACGTGCAAATGCAGCACGTGCTTTTGCTTCCAAGATTTCACGGAGGTCAAGAGACTGGATCTCATGTAGGTCGAGTGCATGCTGTTCGACAGGCATGCGGAGTTGTTCCTCTATTTCCTTAGCTTTACCTGCGTTTCCAGTGACGAAAGTAAGTGATAGTTTCATAGGTGGCTATAGCGACACTCCGACCTTCCCCCGCACGTCCTGCATCTTCTTGGACGCTCGTGCCCGCGCTTTTTCCGCCCCATCCTTTAGGATTGTCCGCACGTCGTCGTCAGTGATCGACTCACGCTTCTCCCGCATCGGTGCTATCACCGCATCGATATCCTCAATAAGCGCTTCTTTCAGTACTTTGTATTGTCCGGCGTTCGCTTTGTATAGCGCATCAAGTTCAAGATCGGATCGGAACATGCGATGGATCGCGTGTACATGTGTCGGGTGAGAACCGCTTGAGTCGGTCACGATACTCATCACGGCCTTCGTGATCTCATCACGGGTTCCAAAGAGCGGGACGGTGTTCTTGTAGCTCTTGCTCATCTTCTGTCCGTCAGTGCCGGGTACGGTCCCCACACTTTCGAGGATGTGCTCCTCTGGCGGTGTGAAAGTCTGACCGAATGCGTTATTGAACTTGTTCGCTGCCTCACGTGTATACTCGATGTGCTGGCGCTGGTCCTCCCCGACCGGAACGATCTCGGTGTCATAGAGCAGGATGTCTGCTGCCATGAGCATGGGATAGTTAAACAGTCCTGCGTTCGCTTCAAGTCCCTTTGCGACCTTGTCCTTGTATGCATGCGCAAGCTCAAGGAATGGTACGGTCACCAGACATTCAAAGATCCACGCGAGCTCCGTGTGCTCTAAAACGTCTGATTGTTTGAAGAGGATGACCTTCTCTGGATCTACCCCAGCGGCCACGTAGTCCTTCACAATATCGATCGTGTTCTGGCGAAGTGCGTCCGGGTCCCGCAGTGTTGTGAGTGCATGGTAGTCGACTACCATGAGATGGCTGTCGTAGTTTTCATACATATCCACGAACGGACGCAGTGCGCCGAAGTAGTTTCCGAGGTGGAGTGAACCGGACGGTTGAAGTCCGGTCAAAAGTCGCTTCTTCCCTGTTGTTGCCATTCTCGAAATAGTACCAAAATAAGGCTAAAACACCAATTCTGGACCTTAGCAGATGTACGGTAACTCAACCGTGAACGTTGAACCCTTCCCTTCGCCTTCAGACGTTGCGGTCACGGTACCACCCATATCCTCCGCCATCTTCTTCGCCACATACAGCCCGAGACCGGTGCCGATCACGTTCACTTCGTTCGCGTTCCGTGCCCGCTCGAATTTTCCGAAGATATTTGCAAGCGTTTCCTTCGACATACCGATACCGGTATCAGTCACTTCTACGTAGATTCGCTTCGGCTTTCGTTTGTCGTGTACACGGATCTCAATTGAACCCTTCTTCGTGTATTTGAGTGCATTATCAACAAGATTCTGAATGATCTGGCGGGTCTTGCCGATATCAGCCTTTGTCAGGCATTTGCTAGTCACATTCGACTTGAATGTGATGAGGAGTCCTTGCTTCATACCCTCTGCTCGCATATCGTCAGCAATGGTTTTCGCTACCTCCCGAAGATCGAACTCGGACAGATTGTACTTCATACTGCCGGACTGGATACGGGACACGTTCAGGTAGTCTTCCACTGAAAGTGCCATAAATCGACTTGATTCCGCGATGCGCTCCACCGCTTCCTTAGCCTTCTTTGGCATCTTGCCATACGAACCCTCAAGGATCATCGATGCGTATCCACGGATCGCGGTGAGAGGACTTCGGAGCTGATGTGATGCGATCGAGACGAACTCAGATTTTAATTGGTCGAGCACCTTGAGGCGTTTGTTGGCATTTTGGAGTTGCTTGGTAAGTTGTTCAAGGTGCTTTCTTTGCTCCACTTCCCGCTTTACGCTCCTGATCACCTGGTATCCGAGGATTGCAAAGATAACTGTGTTTGCAATGACAACAAATCGAAAAGCTTCGATCTCGTTTATAAACAGTAACGAGAAGAGTGCACACCACGATACGACCACAAGTGCCTGTGTAGCAAAGAGTTTGATGTTAAAAAGATTGAACCGGACGATGCTGTATACCAGAAAGCTGATGAAAATAGGCATCCCCAACAATCCATACTGTCCGAGTTCCCAGTTTTCGGTGAAGCTGCCAATGATGTTTCCCCATGAGAATGCAAAGAGTAGCAATATGCCACCAGTACCGAGGTAGAAAATACGTGTACGCTTTTCACGGTCTTGCGTAGCAAAGAAGCGACGAACAAGAAATACAAGCAAGAGTATCGTGACGGTGATCTCAACGAAGTAGGTGTAGTAAAGCGCAACTGGACCTTCGGTGGCAAGACACGATGCTGTATCGAATGCTGCGAGAGTAAATGGTGTTGGTAGAAGTAACGGGACTGGTAGGTACAGAAGCGCAAAGAAGAGTTTCTTTGCAAAACTGAGATCGTGTCCGGTTATCAACACATACAACAGATACAGCACTCCGATGTGTACAAGCGGCTCTACCAGTATGTCAATGAGCCACCCATACATAATCAGGTCCGCGCGGTTCGTGGCCCAGAAGATGAGTGAAAAGATCACCCAAAATACAAAGGCCATGATAGTACCGAACAGGATCCTGTTGGCGAGCGCAGTCTTGTTCTTGAAGAGAACCAAGAACGCTATAAAGAGCGCGAACACAATGTTCGGGAGGTGCGTGTAGTACACAAGTGGCGGAACGTTGCCGCTTATGAACAGCAAGCGTGCCGGCTCAAGAAATTCGCAACGAACAATATCACTAAGTACTGGTTCCATAGTTGTTCAAGAATCACGTCGTGGTGATTGAAACATTTGATACTTTCATAGATAATACCATCATGCTTCTTATAAAAACACGCATTGGTGTGAGCAGCACACACGGAATCGGATTGTTTGCTGCAGAGTTTATTCCAAAAGGGACGGTCACCTGGGAGTATCATCCGAACTTTGATCTCTCGTTCACCGACGAGCAGGTTACGAAACTACCCGAGGTGGCGCGCAAGTCACTCATGCACTATTCATTTTTTGACACGGAGATCGGTAAGTATGTGATCCCGATCGACGATCTTCGTTTTATCAATCACTCGGAGGATCAGTCGAGGATCAATATTGAATCAACACCGCACAACGATATTGCAAAGCGAGACATCAAAGAAGGTGAAGAACTCTTTTGCGACTATAACAAGTTTGATGACACGTACTTTGATCGTATCGGACTAGCGAAGGAAAATCTACTTTGATCGAATCATTCGTTTCAAACGTGGAAGGAGTAACAAGAAGACGATGCTGCCATTGATGAGTAGCATGTAGATCGGATACACCGCGATATCGACCGTCCAGCGTTCGATGACGATAATTGCAAGCAGGTCAGCGATGCTGGTCAGTGTCCACGCGAGCGTATCTTCTTCGTCCGGCGCGATGTACGCGTGGTGGATCGTCGGCGCCATTGCTGCCCCATCCATAAGGAGGATAAGCATGAGTGTGATGAGTGGGTCACTTGAAAGGACGTAGATGGCGAGACTCCCGAACGCCACCAAAATACACAGGCGATCAAGCCGACCCCAGCCGCCGGTTCCTTTGGTGATCGAGAGTAACGCCACCAGAAACGTTCCGAGGGATGCACCTCCGGCAACCCACCACGTGTTTTCGGCACCAACTTCGTGATAGCTGAGTGCGATCACGAACGAAATGGTCGCCAGCATGAACCAGGTCGCACGGTTTGGCTTGGTCGTACCGCGCAAAATAGCAGCGATATAGAACAAGTACGACGCGAACATGAGCGCTCCAGCGAGAATGCCAAGTATCTGTCCGTATTCGCCGAGTTCAAACATACACGACCGCACTTATGGTGTGTACGGAAGATTCCACAACAGTGAAGTTTTGTGTAACCACGTACCGGTAGAATGTGACGACTGCAGAGCCAATCACAATCCCCAACATGACTGCCAACAGTATTTTTGATCGGGTATCCATATTTATGAAAGATTGTGTGACGGGTATCGTGTGCCGCGCTTCAGGAACTGCACCTCGATATCCTGTAATTCAAACTTTTCTCTAAAGTACCGCTCAATGAGCGCGGTGTCCATTCCATTCTTGCACGTATACACGTCGGCGCTGATAAAACGACGTGCGGGAAAGGTGTGGACACTAATGTGGCTTTCCGCAATGACCACAAAACCGCTCCATCCGCCAGGATCTTTTGCGTCGTTCCCTTCCGCGAAGTAGATCTCGGGCTGGGAAAGCTTGGACATACCAAGTCGTTCAGGTAATTCGTTCAAACATGCAAGAACGTACGTTTTATCGTTCAAAAACTTCTCGTTCCCGGCGTAGCCGTCAATTGTTACATGTTCACCAAAGTGTGTCATACGTATATCGTGAGAACGGTTGCTCGTTACAGAATGAATAGCAATACAAGGGGCACCAAAAGCCACAGGAAGAATCCTTGTTCAGGGGCAAAGATCGACTGGATTGGTGAACCGGGATCAACGAACTCGGTCACCGGCAGCGCGTGGTAGCTGTATGCCATGACAAGTATGGTCGCAGCAAGTGCGAACACGAACTTCTTCCCTGCCGCTTCGAATGTTCCTTCGTCGTACTCACGTGGCAGTAGTCGTGAGAATAGGATTGTTGCAAGTGTGGCAAAGATCAGGAATATCGCAATCATTACCATTGACTGCGAGTGTGCGTCGGCAACGTTACTGAGAATAACATCGAAGTACGGGAATTTCAGCGTGATGAGGAGCGCAAGGTACAGACCAAGAATGAGGTTCGTGATCGCCTGCCGTCCGCGTGCGAACGCGTAGACGAGTAACACCCCGAAGACCGCAAGCACGAAGGCAGATTCCTTGAGGAGTGAAAGTGCTGCGTCGGTATCCATAATAAAAGGGACAGTTGTACTGTCCCTTTTATTATATGCCCCGCGCGAACATTCACATTTAAAAGAGTGGATAACAAAAGCCCGGATTGCTCCGGGCTTTCTAAGTGCGACCATTGCCATCAGTTGATCGTGACGATGGTACAGGTCTGATCCTTGAGGTCAGCAAGCCGTCCACGGATCACGGTGGCTGCGGTCGTGGTCGATTCCTGGACCCACCACAGCAGCAGAACGAACGCAAGCGCACCCGCAGATCCCCATAACCACAACGAGTCTGCATGATTGCTGAGTCTCGCTGCTGCGATCGGGGCTTGGTCGGCGAGCGTCCAGATGGCCCAGAGTATGCCGGCCGTCAGCCAGTAGGCGTAGGGCGGCACACCCTTCCACAGGAAAGGAAGTTTCCCGACACGTTTGGTGTCGAATCCTAGGATTCTCGGAATCCACCCCTTTCTTTCAGGAGAGGGCCATCGTTTGAAGGTCCTCAGATAACCGAAGAAGAGAGGATCAACGATAGCAAAGATGGCGGAAAACGTTGCTGCCAACGCCATCAGGACCAGACCGAGTACATTCTTCACCGGTGACAGCAGCACATGCCAGAACAGGCGGCACATGTTGGTCGACTGGGGCGGGCCCAGCATCGGGAATACGAATCGCACGAATGGTGAATCAGCTTTGAGGTGCATTGCAACGCTCCTTGTTGCGGTTGAACTGATGCTACCTTGCCATACAAGAAAGCAGTTGTAAATAGGTCTCCTATATGCCCTCTTCCCTCAGTTCTTCAATGAGTTTCCGTGCACTTCTGGATAACTTATTTGGGATCTCCACGTTGAGCTTGACCATAAAATCGCCTCGGCGCTTGTTTCCATACGGTACCCCCTTCTCTTTGATGCGCAGCAGTTCCCCGTGCTTCACTCCTGCCGGTATCTTGATGTTGACGGTCCCGTCGAGCGTCTCTACCGCATAGGTACTTCCAAGAAGGGCGTCAGTGAGCTTCACTGGTAGTGTGCGGATAAGGGTGTTTCCGTCGCGCTTGACGAAGTCGTCCGCCTTCACATGCACTTTCACATACAGATCCCCTGGTGTGCTGTTCGGTGCCGCTTCCCCCTGCCCGGTCATACGGATCATCTCGCCATTCTGGATACCGGCCGGTATCTTCATTTCGATCTCGCTCTCGCTCCGGTGTACGCCGGTGCCTGCACAGTGGCCACATCGTTCCTTTGGCACGGTCCCACGCCCACTACACGTCGCGCATTCACGAACGGTCGTGAAGCTACCGAGGATGCTTTGTCGCGTCTCACGCACCTTTCCGTTTCCGTTGCAGGTACTGCACGTCACGGTCTCAGTTCCCCGCTTCGCGCCAGTCCCTTCGCATTCGTTGCAGGTATTGTTCTTGGTGAGGAGTATCGAACGGGTCGTTCCAAAGATGGATTCCTTGAACGAAAGCTCCACATCGATCGAGATATCACGACCGCGCGCCTGTCGCTCCCGTCCGCCGCCAAACACATCACCGAAGTTCTCGAAGATGTCACTAATGTCGAACTCGAATCCCTGTCCACCGAAACCACCTTGCGCCCAGTTGAATCCTCCGCCGCCACCGCCAGCTCCGGAAAAGGCATGACCGTACGCGTCGTACTCAGCTCGCTTCTTCTCGTCGCCAAGAACAGCATAGGCCTCGCTCACTTCTTTGAACTTGGATTCGTCGCCTGTCTTCTTGTCAGGGTGATGTTGCGCCGCAAGCTTGCGGAAGGCTTTCTTTATCTCGTCCTTTGAGGCGCCTTTCTCCACTCCAAGGATGTTGTAGTAGTCTTTTTGAGCCATAGTGTGTACAGAATACCACTCCTAGGGTAACTGTCTATTTCTGCCCTTCGTCGTCCTTTTTCTCGTCCTCTGAGACCTCAGCATCACGCACATTTTCGTCGTTCTGTTGCGTCTCACCCTGCTTCTCTGCAGATGCCTTCTGCATCACTTCACCGATCTTCTGCAGTTCATCCGAAAGTTCCTTCGTCTTTGTTTCGATGGCTGCAAGATCAGTGCCGTCTTTCACGCTTTTGAGCGCCGTGATCTTTTCGTTGATCGCGGTCTTGGTAGCTTCTTCCACCTTATCTCCGTGATCAGTGAGAGACTTCTCGGCAGTGTATATCAGCTGGTCGGCAAGTTTGCGTGCCTCGATGACCTTCTTCTTCTGTTCATCCTCACCTGCATGCTCTTCAGCTTCCTTCTTCATGCGCTCGATGTCGTCCTCTGTGAGGCCGGAGTTCGCCTCGATCTTGATGGACTGTTCTTTGCCGGTGGACTTGTCTCGTGCGGTGACATTCAAGACTCCGTTGCTGTCCACATCGAATACAACTTCGATCTGAGGCATACCACGTGGTGCCGGCGGGATACCATCTAGTACGAACCGTCCAAGCGATTTATTGTCTGCTGCCATCGGGCGCTCACCCTGCGTGATATGGATCTCGGTCGAGGTCTGGTTGTCTGCTGCGGTCGAGAACACCTGTTCCTTGCGGGTCGGAATATGTGAGTTCTTCTCAATGAGCTTCGTTGCCACACCTCCCATGGTCTCGATGGAGAGTGAGAGTGGGATCACGTCAACGAGCGTGATGTCCTGCACGTCACCCTGGAAGATACCTGCCTGAATGGCCGCTCCGAGCGCGACCACCTCGTCTGGGTTAATGGACTTGTTCGGTTCCTTGCCAAAGAGTTCCTTCACGGCGTTCTGGACCGCTGGCATACGGGTCTGTCCGCCCACCAGAATGATCTCGTCGATCTCTTCTTTCTTGAATGGGGAGGCTTCAAGAGCACGCTTAGTGATCTCAATGGATTTATTGATAAAGTCGGCGGCAAGCTCCTCGAGCTTCGCGCGCGTCAGTTTGATGTCCATGTGGAGCGGACCGTCGCTGCCCTGCGAGATGAACGGAATGTTGATGTCGGTCTCGGACGATGAGGAAAGCTCCTGCTTCGCCTTCTCGGCAGCCTCATCGAGGCGCTGAAGCGCAAGCTTGTCCTTCCCAAGGTCCACTCCGTCACTCTTCTTGAACTCTGCAATGAGGTACCGGACGATCTCCTGGTCGATATCACGGCCCCCCATGTGTGCATCACCGTCCGTTGACTTCACTTCAACGACATCGTCTCCCACCTCGAGCACGGTCACGTCAAAGGTACCGCCACCGAAGTCGAACACTACAAGCTTCTCTTCTTTCTTCTTGTTAAATCCATATGCGAGCGCAGCTGCTGTCGGCTCATTGATGATGCGCTTCACGTCAAGGCCGGCGATCTTGCCAGCATCTTGCGTCGCTTTCCGCTGAGAGTCGTTGAAGTATGCCGGTACGGTAATGACCGCCTCGGTGATCTTCTCACCAAGCTTCGCTTCAGCATCCGCCTTCAGCTTCGAAAGGATCATCGCTGAGACCTCCTCGGGACGGTAGTCCTTCTCCCCCATCGTCACCAGCACGCCGCCAGAATCGCTCTTCTTCACCTCGTACGGGACGATCTCCTTGTCCTTCTGGACAGCGGATTCGTCGAAATTGTGTCCCATGAAGCGCTTGATGCCGTAGATGGTGTTGGTCGGGTTCGTCACCGCTTGGCGCTTCGCTATTTGCCCCACCAGTCGTTCCTTCGTCTTTGAGATAGCGACCACTGACGGTGTTGTGCGATTCCCCTCCGCGTTTTCAATAATGGTCGGCTCGCCGGCGTCGATGACGGCGATGGCCGAGTTCGTAGTTCCAAGGTCGATTCCAAGTATTTTTGCCATAGGTATATGTATAGTTAAGAGTAATTCCAATTATTCTGTAATCCCAACAACCACACGCGCAGGACGCAGTACCGCATCGTTTCGTCTGTATCCTGTCTGCAGTACGCGTACCACCGTGTCGATATCTTTGTCTGTCGTAACGGGTTCGTTCGAGACCGCTTCGTGTTCGTGTGGGTTGAACGCAACACCTGCTGCGTCAATACGGGTGACGCCATGAGCCTTCAAAATAGCGTTCAGCTGTCCGTGAATGCCTTCCACACCCTTCCGCCACTTCTCATCGCAGTCCTTCCACGCAGGATCCTGCATGGCCATCTCGAAGCTGTCTGCAAGCGGCAGGAGTGAAAGAAGATGTGATTCGGTAACACGCTCGGCGTCACGTCGAAGTTGATCCTCAAGACGCTTGCGGCTATTGAGATAATCCGCCTTCGTGCGCTGCAGGTCCTCAAGATGCTTCATCTTCTCAGCCTCGCACTCCTTGAGTTTTGCCTGCAGTTTCTTTATCTTCTGTGCGCCCAACTCTTCAATATCTTCAATTTCAGTCTCATCAGCCGGTTCAGAGTCGGTCACTTCAAATTCGTCCTCATCCGTACGTTTGTCCTTATCCATCACAAAAACGTATTTAGCTCATAAACGTACCTCCCATCCCGTGTTCCCGTAGTCTCGTGTCGCAACGGGATAAGTTAGGTGTATTATAAATGGAAATTGGGGTGGTGTCAAAATCCTGTACGAACTCACCACTTATGAGACTCCAACAGATAATGACCTATAATACTCCAT
>JBBDKG010000002.1:0-9303 GCA_040879435.1 Minisyncoccota bacterium | reverse complement strand
CCATGACTCGTTCCTAAAATGCTTTGAAAAATATAGCGATTTTAGGAGTCTCGATAGGTCTCACATGACGGCTGCCCGACAGGGATTCGAACCCCAATTTTTGGTGCCAGAAACCAACGTCCTACCATTAGACGATCGGGCAATAGTAGAAAACGCGCTTTCGCGCGCTCATACAGTACCACACCCGCAGGAACTTTTCAGCCCCTACCCCCTGCTCTTCTTGAAGCAGTCGATACACTTCAGGTTCGTTGTGTCGCGCGGCTCGAATGGCAGCTGTGTGATCGGTGAGTTGCAGCCGGAGCACACCCACTCGCCGGCGAACATCTTTCGGTCACCGCCTTGTGCTGAACCACCACTACCACCTGCGTCACGCTTCTTCTGATGACACTCACGGCAGGTGAGGCCCTGAGCGCTCCGCGGCTCGAACGGAAGTTCAGTGATCGTTCCGCCACACCCACTACATGTCCAATTTCCCTGATGCATATACTGTTCGGTCGTTAACTGCTAGCTCTTGATCACCCATTATACTGCGGCATGATCGTCTCAGCGAGTGTCCATGTGGACGGAGACTCGTAGGTGAAGTGCAGCATACCGGTGTTCGGGATCTTCTGGCTACCCGCAAGGCTATAGAGGAACTTCAGAAGAGAGAGCGGCCTGTCGTAGCAAACGGTCTCGGTGAACATGGCCATGAAGATACGATGGGACACCACCGCGATACGTTCACCCTCAGTTTCCTCCAACATGCGTCGTGCCTCGCTGATACGCTCACGGATGAGTGCCAGATTCTCTGCACCTTCTTTGTCCCACATCACATTCATGCGATGGCGATAGAGGTCGAACACGTACCGCAGCGAGTGGAAGGAGTAGTGGTGTTTGCCGTAGAGGGTGAGCGGCCGGCCGAACTCACGTACCGACGGCTCAATAGTGTACGGCAGATCCAGCTCCGCACTGATCATATCGGCGGTCTCCTTCGCCCTCACGTAGTTGCTCGAGATGAGGGTGTCGATATCAAGCTCCTGCAACAATGTACTCACTTCACGCACCTGTTCGCGACCGCGTTCGGTGAGCGGTTCGTCCGGACCTTGGTGCCGTCGCCCGCGGTTCTTGAGCGTCTCTCCGTGTCTGATGAAATAGATATGTTTCATTCTGCAGGCTCAGTTTCCAAAATGAACCGAGGTCGCGTGCTACCGTCCGGCCATTCGACGTTTTCAGTGAACTCCACAAGATCACGACAGTATATCTTTCCGTATGAAAGTGAGAGGTAGACCACCACCTCATTTCCATCACGCATGTTGGTTGAATCACTCGCCACAAAAAGAACGGTGTATCTGCCGCCACCGTAATGGCGATACACAGCATTCTCCTTTACTACTTCTCTTTCTGACATAACTCCATAATAGCAAGTTCAAGCGGAAGCTCAGGGATGGACGAGTAGTTGAGCTGCTCCGCTGACTCAAGAAGACGCAACAGCGTGTGTGAATTGAGCGCGGTTTTATCTGATGCCGCAAGTTCCTTCACCTGTGCCGCATCAGCGTCGCTGAACGCAGCCAGATACTCATCTGCACTTGCGGGAACGTTGCGTACGAGCATGACCGCACGAATGCGCTCAAGCAAGAGCCGCAGGAACAGCTTCATATCAACATGCTCCCCTCGCGCAGCCTTCACCGCACCGATCGCTGCTTCCATATCCTGCGATGCGAGCGCACCGACGAGTGTTCGTAGTAGTTCATTCTTTGGAGCACCGATAATGGTCGCAACCTCGTCCGCACCACCGATCTCGTCACCTGATGCGAGCATCACCTTCTGTGCGATACCCAAGGCATCACGGAACGAACCGTCGGCAGCGATAGCAATGAGGTCAGCCGCCTCCGCTTTCAGCTTGAAGCCTTCCTTCTTGGCGACATCAGTGACGGTCTTCGCGAGTACCGCACGCGATGGTGCTCGGAACCGGAACACCTGACACCTCGAACGTATTGTGTCCAGAAGCTTCTCCTCTTCAGTGGTGGCGAGGATGAACACAACGTGCGCCGGCGGCTCCTCAAGGGTCTTCAGAAGCGCATTGAACGCTTCCTTGGTGAGCATATGGACCTCGTCGATGATATATACCTTGCGCTCGGACTCATACGGCAGGGTATGAACCGCTTCTTTGAGTTCACGGATATCATCAATACCGCGGTTCGATGCAGCATCAATCTCGTAGAGGTCGATCTCACTCGTACCGATCTCACGTGCAAAGATTCGCGCGAGTGTGGTCTTTCCCGTTCCCCGTGAGCCTGCAAAGAGAAGTGCGTGCGGGATCTGCTTCTTGGCAATGGCGCCTTCAAGCACCGTCACAATATGATCCTGATCGCGAACCTCTTTGAATGTGTTCGGACGGTACTTTCGATACAGTGCTACCGCTGATTCGTGCGTCATAGTCCGCATTATACCAAGCTCACTCCAACATGTCGCTAATAGCGGCAAGGTCACCGTTTAGACTGTCGCTATCGAGGAGTACGACCACGAACGATTCCCCGTCCCGCTCAAAGAGCCCTATGTATGTCTGGCCTGCTTCCGGTATGTATCCGTGTTTCCCGCCCTGGAACGAAGAGAAGTTGCGGCCGGGGATGTTGCTCTGCCACCCTTTGAGCTTCCCCTGGTATGACGGCAGTGTGGTCACAGAAAGAATGTATGAAAAGTGCTCTTCCAGGTGAAGTATGAGTTCTGCCAACTCCCGCGCCGTTGAGCGATTCTGGGCGCTCAGACCCGTCGGCTCAACGAGCATCGTATCTGTGAGTCCGGCACGTGAGAATAGGTCGGTGAGGCCATCGGCAAAGGCTGTTGGGCCAAGCGAGCGTACGAACGCCGTTCCTGCGTCATTCGACGAAGTGAGGAGGAAGGGGAACAAAAGCTCTCGAAAGGTGTATACCTCTCCTGCCCGCAGGTTCCCAGCAGCGCCTTCTGTGGCAATGTCGCCCTGCGCTATCGTGAGTGTGTCCTCCATATCAGCGACTGACATGACCACTGCGGCGGTAAAAAGCTTACTTATGGACGCGATCGGTCGAACCTCGTCCGGAAGCCGTTCATACAAGACGTGACCTGTCCGTGCGTCAACAACGAACACACTCTCTGCTGTTACCTTCTCAAACCCTTCAGAGATACGGATATCAGAGGTGGGCTCATCACTCGCCACTGCCGTAGCGAGCAATGTGCCAGCCTCGACGAAACGGGTATACGTTATCGTCGAACTGAACGACATCGCTGTAAAGAAAACGATGACCGAAAGGAGTGTGGTTATAAGATGTACTTTCATGCGTTACCAAAGTATAGCAGAAAGTGAGTGTGGGATTAAAAGGAAAACCGCACGACAGCGCCGTGCGGCTTTTCTTTTCGAACAGTGGCTATTTCTGTTTCTTTGCCGCCTTCTTTGCGTTTGCAACGGTCTTTTTTGCCATCTTCTTGGCTGAAGACTTCGTTGCACGCTTCACGGTACCTCCGGCTTCTGTCGCGATGTTCTTCCAGTACGACTTCATCTCCTTCTTGAAGTCTGCGATGTCGGCCTTGGAAGCCTCTTTGACCACAGCGTATGCAGACCCGATACGGTCGATCATCTGCTCATACTCCTCGCGTGTCATATTCTCAGCACGCTCAAGCGCCTCAAGCGCTTCGGCCTTTGCCTTCAGTGTCCAGCTTTTCACCTTTGCACGATTCTTTTTCGCGTTCTTGCTACCGTACAGGAAGAATGCCCCCGCTGCAGCCGCTGCTGCGGCAGTGATACCAATCCCGATACCGGCAAGCTCGGTATTTGAAAATTCATTTTGCTTCGATTTGTTCGCGGTCTTCTTGCTCGCTTGTTTTTTTGCCATAATGATTGATTACGTTATTCTTCATCCTCTTCTGATACGTTGCGTCGCTTTCGTCTCCGCACCGGCCCCATGCCGGTCATCTTGAGGAACATCGAGAACAACCGGGTGGGACTGAGATTCTCGCGTAAGTCACGCAGATCATCAGCGACCATCTCACTGCCCGCCTCCACGCGCTCAACGATGCGCCGGACCGAACGTATCACCTTTATAACATGATAGAACGCGACACATAAAAGTATTATGAACAAAACGACCCCGATGGATGCGATCACGAAGAAAATATTTGCATGCAGTACTTCAGTCATTCGCTAAGTATACCGTCTCACGAGAACGACGTCGCGTGGTTATGAACAAAACAGGCCCGGCGCATGCGCACCGGGCCCTTCTTACCTGCTACTCCAGCAGCTTGGCGAGAAGCTGTTGATCCTCATCCAAGACCTTTACCATCGGCGGGTAGCCGAAGGGAAGGATCGGATCATACAGCTCCGCAAAATGCTCGAAAGCATCGGGGTCGAGCTCACTGAGCCAATCGAGCGCTACAAAGAAGAATTGTCCTTTGTATTCTGCGCGAACGATCGTCACCTCGCAAAAATGAACAACGCAGTCCGCAAGGACCATGTCCACCGCGGTGTACGAATCGAGCGGAAAGGCGTCCGGAAGTAGCGAACATTGCACTACCGGAACAGCGTCCTCGATCGGTACGAAGTTCAGCATAACGTTGTGAAGCTCTGCCTCTTCTTCGCATGCAAGATCGAACCCGAGCGTACCGGCACGAACGGTGCCAACACTCAATACAAACGAACACAACACACACGCAACGCACCGCACCCAGTTCCTCATGACTTCCTCCTGCGTGTATCTATATCAAGCCTACGCCCACCAGCAAAAGCGCGCAAGACGGCCTCACTACCCACCTGCAAGAAAACGGCCTGTGATAGCCTCAATTTCATCCACTGTATTCGCTTCCATAAGTTCTGTTCGGAGTTCCTTTGCACCATCAAATCCGTTCACGTACGCCTTATAGTGCTTTTTCATGACAGCAAAGTTCTTGTGTGGCAAAAGCTCCACAAAGAGGCGAGTGTGCTCGAGCATGACCGAAAAGCGTTCCTCAAGTGACACGTTCGAAAGATCCTTCTCGGGATGAAATAACCACGGGTTGCCGAAGATCGCTCGCCCAAGCATCACACCATCCGCCCCGGTCTCCTGCACCAGCTCATGTGCGTGAGCCACATCCCGCACATCACCGTTCCCGAAGATGAGCGCATCGCTTCCCTGTTCGTCACGGATCTGCACAGCGCGCGCAACCCGCTCCCACCGCGCAGGCACTTTGGACATCTCCTTTCGCGTCCGGGAGTGGACCGTAACGACCGCAGGATCCTCAGCGAGCAGTTCAGGTAGCCACTCCTCAAGCTGGTCGCTGTTGTATCCGAGCCGTGTCTTTACCGATACCGGCAACTCACCAGCACCTTTCTTTGCAGCCCGAATGACCGCGCGGGCGTTCTCAGGGTTCTTGATCATCGCTGATCCGCATCCCTGCTTTTCGATCGAGCGGTCAGGGCAGCCCATATTGATATCAATGCCGTCAAACCCGAGCTCAACACACAACCGCGCTGCAGCCTCCATGTATTCGGGGTTCGAAGAGAAGAGTTGTGCAACGATCGGACGTTCTTCTTCAGAATAGGTAAGGTCGGCCATCAGTTTCTGCTTTCCTTCCTCGGTAGCACGCATAAGGCCATCTGCCGACACGAACTCCGTCCAGAACACATCTGGACCACCGATGGTACCGTCCGCGCGTGTATGCGCGGAGTACTTTGCGATCACACGCCGAAAAGCCGCGTCGGTAACATCCGCAAGCGGTGCGAGCACAATAACTGGTTTCGGGAGTGCTTGCCAAAAGTTCATGGTTGCCATACTTTACTCATAGACGCACCAAACGCAAGGGAGCTTGCAATGAAAAACGTAGCAGAACGTACGGGACAGATCTATGCAGAGTGGAGTAGTTCCCCATCCCACGTTCGTCTCAGCCACAAGATGCTCGCCTTCGGGCTTCTCTTGATCCTGGGAGTGACAATCTACGCCGTGACGCATCAACACGGACAGGGCTTCGTCATCGCCCCGGCAATGATCGCGGCCATCGGCGGTACGCTCATCTGGACTTCCCTCAGTGTTCTCGAGTGCAGGGATTAGCACCCCAACACACACACCAGAACTTCATAGCCAATACGCTATCGTTTCTGGCCGAGATGTGGTATGACATAAATAGTTAACAGAGGAGTGTCCGTCATGGACCACAACGAGCGCAAGCGCCAGCGTGACGCCATGGAGTTCATTACCATTGCGTTCATCATCCTCCTTTTTGCCTTCTTCGGCTACCTGCAGGTGACCAACTATCAAGAAGCGGAGGAGCAGGAAAGGATCGCCGAGATCGAGCGGAATCTCGACGCGAGCCGATGACTGCAGCAAAATGCCGCCCGCACACCGGGCGGCATTTTTCATTCCTCCACTTCAGTACTCGTTGCGGTCGACGTCGCCGTCTCAGTTCCAAACTCCTCTTTCACAAAGACACGGTCGCCATACCGCAGATCGATGTATGCAAAATTCCCCGACTCAAAGTGCGCGAACTCGTCAGACGCAAGGACGGTATCAAGATTCCGGATCGTTTCCTCAGGGGACACACGAAGCGACGTTTTAATCATACTGCCACCAACCAAGTGAAAAGTGAGCTCATCCGGAGCCGACTGCTCCACCTGCGTCACGGTGAGGTCATGCTGCGCTTCAAGCAATGCGACCACACTCTTGAAATACACGCCTGTCTCCTGTTCATATGCAAAAGTGCCAAGCTCTGGTGTTTGTTCACTATCTATGTACCGAACGAACGAATTCCCCATGAGTTCCGGTGCGACTTCGAAGGCGTACCCGGCTTCGTCGAGAAAGAGACAGCGTTCATCGCGTAACGGCTCACACCATAGCGCATACGGCTGATACTCAGTGAAGTCGACCACAACTTCAGTGCCAGACGTACGCTCGACCGACGCATCCTTCACCCGCGGGATACGCTCGACCTCCGACTGGATCGACGCGTCGGGATAGAGCCACGCAAAACGGTGCGGCACCAGCTTGAAGTATGCACCCTCAAGCTGCCCTGCCACCACACTCCGGACCGCACCGTGCGGGACGGTATCACCGCCCACAACCTCGATGGTGGTGATGGTGAGTGCTGGTGTTCGTGTCCCGTACCAGATACCGGTCCCGACACCTCCCAGCAACAGGAGCACTGTGAGACCGATCAGAATTTGGCGTATGAGAACACCGTGTGGTGATGTACCGCGTCTGCGGCGTCCTTTACGACGACGATTGAACATTGCCGTAATGGTAGCATGCCGCTATGGAGCGGAAATAACGTCACTTCCGAGATATTTTTGAAGCGGCGCCGGAACACGAACACTGCCGTCCGCCTGCTGAAAGTTCTCGATCAAGGAAACGAGAATGCGGGGTGTGGGGATCGCTGTACAGTTCAGGGAATGAGCGTACCGCAACTTACCTTCGTCGTCACGATACCGTGTGTTGAAGCGGCGTGTCTGAAAATCATGGAAGTATGATGCTGAGCTGATCTCGCGATACTTCTCCTCCATCGGCACCCAGAGCTCGATATCATACTTCTTCACCTGCCCCTGCCCAATGTCACCACCGCAGTTCAGGACGGTACGATACGGGATACCGAGTGATTCAATGAACTCCTCGGTGTTGCGGTTTATCCACTCATGCCACTTCACACTCTCCTCGTGCGACGCCTCACAAAGAATGACCTGTTCGATCTTGAAGAATTCGTGCACACGGATGAGTCCTTTCGTATCCTTGCCGTGACTTCCCGCTTCGCGCCGGAAGCACGGTGAGAATGCAAGCTTCTTGATCGGTAGCTGTGTTTTGTCGAGTACCTCATCGCCGTAGTATCCCATTACCGAGACCTCACTCGTACCGATGAGGTAGTCCTCATCCTGCGTCTTGTATACGTCCTCTGCCTCGTTCGGCAGGTGACCGGTGCCATACAGGTTGCTCTTCCGTACGATCGCCGGCACGATCATCGGATCAAATCCCTTCGCAAGGAAGAACTCCTGTGCGTAGTTCCAGATCGCCCACGAAAGGCGCGCCCCGGCGCCGGTGAGGTAGTATCCGCGGAACCCGTGCACTTTCACTCCGCGTTCGAAATCCGCCATACCAAGAGCCGTCATGATCTCAACATGATCCTTTGGCGCAAAATCGAACTTGGTCCGGTCGCCCCATGACTTCATCTCCTGGTTGTCTTCGTCGCTCTCCCCGTCCGGTACGGACATGTCCGGGATGTTCGGGACCTGAAGCATCAGTGCCTGCCACTCCTCCATGACCGGACCGAGTGAGTCTTCGTCCTTCCCGATCTCCGCCTTGAGACCCTGCATCTCAGTGATGAGCTGCTGACGTTTTGCATCATCTCCTGCAGCTGCAATCTCCTTTGAGACACGGTTCTGCTCAGCCTTCCGCTCTTCCATGCGGGCCATGATCTCGCGCCGTGTGTCATCGACCGCCATCAAACGGTCAAGATCAACGTCGATACGCTTCTTCTGCGCAGCCTGCTTTACGATCTCGAGATTCTCTCGAATGAATTTGATATCGAGCATATGTGAAAGTATACAATAACGCACCCGTCGATATTCGCCAATGACCTGCGTGCAGGCATGATAGGATGCACATATATGACGTTCCCTCTCCGCACAATCGGACCGAACGAATTTCCTCCGCTCCTCAATGAGATCCCCGACCCACCCGCGTCACTCACCGTTCGCGGTGCACTCCCACCGCCTGATATGAAGCTACTCGCGGTCGTTGGCAGTCGCAACCACACTCCGTACGGCAAACAGGTGGTCGAGCATCTGGTTAGCGGACTGAAAGGGTATCCTGTCGGGATTATCTCCGGCCTGGCGCTTGGCATCGATTCACTTGCCCACCAGGCGGCACTTAACGCCGGCCTCTATACGCTCGCCGTGCCGGGAGGTGGCCTTAACGATAGCGTCATCTACCCGCGCTCGCACCTTGATCTGGCCAACCAGATCCTCGTCTCCGGCGGTGGCCTCCTCTCTGAGTACGCACCGGATTTCAAGGCACAGAAATGGTCCTTCACGAAACGCAATAGGATCGTGACCGGCATGTCACACGCAACACTTGTTATCGAGGCTGCAGAACGTTCGGGCTCGCTTATATCGGCACGGCTCGCCAGTGACTATAACCGCGATGTGCTTGTCGTCCCCGGTGATATCTTTTCCGAACAATCGTTCGGTACACACCAATTTCTCAAGCTCGGCGCAACCCCCGTCACAACACCCGAAGATATTCTTTTAGCGCTGAACCTGTTGCGGTAAATAGTCACTATCATTGCATAATCTCACATACATTTGAGACTCCTTAAGCAATTAAGGAAATGAGAATT
>JBBDKG010000001.1:0-9399 GCA_040879435.1 Minisyncoccota bacterium | reverse complement strand
TCTCATTTGACTCTTGGTTAGAGAGTCTCAAATGTTTCTGAACTTATGCAGTTATCAAAAATGCGGTTCGAACCGTCTCCATCTCGGCGCACAACTTGACATGATAGACATAATGTGCTTTCATGTTATAAAGCAATGATCTGAGGAGGCTGTCGTGCTCATCTTTTCGGCTATTAATGATCGTGATTCGATCCAAAAGTCGGGGGTCGAGGCGATTGTCCGGAAGCTTTGTGTTTCCTACTCCCACATCCGGCGTTCCTTTCAAAAGAATGAAGAAAGCATCAACAGCGCCTTGGACAAAGGTGACGTGACCAGAGCAGTCCAGCTACTCGCCCAAACATACCGGCTTCCTGGTAAGTTTGTTCGGCGGGTTGGCTACTCTGCGAAAATAAACTCACCTGCTGCTTTGCAATCGCAGCTTAGCATTACCCACGGACAAGTACTTGAGTGCGACATTTTCTTTCAGGATTCAAAGGCAGGTCTTCTCAACATACCTCGCTACCGTCTCTTGCATATGACAGCTCACGAACTTTCGCATGCAAGGATGCAGAAAGATGCACACCCCTTGCACGTATCTGAGTTCGCAACGGACGTTCTCGCCTTGCTGGTCACTGGTTACAGCAAGGGTTACGTCGACACTATGGTGAGCGACTATATCCACTACGGATACATCAGAAGTGAGTTGCTCAACGAGCTGTTCCGTTGTCTTGGATTGTACGCGGACCGCGTCTACATCAGGTAACACCGCCCCGAACTCGAGAGCCACAATGTGTGGCTCTTTTCTTTATATCCAATCTGATACACTTACCACATGGGAATGGAAGGCCCCAACAAAGACAACCGAATGAGCCGACGGGATTTCCTTCGCATTGCCGGCGGCGCTGTCGGGGCATACGCGCTGTCGGTCGATGCTGTTGAGGTGTCCCTCACTAAAAGTGGTGAAGTGATCCCCTCGCCTGAGGGAATCAAAAGGATATTTGAAACATTGTTCAGTGAAATAACGAAGGTGACCGGCGTTGAGAACTATACAGAAGTGCGAAAAGGAAATGACGACGACGGTGTCTACCTCTGGGAAGTGGCGTTTCCACTCGAAGACGGTATTGCGCAATTTGAATACCTGCGAAAAGGTCGTCACGAGATCGGTGGAGGATCTATAGCAACAAAGATATACATCACCTTCTTTGACGAGACCGGCTTTCCTGAAGGAGGCCATAACGTAGCCGAATTCAGTGACGGAATGTGGGACATCGGTGACATACGGCTACCGAAATGACCCAGGTCAGTGTCTACCCTTCATGAACGCTTCATCCCCTTTCTTCATAATGAAAGCATTCCTGCTCTCGGCCGTTATGTGTAGTACGCCCAGACAGGGTACAATGTACGCAGAGACCTACGATTAAACGAAATAACGAAAGATACACGATGAAAAATATAGTTATTATAGGAGCAATAGCCGTAGTAGTGCTAGCCGGCATCTACTTCTTCATGCAAAGCGACGATGTGAATATGGATGAAGTGATGAACGGAGATGAAACGGCCGACGAGATGGACGACACCGACACAAACACCTCCGCAGGAGGTAACAACAGTGGTGCCGGTCCTGAGAACAATGTCGTACTCGCGGAGAACGAGACCGGCAACTTCGCAACCATCGCCAGCGCCACCTTCACACAGCAGGGCTTTGTAGCGATATACAAAGTCGACAGCCAGGGCAAGACGACGCTGATTGGTAACACCGACCTTCTTGAAGCCGGTACGCACAGCAACATTTCAGTACAGCTCGACAGCATTGTCGCAAAGGAAGAGACGATCGTTGCTGTCATGCACGCGGATGATGGCGACGGTGAATTCGAATTCCCTGAGTCTGACTTCTACCTCAACAACAGCACGTCAGCCTTCGTAGCTGATGTCGACGTCGTTGACGTTGACTTTGCTGACGAGGAGGCGTCCTTGCAGGCCCAGGTGGAGACGTATCTGGAGGCGTCCGCTGAAGCGAACGACCCTGAAGTGCAGTAGTCCTCACGACCCGTACCAAAAAAGCGCCGTTTCGAGGCGCTTTTTTGTGTGCTATGCTTTTTTATATGAAACGGTGGCTTATTGGCCTATCTCTCACTGGTGCTCTCATTATTGGCGGATCTGCCTTTGTCACGTGGGCGCAACCGCCAATAAACGACGACCCCCGACGCTTCTCAAACACACAGGAGTGGGACGAGACACTTCTTCCCTATCTTGTGGAGAATCTCGCCACACCAACCCGTATTGAGACAGAAGAGTATCTTGCAGGGATCACGCTTCCACCTCCACCCACCCCTGCTGAGACCGTCGCAGAACTTGCGCCCCTGCATGAATATGCGCGCGTCGAACGTGAAGCTGTGCAGACGGACATTGAAGCGGAGGTCTACGTCTCGAACCTTCGGTGGGGCGATTTCGTGTATGGAAACAACGATAAACCGCATACGACAGAACTCCTGCTTGCGGCACGCGAACATATTCTTCGCATCGTCATGACACTGAAACGTGACTATGATCGGGTGCGGCCTTCCTTCTTCGACTCCACACTCACCACTTCCGTCGAGGTTCCCGGCCATCCTGCGTATCCGAGCGGCCATGCAAGCGAAGCGTACGTGAACGCATTTATCCTTTCACACCTTGACCAGGTACACCGCGATGCATACGAATCAGATGCTGCACGTATTGCAAGGAACCGTGAGATAGCCGGTGTCCACTACCCCAGCGACAGTGAAGCAGGCGGACTACTTGCCGAGCAATTTGTACCCCTATTCCTTGCGTCCAAGGAAGGACAAACACTCCTCAGCGCAGCACGAGAAGAGTGGGAATAGCGGTGGGGAAAACAAGTGAATAGTTTGTGAAAAGACACGATATACTTTGGTTATTCCCCGCTTTTATTATATTCGGCCCGCGCTATCTATGAAATCCCATACAGTTCTCACCCGCACCATTACCCTCCTTTGCATCCTCGCACTCACCTCCTCTTCGGCGCCATTTGCGTACGGGTGGTCATCTAGCAGCGCGAGCAACCCCGGTGAGGCTGGGGGCAAAGGACAGAATTCCGGTGCCCCAGGCGCTCAAAATGGCGTTGGTGATGGGTGTGGCGGGTGTGAAGGGAACACTGCTCCTAGCGTCGGGCAAAGTGGACAGAGTGCGCCTGACGACGGGTCTCGTGGTGGACCGAGTGGTGGTACGTCGGCTCCTTCAGGAGAGGGGTCAGGAGGCAACTGGGGCTGGGGTCGGGGCGCTGGTGAAGGGAGTGGAGGTACCGGTCAGTCGCAACCAGCTGAGGAGTCAATGTGGAGCGGCGTCAGATCAGCGGTCGGTGGCCTAATGGACGCCATTGGCATTGGCAACAGCTCCGGTAATTCTGAAGCACAACAATCAGCACTTGATACAGCAAAAAGTGCACTGGACTCGACCGTGAGTGCACTTTCAAACGCACTTGGCTTCGGTGATGACGAAACTGCGCCACAAGGCGACCCGGCCAACATCAATACCCTCTCACAGCCAGGGTTCGTCTCGCAACCGGCAATAGACATTGCCGACACCTTTTCACACACCCCCACCTACGGAACCGCAGCACCGGTCAGCTGGGGCTTTGCTGATGACGACACGGCTGCAACGTACAGCGACCCACTTGGTAATACGCTTTCGATCGATCCGATGACCGGTGGTGGAACGGTCGTTGGCAGCAACGGAGACATCCAGGGATATGTATCATCAGACGAGGTTGCGGGCATGATCTCTTCTGAAGGTACATTCAACACCATCACCTCGAATGAACCCGCACACTCGTTTGATAACGACTACACAAACGCACTTAGCGCGAGCGATGTTGGAAATCTCGGCATCGGGACGGGGCGCGGGTCAATTTCAGATACACCAACGGATTCCACGATCAGCAGTCCGACTGACACAACGCAACAGGAGCAAGAACACACAACCTTTGAGATGCCGTCGCTCGGAGCCTTTCTTGGTTACTTTGGTCCGGCGTTCGACCAGCCGCAGGCGCCCCTTTCAAGCGTTGTTACGAACCCTACTGAAGATGATGCATACCAGCCACCACAATCGTTTGTCGATCAGGTTGCAGAGTATTCACGGGCGCGGGAGGTTGCTGATCTAACCGTTCAGCAGAACGCACTTGAGAGCCAAAAGGAAGCCCAGGAAGCCGCAATTACTTACACAAACTCACTTGAGTGGGGTAATGTCACGCAAGCTGATCGTGCGGCTGTCACTGCAACACAAGCGCAGCTCGATGCAGTGAATGCGACGATCGAATCAAGAATAGATCCGACGACTGAGAACCGTGCGGTAGCAAGCGTTCAGCAGGACAAGGCGAATGCAGTCAATAGCATTGCTGACCAGATGGCCGCGGCAGAAGCTAAAGGTGACGCCGCAACAGTTGGGCAAAAGGCACAAGAACTGAGCACGACTATCGATTCATACAACAGTACTGTACAGACTGCTCGTCAAAGCTTTGAAAATGCCGCTGAAGAACTATCGCGCCATGAAGACGCTGCCCGTGCTGAAGTTCGAGGAGTAGTGGTCGATGTCACGCCAACAGCAATCGCATACGACAATAATGAGTCGGCCCTCACGACCAAAAGCATGAAAGACCAGGCAGTTGATCAAATGATCGGGTGGTTCGGAATACCTCCTGAGGTGGCAATCGGCATAGCGGATGTATACGGGACAACTCTGTCAGTGATAGCGCCTGTTGCTGACGCAATAGGGTACGCCATGGACGCCTTTGACTACAACAACATCGCCCAAGAAACAGCTCCTGCTATCACAGGAGCATTCGGTTCCGACGGTCCTGCGGCAGGAAATGCGTCGCCGGCCGCCCAAAGCGGCACCAACGACGGCAGCGTCGACGGCGACCTTGGCGAATTTGGTGGGCCGGGCCCTGACGTAACGGACTCGATCCAAGCCGACCTAGCTGCGATGGACGCTGACCGCGCTGCTGAAGTTATGGGCGGTACGCGCGACATAGGAGACTATTCACGTACTCCAGAGCAACAAGCGCAAAGGAATGCGCTTGTTGGGCAACTGGACGACTTGGAAAATCATGCCGAGAGGACTGCACGAAACCAACCTCAACCGACCGTCTACGAACAGGCCATTGCTGCACGTAATCAGTCTATAAAGTCTGGTGTAGTTACTCTTGCTGTCGCCGCCGTTACAGCTGCAGTTGGCACTGCCGCACTCGGAGCGGTTACTCGTGGACTTGCGCGCAGCGCGATCGAAAAATCAGCAGTGAGTGCGCTACCGGGTACAGCGTCTGCGCGTTTTGGCACAAATGCAATACCGAATGCCCGCTTCGGTGGCGCTACACTCCCGGACACTACCGTGACCCTCGGTACCCGAGCACAAACTGCGGCGAACATTGCTCCTGAGAATATCTCGATTTCGGGCACTGGTGTTGGACGGGCAGGCACTGTATCAACTGCACAGACACCGGCTACTGTTGGGAGCCTCCCGAACACTGCAGTCGCAGTTGCGCCAGAAAATCTTTCGATTGCAGCGCGTGGTTCCGGTCGACTTGATGGCAGTGTCGGGCGCGTTGAACGCTCTTTCACATTTAATCCAGTGTCTGGGAGAGTAACGGTTATGAGTGAGAAGTCAGTTCCGAACGTAACAATTGGCCGTGCTGCCCCACGGACCGATACCGTTCAAGTTGCGCGCGATCTGGCAAACGCACGTGCCGCTGCTGCAAGGACCGCTGACGACGTAGTGGAGACAGCACCTCAAACCACTGCGGCACGTCCAGCAGATGATGCAGTCACTATTGGTCGACCTGCATCAACCGGCAACGCTCCTGCTGCACGTACCGGAGTTCAGGCGTCCGCAAATGCTGCAGTGACGGTTACGCCCGGACGGCGTGCCATAAGTGCTGTACTTGCTACCGCCGAACTACTGAGTGCGACCCCGCGCATGGCAGTCAACATTGCAGATGATATTGCGCGAACCGCTGTGGTTCGTTCAGCCGACGATCTTGCGACCGCACCGAATCTGACCACACGCACAGCCGGCAACCTTTCCGATGGCACGGCACGGACCCTCACTACTGCACCTGAGCCGATTAACTACCGTACCTCATTTAACTACAACACCCGCACCACGGAACAAACACCGGTCTTTCTATCTGTCAGAACCGACCAAACCATGACCGGGGCATATCGATCGGTGGCGGATCCTATCTCGACCGTTGAGGCTCGTGCGCTTGGCGTTGGGCCAGCCTTGAGTACGGCCGAGCGCAGCGCACTTGGTAAGGCGGCGGCCGGTGAGTTGAGTCCAGAAACACGCGGCGAGATCACTGCCTCAGGCGGCGATCCTTCGAAAATGTCTGACGTCGCGAAACAGGAAGTTGCCGGAGTGTTCGGTGTTGTTGAAACGCGAGCAAAAGCACGTGATATTACAATTGATAAGGAAGTAGACCGAAACAACGGAAGAACATGGGACTATTCATCGGTGGGAGACGGGTCTGCAGGCAGAAACTACGCAGAGACACCAGCTACGAAGGATGCATATGATCGGGTCGCTCGCGAATACGAAGGAGGTACGCTTTCGGATAACACCCGTGTAGATGCCCCACTTATCGATGACTGGTCAGACCACTTCTACAATCCTGAAGCGGTAGATGACCCGAAAACACCGCAGCGGGAGGTCGAGCCATACTGGTATCGCGATCTAGGCAACACTGAACACATTGCATACAATCCGACAACAAAGAACTACCACGTGTACGGGAACAGCAACGTTATGTTCCCCGAGAGTGAGTTGCCGCCTCTTGCACAACCTGACGAACCAATCACGGTACCGGCTATAGAGCCGGCAGAACCAGCGGTTACCGCTGTGGAACCTGAATCGATCTTCGACCGTACCCTTACTGCACTTACCGGCCCGGTGAATCGCGCCGCCGAGGCGTTCGACCAGCTTCTTGGTAGAGGCGCTCCGCGATCCCCTGCTCAACAAACTACAGAACCTGCTGCAGGTACACAAACCGAAGCACCAGCTCGCGCTGCAGCCACAGGAGCAGGCGCAGACGCACCAGCTGCAAGTCGTGTCAATCCGGTCACTGGAGGAATGCTCTACGGAAACTCTCCTGGAGTAGGGCCGCGGACACGAATTGGTAAAAATGGACCGTACCAGGGATTCCACGCTGGTAGCGACATTTATCCTGCAAATCTCAAAACAGATCGTACTGTTCTTTCAGTCTCTGATGGTACTGTGGTGAAAGTAAGAACTAATTCGAGTGGTTACGGTCAGTATATTGAAATAAAAGACAGCAATACCGGCATAATCAGCCGCTACGCCCATATCGGCTTCGCCCCAGGGCTTGAAGTTGGATCCACGGTCAAGGCTGGCCAGACCATCGGAAAGGTAACGGGAGCCGGAACTGATTTTGGAAAAAGAGCAGCCGCAATTCAGGCTGATACTGGAGTAGATGCTGATGCTGCATACAATATGGCAGTCGATGAGTTCACTAAGAATGGCTGGGGGATGACAACACCACCCCACCTTCATTACGAAGAGAGAACCGTTGTTGGTGCACTCTTCGGTAATGGTCTCGTTAACTCCACCAAGACACTCGGCTATGAATATGGCGTTGTCTATGCAGCAGGAGCCCCCGCCGGGACTACAGTAGCGGATGTCGAGACGGCCGTTGCAAGTGCAGAAACAGCAAGCGAACCGTCGACCGCAAGCGTCGCGCCCGCGGAAGAGCCAGCGACCGGATCTACAGGAGGAGCTGGTACGACGGCAGGTAGCGTTGAGCAACCAGTGGTCGTGGCTGGTGGTAACCCGGGCTCTGCACCCGCAGTGCAGATAGATCCTGTTCCTGGTATGCCACCAACAAATCTTGGCACCGTAGGACCAGGTCGTCCTGCACAACCGGAAAAACCGAGATCAGGGTTTATCTCCGCTCTTGCAGTAGCTGGCGCATTCATTGCGGAGTTCGCACTTACTGCGTTCGGTCTCGGAGATCAAGCTGATATGATCGAGCAGTTTGCTACGCTTCCAGACACAGGAACACTTACTGACAACAGGACGACGCCAACAGGACCGACTTCCCCAGGTGGAGGTGGCACTCCTGGAGGTGGCGGCCCGGGAGGTGGTTCGGACGGTCCTGCATTCAGTGACGATCTGGTCATGGTGCCTGTTGCAACTTCGTCGTTGTCCTATGAACCAGACGAAACGGTTCACGTGGTTGCACAAGTAGACGAGCAAGGGGATACGTACTTCGATATTGAGGGACTGAGTTACAAAGACCTGTTCCGTGATGTGCCGGAGAGTGCAAAAACTGACGGGGAGATCACGCTCAATGAGAACGGAAAAGTCGCGTACTCGGACGGCATGTATGCCCCATCGACAGAGAATCCGTCTGTGACCGAAGGAGTCCTCTATGAGTACCGAATCCAGCAAATTCAGAACGGTGTTGTGGTGGCAGAAGAAACACAGACCGACCTTAACAACAGCGAGATTCTGAACGCCTGGTACGGAGCGGAACTCTATACTTATACCCTTGATGACGTTCTGTCAGTGAGCTACAAATACATCGACCCTGATACGACTATACCGGACAACGAATACTACGAGTACACAATCACGCTGACCGACGGAACCGTGCACAGCTTCGCTATCCCGCGTCTCACCACCGTCGACTTCTATATCAGTCAGCTAGCAAACACGGGATACACCGGTGACGTAGTTGCACTCACCGAACAAGGTGTGGAGGTCGGCCGGACCGAACTCACTCCCCCGCCAACGCTTTTCGAGCGACTCATTGATAGCATCAAAAATGGCGTTGGCCGCGTGACCGCACTCCTCACCGGAGACGAGGTTCCGCGGGAGCAATATACGGAGTTCTCTGAACTCAGTTCCGATCTGGGACGCACCGCCGCTGAAGATCGTACGTTGAACACTGACCGTATCAAGGCAGTGTACGTATACATCGACGTCCCTGCGCCGTGCGCAGCTGATGCTGATGCGCCCGTGTATGTGTATGAAATGATAATTGACGTACCTGGAGTCACCAAGGATGGGGTGCTTTATAACGCAGTGTGTGGTAGCGGAAATGCGATCTCTTACGCGAACGCAATCGCAGGTGATGTCTCCTCACGCGGATACTTCACTTCCCTCACCGGCGAATCGATTCTCGACAAACTGCTCTTCCGATTCTACGACAAACGGACCGGACCGGGTGCAACCGAAGAGATCCCGAATACCACGAACGAAGTGGTACTCGAGGCTAAGGTGACACGGTACGGTGGTACGGTAACCGAATGGGCGACCGGGACGCTCGACGTGCGGGAGGGCGACCAGCTCCACCTCAGATGGAACGCAGAGAACTACCAGCGCTGCCTGCCGTTCATTGCGGACAATGGT